>NZ_QMEA01000245.1 GCF_012912105.1 Brasilonema sp. UFV-L1
CTAGATATTAAGTTACAGTTCCTAGCCCCTCTTCGACAAATCGCAAAGAGGGGCTAAGGATAAGATACGCTTGATCTAATAAGCGTCCTGCAACTCATAGAAGTCAGGCGACACGTAATCCTTACGTAACGGCCAACCTACCCAATCTTCTGGCATTAAAATCCGCTTCAAGTCTGGATGTCCTTCGTAGACAATGCCGAACATATCGTAGGACTCGCGTTCTTGCCAATCTGCTGTCTTCCAAATCCAGTACACAGATGGGATTCTAGGATTTTCCCGTGGTAGGAATACTTTGAGACGCACTTCCTCAGGACGGTCAGCATTATCGCTCACTTTTATCAAGTGATACATACTAACCAACTGCTGTCCTGGTCCCAAATCAATTCCACCTTGACACTGGAGGTAGTTAAACCCGTAAGCATACAGTGCAGTGGAAAGTGGAAGCAGAAAATCTGGCTCGACTTTAATAACCTCTACACCAGCGTGATCAGCTTCTAGGGACTCGTGGTCAAAACCATTTTCTGATAACCACTGGGAAACTACACCCGCCTTAACCAGTGACTTTTCCTCTGCTGGTACTGGTTTCGATTCTTCTTTCGATTCTTCAGCCACGGTTAGTTTCCTCCTTTTGTACCTTTTGAGTCAAAAGAGCAGGTGGGACGGGTAAACCGATCGCCTCTGTCAATTCCTTCGGTGGTACGACGCGAGACTCAGACCGCAAATACTGACCAGTGTGGATTTGCTCTGTAGGCTTGAGGCTGTGAGTGGTGCTGTAGTAGCGGTGAGTTTGCGTAATCCGACTCCTCTCCTGCATCGAATCATTTGCGATCTTCTTCCGCAGCTTGATAATTGCGTCAATAATTGCTTCTGGACGTGGCGGACAACCTGGTAAGTAAACGTCCACTGGAATTAGTTTATCGACTCCGCGTACAGCTGAAGGGGAATCTACGCTGAACATACCGCCAGTAATCGTGCAAGCGCCCATAGCAATCACGTACTTTGGTTCTGGCATTTGCTCATAAAGACGGACAAGCTGAGGTGCCATCTTCATGGTAATTGTGCCTGCGGTAATAATTAAATCAGCTTGACGGGGGCTAGAACGGGGAATCAAACCAAAGCGGTCAAAATCAAATCGGGAACCAATCAAAGCTGCAAACTCAATAAAGCAGCAAGCGGTACCAAACAGCATTGGCCAAAGGCTAGAAAGCCGTACCCAGTTGTAAAGGTCATCAACCGTCGTCAGAATAACGTTTTCTGATAACTCTTGGGTTACTGTAGGACGCGAAATCGGGTTGAGAATGCCTTCTTTCTGCTGCTCTATGTTAGTATCTAAGACCATTCCAAAGCTCCTTTACGCCATGCGTATACTAGGGCAACGACAAGAATTGCGATAAAAATTAGCGCTTCAATAAATGCCAATAGCCCAAGACGGTGGAAAGCAACCGCCCAAGGATACAAAAATACAGTCTCGACATCAAAGATGACAAAGATCAGCGCGAACATATAGTAGCGAATGTTGAACTGAATCCAGGCTCCACCGATGGGTTCCATGCCGGATTCATATGTGGTGCGCCGTTCTGGGTTGCGACCGCTGGGTCGCAGGAGCTTGGACGCTGATAGAGCGAGGGCAGGTACTAGGCTACAGATAAATAGGAAGCCTAAAAGATACTCGTAACCGCTGAGAACAAACACAATGAGTTTCTACCGCGAATGGGTGCTAATAAGTTTGACCAGACCAGTACTGCTTTGAGGATAACTCGAAGGCAGACAACTGGCGATCGCCGTGGCTAACGCCATAGGCATACCTTTTGGGGTAACTTTCTTTTACATTATATCTTTTTGACTTTTTTGAATCTCAAGAAACACAACTGGAGATGATTTGATTCGTTTTTGCTCAAGATAGAAAAACCTTACACTTATGTCATAATTTTTAACGTATATTTAAGATTTGCCTCTCACGGACGCCGATAGCCATGAGCGAACAAACTGTTGCGACAACCGCCCCAGACCGTTATGAGTGCCGTTCTTGCGGTTACGTTTACGAACCTCAGAAAGGGGACGACAAGCATGACATTGCCCCAGGGACAGCTTTTGGAGAAATACCTTCTACTTGGCGCTGTCCAGTTTGCGGTGCAAAAAAGACTGCTTTTACAAACATTGGTCCTGCTGGCAAAGCATCCGGCTTTGAAGAAAATCTAAACTTTGGTTTAGGTGTTAATACCCTCACACCAGGACAAAAGAATATTCTGATTTTTGGTGCTCTGGCTCTTGCCTTTTTGTTTTTTATAAGCCTCTACGGCTTAAGATAAGATGCACTTTTGACATCAAACCCATACACAAATTCACAAATTCACAAAAAAAAACTAACAGATACAGATGCTTCCAATTGTGAAAATTTGCCAACGAACACTCGCTTTGTTCGTGGTCATCCTGATGTGTGTTGGTTGTAGTAACGTCCCTTCGACTAGCTACAATCCTTGGGAAGTGATTGCTGTCCCATCAGATGCTAAACTACTGGATATCGCTTTTACAGATGACCCTCAGCATGGGTTCTTAGTCGGTAGCAATGCGACTCTTTTGGAAACAAAAGACGGTGGTGCAACTTGGCAGCCTCTGGAATTAAAACTGGATGACCAAAGGTACCGTTTTAACACTGTCAGTTTTGCAGGTAAAGACGGGTGGATAGCTGGAGAACCTTCTCTACTTTTGCACAGCACTGATGAAGGTCGTTCCTGGTCTCGTATTCCTCTGAGTGAAAAGCTACCAGGCAATCCCGTGACTATTTTGGCACTCGGAGAAAACACAGCTGAAATAGCAACCGATGTCGGAGCAATCTACAGAACCACAGACGGCGGAAAAAACTGGAAAGGGCAGGTAGAACAAGCCGTTGGTGTGGTTCGGAATATAGAACGTTCTCCAGAAGGCAAATATGTTGCTGTTTCTGCAAAGGGTAACTTCTACTCAACTTGGGAACCAGGATTAAATGCTTGGGTACCCCATAACCGAAATAGTTCCCGACGCGTAGAAAATATGGGATTTACCGAAAGTGGACAAATGTGGATGTTAGCACGAGGTGGACAAATACAATTTAGCGACTCAGCTAACCCAGAAGAATGGTTGGAAGTTCAATATCCAGAATTGTCTACCAGTTGGGGCTTACTAGATTTGGCTTATCGCACACCGAATGAAATTTGGATCAGTGGCGGTAGCGGTAATTTGTTGCGGAGTCCCGATGGTGGGAAAACCTGGGAAAAAGACCGTGATGTTGAAGATGTTCCCGCTAATTTTTACAAAATTGTTTTTCTGAGTCCAGAAAAGGGATTTGTGATTGGCGATCGCGGTGTTTTACTCAAATATAATCCCAGTATTGCCGGTGCAACTAAATCAGAAGCCGCTTAAGTATTCATCTTATAATTCTGAGAAAGAGGTTACGACGTGTAACTCTTTCTTAACTTTGTAGGATAATGATCTCAATAACAATCTTTGTGAAGGTAGCGATATAAATGTCAGGTACTACTGGAGAGCGTCCATTTTCGGACATTGTTACGAGCGTTCGTTACTGGGTAATCCACAGCATCACCATTCCAGCACTGTTTATTGCGGGTTGGTTATTTGTCAGCACTGGCTTGGCATACGATGTGTTTGGTACACCTCGCCCCAATGAGTATTACACACAAACACGGCAAGAATTGCCAATTGTGAATAATCGTTTTGAAGCAAAACAACAAGTACAAGAGTTTAGTAACACAAAGTAGTTTGAAACAATCATGACTAGCGGAAATAACGTCAATCAACCAGTTACTTATCCAATTTTTACAGTCAGATGGCTGGCAGTTCACACTCTAGCTGTCCCAACCATATTCTTTTTGGGCGCGATCGCTGCGATGCAGTTCATACAACGTTAGGAGAAAATCATGGAAAGAAGTCCTAATCCCAATAATCAGCCAGTTGAACTGAACCGAACTTCCCTTTACCTGGGACTGCTACTCGTTTTCGTTCTAGGTATTCTGTTTTCCAGTTACTTCTTTAACTAACTGGAAGAACGGCTATTGAGCGAAGCTTATTTTTTAACTTTGTCACTAATTTTTTGAGCGAAGAGAGGAGAAAAAGCAGTGTCTGGAAGTGGTAGAATTCCTCTGTGGATTGTCGCGACAATCGCAGGCTTAGGCGTCATTACCGTTGTCGGTATTTTCTTTTATGGATCGTATGCCGGACTCGGTGCTCCAATGTAAATGAACAGTTATCAGTTACTTGAGAACTGGTAACTGATAACTGATAATTGGTTGAAAAATCCTTTGGAAATTATCAGCATAAAAAAGTCGCCCGTCTTGACAAGATGGGCGCTCAATTTTTATGTGATTAAGTAGCGGTTGATGAATTTAGGCAATATCGTCGCGTTCAATGTATAACAACAAAAACGCAAATGTTGTGATTGGAACAACCCAACCAATGACTGGAACGAAGATAGAAGACAGATATGACGCTGCGTACATGAAGACGTGAGGCAAAAGTGAAGCTGTGTACATAAGATTCCTATTAAATCAAACGACAATTCAAAATGAGCTTACTGCAAATCCTGCTTGATTTTTCAAAATCTAAAGATTTTTAACACAGCACCGTTCAAAAAAAGATTATTCAGATACCGAAAACTTCGTTTAGCTGTAAGGTGGGTAAACCCGGAGGAATCACACTTCGTTGGATAGAGATTTTGTCGCTTTCTTGCTGAGTCACTGTGTTTAGGGCGATCGCCTCTAAGCGAATTTCCAGACACCCAAAAGGAACAATCAGATGAGTGACTTCTTCCAACCCTCCAGCAGAGTTAGGTAGTAAATTTGTCAACCAACGTGGATCATCTATCAACCAACGAGTCTGACAATCCTCAATCCATAACTTCACAACCACTTGAGGAAATGCTTTCGCTAACTGTACGCGTATCCTTACAGATTTCCCGGAAATGAGTTCGCCTGGTGGTAAATGCAGTTGCGGAACTGGTAACGATTCCGTAATTTTTGCAACCACAGGTAAACAAACAGAGATATCTGATATTGATTCTTCTTGTTTGGAAGGTTGATTTTTGAAAGTCTCAGCTTCAGCTTCATCGAAGTCATCATCGACAACAATTTCCAGTACCAACCCAGAGAAGAGGAGGGGGGGATGAGGGGCGATGGGGAGA
>NZ_QMEA01000246.1 GCF_012912105.1 Brasilonema sp. UFV-L1
CCCCGAACTCGCGGGGAGGGGATAAAGGGGTGGGGTGCAGTCAATGTGTATTGCACGCAACACCACCAAGTGCTATAGTTGCTTGTCTAACCAGTTCGCAAAGCTGGTATGATACAAACTATAAAAGATTTCTTCTCCTCTCATTTCCTGATGTAAGAATTCCAGCCAATTTTCCAGCACTTTTTCTACTTCGTACTCATCTTCATCAACCATTTGGGCGATTAATTCTACTGAAAGGGGTTGCACAAGCTGTGCTAGACATTTTAATACAGCTAATCCAACTGAAGACAAACCCTTACCCTTGATGCGCTGGTAATGATTTTTGTAATACGCTTCTAACCCTGGAGGGAGTGGTTCAAATTGGAAGGGTATGGCTAACGCCACGCTTTCGCTATCAGGATAAAAACCTTGGGAGATTGCTTTTAAGATATGGTTGAGATACATGAAATTGTTTTCGCTCTTGACTGTTAGCTGTTGTATTAACTGTTGGCAGAATTCTTGTTCGCTGATAGAGTCATTGGTTATCCACCCAGCGTTTTTAAAAAAACAGGGTGTGACTGAAATATATTCTTGTATATATGTCTGCACATCTTCTCGGTTTTCTTCGGAATATGCTTCTAAATCCAAAATTTGAGCAGGTGTTTCGATTAATAAACCAGATTTTTCGCTCTTGAAGGGGCGACGGGTGAGGAGAAAATAAACCCGCTCTGGGAGATATCTAGGAAGGTAAAATAGATTTGAGTCTGGGGATTGGTTGTTGAGGTCGATGCTATCGCACCCATCAATCGCAATAATCAAACGCTGATCTGGTTCTAGTAAATCGCTCACTTTCTGAAGTAAAAGTGAGAAAAACCAACTTCCCTCAGTAGCGTTATCAGGAAGTGACACATTTGTATCCCCCATTTCCCCCATTAACTGAGTGCAAACAGTTATGAGAAATTCCGTACTCAAATTTTTTCCTTCAACTTCCGCACTGTAATAAACAACAGAAGGATTTTCCATCACATACTTGGCGAGGATGGCACTTTTGCCACTGCCAGGTGTGCCTACAATGGTAAAGTAACCACAGGGTTGGTAGTTGAGGAAGTCGGAAATAGCAGTAAAGGCAAATTCACGACCAACAAAATTGCTGCTTCCTTCGTGAATCAGTTGCTGGAATTCTTGTTGAAAAGCGGTTGGGGGGCGAGGTGTGATGTTCATAAACCTGCTTCTAACTGGAGGAAATGAATCTGTCCTAAACTATCCCCTGCCGTAATTGTCATGCCATCCGGTGCAACAGCACAACACCATACTGAACTATCAGCAGTAAAATTAGTAATAACCTTGCCATCTGACAAATCCCAGACTTTGAGTGTGTTGTCAACGGAAGCAGAAATCACCCGCTTGCCGTCTGGAGTGAGGGCGAGTGCTGTTACCCAGTCGCTATGAGCGTTGAGTGTGAAAACTTCTTTGCCATCTGCCAAATCCCAGACTTTGAGAGTGTTGTCATTGCAAGCAGAAATTACCCGCTTGCCGTCTGGGGTGAGGGCGAGTGCTGTTACCCAATCGCTATGAGCATTGAGTGTGAAAACTTCTTTGCCATCTGCCAAATCCCAGACTTTGAGAGTGTTGTCATCGGAAGCAGAAATCACCCGCTTGCCGTCTGGGGTGAGGGCGAGTGTTGTTACCCAGTCGCTATGAGCGTTGAGTGTGAAAACTTCTTTGCCATCTGCCAAATCCCAGACTTTGAGAGTGTTGTCATCGGAAGCAGAAATCACCCGCTTGCCGTCTGGGGTGAGGGCGAGTGTTGTTACCCAGTCGCTATGAGCGTTGAGTGTGAAAACTTCTTTGCCATCTGCCAAATCCCAGACTTTGAGAGTGTTGTCATTGCAAGCAGAAATCACCCGCTTGCCGTCTGGGGTGAGGGCGAGTGCTCTTACCCAGTCACGATGAGTATTGAGTGTGAAAACTTCTTTGCCATCTGCCAAGTCCCAGACTTTGAGAGTGTTGTCATGCGAAGCAGAAATCACCCGCTTGCCGTCTGGGGTGACGGCAACTGCCGTTACCGACTTGCTATGAGCTGTGAGTGTGAAAACTTCTTTGCCATTTGCCAAATCCCAGACTTTGAGTGTGTTGTCATTGGAAGCAGAAATCACCCGCTTGCCGTCTGGGGTGACGGCAACTGCCGTTACCGACTTGCTATGAGCTGTGAGTGTGAAAACTTCTTTGCCATTTGCCAAATCCCAGACTTTGAGTGTGTTGTCATTGGAAGCAGAAATCACCCGCTTGCCGTCTGGGGTGACGGCGACTGCCATTACTGATTTGCTGTGAGCTTTGAGTGTGAAAACTTCTTTGCCATTTGCCAAGTCCCAGACTTTGAGCGTGTTGTCAACAGAAGCAGAAATCACTCGCTTGCCGTCTGGGGTGACAGCGACTGCGTTTACCCAGTTGCTATGAGCTTTGAGTCTGAAAACTTCTTTGCCATCTGCCAAGTCCCAAACTTTGAGAGTGTTGTCAGATGAAGCAGAAATCACCCGCTTGCTGTCTGGGGTGACGGCGACTGCGTTTACTGGCTTGCTATGACCCGTGAGAGTACGAAGCAAACGCCCACCGGGAGGAGTTAAGCTAGGTGTCAGGGGACGCAACCAAGGATCATCTTGCCACTGCTTTGCCTGTGCTAATAACGCCTGAATCTCAGATTGTGGAAAAGACAGCAAACGCCCTAATAATTGCCCTGCCAGTTGTGTGTGATCCTCAGCTAAAATATGCGCTGAGAGACGCAGCGCTCCTTGAATCAGTTTCAGCGTTTCTACTTCATGGGAGTTATCGTCTGAGTGATACCAAGTTGCGTTCTGTTGTAGTAGTTTGTGATTAGGGGAGATTGCTTCGCTGCACTTCGTTTCGTATGCCCTTCGGGCACGCTGCGCTAACGCAATGACAGGTGCCACCTTTGACGAGTCAATTAAATCGTAATCTGTAATCAGCGCTTGCACTCCAAATTCAGGACGCTTAATCTTGGCTTCTAAATAGTCGAAATCAGTCAACGTTTGGTAATAATCTGCAAATCCTTCTGACTCCGCGAGATTTAGATTTTTCAGGAAGCTACTTAGATAAGCTTGTTGAAAGTTGACAGAATTCGCCTCTAATTTCTCTTTAAGCTTTCCCATCTTACTTCATCTTTTTGTTAAAGTATTCAACAATATGTTGCTTGACTTCATCAAATAGCTTCCGGTTTGTATCTAGATCCCGTTTACGTTTTAGGAAATCAAGAAAACTTGTATGGTAGATGCTGTAACAGATTTCTCCATTTGTTTCCTGTTGTTTTAAATACTCAATCCACTCGTCCAAGACCTTTTGTACTTCGTGTTCATCCTGTCTAGAAATTTCGGCTATCATTTCACAGGAAATAGCAGTACTAATTTGCACAAAAATAAACAAGATAAATACCATTATTTCCTTGGGGTCTGTATTCATACCCATTCTTGTCCAATGAGTTTGATAGTATTGCTGAAGACCTTGCGGAAATTTTTCTAAAGCAAGGTCATTGTATTCTCCCTTAGCAATTCCAGGTAATAGATAATACAAATACATAAAATTATTTTCACTTTTCTCTGCTACCTGCTCAACAACAGTGAAAGCAGCTATTTTACGCTCTTCAATCCACTTCCTGAGACTATCTTTAGTTTTAGGATTTTCTTGGATAAAGAACCAAATATAATTTTCAATATCCTGACGGCTCAAATCTCCATATTCCTGACTTCTTAAATCTAACTCCTCTTCAGGAACTCCCTGAGTGTATAAGCGCTTGTTATCTGCAATATAAGGTCGTCTCGTCAACAAGAAATAAACTTTATTGGGGAGTGTCGTCGGTAAATTTAAAAGATTTTTATCTCGGTCTTCTTGCTCCACCTCATCAAGCGCATCAACCACAATCACAAGGCGTTCATCATCTAACAGATTATCGCTGACTTTTTGAAGCAATGTTTGTAAATTATCATCCTTAGCATTCTGCAACCAATAACGATTAATAAGCTGTTGACGAATACTTTCCAAAAACAACTCAGGTCTATTGCGACCCTCAGAGCGAATATTGAAATAGCAAGGAAATTTATGATCCGAAACATACTTAGCCGCTATCGTGCTTTTTCCCATGCCTGCATCTCCCACGATAGTAAAGTAACCGTTAGAGTTACGGGAAATAAACTGTTGTATTTTCTGAAAAACAAATTCTCGACCGCGAAATGACTCTATCTTTTTCTGTATTAAAGCTTGAAACTCTTTTGGATAAGGCGAATATTCTGGAAACTCAGAAAATTTTAAATCCTTTAAAACTTCTAGAGGAGGTCTAGTCCATTTTGCAACTTTAGTGTAAATACGAGAAAAATTCTGAATCTCTGCTCTCAGGTAAACTTCTTCTTCTTTGAAATCAGCCCACAACCCTTTGCGAACAATAAAATCTTTTGCTGATTTTAAAAAACCTTGTAAATCATTAGCGTTAAAGTTTTCGACAAAAGTCTTTTTTATCTCGTCTTCACCCAACAAATTTATCATCGGCTGCTTTTGTTGAGATTCGTCATAATACTTGACGATACTCCAAGCATAAATAGCATCCGGTTTTTCTGGAGGCTGAGTCGGATCTAGTCCCCATTTTTGTAATTCTTCAATGAGATTTGGATAGTTTTGAGCTTGTGTGCGGAGTTGACCAAGAACATTAGCAATCTTAGGTAGCTGCCCAATAAGTTCTTTAAAGCTCATAATAAATGGTTGGTGTAATAAGTGACTGGATATTAGCTACAAATACGATACCAGTGTTTCCAGAAAATATTTAGGGGATACGGTGTACACACAAGTTCTTGAATTACCCACTCATTCCCTCGAAACCTCACCCTGCCCTATCGGGCATCCCTCTCCTTATTAAGGAGAGGGAAAGATTTTAGCGCACCCTAAAGCGAGGGTGAGGTGAAAACGAGATGTGTGTACACGGTAGTTTATAAGGGGAACTCGGGGTCCGTTTCATCAAACCCGGAAAAACTGCGGTGCCCTTCGGGAACGCGGGTCGCC
>NZ_QMEA01000247.1 GCF_012912105.1 Brasilonema sp. UFV-L1
AACCAAGCGTAACCATAGAGGTTTCTCTTTCTTCAACGCGATTTGTTGGGATAGGATCAATCAACGCCAGCTTTGGGGCGATCGCCCCAAAGTGTTTGATGCACTCGCCTGACTAAAAAGGTAAAAGTGAAACAAGAGTTACATGGTTGGACAAAAGTGTTTATGCAACAGTCTCAATGGGCAAACGTTCATTCATATCCAAGTTGAAAGTACCATAAGGATTAATATGCAGCCAAATCAAAGGTGAAAGCGCCCGCAAGTCTTGTTTTTTCATCAACTTCATCCATTGTGGTTGTGACAACACCTGCTGAATCATCAATGTATTAATATACACCAAAGAAATTTGTAGCAGATGTAAGGATAAAATAGCCAACTCCTGATCTTCTAAACGATTAGTAGCAACTTCTCCACCCTTACCATAAAAAATAAAACTGTTAGCACTATTCCAATTTTCAACGACATTCAACCCATCATTAATTTCTTGACGCAGTTCTAATGAATGCAAATATTGACTTAGAAAAATCGTCTTGACAGCTTTCCCTAACTCACATAGAGCTTGATAAGTAGGGTGTAATAAATTCCCCTTAGTAAACCGTTTTAAAATCGCATCTGTTTCTGCCATTCCTAACCTAAGTGCAGTGGCGTACTTAATCATTTGGTCATACTGTTGACGAATTAAATCCCAGTTAATTGACCGCGTGAGAACAGGTTGTAAATTAGGATAATCACTAGCACTTCCATTACTTGGTAAATATAATTTTTGCACATTAATACGTTTGAGACGTGGCATTAACTGAAAACCTAGCAGATGACAAAAAGCAAAAGCTACCTCACTTTGTCCATGACTATCCACAAAATTTTTCTCGACCTTCATCCCGGTACAATGGCGGAGTAAACCTTCAATCATAGCTGCCACTTCACTACTTGAACAGGTTTTTAGCTGCGAGTAGATACAGACAGAATTTTTTTCAACATGCCAATAAATCATCACACCGCGTCCACCATAGCGAATGTGCCACTCCGTCATTAAATTCTGATCCCAAGCACCAAACTTTTTGGAATCAGAAGCACAAGCCGCCGTACCTTCTCCCCAAATATGCTTTAATCTTGTCCTAAAAATAGCATTGGCAATGTTGGTAATAGCATTGCGTAATTGTTGTTTGTGAATATAAGCACGTTTAACGTGTAACAACTCCTGATAACTACTGCCTCCTATTTCATCACTTAAACGCTTCAGTCCAGTATTTGTCCCCAAACCATACAAACACAGTAACAACCGCTTTTGTAATAGCTTAGAATCTAATACTTCCCTAGTTAAGACTGATTGAAAATGTTCAGTAAAATTTACACGCAAATCTGTTTCTTTGAGGACATCCAAAAGACTAGTCTTCGGCCAACGGCGATTGATTTCGGCTTTTAAACGATATAAATTTATCGGTTCACTTTGAGGTTTGAGAGGTGAAACGCAAATTTTCGATTTTCCTTGATTTTTAATTTTGACGTACTTGTTTTTTGGTAATCCTGATTCTAATTGACTCAGGGCTGACTGCATTTTCTGCTGTAAATCATTAATAAACTCTTCAACATCATCTGGGAGTTTTAGAGCCTGAAAATATTCAGTCCGTTGGGACTCAAAATCCGTTGGTAAATCCTCTTCAGGGTTACGATAACGATAGGCTCCAACTACCCAAATTTCTTTACATCTTAATTTCTCTCTTAATGCTTGCAGTACACTTAATTCATAATTAATCCGATTTACTTTGATATCCCCATCACTATTCTTTTCCAAAATTAACTCTTGCCAACCACTACGCAACACACCTTCAATAGGAATATCTTCTGTTGAGTCATAGTATCGTTGGTTGCTGTGAGCATATTTTTTGAGTAATTCTAGTGCTTGAATTACTGGGCGATGAACCTCATTATTGGAGCGAAATTCCAGTTGCTGTAAAATTAATGGTAAAATTCTACGGTAATGTCTGCCATAAGAAGAGCGCATGACAGTATAAACTCGTTCGCGGTAAACGTTACCTGTTGATTTGTATTCTTTAACTAAATTTTTCAGCGTTGTTTCACTCACAACTGGAAAAATAACATCTTTGACAACTCCATCTGGTTGTTGTAAAGAAGCTTCTGCCATTTGAAATAGTAAATTAGTCTTGCCATTAACTTTTTTAAAGTCTTTCAGTAATTCTTGGTCTATACGTTTTTCAGCTTTGGTTCCTATACGATGTACGATTTGAATAATCAACTCTACTAAATTATCTACGATTTCTTGACTTCTTAAAAGGGCGAAAATAGCAACTAAGGTGCAACGAATAGGTTCAGGATGACGGCGTAAGTCTTTGGGATATTCAACAACTACACGCTGTTTATATTGTTGTAAAATTTTTGCAGATATGTTATTGAATAAATCTGGAGGTAAATCTAGCTGACGCAAAATCGATAATTTTTCAATTTCTTTTTGAAAACTTCCGACACCAATCCTACCTGGGTCTAATTTTAATTTATTCCAGACCGATAACGCCTCCTCATCGATATCTAACTGAGATACTACTTCTAATGATTGCTCTTCAATTTTTTGAGGTTTGAATAAATTATCTATTTGCTCTTTAGTCTTGCTAGACAACTGAGCAACAGTTCTTTGAAAAAAATTTGATTCAAAACTAGAGAGAGCAGAGCGAGTGATACGTTCTAGACGACTCTGAGTAGGTGGTTCAATTTTTAATTCTCTTAAACGAGATATAGCTGCACTTTTAAGTTGCTCATATTTTAATTCGTAAATCAATGCTTGTTCTGTTAGCCAGTCTGTTAATTGAAGAGCGTCTTTTTTACTAGCTTCTCGAAATCCAAAAAATTCTCTAATTTTCTTGCGGTAGTAAATTATCGACCGTCCTTGCCAATTACATTCATGGTAAGTACTGGGAGAAATCTTGAGTTGTTGTGTAATATAGTTAACAACTACAGATGGAATCTCGTGGTCTGATTCAGGAAATCTCGCTGACAATTCAAAAAATTTGAGTAATAAAGCAAAAATTAAGCGATTTTGAGGCTTTTTATGCACTAATAGCTCTAGTTCGTTTGGTAGAAGCGTCCAACACTCTACCAGTTCTTCTGGTTGCCAGTTTCGTTTCATCATCCCTCACTCACTTAACCCAAAGTATTATATCTTCTTTGGGCTACACAGCTATTTACAAATGCTTTCTTCTGTTTTTAGCGCTGATAATATTGCTGTACTGCCAAGTAAAAAGGCTGGTTAATTAAGAGTAGAATTATTGGAATTGAGCAGCACATCAAACGCCTGACGTGCAGAGTATTCGGCTTTTTGTGATGTGACTTTGGAGTAACGTAAAGTTGTTTGAATGCTTTCATGTCCCATCAGCGCACGCAGTTGTTCAATGCTGATGATGCCCACACGCTCGGTAGCAAATGTATGACGTAAATCGTGGATGCGTACCCCGTTAAGTTCTTGATATTGGTTGGTAATTTCTTGCCAATAGTCATGCAAGGTGTAATAGCTGAGGCGACTGACCTTTAAAGTAACTGGATGCTGTGCTGTAAATAAAGCCTCGGATGTTTTATGCCGAGAGTGATTGAGGTAGTTTAAGAGTGCTGATGCGGCATCTTCACTATAAAAGCACCAACGCTGTTTATTTCCTTTTCCCAATACTTGAAATTTCCGATTTTGGATGTCTACCTCTGCTAAAGAGAGTGCTAAAAGCTCTCCAATCCTGCATCCTGTGCGATGCAATATATGTACTATGGCATTGAGTCGCAAGTCATATTTTACAGCTTTATACAGTATTTTTAGCTGTGATGGTGTTAGATATCTGATTGTATCGTCACTTTTATGCTCGCCTTTTTCTCGGTCACAAGTCCGCTGTTTTAATCCCCTAATGGGGTTAAATTTTATATAACCTTGCTCTACGGCAAAATTTAGTAGGCTTTGCAGTATTGCTTGATGCTTGTGATGTGTTGTGTATTTTAAATGACTCAGACTATTTAAATACTCAACTATTGTTTGCTTACTGATGATTTCTATTGCCCAACTCCCGTATTCACAAAGCAAAGGTGAGAGCGTTACAGAGTATGTCTCCCTGGTGGTTGGTGCTAGTCCAGGTCGCTCTAAAAATTCCGTCGCTACTGTGGCTAATGTAACAGCTTTTTTCACCTTAAATTGTGTGATTACAACCAGGTCTTTTGTTTTCAAATTATATATCTTTTGAAGTAAATCTTGACAGCTTCTTATGGATACTTTTAAAACCCCGCGACCTGGAGAATCCCTTGCTGACTATCTGGTGAGAATGAGGAAATTTCTTCAGATGACTCAGTTTGAGTTAGCGCAGGCAGCCTTAATTCATTCGCGCTCGGTTGGCAAGATTGAGCGGGGGCTGACTACCAAACTCAATCAAAAAACTCTACGTGGCTTGGCAGTGGCTTTGGGCTTACCCCAAGAGTTTCTAGAAGCTGTCAGTAAGGGACAAGAGGTTCAACGGCAGCAAGGTGTGAAATTTTGTCATCAGTGCTGGAGTCCGGGTCATGCTGCTGACCCTATGTGGCAAAATGTTAAAGCTAAGTTTTGCTATCTCTGCGGTACACAGTTACAGGCTAATTGTGCCAATTGTGGTGAGTTGGTGGTGTCTACTAGACATCGCTTTTGTCCAATCTGTGGTCATCCTTATAAAAGCAGTGTCAATAAAGCTAAAACTTAGGCACTGCTTGGTTTTATCCCTTTATTTCCAGACTGCTATTTAAACTAAACTGTTTAGTTTGCACTTGGTGACAGCTTCGCCGTGCGATTCGTTGCCTAAAAACCAATCCGAAAGGAGAG
>NZ_QMEA01000248.1 GCF_012912105.1 Brasilonema sp. UFV-L1
GATCGCTTGCTTTAGTCTAAAGTCCAGTGATAAATGTTTCGCCAATTCTGACGTTATTCAAACCGGGAAGTTTGACCAACTTTTTAAAATGACGACGTAAATGTGCTAAACATTTCTGCTGGCTAGCAACCTGCTAGCCGTTGTAAACGCTATAGTCATCAGAACTGAGTACACCACTATACTCAGTTCCCAGGATAGTTTCTAATTCTGCACGGGAACGAGTATCAGCTGCTTGAAATAAGCAGAAACCGGAATTGGCTATTACCCACAACCATTCTTTCAATCCTTTGACTGACCAGGGTGTTTCATCCACATGGACATTGGGTTGTGTATGTTTTATCCAATCCCTTAACTCAATAATACAGGGTTCAATAGCTTGTTCTACTCGTTCGTTGGTTGCGACCAGAGTACCAACTCCAATTTTTACCCGGGCTAATTCCCACAGCATTTCTTGTTGTTTTTCATAAGGCAGATGTCCATAATTGCTTATCCACCCTAAAAAAGCTTGCAGTCTTACTCCCAGATCTTGTCCTGGTATCATATCTTCTGACCAGTCCGCTGTTTGTAATGCTCCACAATGCTGACATTTACATGTATGGCGGTGGTACTCGACTATTTCTATTGGACGCTCCACCAATTGCGCTACTTGTTGTGTTTGAGCTTTCACTGGCTCGCTTAAAAATACCGTGTTACCACAACAGGTGCAAAATTCTGGACGTAAGATTTCAAAACGGTCTACTCTGCCAAACCCTTTACGGGTCTTGCCTGTGTGTCCTGGTTGACCTCCTGGTTTTCGCTTTGGACTGGCAGTTTCCTCTTCAGTTTCTGACTTTTGCTTTTCTGGCTTTTTCAGGAGGTCACTTGATGGTGGTTTTGATGATGTCTTGCTATCAAGGTTAGAACTTACACAAAGTCTTTCTATCTCTTGTTTGAGTTGTGTGATCGTAACCTGTAGCTGTTGGATTGCGATCGCCTGCTCAATAATTATGTCTACCAGTTCTTCTTTGGACAACTGGCGCAGACTTTCCCTATCTAGTTGTTGAGGCAGGTCTTTGTTCATAATTGCGATAATCTACCTCAAGTGTCCCCTTTGTCAATACCCTGCCACCTGAATCCTTACCTTTCAATGAGTGATTCAAACTTTTGTTCATGAGGTAATACTTCTTTAATGAGCCAGTCGCTCATTTCGACTGAATCTTGGACGGTGGCTACTCTAAAATTAAATAAACGACGAATCTCAACACGATAAACTTTTGCTGAGCGTCCTTGCCAATCATAATCTGAGTATGAGCTTTCAGGAATTTTAAGTTGATTTGCTATGTAAGAGATAATAATTTGGGGAATAGATGATTTTTCGTCAGGAAAACAGGTAAAAATCTGAAAATGTTTTAAGAACAAAGCAAACCCAATCTGATTACCGCCGACTTTGTTTCTGACTAATTCTAATTCCGTTGGTAGAAGTGTCCAGTTTTCAATTAGTTCTTCTGTATCCCAATTTGGTTTGATCATGCATCTTCTTCTCCATCGTTTGAAAGCCCGAGTATTTCTCAAGCGAGTGTATGAGAAAAGATTGTTGCACTATGAAAAATTAATCAATAACGCAGATTTCAGGCTATTTGTCAAACGTCTCAAAAATATATATTTAGAAAACTTATGAATGAGAGGGAAAAAGGGAGCTAAGAGAGAAAAGTTATTCAGAGGCTACAATCCATATATAGCAAGTGTTCTAGCTACAGGCTGCACCTGATGACACGAACCTTCTATTTTCGCCTGGAAGTAAGAAATCAAAAAACCTCAAGTCCAGATCCAGAATCGGGTTTTCCCATCAATCAAATGTTAAGTAATATTTCGCCAACAGTATCCGACCTGTGACGCCATCCGCTCCGCTCCGGGCGTCGCGCCGCAACTTTGTACTCTCACGAGTGGACATAGTTCCGAGTTGGGGCTGTTCCACTGCCCGGAGGGCGTAGCCCGAAACAAACAGCGCGACCGCACCTCCAAATTTCGCCGTGGCGGCGCGAGTACCCCATCCGGCGACCTTTCTATCATCCTGCGACCTGTGACGCCCTCCGCTCCGCTCCGGGCGTCGCCGCGTCCCCATGTTTACGGAAAAAGATTTACTCTTCCCTAGTCCTTCCCCATCGCTCTCTTAAGCATTTATATTTATTAGTATGCTAACGCGCTAACTTGGCGTTGATCTCAAAATCCTATTCCATCGTCTGATTCATCCTACCCGATAACTATCGGTTCAGAGTTGATCTTGGGTCACGCCCTAAAATCCAGACCTGACTCACTATGATCGCCCGTTCTTTGGCGGGATAGTGAAAAATTGATAATATTTTCCTGATGTAGACTTTTTTGACATATTGTGTAAATATTATGTTATTATGTTGTTACAACAAAGAAAACATACTTACTTCTAGCACCAATAAAAATTGATACTTTTTATTACTTAGTGTTAAACCAAAAGTCCTCTATTTAGGCAGAGAAGCCAATAAAAATTATCTAATTTTATTGCGACTTTTTTTTACTCATACGGTTTTCTACGGAAAGGTGCAAGATCTGAGCAAAGTAAAAAGTTATTAAGAAAGGAGCATAAATATGGTCATGGCTATTAAACGAGTTAACTCAAACTTGTTACCAACATTTGCAATGACGTTTCATAATTTTGAAGATAATAAAGAATTAAATTTTAGTGGAGTCGAGACTCATGATACTAATACTTGGGTTCCTTTTCAATCAAGCGGAAAACAAATAAAGATACAAATAAGAGATAAAAGCAACAATTATGCTGTTATGAATGAGTTTTATTTGTGGGATGAAAATTATAAACTACAATGTAGTATGCAGGATGGTGTAAAAACAATTTTAACTGTTACAGGTAGCAGAGATGTTGGATTAAATGTTAGTACATCAGGAGTTCAAGCATATTTAATGTAAAAGTTTTAAAGAAGAATTTCGGATAAGCCGGTGAAAATTTACAAAAAGATTTATTTTACTTAAAAATGTTAAGTAGTAATTAAATAATAAATTTGTAAATTTTACTGATTTGAAGTGAAAATTAGGTAAAATATTTTAAAATTCACTTTTTTATCTGAAGACTAAAATTTTCACAGTTGTCTACAAAAAAGATAATTTTATGACGGAATATATTATTTCAGCCCATGCTGACTCATCAGCACAACAGGAAATTCTAACACCCTGTTGTAATATGTATTTTTATAATCCTCCAAATACGGAATTAACGCATGATCGTGCTTTTGATGTTCTTAATCAATTAATTTTTAATAGAACACCAACACCACCAATAGTAATGAAATATCCTCAAAGTCCAGTTGAAAATTATCAGATTTGGCATCTGGCAGAGTTTCCAGGATATTCGGGTATTTATGCAGTTGGAGGTGGTAATCTTATTCAGCGAAGCATACCCAGTGCTATTTCACAAAACAACAAAATATCTTTATTACAGGTTTTTTCATGGTTTCCTGCGGCTACAGGATGGCACTGGTTAGCTTGTAGATAATAAATTTATATACGTTTGCTGAGGCTTTAGAGGTTTTTCGTACGGAAGTAAAGTTTTGTTTTATCCGGTAACTTCATACGGATATTGATGTATTTGCCGCTAACAAAGCGAAATCTGGCTATGTTTGAACTTAAAAAGTCTCAGAGTTCCACTAAGTAAAAAACAATATCTGTTTTTTCAATTTTTGAGAATATTATGTATAAACTAAACGATGAATATGATTTGCCTCAACTAGCTATACAAATCAATTTTTTGTGAGATCAGTATAATACAAAAGGAGCAATAAATTTAATATACAAAATGTTAAATTCTACAAATTCTGCTAATCAAAAACTAGATGCATTAGCAACTATAACTTGCAAAGTTATAGAAAAAATATATTTGTTCCTAACTATATAGATCAATTTTTATTTATAAATAGAATTAAAAATTCTAGGTCTGACATTACTACCTCCTTTCTTTCTGCCTGCCGTGGATTGAAAAATCCTGGTGCGACAAACCCTGTTGACTACAGGTAAACCGTCCTTCTGGTTGACACAGGAAGGGCGGTTTTTATTTCTTACTTTCCTGGCTGGCAGTATGTTCATGAGCGAACAACTCTTTTTCATCTTAGATGGACATGAACCTGTGCCTTGCAATGATCCATTGACACTCCCCGTCCTAAAGGAGCGGGGATTCTGTAATCTACCTAGTTGCTTGCTCTAATAGGCTTTCGCCTAAAAGAGTAGAGGCAACTAGTCCTACAGCGTTACTTCGGGATTGCCCATCCCTAGCTTGTCTTGCAAGATTCAAAATGTTAATCGCTGCATTTTCGTCTCTATGCAAACTACACCCACAACTACAAATATGGGTGCGAGTTGACAGGGATTTTTTCACAATTGCACCACAAGTTGAGCATTTTTGTGATGTGTAATGTGGTGCTACAGCAACCGCTAATTTACCAAATTTACCAGCAAAGTATTCAATCCATTGCCTAAACAAATACCAGCTAGCATCAGAAATTGACTTAGCCAAACAATGGTTTCTGAGTAAATTACGCACGCTTAAGTTTTCATAGGCTACTAAGTCGTTAGACTTGCACACGTTACGCGCTATTCTCTTAGCGTGTTCATTCCGTTGCCTACTTATTGGGGAAGAGCTGTTGAACTAAGCCGGACAGTC
>NZ_QMEA01000249.1 GCF_012912105.1 Brasilonema sp. UFV-L1
GGACAGAGGGGGGTGTGCCCGATAGGGCGGGTGGGGTGAATGCGCGATTTATAAGCGATTAAGCGAACTTGATATAAGACTTATCCACCATACTTGTCTTTGGTGGAAAATTTTTATCCCATAACTTGCAAAATAAAAAACACAAAATTGACGGTATGCCAATTGTTAATAATTTTATAGAAATCGAAACAAAACAAGGAATCAACATTCATAATCTGACATCAAAAATTCAATATTTGATAGAATCAACTTCGATTAAGAATGGTCAAGCTTTGGTTTTTTCTCGCCACACAACCACGGCATTAGCTATTAATGAATATGAAGAAAGATTGTTAGAAGATGTCAAAGTGTATTTGCAAAAATTAGCACCAGAATCAGACCGCTACTTACATAATGATCTACATTTCAGAAAAAAGATTCCTGCAGATGAACCAATGAATGCCCATTCTCACTTAATGGCAATGACTTTAAGTACGAGTGAAGTGATTCCGATTGTGGATGGAAAATTAGCTTTGGGAACCTATCAATCTGTTTTATTTTTTGAGTTAGATGGACCACGTAAAAGGACTGTCTTTTGTCAAATTTCTGGGGAGTCGTGAGTGATGAAAACGAAAATGACAAACAATCATGCAATTGTCATCGGTGGTAGTATGGCTGGGTTGGTAGTCGCTCGCATTTTGAGCGATCGCTTTGAGCAAGTCACGCTCATTGAACGAGACCAATTTCCTTCAGCAGCAATTCCGCGCAAGGGAACTCCTCAGTCTCGCCACCTTCATGTACTATTGCAGCAAGGTCAGCTCACCCTCGAACAACTTTTCCCTGGACTTTGCGATGAAATGATTGCTGCTGGTGCTCATCTCATAGACGTGACAGCAGATATGATGTGGCTTACTCCTGGTGGATGGGGAGTTCGCTTTCCCTCCCATGTTTCGATGTTGGGATTCAGTCGCGATTTACTAGATTGGATCATTCGTCGTCGCTTAGGTGCCATCAACAACGTCCGCTTTCTGGAAGGGCGTGATGTTACGGGACTTTTAGCAAATACTGGTGGGACTTGTGTAGCTGGTGTATCCCTTCGTTCAGGAACCTCTGAAGAAGAGCAGTTACACGCCGATTTGGTCGTTGATGCAAGTGGACGCAGCTCCAAAAGTCCTCAATGGCTGAAAGCTTTGGGTTATCAACCCCCACAGGAAACCGTACTCAATGCCTTTTTAGGCTACGCCAGTCGCCTTTACCGACTCCCCACCGATTTTCAAAGTGATTGGAGAGTAGTGCTTTTACAAGCAGCACCTCCCACGCGCACACGCGCTGCTGCATTTATGCCATTGGAAGAAAATCGTTGGATACTAACGGTTTACGGAGGCGATAGCGATTATCCACCTACTGATGAAGCAGGCTTATTAGAATTTGTTCGTAGTATGCCTTGCCCTTCAATTTATAACGCAATCAAAAATGCAGAACCACTCTCTCAAATCTACAGTTATCGTGGCACTGAAAATCGCTGGCGTCACTACGAACGACTACCCCGTTATCTCGAAGGGTTCTTGGTTTTAGGTGATGCAGCCTGTGCTTTTAATCCGGTTTATGGACAAGGGATGACAATTGCAGTTTTGGGTGCTTCGACTTTGGATGAGTGTCTGCATCAGCAACGGCAATACCAACCTAACGGCGATTTGACAGGTCTAGCAAGGCGCTTCCAGAAAAAACTCGCTAAAATCAATGCCGTACCTTGGCTATTAGCAACAAGCGAGGACTATCGTTATCGAGGAACCGAGGGTAAACCACCCAGTCTGCTTACCCAACTCATGCACCGATACATGGATAGAGTTGTGCAGTTGACGACAAATCATGCTGATGTACGCTTGGCACTGCTGGAAGTGATGCACATGCTTAAACCACCTGGGACACTGTTTCAACCGAGAATAGCTATCCAAGTCCTAAGGCAGTTGTTCGATCTCAATTCTGCGTTTTTGGCAAGAATCTCACGCAGTGAGCAAGCAGGATAGAGACTGCATATCCTAACAAAATTGGGTCCTATATATAGATTAGAACTTAACGCATTCTACAAATAGGTTTTGTAGATGCAAGGAGATGATGATGCTTGAGTCCTTTTCTACAGGGTTAATATTATTATTGATTGTTATTCTACCCGCTATGGCAATTGGATACGCAATTTCCTACCGCACAATCGGGCATCAAGCCGCTCAAAGGCGCTTGACTCGCACTGCTTTGTTGATACTGCTAGCTTTCTTCGTTGGCTTCGGGCTTAATTCACTCGGCAAATATGGATCGATAAGCATTTATTTTCTATTTGCAGCTTTTGTGGCGTTATGGCTCTTAAGCTGGAACTGGCGAAAGAGAAAGGCTGGTGCTTTACTACTTGATGTCGGACGGTTTTCACGAAGCAAATTAATGCTTTGGGCTGGTGTATTGGAAGCACTGTTCGCAGTCTTCTATACGTGGTCGGCGATTAGTAGAATTTCAACAGGGCTTGAGAGTGACACTAATCTGGTGGAAGTTATAGCGCAACCGGTTTTCTTTTGGTCGCTAGCCATCTCTTTTCTCTCAATGGGATTGAGCAGATTGGAGTTTCGAGAAAACGGCATCTGCTATATGCTTTCAGTAGTGAAGTGGGAGAAGCTGACATCCTACAGCTGGAGCCAAGAAAAACCCAACATCCTAACGATTGAGTTCAAACAACCACCCTATCTCCTATCAACAGGATTCTGGAGTTTGCCCATTCCATCAGCACATCGGGATGCAGTGAGGCAGATTCTGGCTGAGCATGTAAACAATTAATTATATTCCTGAAACTAAACACGAATATATCTTAAGATAGATGCCGAGACAGCAGTTGACTGGCTATTTATCTCACATGCGCGAGAACTATGAGTATCACCATTAGCGGTTACAACCTCATCGAAGTCATTTATGACGGTGCCACTACGTGTGTTTATCGTGCTTTGAGGGAAATAGACCAAACCTCGGTGATTATTAAAACTCTTAAAACAGAGTATCCCACTATAGAACAGCTTACCCGATTAAGACACGAATATAAAATACTCCAAGCTTTAGAGATAGAAGGAATTATTAAACCCTTAGCTTTAGAAAGCTATCAAAATGGTTTGGCGCTCATCTTGTCAGATTTTGAGGGAGAACCCCTAAAAAATTTCATTAATGGTCAAAATTTCAATTTCAGCTTAAATCTAAGCAAATTTCTGCAAATTGCAATTCAATTATCTTCAACACTTGCTCAGCTACATCAAAACAATATTATTCATAAAGATATTAAACCCCATAATATCCTTATAAACGCGAAAACAGGTCAAGTTGAAATTATAGACTTTAGCATTTCATCGCGTCTATCGAGTGAAAATCAGACAGCCAATGATCCCAATTTGCTGGAAGGCACCCTTGCCTATATGTCACCAGAACAAACTGGGAGGATGAATCGCTTAATTGACTACCGAAGTGATTTCTATTCCTTAGGTGTCACCTTCTATGAAATGCTCACAGGACAGTTACCTTTTCAAGCTGCTGACCCTTTGGAATTGGTTCATTGTCATATTGCTAGAACAGCAGTGCCACCAAAAGAACTCAATCCAGAGATTCCGCAAGCACTTTCTGATATTGTCATGAAATTATTGGCAAAAACTGCTGAAGAAAGATATCAAAATGCTTTGGGATTAAAAGCGGACTTAGAAGAGTGTCTAAGAAAACTGCAAGCGACTGGAAAAATTGAAGATTTCATTGTCGGTCAACTTGATTTATATAGTCAATTTATCATTCCACAAAAGCTTTATGGTCGCAAAAAAGAAGTAGCTAACCTCATGGATGCCTTTGAGCGAGTGGCAAACCCCCCTGAATCCCCCCTTTCCAAGGGGGGACATAGGGGGGTAGAAATGATGTTAGTGAGTGGTTACTCAGGTATTGGCAAATCTTCCTTAGTCAATGAAATTCATAAACCCATCCTCCGTCAACGGGGTTACTTTATTTCTGGTAAGTTTGACCAATTGAAGCGGAATATTCCTTATGCTTCCTTGATTCAGGCGTTTCAGGAATTAATCCGGCAGTTACTAACAGAAAGTGCTGACAAGATAGCCGTTTGGAAAGCAAAACTTTTAGAAGCCTTCGGTTCTAACGGTCAAGTGATTACTGATGTTATTCCCGAAGTTGAAAGGATTGTTGGTGTTCAGCCAGATGTTCCTCAATTAGGACCAACTGAATCCCAAAATCGATTTAATCGGTTGTTTCAACAATTCATTCATGTATTTACCAAACCCGAACACCCATTGGTTCTCTTCTTGGATGACTTACAGTGGGCAGATTTAGCTTCCTTGAAGTTGATTCAGTTGCTTGCTTGTGAGCCAAATAGTCAATATTTACTACTAATTGGAGCGTATCGGGATAACGAAGTCAGTGCAACTCATCCGTTGATGTTGACTCTAGAAGAAATTCAACAAAAAGGTGCAGTTGTTAATAATATTGTACTCCAGCCTTTGCAACTCACTCATGTCAATCAATTAATCAGTGATACCTTCCGCAGTGACACGACAAAGACAATATCGTTGGCTGAGTTAGTGTTTAACAAAACTCAGGGAAATCCTTTCTTCTTAACTCAGTTACTCAAATCCCTATATAACGAAAACCTGTTGTCGTTTAATTTCACCCCCCTAATCCCCCCTTACCAAGGGGGGACAGAGGGGGGTTGGCCTTACCAAGGGGGGACAGAGG
>NZ_QMEA01000024.1 GCF_012912105.1 Brasilonema sp. UFV-L1
ATTCTGGATTCAGCAATACTGAATACTTCTTCAAACTGATAACTGATAACTGATAGAAGTCGTCTCACAGCATGATTAAACCTAACCTTACACCAACAGTTACGGCTTCTGTACGTGTCGAGACACTGAGCTTTTGAAAAATAGATGAGACATGAAACTTAACAGTATGTTCGGAGATATTTAAACGTTTGGCGATCGCCTTATTACCCAATCCAGAACCAAGCATCTGCAAAACTTCTATTTCTCGTGGTGTCAGCGCTTGGACAACAGGTGAAGTATCTTTCTCCCGCACACTCGATTCTTTAAAAGGAAGCACAGACTCGATAGTATCAGAGTGCAGCACGACTAGTCCAAGGGCGATCGCCTCAACAGCCGCGACAATTTCCGACTCTGTACTGATACTTGGCAATATGCTGCGTACACCAGCACGCAGCGCTGCTTCAAAGTTTATACTATCGAGTTCATCAGTAAGAATAATGATTGCAAATGGGTATGGCTGCTGTGAGGAGAGCAATTTTTCCCAGACTAATTCTTGAAAATGACCACTCACATCCAGCAGCACGACATCGGGTTGTAGTTGCTCAAATTCCTTAGTAAATGTATCCAAATCTGATGCACTACCTACAACTGTGAGTTTGGAACTCGTCGCTACAACAGCTGACAATCCAGCCCGCACCACTGGGGAAGCCGCAACTACAAACACCCGAATCATAAACAATCCAAAATTTAAAATTCAAAATTCAAAAAGAAGAAAATCAGTGCGAGCAATTGGTCTAGTCTTTCGTTGTATACAAATTAAATGCATCAGAACTGACTACTGTTGCTACCTGACAAACTAATTTTTGTCCGCCACGCAAGATTTGCAACGGTAGTGGTTCGCTATTGTTGGTGTGTTCAAGATAGTTATTTAAATCATGAGGACTGGTAAACAATTTTCCAGAGACTCCAATAAGGACATCGCCAACAAGCACACCAGCAGCTTCAGCAGCACTTCCAGAATTAACCGATAACACCAATAAACCCAAGCTGCGTTTGTTGGTTGCATTTACTAATACAGGTTGCAAAGTCACACCAAGCTTTTGACGATTTCCATGCAAAAAACGTTCTACGGCAGGGCTTGGTATTGCTATGGCCAAACCGTTTACAATCATAGTGTTAATCCCAATGACTCGTCCAAGACAGTCAGCAAGTGGACCACCAGAATTACCAGGAAACAGACGAATATCAGCCATCACCACACGCTGGTGATTGGCGTGGATAATCCCGCTTGTCACAGCACCACTATCACCAAAAGGATTCCCGACTGCTAAGACAAATTCTCCCACTCGTAAAGCATCCGAATCACCGATAGTTGCAGTAGGTAAGTCAGTCGCGTCAATTTTCAGAGCAGCTAAATCCTTAGTTGGGTCTATATTAGTACGTACAGCCTCAAAGACTTGTCCATTCCACAGTTCCACAGTTGCTTTGTTGTTAGTAGCGACATGGGCATTGGTAATAATTAAACTACTGCCCTTAGGCGATCGCCAGATAACACCAGAACCACTTCCAAAAGAACTACTACGCACTTTCACAGTTACCTTGCGCAGATTTTCAGCTACCAATGCTAATTCATTACTTAAGCGTGTCATTGTTGCAGTACTCATGTTTTACTTTTGAAGCGTGGAATTTTGAATTGGTATCACTCATCTGTTGCAGTTCGTTCGCCAATTAGTATCGCTAACTCAACTAACACACCACCTCGGATAACCTGAACTTTGACAGTTTTTCCAACCTGATCGCCACTGTTCAAAAGTGCTAACACATCACCTGTATCATCCACAGGAGTTCCATCAAAAGTAACCAATACATCTCCAATCAACACACCAGCCTTGTCAGCTGGTCCATTTGACTCTACATTAACGACAATTACCCCACCAACAGAAGTTATATTGAGTGCTGTTCTCAGGTTGTTTGGTAAGCGTACAGGTTGCATCCCTAAACCCAGGTAGCCGCGTGCAATATGTCCTTTTGCCAAAAGTTGGTCAATCACCCGATTGACTGTAGAAGCTGGGATAGTCAGAGCAGTACCACGTCGTCCCGATGTGTTCATACCTACCACTAAACCCGCAGCATCTATGAGTGGTCCACCTGCAAAGCCAGGGTAAAGCGTGATGTCTGGACGGATGAACTGGTCTATATTTCCACCGGTCATACTCCGCCAAGCACCACTGACAACACTCACTGTCCCCATAGCTGCTCGAATGTCACCTTCGCTACTTCTTCCTAGTCCCAAAACCAGATGACCAACTTTTAATGTTTTGGCATCGCCGATGTTCGCCACTGGGATTTTTGCATTTTCAATTTTGAAAACAGCAACATCAGTGGTAGAATCATGTCCTATGAATGTCACAGGTACAGTACTACCATTTGATAGAGTGACCGTGATTTCGTCGTAGCGCTGGAGTGACTCATCAGAAGTCACAATAATTCCATTGCGCCAGTGTATACCACTAGGGGAAATACGCCTACCGGCGTTCACTGCAACAACAGCACCGCCAACTTGCTCTACAATCTCAGCTAAATTGTTGGACAAAACGACTAAGGCGTTGGATGAAGACATTTTATTTCTCCGCTTCTTGATACACAAGACAGGAATAACTTTTCCTGATGTTGCGATTGTGCCGTTTTGTCGATATAGATGACATCGGAAGAATGGGGAGAAATTGTCCTAGAAATATGGCTAGTACAACGCGGTCCAAATAAAGCTACGATTGAAAGTTAAAGATAGACTTCAGGATTGACACAATTAGGTAATTGCTCTCCTTTCAACCCAGCAATTAGATTAGCGATCGCCATATTTGCCATTTTTTCTCGTGTTTGACGGCTAGCACTGCCAATATGAGGTGTAACAATCAAGTTATCTAAGTCTAGTAAGGGGCTATCTGTTGGTATCGGTTCTGGATCGGTGACATCTATAGCAGCACCTGCAATTTCACCATTCGCAAGCGCTTGGTATAATGCTTCTGGGTCTACAATTGCTCCTCGCGCTGTGTTGATGAGAATCGCAGATTGCTTCATCAATTTAAACTGGCGATAGCTTCGCTGCTGCGCGGAGCGCAGATCGCCAAAAAGATGATAAGTTTCATCCGATAATGGTGTATGAATAGTCACAAAATCTGCCTCTTGCAGCAGATGTTCAAACGCCGTAAACTCCACACCTAAATCTTTTTCTAACTCCTGGTCACTTCGCTGTTTGCTGGTATAAAAAACTTTCATGTCAAACCCTTTGGCACGACGAGCAACTGCTTGACCAATACGCCCAAAACCAACAATCCCTAAAGTCGCACCTGTGATGTTCGGTCCTAGGAACAAATTTGGTTCCCACGTCTTCCACTGACCCCCACGAGCAAATCGGTCTGCTTCTACCACGTGCCGTGCAGCAGCCATGAGTAACGCCCAAGTCAAGTCAGCAGTTGCATCTGTTAACACACCAGGCGTATGACCAACTGGTATCTTACGTGCGATCGCAGCAGGAATATCAATATTGTCGTATCCAACTGCCATTTGGCTAATAACTTTAAAAGAGGTTCCGGCTGCTTCTATCAGTTGCTGATCAATCTGGTCTGTCAGCAAGCACAGCAAACCATCAATTGACTTGACTTTTTTTAGTAAAACTGTATACGGAGGCGGTTGGCGTTCTTCCCAGACTTCAATGGTAGCAATCTTTTGCAGTTGCTCTAATTTGGTTGGAAAGTGGCGAGTGATGAAGACTTTGGATTTGGGCATGGTTGAGGGTTTGTTGGGTTTCGCTTACGCTCAATTTAAGCTACTAGCTGCGACAAATGATGTCAACTTATGTGATTCCATACCGTTTCACTTTAAGGTTGATACAAATAGGCAGCTCTTGAGCAGGGAGCACCCGAATAGGGGGAAAGAATTAGAAACCCATCAAAAGTTACCCAAACTTTGGTATTCTTACGAATTAGAGAATACGAAAATTGTCTTGAAAAATTAGATTATGTCACAGGAATCCAATTTTGATAGCATAACACGCAAATCTAACTTAGTTTCGTTTAAGTTAGAAGACATTCGACTTCAAGTGGAGAATAACGAAGTTGCTGATGTTACAGTTAACTTGGATTATATCAATGGGCTGAACCCAAGTGAATTAAAAAATGTCGTAGCTATTGCTAATAATATCAAAGATTACCTGACTAATTATCCAAATAATCCCAATGACTTGTTTGAAGTCATCAATCGCAATCTCACCAAGGAATTGCTAAGTGATTCCAATCTAGGGCTTTCTGAAGTGTTGGACTCATTAAGTGTCAATTTGGATGTGGAACCAAAAGTTATTCCTTTCCAATTTGATAATACAAATACTCGTACCTCAGATGGAGACATTAACGATATTGTCTCGTTTCAGTTAAAAAATATCCAGCTTGATGTTACGAATAAAGAGAATGCGAATGTCACCATCACCCTTGATTATATTGATGGAGTAGACCCTAGTGACTTTAAAGAAGTCGGAGTTATAGCTGATAAAGTCAAAGATTATCTAACTAATTATCCAAATAATCCCAATGACTTGTTTGAAGTCATCAATCGCAATCTCACCGAGAAACTGCTAACTGATTCCAATCTAGGGCTTTCTGAGGTGCTAGACTCTTTAAGTGTGAATCTTGACGTCGCACCAGCCATTATTCCTTTCCAATTTGACAACACAAATACTCGTACCCCAAATGGCGACATAAACGATATTGTTTCATTTCATTTAGAAGACGTTACATCTCCAATTGATGGTGGTATAGTTGCCGATGTCACTGTTAATTTGGATTATGTTGATGGAATTGACTCAAGTTTATTAAAAGATGTCATACCCATCGGTAATTACATTAAAGATTTCTTGGCAAATTATCCAGTAGAAGCAGGGTTGTATGAAGTCCTCAATCGTGACCTTACCCAAGGGTTACTAAATGATAGCACTATAGGGCTATCTGGGGTATTGGACTCATTAAGCGTTAATCTGGATGTGTCACCAAAAATTATTCCTTTCCAATTTGACACTACAATTACCCGCACAGCCAATGGTGATATTAACGATATTGTCTCATTTCAATTAGAAGATATTTTACTTCCGATTGATGGTACTAGTGTTGCTGATGTCGCCGTCAACTTGGATTTTATCGATGGAATTGACCCAAGCGCCTTCAAAGATGTCATACCCCTTGGTAATTTCATTAAAGATTATCTCACAAATTATTCTCATCCCAATGACTCTTTTGAAGTCGTAAACAACAATTTAGGCAATGCATTGCTAACTGATTCTAATCTAGGACTTTCCTCAGTGTTAGACTCACTAACTGTTAAGTTAGGTGCATCACCCGGTGTTATTCCTTTTCAATTTGACAATACTGTCACCCTCACCCCAATTGGGACTACAATCTCTGGAGGAAGCGAATTGACTACGGTTTTGTGATATCGACGGTATTGTCTAGGTTAACGGAAGCTAAAGGCAACAGGGTTGGGCTAATAAAGCGCGAAAAACTGCGGTGCCTCCGGAAAAATCGCCCCATGAAAAGTTGTGATTTTTGTATACCAGTTGACGAGGTCTTACACGTAAGAAATGGAGCCAGCCTTATTACTTCGAGTATTCGTGACGCCAACACAGATAAACATTACAAAGGCTGGCTCCATTTCTAGGGGACAAATGCGTGACAATTTGGGCGATTTTTCCGCTTCAACGTTGACTCTAAACCCGTTACTTGTAATGAGGCACCGCAGTTTTTCCGGGTTTGATGAAACGGAACAGGGAACAGGGAACAGGGAACAGGGAACAGGGCAGGTGTTGGGCAGGGATTTAAACCCCGCCCAACACAATCGTCCCAAGAGAACGGGGCTTCTAACCCACTGGGGGGTCGAGGGAACGAACTGGCAACAAATCTTGTCCCCAATCCACCAACCAGTAAGAATGATTCAAACCACTGTCATTCTCACATTGATATTCCCACGAATCGCTTTCGAGTAGGGACAGAGTTGATGAGCTTGGGCAACTATCTGTTCAGCCTTCTTGCGTTCTGTATCTGGAATATTAATCACCATTTGGGCAGCAAGCATATATCCACCGTCCGCAGGATCTCGACCAATTGTGACCGCACAGGTAACCGTTGCTTTAGATGCATCAACTCCTGCTTTGCTAGCAACTAACGCAAGTGCGCCATGAAAGCAAGCTGCATAGCCAGCGGCAAAAAGTTGTTCTGGGTTGGTTCCTTTGCCGTGTCCCCCTAGTTCAGTAGGAAAGGCAAGATCTAAGTCTAGTAAGCCATCCGAACTTTGAGCATGACCCGACATACGGGCATGTCCTGCCTGACCTGGAGTGACAGTCACTGTAGCCGTATACAAAGGTTTCATCTCAGCACCTTCATATTGTTGGTCTAGTTGCTGCATGAGTTTCTCAGTTTCAGGATTCATCGTTCTTGCGTTCACACTACTATTAGCAGTATCACGCATTATCCTTAAAGGTGTAGAAAAGTTTCTTTCTATCTTGTTCTGTTGATACTAATTGAACGCACCCCAGCTAAATCAAAGATTATAGCTGGGGATTCATTCGCGTTTCAATTCTTTGTTCATTAAGATAGTTCCTGAATGTCCCATTGGATCGGAATGGATAAATGCACAACAGCTTATTTCCAGTCACGATCATTATCTGTCCACTTAACTTGAATGCTGCTGATACGGAGGCAAGCGACTATTATGTTCCCGGACGAGAGCGAATATTCACGGGTATATGATGGCGATCGCCTAATATTTCGAGCAAAGGACCATTAACGTCAAATTTAACCATACTTACCGACGCGACCAAAATATTCACCCGATAGCGGTAGCGTCCCAAATCAATTCCTAGTAAACTGCAAAGCATAATCCGAATCGTGGCTTTATGGGAAACTACTAAAACATTACCTTTGGGATGTTTTTCTTGAATTTCAGCAATTACAGGCATAGAACGGTTAGCAATATCTACCGCAGTTTCTCCACCTAGTGGTGCATTCCAAGCCGGTTCTGTCAACCATTTTACATAGTTTTCTGCATAATTCTCTTGGACAAACGATTTACTCTTAGTTTCCCATTCGCCGTAACTACCTTCTCTAAGTCCGTCACGCAACTGCATATCCATACCGATAGCATCACAAAATGGCTTGGCAGTTGCAATTGTGCGCTTCCGAGGGCTAACATAAACCGCTTCCCACTTCAATTTTTGATAAACATCGGCAAAACTCTCTGCCATCTGCATCCCTTCAGAGGTCAACTCCGCATCAGTTTCACCGCAGAAATTGCCACTTTGACTAAAAGTAGTTTCTCCATGTCGCAGTAAATATAAATTGAGTGTCATAGCTTGTATTGCCATTGGGATAAAGGAGTTTGTGCAAAAATAAAATACCATCAATCTCGCAATCGAGTATGTGACAGCAGGACAAAGTAATCAACCAAAAAAGTCAATCAATCACAAACTTTTGCGATAAGCCAGAGGCTTATCGCATGTGCGTATCGCCGCAACGCCTGCCAAATTCAGCTTAATATGCCAACCGTCGCAAGTGAGTACGAAGAATTTAATCCCAAAAAGTTATTGTAGTGCCCAAAGAGCGATTGCAAGAGCAAATCCCGCAAATGAACTATAATCCTGAGCGACAATTGAGACATTTAAACCCAACTTCTTTGCATTTGCTGCGGTGTAAGGTCCAAAGCAGGCGATCGCACAATGCTCATAATCTCTTTTTGAGTCAACCATTTGCAAAAAACCTACTACTTCCACAGTACTACTAAAGGCAATGACATCTATTTTGCCTTGCCGAATCAGATTTAACTCAACCTCATAGATATCCTTATCTAAACACCGCGTCCTATAAGTCGGTACACGGGTTACCTTCATGCCCAATTTTTCTAACCCTGCAATAAAGTTTGGAATCACATCAGGTTCCGGAACGCCTACAACTTCTGGAACAGGGACAAGAACATTTTTCTGAGCAATATCCGGAATTTTAGCCAATTGGGCAATCACTCCTGCTGGGCTGGGTTCTTTCGGTACTAAATCGACCTTGACTCCCAAAGCTGCTAATCTTTCAGAATCTAATCCTATCGCACAAAAACGACATTTTGTCAAGACAAGAGGGTTGATCTCCAAATCTTCTAGACGTTGGAAAAAAGCATCGATACCGTTTCTACTGGTAAAAGCAATCCAATCAAATGCATCGATATGTTGCAGTGCAGCATCTAAGTCTGTAAAGTTTTCCAGCGAACAAGTTTCGATGGTTGGCATCAAAAACGGCATACCACCTTGATTGATAAGTTGCCCAGATAACCTGGCAGCATAATTACGAGGTGCGGTAACGATAATCCGCTTACCATGTAAGGGCAATTGTACAGATGGAGTAAGCAGTTTTGTTGACCTTTTTAACATTTATTCAGTTATCAGTTATCAGTTATCAGTTATCAGTTATCAGTTATCAATTATCACTGTTCATTGTTCATTGTTCATTGTTCACTGTTCACTGTTCACTGTTCACTGTTTTAATTGTGCAGTGCAACAGTTATGACTTTAGTTTTAGCATTTCTTCTGGGACGCTGGTTTAGTTTAATCTAGAATTACGGAGTTTTAAGATAGACGACTTACTTGTTTTTTAGTGCGCTAAAGTTTCTGTATCTAAAGAACACACCTTGGAGAGCCACCTTGCCCCACTCGATTGAACTAGCTCAACCGCCCCTAGAGTTTATTCCGCAGCAATTTAACCCTGCTGTGTACTATATTACCAAATGGATGCTGCCTATTTTGTTGCGGTTTCGGACTCGACCGTGGTTACCAGCTGGTATCACACAGCTTGAAACTGTGAATGTCGAGAGGCTAGTTCATTTATATGAACAATTCCAAGCTGGCAAAATTCGGTTTTTGATAGCATTTCGTCACTCAGAGGTAGATGATCCTCTGTGCATGATGCATTTACTCTCCTATACTGTACCGAAAGTTGCTCGTCAAAATGGAATTTCCTTACAGTATCCGATTCATTCTCATTTTCTCTATGACAGGGGAATGACTCTGTGGGCTGGAGATTGGCTTGGTTGGTTCTTTTCTCGGTTAGGGGGCGTACCAATTTATCGAGGTAAACGGTTAGATAAGGTTGGTATGCGGACAGCGCGGGATTTATTCGCCAATGCTAAACTACCAATAAGTGTAGCTCCTGAAGGCGCAACGAATGGGCATAGTGAAATTGTTAGCCCTTTAGAACCTGGCGTTGCTCACATGGGCTTTTGGTGTGTAGAAGATTTGCTCAAAGCAAACCGAACTGAGGAAGTTTTTATTGTGCCAATAGGCAATCAGTATCACTACATCAATCCATCTTGGGCAAAACTAGATTGGCTTTTGGGTAAATTAGAAGCTGATTGTGGCTTAAAAGTGGAGCATATTGGTGAATCAAACCTGGTTGAGCGAGAAAAAGTTTTCTATGAGCGACTCTTTCGCCTTGGTGAACATATTCTTTCCCAAATGGAACAGTTTTACGCTCGCTTTTCCCACGAAAGTACACCGGCGACAACGCAAACAAATTCACCTGCAAGTCGTAACCAGGAACTAGAAACTCGACTCCAGACAGTATTAGATAAGTCATTACAAGCAGCCGAGCAGTATTTTGGACTTGAAAGCCAAGGAACTGTGATTGAGCGTTGTCGCCGAATAGAGTCAGCAGGCTGGGAGGATATCTACAGAAAGGATTTGCCAAACTTGCACGCATTATCACCTATGGAGCGTGGTTTGGCAGACTGGATTGCAGAAGAAGCATCTCTGCGGACGCTACATATGCGCTTAGCTGAGAGTTTTGTTGCAGTCACAGGAACTTATGTGCAACAGAAGCCTAGTTTTGAGAGATTTGCAGAAACGTCCTTAATTTTATTCGACCTTATAGCACGGATAAAAGGAGAGAAAAATCCTGCGCGCCCTCGGTTAGGTTGGCGAAAATCACGCTTAACGGTAGGTGAACCAATTTCAGTGACACAACGTTGGTCAGTTTATCAGACAAGTCGTCAAGCAGCAAGAGGCGCAGTTAATGATTTGACGCAAGATTTGCAAGTGGCGTTGGAGAAGATGATTTGTTAACACTCAAAAGGAATTTGAGCCTAAAAAAGTGTTAATCGATATGCACCACGTTCCTGTGCATTAGCTGAAATGACGATTATATAGTATGTGTCATCTGCTGGTAGTCTAGCACGATCAATGAGTACACTGTATTTACCATCTTTGTCACTATCTGAAGCAACGATTTGTCCCTTGGAATTTAGCAAGACGACATAAGGAGAAAACTGTTCAAAAATACTATCTACACGGATACTAACGAGTTGGTCTTTTTTCCCTTGAAATTTGGAAACATTGTAAGGGCTTCCATTTTGTTTAAGGGTAGATTTCTCTAGTGTCAGTTCACCAGATTGATCTAAAGTGTAACTGGCTCTGTCATTTCTAAGAGCTAGACTGTAACGACCTTTTTCTTTTGGGTTTTGACTAGTGACTGCAATTGTGTAGATACCTTTTGCGGGTAATCGTACAAAGATAAATGCATCCTTTACTCCTCGACTATCTACTGCTTCACCAGTACCTCGTTTTAAGAGAACTTGATTATTAGAGTCAAGTAGAAGCAAGAAAGGATTTAGACTCAAATTGTTTGAACGACGTTGATCTGCACTACCAGTGAGTCTAATTTGAATAAGTTGATTTTCTCTGCCTTCAAACTGGTAGAAATGAAAATATCTACCTTGTGACTGATAATCACCTGGGGCTAGAACACCAAATGCGAGATCTACAAAATTAATCTCTCTAAAAGTCGGTGTTATGGAAGTAGAAATAGGTGAACCTCCAGTGACTGGCTGACGAGTTCTTTGAGGTGGAGGAGTAGAGAGACGAACTGAAGTTTGCGTTGCTGGAGTTGTACCAGTTGCTGTCGGTGTCGAAGGAGTAACAGTCGCCGCAGGTTTGTTTGCTGGAGTCGTACCAGTTGCTGTCGGTGTCGAAGGAGTAACAGTCGCCGCAGGTTTGTTTGCTGGAGTCGTACCAGTTGCTGTCGGTGTTGAAGGAGTAACAGTCGCTGCAGGTTTGGTTGCTGGAGTCGTACCAGTTGCTGTCGGTGTTGAAGGAGTAACAGTCGCTGCAGGTTTGGTTGCTGGAGTCGTACCAGTTGCTGTCGGTGTCGAAGGAGTAACAGTCGCTGCAGGTTTGGTTGCTGGAGTCGTACCAGTTGCTGTCGGTGTCGAAGCAGGCGCTAAAGGTGACTCAATAGACTCTTTTCGTTTTTGAGATACAGGCGGTTGAGTCACAGGAATTTGCTCAATTCCTTTTTCTACAGCTTCTGGTTGTCTTTCATCTGGTGGTTTGGCAATTATAAAGTGTCTAGAGTGTAGTGGATTTGCTAAAACGCTAATAGGCAGAGCATAACTTGTGATCAACAAACTACTGCTCATACAACAAATTAAAACAAATTCTAATCTATCCCTGTAATATTTATTATTTTTTCTTGCCATAATTCACTCCTCATTGTCTTTTGCTCAATGCAATCTAATACCTTCTATTTCAACATGCTTGGTGAGCAGACTTTTTTCTCAACTCAGAACTCAGAAGAAAAGATATACTTTCATGTGTTTTGGTGTACCCAGTTCATGACGCCTACTTAAAATTAGAGATCTTCTTCTGGCGGTTTGGTAGTATCAGTTAATAAACTTTTATCACAATTTTTATACTTTGTATCACAAACAACCTAAACTCTCTTACTTTCTTCCCGTTCCAAGATTACCTGTAATAATTTACTCCTGTGTTTAGTTTTCCAGAACGCTTCTGAGGTTAAAAAATAAGTATTATTCTGGTGGTTCGGGAGTGAGACTCAATCAAGAGGAATAATGTTCCTGAAATTATTGAGGTTACGAAGACTAGAGTTGAGAACTTTTTCAAGAAGATAAATCATCAAAATTGTGTTGCTCGTTACAAAGATTACTGGTTTTTTGTAATCACTGAAACGTTTGTCTTATAATACATAAGCCAATTGTACAAACCCGGAAAATATGCAAATAAAAATGAAATCTGTAAATGGTATAATTTACGCTCACAAGGACATCTAAGCGTATCGCTCAAGCAAAATGCCCTAAAATCACCTAAATTGTAAAATAGTGAGTTGACAACTAACGTACTAGCGTTTATCTAATATGACAATCTTACGAAATCACAGAAAAAATAGTAGGAAGATACTGCATCGCTTAACCTTAATATATACTCCAACTGCAAATGGATTCCCAGTATGCTGTGCTGCCTGAATCCCGATTGCCCGAATCCTTTAAATCCAGACGATAACCAACTATGCCGAAGTTGCAATACACCATTGATTCCTTTGTTGAGGGGTCGTTATCGTGTTATCAAGGTATTGTCTGATGAAGGGGGATTTGGCAAAACTTATCTAGCAGAAGATGTAGATAAACTCAATGAACCTTGTGTTGTGAAGCAATTCGCACCCAAAATCCAAGAAACTTTGGCTTTAAAGAAGGCAGTTGAGCTTTTTAAAGAAGAAGCAAAACAATTACAGCAGTTGGGAGAACACCATCAAATTCCCACACTCTTGGCTTACTTTGAACAGAATAATTACCTGTTTTTGGTGCAGCAATATATTGATGGGCAAAATTTACTACAAGAATTGCATAAAAAGGGACTTTACAACGAAAGCAAAATTCGAGAATTTTTGCTGGATTTACTACCTGTTCTTGAGTTTATCCACAAACGTGGAGTCATTCATCGAGATATTAAGCCACAAAACATTATCCGCCGTGATAGTGATAGACGATTAGTGCTGATTGATTTTGGAGCCTCAAAGCAGCTGAGTGCAACTGTGCAGACTAAAATCGGTACGGCTATTGGTTCACACGGTTATACCCCAATCGAACAGATGCAAGATGGAAAGGCTTATCCAGCCAGTGATTTATTTAGCTTGGGTGCAACTTGTTTTCATTTGTTGACTGGGATTGTTCCATCTAAACTATGGATGCAAAATGGCTATAGCTGGGTGACTCATTGGCGGCGATATTTAAACCAACAAAGTCAAGGTGGAACAATCTCAGAATGTCTAAAATTGGGTAATGTCTTAGATAAGCTATTAAGAATTGATATCCAACAGCGTTATCAATCGGCTGATGAAGTTCTTAAGGATGTATTGCGTCAGTCGTCACAACCAATATCCTCAACCTTTATTTCTGTTAGTCGAACATCTCAGGTATTGGCGTCATTACCACTAGATACTCAGCGCAAGAAACATCTGTTAGTCAGTGCTGGTATTGTGCTGTTGGGATTGGGAGGAGTTTGGTATTCATACTCTCAACCACTAGTCATCCCCAAGCCTTCCAACCTAAGTCAACCTATAAACAAAACCTTGGAGGATTCTGATTCACCCAACACCTTAAAGGGACATTCCAGCGATGTGAATTCTGTCGCCTTTTCTGTTGATGGCAAAACTCTTGCTAGTGGTAGTGATGATAATACAATAAAAATATGGAATTTGGCGAACCAACAAGAAATTCGTACTTTTAAGGGACACTCAGAATGGATTTGGACTGTCGCTTTCTCTGTTGATGGCAAAATTCTTGCTAGTGGTAGTGCAGACAAAACCATTAGACTGTGGAATGTAGAAACAGGAGAGGAAATTGGTATTTTAAAAGGGCATGCTGCTGGAGTTTCTTCTATCGCTTTTAGCCCAGATGGCAAAACTCTTGCTAGTGGAAGTCTGGATAAGACTATTAAACTTTGGAACCTGGAAACTAGTCAAGAAATTTACACTTTTAAGGGACATTCTAAAGCAGTTGCATCTGTCGCCTTCAGCCCAGATGGTACGACTCTTGCAAGTGGAAGTTGGGACAAGACTATTAAACTTTGGAACCTCGCAACACAAAAAGAAATTCGTACTTTTGAAGGACATTCTGAGATGGTTCTTTGCATCGCCTTCGCTCCTGATAACCTCAATCTTGCGAGTAGCAGTAAGGACAACTCTATCAAAGTTTGGAATCTGGTGACAGGAGAGGTTACTCAGACGCTGATCGGGCATTCTGACAAAGTAAATTCTATCAAATATCTGCTAAGTACAGATAATGATCAAACAACCAATAAAGTGATTCTTGTCAGTGGTAGCAATGACAACACTATTAAACTTTGGAATCCGGTAACAGGACAGGAAATTCGCACCTTAAAAAAAGATTCAGGGTATATTTACTCTGTCGCTGTGAGTCCAGATGGAAAGGCGATCGCCAGTGGTGGTAGTGCTGATAATATCATCAAGATTTGGCGATCGCCCCGTTAGTTTTGTGTAAAATCATAGCCTCAATTCATCATCTTATTGCTAATCTTCTCAAGAAAATAATTTTAAAAGAGTCATCATTCTCAGAAATTTAACAATTTTCACCCGGAAAATTTTTGGATGTAATATGATAGATGGCAGCACAGTCACGCTTGCCAGACGATGCTCTGCTGCCTTAATCCCGATTGTCTAAATCCTCTCAATCCTGATAGGATAACGAATTGCCAGAGTTGCGGAGCACCACTGATACCGCTTTTGAGAGGTCACTATCGTATCATTCAGGTGCTTTCAGATGAAGGTGGATTTGGTAGAACTTATTTGGCAGAAGATGTAGATAAGCTCAAGGAACCCTGCGTTGTCAAGCAACTCGCACCGAAAGTTCAAGGAACATGGGCTTTGAAGAAAGCGGTTGAGTCATTCCAGCAAGAGGCTCAACGGTTGCAAGAACTCGGAAAACATTCCCAGATTCCGACTTTGCTAGCTTACTTTGAAGAAGATAATTATTTGTATTTAGTACAAGAGTTTATTGATGGACAGACTTTGCTCAAAGAGTTGCGACAACAGGGAACATATCACGAAACAAAAATTCGGCAACTGTTGCTCGATTTGCTACCAGTTCTCAAGTTTATTCATGAGCGTGGAGTCATTCATCGGGACATCAAGCCACAAAATATTATGCGCAGATTTGCTGAACCCCAGTTCACAATCAGGTCAAATTATTCCTCAGTAAGTGGGCACAAGAGAAGAGAAACAAAAGAGGAACTTGTCCTGATTGATTTTGGTGCCTCGAAGCAGCTAAGCGCAACAGTACGGACTAAACCGGGGACGACTATTGGTACACGTGGGTATAGCCCTCTAGAACAATTACAAGATGGTGAAGCTCATCCAGCCAGCGATTTATTTAGCTTAGGAGCTACGTGTTTTCACTTGATTTCTGGAGTTTCGCCTGGTGCTCTTTGGGCAGAAAACGGCTACAGCTGGGTTAGTTCTTGGCAGCAATATTTGAAACGTCCAATCAGTCAAGATTTAGCTGAGATTTTCGATAAGCTTCTTAAGAAAGATATTCAAGAGCGTTATCAGTCAGCGGATGAAGTCCTCATAGACTTGGCACCTCAGTTACCATCCCCGCAGTCACCGACGCTGAGAAGAAGACTTTTAGCAGGTACTGCGATTATATTGTTGGGATTTGGGGGATTTTGGTATATAAACAGTTTCTATCCCTTAAACCTGACAGCGGAAAATAATTTCCTCATGAAAACCCTCAATGGGCATTCCAATGTAGTGACTTCTGTTGCTGTCAGTTCTACTTCTAATGGTATCACTCTTGCTAGTGGCAGTTTTGACACGACACTTAAATTGTGGAATTTGACAACTGGAAAGGAAATCGTCACTATTGAGGGAAATGCTGCTTCGGTTTATTCTGTCGCCACCAGTCCTGATGGTCGTATTGTCGCTAATGGCAACGGTCACAATACAATTAAACTGTGGAATCTCGTCACCGGACAAGAAATTCGTACTCTTTATGGGCATTCAAGTTTGGTTGAGTCGGTTGCTATTAGTCCAGATAGCAAGATGCTTGCAAGTGGCAGTTTTGATGGTACTATCAAACTATGGGAATTGCCATCAGGAAATGAAATCGCTACCCTAAACTCACATTCTAGTGCAGTCAAATCTGTTGCTTTTGGTCCTAATGGACAAACTCTTGCAAGTGGTAGTGAGGATAAAACCATTAAACTATGGAATTTAAAAAACAAACAAGTCATCAGAACTTTCAAAGGACATTCTCAACCGATTCGATCTGTCGCTATTAGTCCAATCCTTTCTGAGTCGCCCCTAAGCAAGGAAGGACTAGTAGGAATTCTTGCTAGTAGCAGTGCTGACAACACAATCAAACTCTGGGATATCGCAACCGGACAGGAAATCTATACCTTCGTTGGGCATTCTTACTCCGTGAATTCTGTTGCCTTTACCTCAGATGGTAAAATCCTTGCTAGTGGTAGTAGTGACCATACTATCAAACTATGGGATGTCACAACAAAAAGAGAAATTCGTACTCTCAAAGGTCATTCTAAAGAAGTCACTTCTCTTGCTTTTAGTCCGAATGGCAATATCCTTGTCAGTGGTTGTGCTGATGGAACTATTAATCTTTGGCGGGTGGTTCGTTGGTGAATTATTTCAGAATTTCTCGTTCCATGCTCAACATGGGAACGCCTAAAAGGAAGCTCCCACTTCTTCATTCATTGTCTTTGTTTAGTGTGGTAATACTCTTGAAAAGATGGGTTCGCCTGCGCACACCTTTTCCATTATTGATACGATATCATGTCAACTCGTCAAAAGTCAACCCGTAAAGTGCTAAGGTAGTCAGAATCTAATTTTGCAAAAGACGTGAAAAAGCTTCGTTATTGTAAGCTTGTGCAAGACTTGGCTTGAGACGAATGGCTTGCTTTAAATCTTCCTTGGCTCCTTGGTCATCTTTTTGGTGTAAACGTGCTAAACCCCGGTTGTTGTAAGCTAAGGCAAAGTCTGGCTTGAGGCGAATTGCTTCTGTAAAATCGGCGATCGCCTAATCTTGTAGGGCTGCTGAGTATGGGAATGAGAAAATTAAAGAAGCGAACTGTGTTTACAGTATTGAAGCATAAAGCTCACTTCTTTGTTGATTGCTTCTTTGTTGATTGTCTTTGTTTAGTGTGGTAATACTCTTGAAAAGATGGGTTTGCCTGCGCACACCTTTTCCATTATTTATACGATATCATGTCAACTCGTTAAAAGTCAACCCGTAAAGTGCTAAGGTAGCCAGAATCTAATTTTGCAAAAGACGTGAAAAAGCTTCGTTATTGTAAGCTTGTGCAAGACTTGGCTTGAGACGAATGGCTTGCTTTAAATCTTCCTTGGCTCCTTGGTCATCTTTTTGGTGTAAACGTGCTAAACCCCGGTTGTTGTAAGCTAAGGCAAAGTCTGGCTTGAGGCGAATTGCTTCTGTAAAATCGGCGATCGCCTAATCTTTTAGGGTAGGCATCAATATTACTCGGATATCGGATAAACCTTTTTTTCCTCAAGAGCAACTCAAGCGCTTGCTCTACTCAAGAACTGCTTGCAAGGGGATAGATAAATTTCCAAAACCTACGCACTCAAGAAACAATCTTGCCAATTTCTGACTCAACAAAACGAACTGTGTTTACACTATTGGAGCACAAAGTCCACTTCTCCCACTTCTCCCACTTCTTTGTTGATTGTCTTTGTTTACTGTGGTAATACTTTTGAAAAGATGGGTTCGCCTGCGCACACCTTTTCCATTATATATACGATATCATGTCAACTCGTCAAAAGTCAACCCGTAAAGTGCTAAGGTAGTCAGAATCTTATTTTGAATCAAACGTCAAATATTACTAATACCTTTTTCTCGTTACGGCTGCTGAGTATGGGAATGAGAAAATTAAAGAAGCGAACTGTGTTTACAGTGTTGAAGCACAAAGCTCACTTCTTTGTTGATTGTCTTTGTTTACTGTGGTAATACTTTTGAAAAGATGGGTTCGCCTGCGCACACCTTTTCCATTATATATACGATATCATGTCAACTCGTCAAAAGTCAACCCGTAAAGTGCTAAGGTAGCCAGAATCTAATTTTGCAAAAGACGTGAAAAAGCTTCGTTATTGTAAGCTTGTGCAAGACTTGGCTTGAGACGAATCGCTTGCTTTAAATCTTCCTTGGCTCCTTGATCATCTTTTTGGTGTAAACGTGCTAAACCCCGGTTGTTGTAGGCTAAGGCAAGGTCCGGCTTGAGGCGAATTGCTTCTGTAAAATCGGCGATCGCCTTTTCATAATCTTTCTGAGTATCCTGAGTATTCTGTAAAGACTCTGGATTGATGTACAGTACGCTTGGAATATTAGAGTTGAGGTGAATCGATTGATTGCTTAGGGCGATCGCTCCTATGTTACCTTCTTCTTGTACACGTACTAAACCCCGGTTGTTGTAAGCTAAAGCAAAATCTGGTTTGAGGCGAATGGCTTCGTTGTAATCTGCGATCGCTCCTTGATAGTCTTTTTGTTCTTGGCGGGCGTTACCCCGGAACGCATAATATAGATATGCCAGTTGAGGAAAAAGACTAATAGCTTTGTTGTAATCTTCAATTGCTCCTTTATTGTCTTTGAGGAGAAACCGAGCGTTTCCTCGTGTACTGTAGAACCAAGCGTTATCGGGCTGGAAACCCAAAGCTGTGTTGAAATCTTCTGTAAATCCTTGTTGCGAACCCATTATAGCGTGAACAGTGCCTCGGCTCACGTAAGCGGTGGCATAGTTAGGTTCTAAGCGTATTGCTTCGGTATAGTTTTCAATTGCTATTTTATAATCTTTTTGGGCAGTTCGGACATCGCCCAGCTTTTTGTAATAAATATAAGCTGATTGCGGGGCAAGGCGAATGGCTGCGGTGTAATCTTCAATTGCTCCTTTGTCATCTTGCAGAATAGAACGAGCGGTACCTCGCTGACTATAAATAGTCGCTGAGTCAGGTTCAAGACGCAGAGCTTTGTCGAAATCTTGTGTGAATGCCTTTCGGTTTCCCATCATAGCGTAGACAATTCCCCGGTCAACGTAGGTATAGGGATTGTCTGGCTCAAGGGTAATGGCTTTGTTTAAATCTTCAAGTGCTTGTTGATAATTTTCTTCACTTGCTCTGGCGATACCTCGACGTCGATATGCAAAGGGATTGTCAGGTTGAAGGCGTAAAGCTTCGTTGAAATCTTTTATGGCTTCGGTGACATCTCCCATACTGGTACGGGTTTCACCTCGAAGAATGTACTGCAAAGGCTGGGGATTAATTTTAATTGCTTGATCGCAAGCTTTTATCGCTTTAAGATAATTTCCTAACTCGCCCAAAACATTACATAATCCTCGATAAGCTATAAACTCGTCTGGCTTGAGTGAAATGACTTTTTCTAGGGCTTTGCGTGCTTCTTCGTATCGATTCAAGGCGAAAAATGTATCGCCAAGTTCACGCCAAGCTGGATCGTATGTTGGACGGTATATTGTTGCTTTCTTGAAAGATTCTAAGGCGTCTTTATATTTTTGCTGTAGACGTTGTGCGCGTCCGCGTGCATACCAGCCTTGATACAAGTCTGGCTTGATTTGAATGGCTTTGTCAAAAGCATCTACTGCTTTTTCATATTTTTGCGATCGCAATAATTTATTCCCATAACTCAGCCACTCAAATTCATCAGAGTTGTTTCCTGGTGACGCGACATTCAGAGCAGATGTAATAATTGCATCTTGTTGTGGAGCGCTCAATCGCGGCGGCAAAGTCGTATGTTTTTTGAAGTTCAGTCCTAACTTCTCCTGCTGTACTAATGCCAAAAAGGTACGAATTGGCACACCTAAACTATAACCTAGTTGAATTTCCCGTTCTTCACCAGTCTTCTGTTTAATTAACGTTGGTTCTCCTTCGGCTGCTGTATGAATTCCAAGCACTCGACCCAAGCTATCTAACACTGGGCTGCCACTCATACCTTTGTCAGTAGAATTAGTATAAACCAGTTCATAACCAAAAGAAAAAGAACGAGAATCCTTGGCACGTTCAAGTCCTCCTCCGTAGAGCAATCCAGCACTAAACTGACGGCTTGGTTGTGTGGTATCATCTTTTGAAGCAGTCATCCCAGACACGAAAACAATTCTGTCTTCATTTTCCAAGTCATAGTCAGCGAGGGTTGCTACTTGATAAGTTTGGTTGCTGGTGAACTGCAACAGAGCTAAATCTGTCCCTTCCCAAGTTTTAATTGTGCTTGTGTTTACTGAATACTGCTGACCATCTGGGGTAACAATTTTTAAGTCCTTTTTACCTCGCGCCACATGACCAGCGGTGAGGACGTAATATGTGTTACCTTGATTTGCAACAATCACTCCCGAACCATGACTGCTTTCCCAAGTCATCAACACTGTAATGTCTTTGGCAATTTTGTCTACCAGACTTGCGACTAGAGGTGTAGAATTACCTGTTGTTTTGGTAACCGTGGTTGTTTGTTGCGGGACTTGTGGTGGAATAATTGGAGGGTCGAATTGAGTTAATGTCTCAATGGGAACTCCCCAACTAGATCGTTTCATTCGCTGGCGTAAAGCATCATTCGGCTGAGAACCATCTTCATACACATAGGGATCACCCCACAAGGGTTGAGCATGAATACCATTGATACCAATGACTTTACCTTCACGACTTAGCACAGGTCCGCCGCTCATGCCCTTTTCTATTTCGTTAGTATATCCAATCCGGTATCCCCCCTTCAAAGAGCGTTCTAGCAATAGGGAAACACGTCCACTTCTTGTCATCAGCTGCCTTGATACTGATGAATCATCTTCAAAGGGAAACCCAGCGGCAAACACTTCATCACCTTCTTTTAAGGTTGATGAATTTCCTAAAGAGGCTACGGTATAATTACTCGTAGCACGAAACTGTAATAGAACCAAATCTTTGTTATCATAATTAACATTCTTCACCAACTCTGCTGGATAATTTCGACCATCAGGTGTGTGGATCAGATGTGGTTTGCCGACTTCCAGAACGTGTTGACTTGTGAGAACTGTATATAACTGACCTTCTTTCTGAATCAATATCCCTGAACCGCCCTTTTCTCCAGAGATAATTTTGACAGTAATAGACACAGCAAGCTTTTGCAATTGCTCTTGAGACAACTGGGAAGCTTGCTGTTGAGCAAAAAGTCTGGCAGTAGAATAACTTAAAGGAAGAGTTTGTACTGGCAGCATCCATAACGTGCCTATCCAGACAACCAAAGCCAGTAACCGACTATTCATTTGCTCATGTCCCAATTAATGTCCATTGATTTATAGGGAATCATGGCTCACTGTTTTGATTCCCCTATCTTTGAGAAACGACTCAAGTTTGATATGTCCTTAAACCAGCATACCTTACTGGACGTCAGCAGACTCTTCTCTTAACAACTGATTCATATCAACATAAACTTGAGGAGAATCATCCTCAGATTGAACAATCGGACCGCTAGCTGTGTAACCCATTTGTCTGAGATTTTCAATAACTTGGCTAGCATCATCATCTGCTCTGAGTGTCAACAGCAAGTGGCTGCAAGTCCCACCGTATCGACTTGCAGCGCACAAAACTTTTTGACCATTAACTGTTCCAGTTGTGAGATAATTGAGTACACCCTCAACAGAGGCACTTTGAAATCTAGCAGAGACAGCTTCACATCGTGCTCTGGGGGAAAATTTGCTGCTCCAATTTCTTTGCCAACTGATGACTGGAATTTTTCTTCCAGCGGCATTACGGGCGTATGTTGTTGGTATGCCGTCTTTATTCATACCACAAAAGTATTGTGTTGTTGTTTGAGCATAACTAGAGTGACTCATAATAGCAACGCTGGCTGATGCGATCGCACCAACAGCCAGCATATTTGTAAATAATTTAGCTTTCATGGTATTGCTATTGTTCCTAATAACTAAGAAGTGATATTTACAACATCGTTGAAGTCAATCAATCCTGAGCCTCAAAAGGAAATCAAAAAATATTGTTAGTTATTATTAATGACAGCACTTTTATTTTATTCTTTAATTATATAATTTTACAGAAAATTTTCCAAAATCTTTTCTGTTATTTCAATTAGTCAATAAATATACAAGTGTTTCTTCGAGAATTGTTCTGTGATTAAAAGCTCACAATTGAAAAGAATACAGGAGCGTTGCCCCTGCCTATTCTGAAACTTCAGTCAGAATTTAGAAGTTTCGCTCCTGAACGCCAGACACCTCTGTCGGGAAAGCCTCCTGAGTAGGTGACTCTTTCATTTTTTAAAAATTTTGGCAAAAAACTGCTTCATGGCTTCCCAAGATTGTTTATCTGCTTGAGCATTATAAGCAACTCCCTTAGAAGGATCATTGCCAACTTCTGGATTAGTAAAGGCATGGACTGCACCAGGGTAAGGGATTAATTGCCAGTCTACATTTGCCTGTCGCATTTCTTTTTCAAAAGCTTTGACTTGTTCTTGAGGAACCAACGGATCATTTGCACCATGCAATACTAATATCTTTGCTTTGATATTTTTGGCATCATTGGGGTTTGGAGTATCAAGATTACCATGAAAACTGACGACACCTGCAATATTGGCACCACTGCGGGCAAGTTCCAGTACTGTACCACCACCAAAACAGTATCCAATGGCAGCAATGCGTTTAGCATCAGTTAGCTCATTTTTTTGTAAGACTTCCAGCCCAGCGTTAGCACGCGCCCTCATCAACTGTCTATCCTTGCGATAAATTGACGCTTGTGTTGCTGATTCTTTTGGATTTTTTGGTCTAATACCTTTGCCATAGATATCAGCTGCAAAAGCGACATACCCAAGTTCAGCTAATTGTTGAGTACGTTTTTTGACATAATCTTGTAATCCATTCCATTCATGAACCACTAAAACACCAGGACGCTTACCTTGGATAGCGTCATCATAAGCCAGATAACCTTCTAAAACTGTGTTTCCCTGTTTATACTCAATGACTTTTGTTTGAATAGCTGCTAATGCGTATGTTGAAGTTAACAACACAACTACAGGTGTTATTAGAACACAAAACAGTGTTTTCATTGTTGTAGATCGCTGACATTATTAAAGGCAGTTTAGGGTAAGCAAGGGTGATCGCGCTTCGGCGGGCACTTCGTGCGATCGCCATCAATTTTACCTTGGCTTTTATCTTAGCTATCGAGTATGCTAGGAAACTTCCTGTAGAACTCTTTAAAAGTGCTGAGTGCTGAATGAATTTTTTCTACTTAGCACTCAGTATGTTTTCATGAGTACGGTTGTTAGCACCTTTACTTACGAAAAACCTGCAATAGAGAGAGGGATAGCTAAACTAGGATGATAAATAAAGAAAAACTCCTTTTTACTGCGTATTGACCCACTACTTACACGAAATTATGAGTAAAAATGCGATTATTTCAGATAACCCGTTACTAAAAGCTTCTGGTTTGCCTCCCTTTGGAGAGATAAAAGCAGAACATGTCGTACCAGCATTTAACCAACTCTTGGCAGAACTCGATCAAGAACTGGCTACTTTAGAAGCTGATCTAGAACCGACTTGGAGTCGTTTAGTAGAACCTTTGGAAAAGCTGACAGAACGCCTGAGTTGGAGTTGGGGAGTTGTCAACCATTTGATGGGTGTGAAAAATAGTTCCGAACTTCGCCAAGCATACGAAACTGTACAGCCGCAGGTGGTGCAATTTTCCACTAAACTCAGTCAAAGCCAACCAATTTATAATGCTTTTAAGGCACTCCGTGCCAGTGATACTTGGACAACACTTGAGGAGGCTCAACAGCGCATTGTAGAAGCAGCTATCCGAGATGCAGAACTTTCTGGTGTTGGCTTACAGGGCAAAGCAAAGGAACGTTTTAATGCTATTCAGATGGAGTTGGCAGAACTGTCTACCAAGTTTTCCAACCATCTGCTGGATGCAACCAACGCGTTTAGCATGACATTAACAACTCCAGAAGAAATCGACGGTTTACCTGCGAGTTTGCTGAATTTAGCAGCACAAGCAGCACGCGCTGCGGGAGAAGAAAACGCGACTCCAGAAAATGGTCCTTGGCGCATCACTTTAGACGTGCCCAGTTACGCTCCTTTCATGCAGCATAGCACGCGACGGGATTTGCGAGAAAAAATGTACAGAGCTTTTATCAGCCGTGCTTCTTCGGGTGAGTTGGATAACAACCCGTTAATTGAACGCATTTTGGAGTTGCGTCAAGAACTAGCAGAATTACTCGGCTTTAAAACATATGCTGAATTGAGCTTAGCTAGTAAAATGGCTCCTAGTGTCCAAGCGGTAGAATCTTTGTTAGAACAAATGCGTCGTGCCAGTTATGATGCTGCTGTCAAGGAGTTGGAAGAACTCAAAGTCTTTGCAGCATCCAAAAAAGCACCAGAAGCAAACGATTTGCAGCATTGGGACATCAGTTTTTGGGCAGAACGTCAACGAGAAGAAAAATTTGCTTTTACTGCTGAAGAATTACGCCCGTATTTCCCACTTCCTCAAGTGCTTGATGGCTTATTTGGGTTAGTGCAGCGGCTGTTTGGCGTCACTGTCACACCAGCTGATAAGCAACAAGCCCCAGTTTGGCATGAAGATGTGCGTTACTTCCAAATTGCTAACGAAACAGGTCATCCAATTGCTTACTTTTATCTTGATCCATACAGCCGTCCAGAAGAAAAGCGTGGTGGTGCTTGGATGGACATCTGTATTAACCGTAGCAAAGTCACGGACAATGAAGTGACAACAACTCGCTTACCTGTTGCGTATTTAGTATGCAACCAAACTCCCCCAATCGGTGAGCAGCCTAGCCTCATGACTTTCTATGAAGTAGAGACTTTGTTCCATGAGTTTGGTCATGGCCTGCATCATATGCTCACTAAGGTGGACTATGCTGCAGCCGCAGGCATCAATAACGTTGAGTGGGATGCAATAGAATTGCCCAGCCAGTTCATGGAAAACTGGTGCTATGACAGACCAACTTTGTTCGGTATGGCGAAGCATTACGAAACTGGTGAACCTCTACCGGAACATTACTACCAAAAGTTATTAGCAGCAAAGAATTACATGAGTGGTAGTGCGACGTTGCGACAAATTCACTTTAGCAGCCTTGATATAGAACTGCATCACCGCTATCGCCAAGATAGCGGGGAGACTCCAAAAGATGTGCGCGATCGCCTTGCCAAAACCACAACTGTTTTGCCACCACTACCAGAAGATTCCTTTTTGTGTGCTTTCGGACATATATTTTCTGGTGGATATGCAGCAGGTTACTACAGTTATAAATGGGCTGAAGTACTGAGTGCTGACGCTTTTTCTGCTTTTGAAGAAGCAGGTTTAGATAACGAGCAGGCTATAAAAGCGACAGGGAAACGTTATCGTGATACGGTGCTGGCTCTTGGTGGTAGTAAGCATCCAATGGAAGTGTTTAAGTCATTCCGGGGTCGTGAACCCAGTACTGAACCTTTGCTCAGGCATAATGGCTTAATAGCAGCAGCGTAAGTATAGTCGCTGATAGCTTGCAGCATTCTCAACAATAACTAAAAAACCCCTAAGCCCTGCGGGCACACCGCGCGTTAGCCCTCTGGGCGTGCGCAAAGCGCATACGCTTAATTCAAAGTATGGCACTATGTCCTCTGGACACGCTGCGCGAACGTGCCACGCTGCGCTATCAAAATTCATAAGGTACGGCATTAAGAACCAGCATGGTTCAGATAAGCACCCGGACCGCAAACCCGGTAACTTTTGCGAAACCGGGTTTTTAAGCACGCTAACTACCCTTAACCGAACCGTATTGCATTAAGAACCACCAAAATAAATTTAGGGGCGCAGCGCCTTGTGTCTGGTGCTTTGCATCTCGACACAAATCTTTGATGAAATTTTAAGAAGCAAAAATTTATCATCACTTTACAAAAAACGTTACCAAATACTTAGGTTTATTTGTTAGTCTTTTTACTTAGATACATGATGAGAAATCAGAGATCTACCATCCTAATTTTTTAGCAGTTATCACGGATATTCTTGTTTAAGTAGGTTTTATTATTTACTTTTCAAAGGAATAACTGCAAATACCTCTGAGTTCATGCTTTGAATATTCAAAGCAGATTGATGCTGTTTACGTATTTTTACAGGGTGATTTAGCTAACCTCATAACCAAATCATCAATAGGTGAAAAATTGTATGAAGCAACACTTAGGTTTCATACAGCACTGCGTGCTGTTTATTACACCATTAATTGCCAGTTCTGTCTTAGGAAGCGCACCTAGTCAAGCTGCTACCTTGGCTTTATCTGAAGGAGAATTTGAATTTAGTAACATTAATCAAACACCTTTGACAATTGGAACTGGGACTGATACCAACACGATTGCCATTGGTAATGGTGGTACAGTAGATACTCTGGCTCAAGCAATAGCAACTTTTAGAACTCGTCCTACACCACAAGCATCCAATTTATCTTTCAGCGGAGCCTTAGGCGAAAACAAAGATTACTTAGGATTAGCAGAAAGTCAAGCTGCTGTTATCGGTGAATTCGTTGTAAACGCAGGTGAATCTTTGTCCTTTGACTTCAAAGGAAAGTTGAACCTGGAAACATCAATAGACAATCCACCAGCAGAAAATGCAAAAGCATTTGGAGATATATTCTTCGCAATCATCGACACCACAAATAACATTGTGTTAGACAACCTCAGGGTTATAGGAAATTTAAACACTCTAGGCGATGGCGATTTTATCACATACGAAAAAAGCGACAATGTTGCTTTAAATAATCCATTAACTACCTCTAATTTTGGAGGAAATCAAGAATCTGCGACAGCTTCGATTCAAGGTTCTGTGCGACGCTCTTTTGACAACACAGCAAAAATTGCTCTAGTAGAAGTTAAGAGAAATCAGGTTAGAGTGACAGCACCTGAACCTTCTAGTAGTCTCGCTTTACTGTTCGGTTGTGGCGTCGTTGGTTTTGTTACCAGGGCTAAACGTAAAGCAATGACTTTAGGGCGCTTACTTCAAGAAAAAATATAACTGCTGAAGGCTGAGGATCTGCAAACAGCTAACAGTTAATAGCTACAGTGACTAAACGCAATAATATCATTGCGTTTGGTCAGTTTATATAAATTCAAATATTTGGGATGCTCCCGTTCACAAATCGGTTGTTAATCTTGCTTTTCTCAACAGATATTGTAGTGCTGTCTCTTCTTTAGAAATAATATCAGCTGTAGCAGCCATTCCAGCTTGAAGATGGCATTTGTATTCGCCACGTCCGAATGTGAGTGTTTCTGGTTTGACTGTGACTTCAAAATAGCTAGCACCAACAGTTGAAGAACTAGTTGTTAAAGTACCTGAATTGCTCCCAGATGTAATAGCGTCTGGAGAAATACTGCTAACAGTACCTTTGAGAGTTCCGTAATCAGGATAGGGACAAGAATCTAATCGCAATTGTACGCTTTGAGCAACAGCAACTTTTTTAATTTCAGCAGGAGGAATCGCGGCTTTGATAACAAGAGGAGCATTCAGAGGAACAATTTGAGCAATGGCTTCGCTAGTACGCACAACTTGACCAGGATTATACACATTTAGCTTCAGAATAGTGCCGTCACTGGTGGCACAAATGATGCTACTTTTGAGTTGAGTATCCAGTTGTTGAATATCTTTTCGAGATTGGTTGATTTGGTTTTCTATTTCTGCTCGTCGCTGAATGAGAGCTTCTTTTTCTTTGAGCAAAGTTGCTATGGTTGCTTCACCTCTCGCAATTTCTTGTTCAACGCGTTTTTTTGCCATTGATACCGTTGCATCGCTGGGATTAAGAGCGGCTTGAGCTGATTTCACTTTGGCTTTGGCGGTATCAATGGCTTTTTGTTGACCTTGTAGAAGTAATTTTGTCTGTTCAACAGCGAGTTTTTTCTGTTCAAATTCACGCCGCCCTATTGCTCCAGATCGTGACAACTGCTCATAGCGATCGCGATCTACAATAGCAAAGTCTAAATCTACCTTGGCTTTTTGCAACTCCACTTCTGCTTTTTGCAAATTTGCAATGGCTGTGAGTGAGTCACTTGTTGTTGTAATTTGTCGTTCTTGATATTCCCGTTGACTACGTGCTAATTCCGTTTTTGCTGAGGAAACTACCTGCTCTATGACTCTTTTTTCTGCAATAATCTGAACATCTAAACTCTTGATTTGAGCATACATTTGAATAAGTTGTAACTTGTTTTGATCAATATTGCCTTTGATTTGGCTCTTTTTAATTTGTAGTTGATCATCATTTAAAAGAGCGATCGCATCTCCCTGCTTGACAACTTGATTTTCTTTGACAAAAATTTGTTTCACAGTTCCTTCTATTTCTGGTTGCACTAACCGGAGGTCTCCTGCGGGACGCACATTAGCATTTGCTTTCACTGTGACATTGTATTTGACAGATGAGGCGAGACTAAACACAGCACCGACAGTCCCAACAAGAAACACTCCAGCTAAGGATGTCCAAGGACTAACAGGAGGGAGAAACCCATCACTGTGAATTGAGGGGATTTGAAGTGAAGGAAGAAGTTTTTGATTTTGGGTCTGCATAATTGCTAATTGCTAATTTTTCATTGCTACTTGAGTTTTTAAAAAATAATTCAGGGGCAAAGCCACGCCTACAATCTGCCTCTGGTCATCATTGCTGAATCTAGTTAGCATAGCTTGTCAGTCGTTTACTGACTTTCTCAAGTTTAAGCATTAATTTTCTAGTATTTCTATATCCTCAAAACTCAAGATAAAGAATTAGATATTAACAAGATTATTTCCTCACATAATTGTACAATATTCAGAAAATAAGTCACTCGCTAGAACACAAATTCACTAATCCCAAAAACCCGGTTTCTGTTACCGATAAGACCAAATTTTCCTTGGTTAAACTAGAAGAAACCGGGTTTTTTAGTCACAATTATGAATACTGAATCGGTGTTCTAGCCCCGGAGGAGGCACTGCGCAAACACTGCCTACCGCACGCTGCGCTAACAAATTCAAAAAAGGTCAGAATTCAAAATTCAGAATTTCTTCTGATTTCTGACTCCTGACTTCTGACTTCTGATTTCTGATTTTTTACGTTTCTAAATCTCTTCTATGAGCTATTACTTAAGGCATGAAAAAGTCCATATAGTCTCCAGGTTTAGAACGTAAATCTTCCAGAGGACCTTGAAGTTTCAATTTGCCCTGATCTAATAACACAACCCAATCAACCCGATTAATGATTTTGGGACGATGGGTAATCAAAATCGTGGTTTTCCCGCGACGGTGTTTAAACAGTTTATCCAGCACAAGGCTTTCACTCCCTGGGTCGAGTCCAGAGGTAGATTCATCTAAAATGAGGATTGCTGGATCTGTAGATATCGCTCGTGCTATTGCGAGTCGTTGACGTTGTCCACCAGAAATATTTGCGCCAAATTCACCTAAAATCGTTTGATATTTGTCAGGTAGTTTATTAATAAAATCATCGGCTTCTGCAATTTGGCAAGCTCGCACAATCTGCTCAAAAGTTAATTGAGGTGCTCCTAGACGAAAGTTTTCAATAATGGAACGACTCCAAAAGTGAGCGTCTTGAGGAACTAAAACCACTTGTTGACGCAGACAATCAAGAGCTAAGTCATCTAAATGGCATACCACTGAAAAACTTGATGTCCCACAGGGTATTCATCTGATTAAGATGCCATCTCATTCTCCAGAACTTCAACCAGCGGAGAGACGAATGGCCAGTGACAAACGAACCTCTTGCTAACCGAACATTTGAGAATCTAGATGAATTAGAGGAAGTTTTATTTCATCGTTGTAAACAATTGCTCCAACAACAAGATTTAGTTCGAGGTTTGACAAACTTCCACTGGTGGCCTCAGGTGGTGGCTTAATTATGGGTAAGCTACCGGACATGATATGAGTTATTGTCATTACATGCTTTTTTGTAGAAAAAGAGAATTTCCGGAAACATTTCATAAAAGTTTGTATAAAAAATCAGCATTTCAGTTTGGCGATGCGGAAACTGCCTGTACTCTATCGCACAAAACTCACAACACCTGACTTCTTCTTTGGTCAAAAAAACGCAAAATCCGCCATCCTATAAAAGTCAGGCGGATTTGCAGATATTGTGTAAGTGGATCCGAGCAGAGTCGAACTGCTGTCCAGACTGGGTATTGACCCCCCGCTCGTTCACAGGTTTAGCCTATCTAACCCTCAAGGCGGGGAACGTTCATTATCCCGAACGGTAGGATGCTCTGGTTAAGTCTTAGCTAGCAAGCAAACCAGAGATACTTGCTAGAGCATCCGTTGGGGGTTGGTCTCTAGCCCTTAACGGAGTCAAACTAGAGACGCTCGAACCTGTAAGAGGTTATTAGGCAGCTACTACAGCTTGCTTACGAGCAAAAGGAACGATGTTGTTCGCATTTACTTTTTTTTTGAGTCTTTGATTTTCGAGAGACGACTCACTCTCGACCTGTTTCACAGAGTAGCTTTCGCCAACCTGTCGAAACCGTGACGGACCCATGTGATTCACTTATACTACGATTATAGTACGTTATTTTCAAATGTGCTACCCAGGAGTTTAGATTTGAGATTTTGGATAGGGTCTTCTGGTTCATGCCAGTGCTGCACATAAACACAAGGTGTCTTTTTGAACAAACCCAAAAAACTAAAAATAGCTAATTGCTATCAAAACAACTAGCAATTAGCTATTTTTATTTGCTACGAGCAATTTCCTAACCTAGTGCTTCAGCACCGCCGACAACTTCTAGGATTTGTTGGGTAATTGCAGCTTGCCGGGCTTTGTTGTAAGACAAAGTGAGGGTATTAATCAGTTCTTTAGCGTTGTCGCTAGCATTACTCATTGCTGTCATCCGCGCTGCTAGTTCGCTGGCTGCTGATTCTTGCAATGCCCGCAAAAGCTGATTACTCAGATACAGAGGTAGCAAAGAATCAAGAATCTGTACTGGATCTTGCTCAAAAATCATGTCACGGGAGAAAGTACGGGTTTGGGTGGTGACTTTCTCTCGTGTGACTTCAAATTCTCCACCACGAGTTGTTAAGCGGAAGATTTCGTCATCCTGTGCTTCCAAACCTTGAGGATCAAGAGGAAGCAAAGTTTGCACGACAGGACGAGAACTCACCAAGGAGACGAATTTGGTATAGACAAGCTCAATTCGGTCTACGCTTTCTGACAAGAACAAAGAAAGTAGTTCGTCAGCAATCTTGTTGGCTTCAGCTGCTGTCGGAATTTGCTCTAAACCAGTGTAGGTAGCGTCTATTGGCTGTTCGCGACGTTGGAAGTACTGGGTTGCTTTGCGTCCTACGATGACAAATTTGTAGTCTACACCTTCTGCTTTGAGTTCTTTGGTGCGATTTTCGGCACGTTTGATAACGTTGTTGTTGTAGCCGCCACACAAACCGCGATCGCCTGAAATCACCAACAACCCTACTGATTTGACTTCTCGTTTTTTCAGCAGTGGTAAGTTTGCTTCTTCAAAACGTAGACGGTTTTGTAAACCATACAGAACTTGCGCCAAACGATCGGCGAAGGGACGAGTGGACAGCACCTGTTCTTGGGCGCGACGCACCCGCGCTGCAGCCACCAGCCGCATGGCTTCTGTAATTTTTTTTGTATTTTTGACTGATTGAATGCGATCGCGTATTGCTTTGAGATTTGGCATAATCTTTTACAAGAATTTAGAACTCACAATGGACCGGAGGCGGAGCGGCTCCGGCTCCGCTGCGGAGCGCGGAGCGCTCCAGGAGTCAGGAGGAAGCTATATTCTGACTTTCAACTCCTAACTCCTGTCTTAGTACAATTGCCAGGAAGGTTTTTTTATTCAGAATTCTGAAGTCAACACATAACTAACATCTTTGTGCTGACTCCTGACCGGAGGCTGCGCTTTCCTTGCTCCGCTCCTGATTCCTGACTCCTGTTCTATACTGTTGCCAAGAAGGTCTTCTTGTATTCGTTAATTCCTTCTTTCAAGAGTGCTTCTTCTTCTTCACCCAGTGCTTTCTTGGATTGAATTCCTTGAACGTACTGAGGTTTGCTGGTTTTCAAGTAATCGCGCAGTCCTTTTGTAAATTCAGTGATTTTGCTGACTGGTACGTCATCTAAGTACCCGTTAATACCAGCGTACAGAAGAGCCACTTGCTCATAGACTGATAGAGGCGCGTTTTGTGGCTGTTTCAAAAGTTCCCGCAAGCGCTGACCTCGTGCGAGCTGGTCTTGAGTGGCTTTATCTAGGTCAGAAGCAAATTGTGCGAAAGCTTGCAATTCGTCAAACTGTGCTAATTCCAGCTTCAATTTACCAGCAACTTTCTTCATTGCCTTGGTTTGAGCTGCAGAACCTACCCGTGACACGGAAATACCGGGGTTGATGGCGGGACGGATACCAGAGTTGAACAAGTCGGAAGACAGGAAGATCTGACCGTCTGTAATGGAAATCACGTTGGTGGGGATGTAAGCAGATACGTCACCCGCTTGAGTTTCAATGATTGGCAGAGCTGTCATGCTACCTTTACCCAATTCATCACTCAGTTTAGCTGCACGTTCCAACAGACGTGAGTGGATGTAGAACACGTCTCCAGGATAAGCTTCCCGTCCGGGTGGACGACGCAGGAGCAAGGACATTTGACGATAAGCTGCGGCTTGTTTGGAGAGGTCATCGTAGATAACCAGAGTTGCCTTACCTTTATACATAAAGTACTCAGCAATCGAAGCACCTGTGTAAGGAGCCAAGAATTGCAGGGTAGCTGGGTCACTGGCATTTGCAGCTACGACAACTGTGTAGTCCAAAGCACCTTTGTCTTGTAATGTCTGCACTACGTTTGCTACTGTGGAAGCTTTTTGACCAACTGCTACGTAGACGCAGACCACGTCTTCTTCTTTTTGGTTGATGATTGTATCGATGGCGATCGCCGTTTTTCCTGTTTGACGGTCACCAATAATCAATTCCCGTTGTCCACGACCAACAGGAATCATCGCGTCGATAGCTGTAATACCAGTTTGCAGTGGTTCGTGTACGGAACGACGTGCTACAATACCAGGTGCTGGAGATTCAATCAAACGGGTTTCTGTGGTTTTGATTTCTCCTTTACCATCAATCGGACGACCTAATGCATCAACAACTCGTCCAATCAAAGCATCTCCCACGGGTACCTGAGCAATTCTACCAGTGGCGGTTACGGAGCTTCCTTCTTGAATATCACGACCTTCGCCCATGAGCACTGCGCCCACGTTGTCTTCTTCCAAGTTCTGAGCGATACCAATTGTACCATCTTCAAACTCTAGTAGCTCGCCAGCCATAGCCTTGTCTAGACCATAGATACGAGCAATACCGTCACCTACTTGCAGAACGGTTCCAACGTTAGCTACTTTGACTTGTTGGTCGTATTGTTCTATTTGTTGTTGAATAATGTTGCTGATTTCGTCTGGTCTGATGCTAATTGCCATTTGTCTATCTTCTCTATATTGTGAGACGGAACGATTTTACACTCAGCAGTTAATCAGTTATCAGTTATCAGTTATCAAGGAAGCGCAGTATCAGTTATCACTGTGTACTGTGTACTGTTCACTGATTTAAGCGCCACTGAGACGCAAAGAGATACGGCGCAGTTGACCCCGTAAGCTGGCATCAATGACTTGAGAACCTACTTTAATAATCACACCACCAATGAGCTCGCTGTCGATTTTTGTATCTAATTCAACTTCACGAGCTTTAGTCAGTGCGATGACTTTATCTTTGACTGCTTGTTGCTGAGCTTCGCTGAGGGGAACAGCTGAAATCACTTCTGCCAGAGCAATTTGTTTGAGTTGCCGCAACAGCGTTAAATATTGCTGCAAAACTGGTTCCAGCAATGAGATGCGCCGTCTATCTACCAGCAGCAATAAAAAATTGCGGAAGTATGCGTTAGCGCCGTCACCGAGGATACGGTTGATGACTGCTTTTTTATCTTCTAGCCCCACAAATGGGTTGTCAAGAAAATTTCGCAGTTGTTCGCTTTCACTCAGCAAGTTCAGTAAAGAGCGCACATCTTCGCCGAATTGATCGCTCAAGTTTTTAGATTGTGCGACTGACATCAAAGCCTGTGCGTAAGGCTGGGATATTTCCGCCATTGCGATATTACTTTTCATCCCTAACCTCCCAGTAGCGCTATGCTGCGATCAATCAATTGCTGTTGAGCATCATCGGCAATGCCTGTCTGGAGTTCTGACTCGACTTTTTGCAATGCCTTAGACACTAAATATTGTTGCAGTTCGGCGATCGCCTTGTCTCTTTGTGTGTCTAAATCCTTAGCAGCTGTTTCTTTCAAACGTTCCACATCTTCTGCTGCTCGTGCTAATATCGCTTCACGAGTTGCCTGTGCGTTTTCTTCTGCTGCTTTGCGGATGCGTTGCGCTTCTGCTTGAGCTTGGGTTAACTGTTCCTGTGCCTTAGACAGGGCAACAGCTGCCTCCTTTGCCTGTGCTTCTGCTTCTTTGATTGTCGTTTCAATATTTGAGCGTCGTTCGCTGAGGATATTGCTAAGAACTTTCCGCCCAAAGTAGAATAGTATGCCAATGAGAATCGCCAGGTTTATCAGATTGGTTCCTAAAATGTCTATGTTCAGACCGAAACCACCTTCTGAATGACCTTCTGCTATCGCCTCTGTGGCTAGTAATAAACAACTTCCAATGATACCCATCTACAACTGCGCTGCTCCCTTACTTAGTAGGTTGAAGTTTCCCTAAGGGAAAAAAGTGCCACTTTTGACACTTGTTTCACCGCTGCGGCACTAGCGCCCCGCTGCGTGTTGCTTATTGAATTCTTGTGAGCGATTTCTCACCAATTTCTTCCACTACTAACCTTTGGTATAGTGGAGGACTTATTGGTGAATTTATTTAGCCAAAACAGGTCCCAATAGTTTTTCTAGTATCTGCCTGCTGAGAGCATCTACCTGTTGCTCTAAGGAACGTAAAGCTTCCTGCTTTTGTTGTTCTATTTCAACAGCCGCTTGTTCTCGTTGAGCTTGAGCTTCTTTTTGTGCTTCCGCGATTTTCTGAGCGGTTATTTTCTGAGCATCTGCTTGAGCTGCTGTGACAATCGCTTGTGATTGTTTGCGAGCATCTGCTAGTTGTTGCTCATATTCTTTAGTTAATCGCTCAGCTTTAGCCAAGCGTTCACGAGCTTCAAGGTTATTCGTTCGGATATAGTTATCGCGATCGTCTAGTGCCTTGGTCAGTGGCTTATAGAAAATAACATTCAACAAAGCTGCCAACAGCAGGAACTGCACTGCCATCAAGGGCAAGGTTGCATCGAAATCAAACATTTCTCTCCTTTGTTGCTGGAACAGCAGTTTTCATGGCAAGCAAAATTATCCTACCTATCCTACCTTTGATCATCATCAAGACCCCATAGCCATTGTCAGTTATTCAGTTATCAGTTATCAGTTATCAATGTCATTGTCACAAATCAATTTGCTGAGTTGTATTTTTTTGTTACTTCATTGGCTGATAACTGTTTACTGTTGACTGATTGACTCATTTATAGAGACGTGAACGCTCACGTCTCCAGATTAAGCAAAAGTTTTAGGTCTTAGGAAAATGGGTTAGCAAACAGCAGTACTAGGGCAATCACCAGACCGTAAATGGTAAGGGATTCCATGAAAGCCAAGGTTAACAGCAGAGTACCGCGAATTTTACCTTCTGCTTCTGGTTGACGAGCAATACCTTCTACTGCTTGTCCTGCAGCATTACCTTGACCAATACCAGGACCAATTGCAGCTAAACCGATTGCTAGGGCAGCAGCTAGAACTGAAGCAGCAGAAACTAATGGATCCATGTTGATTTTCCTTACCTTTAGTACAAAACGAACGATTTTTGTGTTGAGATTGTAGACTGAGCGATTTTGAATCGAATCCAAAATTCGGGCATCCAAAATCTAACATTACATCAACTGGGGGGCTTTAACAGCTATGAGTTATCAGTTATCAGTTATCACTTTGAAGAAGAATTCAGAATTCAGAATACAGTATTCAGAAGGAAGAAATAAAGAATTCTGACTCCTGACTCCTGACTCCTGACTCCTGACTCCTGACTTGTGTACTGATTTAATGTGCCTCATCATGCTCTTCTGAGCCATGTCCCTCCATTGACTCATGAATGTATGCCGCTGCTAGGGTGGCAAAAACCAAGGCTTGAATGGCGCTGGTAAACAAACCTAAAGCCATTACAGGCAGAGGTACAAACAGAGGGACTAACAAAACCAGCACTGCTACGACTAATTCATCCGCCAGAATGTTACCAAATAGACGGAAGCTTAGGGAAAGGGGCTTGGTGAAATCTTCTAGAATCGCGATCGGTAATAGAATCGGCGTCGGCTCTATATACTTTTTAAAGTATCCCAAACCACGCTTGCTAAAACCTGCGTAAAAGTAAGCTAAAGAAGTCAGCAACGCCAGTGCTACTGTCGTGTTAATGTCATTGGTTGGAGCAGCCAATTCTCCCGACGGAAGTTTGATGAGCTTCCAGGGAATTAAAGCACCTGACCAGTTTGATATGAAGATGAACAAAAAGAGTGTGCCTATAAACGGCACCCAAGGACGGTACTCTTTCTCTCCAATCTGGTTTTTTGTGAGATCTCGAATAAATTCCAGAGCATATTCCATCAAATTTTGGATGCCACTAGGAACTTTTTGGATGTTTCTTGTCGCAGCTAGGGACGCCACAACTAGAACACCAATCACAAACCATGAGGTGAGAAAGACTTGTCCATGCAGTTTGAGATTGCCTAACTGCCAGTAGAAATGATGACCTACTTCTAATTCTGCAAAGTGAATAGAAGTTAGGACGTTCAGAAAATTCGGCATTTTCTTGACCTATCTATCATTTCTCCAATCTTACCTGGAGAAGTGGAGCGAGTTTGCGGCGTAGATTTTTCTCCCGAAAAACTTCCGTCATTCCGCACAGTCGGCGCTTTGCTGTGATGGTTATCGGAGCTTTGACAAGTCAGAGGCAAATGCCCCTCTAACTACGTAAATGAGGAGCGTTGCTTTGTAAGTAAGAAATCCCAAAAATATGGGTAAGATTTGCAGTTGATTCCACCGCGATGCTAGTAGAATGACCCCTACTAATAACGCGAATCGAGTTTTACTCAACTGTTTTTTCTCTCCACTCAAACGCTCAACATCTTTCGCCAGCATCCTCAAGTAAACCACACCTGTACATGCCCCAAGCAAATAATTTAGGGCAATGTTTAGGGAATAAAATATCCAAACAGAGATAAAAATAATCCCTGTCAAGACAAGAGTGATGAGTAGCAACTCCTGGTAGAGTTGATAAAACTCTTGCATGGAGTTGTCTGGTTTTGTGTCCTCAAAACCAGGTCTTGAATCTTGCCGTGTTGTTAGTGTGGGATCAGTTGATTCGTCTGACAAGCTCACGGGAGTTGAAACCAGTACAGATAATTGTGTTGACTGCATCTTCAGCCAGCTGAATCATATCACGATTGGGTAACAATACTTTAGAAAAAAACAATTAACTTATTGTTCACAAACCAATGATATGGGTAGATGCAGCAACTAAAAAACGACAATCGACACGGAACACATGGATAAACAGGATTCATCTTTACCCTATCCTTGTTATCAGAGAAATTCCGTGTTGACAATTGTTGCCAGATGAGGAGTAGCAATAAGAGAAAAGCAGAGCATCTCTTACATTTTTATTCTACCTTTTACCTTGTGTGTTGAGTTCTTTGGGTTTTAGGAGTTTGTTTAGTCATTTTGTGTTCCTTGTGGAGCATTCAAACTCCATCTTATTCGAATGATGAGTCTGCTATAATCTCTGCGACTGTTGAGTGACCATCGCACCTTTGTAAAAACTTCACATTTTGTGGTGATAAATTTACAATTTGGTAATCATAGCTGGAGTTTAGACTCAAAGCAGGCGAGCCTCCCAAAGGGAGGAGCAACGCTTACGTTAACATAAAGAATGTACTGAAGACCAGCTTTCTTGTTCTCGCTTGACAATACGGTTATTTTCTGGTAAATAAGCAAATATTTGCCGAGCGACTTGAACACCATCACGGTAATCACCGCGTTTGTCACCTTGGAGGAGTGCGATCAGCCGGAGACTTGACGTTAATCTTTGCTTATACGTGTTAACTTAATCAGTTACATATTAACTAAAGTTACCAAGGAAAAGGCATGACAAAAAGTGACAAAATAAATTTCTCAACTCCCAGTGGTTTTCCAGAATTTCTTCCTGGTGAAAAGCGTTTAGAATCATATTTACTAGATACCATCCGGAGAGTGTTTGAAAACTATGGATTTACACCCATCGAAACTCCTGCAGTCGAACGCTTGGAAGTTTTGCAGGCTAAAGGTAATCAAGGGGACAACATTATTTATGGTCTAAATCCCATCTTGCCACCAAATCGGCAAGCAGAAAAAGATAAAGCTGGTGAAACAGGTTCGGAAGCAAGGGCTTTAAAATTTGACCAAACAGTTCCTTTGGCTGCATATATTGCTCGTCACCTCAATGATTTAACTTTTCCTTTTGCTCGCTACCAAATGGATGTGGTGTTTCGTGGAGAAAGAGCAAAAGATGGTCGATATCGTCAGTTTCGTCAATGCGACATTGATGTTGTTGGTCGTCGTGAGCTCAGTTTACTCTACGATGCTCAGATGCCTGCTATTATCACTGAAATATTTGAAGCTATAAATATCGGTGATTTTCTGATTCGCATCAACAATCGTAAAATTCTCACTGGTTTCTTTAAATCAGTAGGAATTGAAGAAAATCAAATTAAATCTTGCATCGGCATTATTGATAATTTGGATAAAGTCGGTGAAACTAAGGTAAAACAGGAGTTAGAAAAAGAAGGTATTTTAGTAGAGCAAACTCACAAAATTATTGACTTTATTCATATAAATGGTAGTATAGATGAAGTTTTAGATAAGCTCAAATACCTGGCTCAGTCAATGCCAGAAGCTGAAGAATTTTGTCTTGGAGTGACAGAGTTAGAAACAGTTATTTCTGGTGTTCGCAATCTTGGAGTTGCTGAAAATCGTTTTTGTATTGACTTATCGATCGCTCGCGGTCTGAATTATTATACAGGTACAGTGTACGAAACAACCCTCATCGGACATGAGGCTCTAGGCAGCATTTGTTCTGGTGGTCGATATGAAGAATTAGTGGGGATGTTTTTAGACGAAAAAATGCCCGGAGTTGGAATTTCTATTGGCTTAACTCGTTTAATGAGTCGGTTACTCAAAGCAGGAATTTTGAGTTCTTTCGCCGCCACTCCCGCACAAGTCATGGTGGTGAATCTGCAAGAGGATTTGATGCCTATTTATTTAAATGTGTCGCAGAAGTTACGTAAGGCTGGCATTAATGTTATCACAAGTTTTGAGCAGCGACCTTTAGGTAAACAATTCCAACAAGCTGAAAAACAAGGAATTCAATTTTGCGTGATTATTGGTTCCGAGGAAGCAGCAGCACAAAAATCTGCTCTCAAAGATTTGACAACACGCGAGCAAGTGGAAGTTTCACTGTTAAATTTGGCAGAAGAAATTAAAAGAAGACTTGCTCACACCACACCACGTTTGAGTTAAGGATTTTTGGTGAAATTTGGTGATGTGTAGAGTACGTAAATGTGAGTCAGCGCGCCCTTGGAGGTTATCTCATTGAGTATGACTGACTCTCGCATTGAGCTACGTCTCTACATTGTCGTCTTGATCACAGTTTTTGCTGATTAGCAACCGTATTGACAAAATACCAATTCTTCCTAAATTGGTACAGGAGATTCGAGATAGAGTGTTGGTTCTTGCATAGTAAATTCAATGCCATGACTAGCAAGCTTTTTCGACATAGATTCATTGGCTAACTCTAACAAACGCTTGCGGAACTCAAGTGAATTTTCATTAGAACCTAAGATAAAGAAGCTCACCCTAGCACGAACTCCCTTTGAATCATCTTGATGGGGAAATAAATTAATTTTCGTACTGTTTGGATCTATTCCAAACAATGTGTTAGTACTTTCCCTGATGACTTTTTCCAGCAATGCTTGTTCAGATTTTGCTAAACTCCGAGCAAAATCAAGATACAGCAAAACCATGACCTTTTTCCCTCGCGTCACGTTCTCGATATCTGCTTCCGCCATCACTGAGTTGGGAACGACAATGAGGGTACTCTTTGCAAGTGTCCGCAACTTAGTTGAACGCAAACCAATCGCCTCGACACGCGCAAATAAAATTCCTTGGGAACTTAAACTAACGCGAATGTATTCTCCAGGAATATAGGGACGGTCTAAGTATATAACAATTGTTCCAAAAATCTGTTCCAGAGTTTTTTGAGACGCAAAAGCAACCGCTATACCCCCAATCCCCAAACCAGCAATTAAACCAATCAAGTTAATGTTCTGACTTTGGGCAAATGCGACAGCCACAATAAAGCCAATGATGATGTTAGCAATGGTTTCAAAAACGAGTAGTAACTCATCAATTTCAAAACCCACTCTGCGAATCAATTCAATTCCGTAGACGCGCAAGAAATTACGAAATAAACCGGCAATGAAGATGGCAACACTGATAGCTATTGACAGGTCGGAGAAAAATTTCAAGAATCGGTAAAATCCCGTGTATTCTTGAAGAAAATTCAGACTAACAGAAACGAGAATTAATGTTGCTACAATCCCCAGAATTTTTTCCTGTGGTTCAACTAAGTTCTGATAAATCTCTACAAAAAATTGAGGTGTAAATCTCCTAACAATCGCCTTTAGAAAACGAGGAATCGATTTCCCAACTATGAAAGCTAGGAAAACAAATAATAAGAAAATGGCAAGTTTAATTCCAATTGCAATCAGAAGCTTTTGCGTCGCTTCGTCCAGCGAAAACCAAGGTTGCATGCTCAGTAGAGTCTCCTTTTCAGCCCAAAAGTTTATTTAGATAGTAATTGGTGCATCAACATCAACTGGTCTTTCTTCAAGATCGAAGGCAATACCATACTCTTTTAATCGCAGAGCTATGCTTTGTTTCGCCAGATCTAGCAATTGGCGACGCATCTCCATTGACATCTCACCAGAACCAAGAATGAAAAAGTTTATTTGAGCCTGAGTTCTATTAGCTTTTCCATCTTGGATAATCTCTTTAAATGTCACATCCGTATTGCGAGAATCAATACCAAAAATCTCTCTGGTACTTTCTAATATGACTTGACGAATCAAAGCTTTTTCATCTTCCAGCAGTTCTTGATAGAAAGTTAGATAAACCAGAGAAACGACTTTTTTGGCTCCTGTGAAGTTCTCGATACTCATGCTTGTCAAAGAACTATTCGGAACTATGGTTAAAGTTCCTTTGCCAGAATTACGAATTTTAGTGGAACGTAACCCAATAGACTCGACTCTACCAAATGTGCCATCCGCTAAACCGATATAGTCATCAACAACAAAAGGTCGGTCAATATAGAGTATAATTCCACCCAATAATTGCTCTAAAGTCTGTTGTGCTGCAAAAGCAATGGCTAATCCCCCAATTCCCAAGCTTGCTGTCAAACCTAAGACATTGACTTGGTGAGTCTGAGCAAAAATGAAGAAAATAACCAGAAAAATAGCTGTATCAGCGACGAGATTACCGACTATCAGTAACTCAGCGTTGATTTTACGGCTGAGGGCATTTTCTTGCAAGTAAGCCTCGTAGAATTTCTTAAACAAGCGAGAAGTCAACCAGCCCACCATAATCGCAACTAACAACGCTAGAGGAAATTCCAGGTAGTTGAGCCAATTTGGTTTGGGAATCAGTAATAAAGTCAAGTCAATCAAGACTAAGACAACTGTTACAACCAAGATATTTTGATAGGAAGAAACAACTTTGTTATATATTTTTGTTCCTTCAGCAGTAGATAAGAAGCGATTTGTCATAACTTCAGTCATTTTCTTAAATAAGAAAGCTAAAAAAAATAACAGAGCAAAAAAACTGACTGCTACTCCGATGGCACAGGAAATAATAACTAGAGGAAGAAAATTATCTCGAATTGTTTCAGAAAATAGTGTGATATCCAAAATAAAAGTCACTCCTTTATAGCTATCATTAATTGGCTGAAAGTTGTCAGACTGTGAACGATTTATGAACAGTTATCAGTTGTCACTTATCAGTGAACGTAAGCTGCAAGAGGGAATGTGTTTATAAAGACTTCAAAATCAAAAAATATTCCATTCTAAGCACTCAAAGAATGTACTGCGGAATGCAAACGCAAAGCCTTCTTTTTCGTTATCAATGCAAGTTCTAGTACAACAAGGCAAAATCATACTCTCAAGCGAAAGCGTTACGCTCAAAAGAAACAACCAAGATGCTGGAAGCTTTTTACTTATTTGGTGATGGTGAACCATCGCGGCCCAGAAGGGTCGCTTTATTTGAATCATCATGTACTAGAAGTATTAAAGCTAGTGAAGTACTAACTTTAATAGAGTGTACAACTGTAGAACAATTTATCAATCTAATTTTTCCACAGTTTAATTATCAATTAAATATTAGCTGACTACTATCGGTTGTTAGAACAAGGCTATCTAGAATGACATGACAATATGATCTTAGTTGAAAAAAAGCGCTTTTCGCGACGAAAGTAACATCTAAATCGCATCTGTGCAACACTCCTCTAAAAGAGCCACAACAGAGCAATGGCGCAGAGTAGATGCCTCTAGAGAGGCTGATGCTCTACGCACTCATAAGTGCAGGCGATAACTTCGCTGCTGCCTTCGGCAGATCATACGTATGAACTAGGGAACACCAAATCTGAATGATGGCGACCTCCGACACAAAGAGATAACAAAGTGATGATTTTATTTGTGATAATTACAATATATAAATACTACCAGTAAAACACTTTTATTAAAAGTGTCAGGAGTCGCAAAAAAGTTACCTTTTGTAGCTAAATCTTTCTGCTGTCGAATGCCAATTTACTTGTTCGTTTGACAGAGGATAAGTCAATACGGCTCAGTGACAAAGAATTGTCGGTTGAGTTCATGAACTGCTCAATATCTTCTGGTTGAGTGTGATCTGCGCTTTCTTGCAGCAGCACTCGCGAGCTGCCGAACGCTCATGCGCTCGCGCTTTGCAAACTAAGGCAAGCGTTAGCTCCGGCCCCCTAAGGGGCTAGCTATCGCCTCAGAGTTAAGCCTCCTAATACTGCTCGGCTAAAAAGCTAAAATATAGTATGATTTGCATGTAAGACTCGGCTATTTGTCCAAAATGTTTGCTTTCATGACCCCTGTCATCTAAACATCGCAGATGTTTCATAAATAAATAAAATTGTCAAGAAAATTCAGAAGAAAATTCAGAATTGATGCACTCAGAAGTCAGCAATCTTAAGCGTGGAGGATTGGTGACCCTTCAGATAAATTGGAGACTACCCTTTGGGTATGACCTCCGCTCACGCTGCGCTTTAACCCTCTGGGCGTGCGCATAGCGCATACGCAGTCGCCTAGGTCAGGAGACCAACGCCAGATACCTAGGTCGGGAGACCCTCATCAAGTACTGGCTCCTCCTGCAGCGCTGTCTCACCAAATTTTCATTTTGGTGGGGGCTTAAAGCTCAAGTTATCCAAGCTTTGCAAAGAATACCCAACCTGTATTCTGACCGGAGCTTCGGAATAGCTAGGGGGAACACTTCTGACTTCAGGTGCGGAGCGTCTCCCCTTGTGAAGACTTTTTTTGTTCAAATCTTATTACTCTTGATTCTCAATAAAGAACTGCTGCTGACATCAAAATCTAACCAATAACAGAGCTTATTTTGCATTGTTCAAGTTGCTTAGTATTTAGTTTTACCTGCATCGTTCCATACCCGTTTCTAATGGGTGTTAAATGCCACATACGTATTTAGAAAATGAATATTGATACAGTGGTACAGCTGATAGAAATGAACCAGAAAAAAGCTTTGACATCTGTGCAGAAATTGGTATTGTACTCATCCTGGGAGGGTAAGAATTATACCGTAATTGCACAGCAAGCTCATTATGGGGCACAAAGTATCAGAGAAATCGCTTCCCAATTGTGGCGAAGTCTCAGTGAAATCTTAGGAGAACCAATCAGCAAAGCCAACTTCCGCGCCCGCTTAGAACGACGCCCTCTCACCAAGGAACAGCAGCAACTGCTTCAGAAATACTACAGCAAAAGTGCCACCCCTAGCGCTGTTGAATTTCCTGGTGGCCCCCTGATGCCATCTTCCCATCTTTACATTCCTCGCTCTCCAATTGAGGAACTCGCCTGTTCTGAAATTACTGAACCCGGATGTGTCATCCGCATCAAAGGAGCTAGCAAGATGGGGAAAAGCTCTCTGATGCTACGGATTATCGATTATGCGACTTCTATTGGCTACCGCAGTGTGAGTTTAGACTTTCAGCAAGCAGATTCAGCAGTCTTTGCTGATCTCGATAAGTTTTTACGTTGGTTTTGTGCGAATATCAGTAGTCAGTTGCAGCTAGAACCCCGGCTTGATGAGTATTGGGATTTGGATATAGGGAGTAAAGTCAGTTGCACCAACTACTTTCAAGGATATTTATTAGAGCATTTAGTCTGTCCTCTCGTCTTGACATTGAACGAGGTGAATCAGGTTTTTGAGTATCCGACAATTGCCAAAGAATTTTTGCCCTTATTACGATTTTGGCATGAACAAGCTAAGCAACTGGAGATTTGGCAAAAACTCCGACTGCTGGTAGCTTATTCCACAGAAATTTATGTTCCTCTAAAAATAAATCAATCTCCGTTTAATGTCGGGTTACCTCTTAAGTTACCGCCATTTACAATAGAGCAAGTGCAGGATTTGGCACAACGTTATGGACTTACTTGGAAAGATGACAAAGAAACCAAGCAGCTGATGGCAATGTTGGGTGGTCATCCTTACTTAGTTTGTCTGGCTATTTATCACATTTCTCAAGGGAAAGTGAGCCTGAAACAGCTTTTGCAACAAGCCGCCACTGAGTCAGGAATTTATAACGACCATTTACGGCGACTCCTCGCAACACTTCAACAAGAACCAGAACTTGTTACTCTGCTCAAACAATTAATTGCTGCACAAGATAATGTCAAGTTGAAATCAATTCCTGCTTACAAATTAGAAAGTTTAGGACTGATAAAACTGGAGGGAGATAGCGCTCAATTTTCGTGTGAATTGTATCGTCTGTATTTTGCACAGGTAAACTTGAGTGAAGAGTCCCGAACTTCAGCAATTGAGGAAGCATCTGTTCACAATGACTCATCAAAGTTAACTTAAAATATTCGGGTAGTCTAATTGTTATCAAGACTGAAGGTAACAAAAAATGAACTCTTATAAATACCGAGTTGGAGGCAGTCTAAAACAAGATGATCCTACTTATGTAGTGCGTTCTGCTGATACTGAACTCTACTCAGCCTTAAAATCAGGTGAATTTTGTTACATCTTTAACTCCCGGCAAATGGGAAAATCCTCACTCATAGTCAAAATTAAGCATCGGCTCCAACAAGAAGGATTCTGCTGTAGTACCATCGATATGACCAATATCGGCAGCGAAAATATTACACCTACTCAATGGTACAAAGGAGTCGTTTTTGATTTATGGCGAGGCTTCAATCTTTTAGGAAAGTTCAATTTAAAAAATTGGTGGAGCGAACAGGGAGATATTTCTAATCTCCAGCAATTGAGCCGATTTATTGCTGATGTACTCCTGGTTCAATTTCCTCAAGAAAAAATTTGTATTTTCATTGATGAAATTGATAGCATTCTCAGTTTAGGATTTCCTGTTGATGATTTTTTTGCACTCATTAGATTCTGCTATAATCACAGGGCAATTAATCAAGAATACAATCGCATTACCTTTGCTTTGTTTGGAGTCGCGACTCCCTCTGATTTGATTGCTGATAAAAATCGCACTCCATTTAATATAGGTAGAGCAATAGAATTGCATGGCTTTCAATTTCAGGAAGCGCAGCCATTAGCTTTAGGATTAATCGGAAAAGTTGAAAACCCACAAACAGTACTGAGCGAGATTTTAGCTTGGACAAGAGGACAACCTTTTTTAACTCAAAAGATATGTCAGTTGATATACAGATTGAGTCAAGAAACTCAAAGCGGTATTCTGACAATTCCTCCAGGAACTGAGGCATTTTGGGTAGAGTCAGTGGTGCGATCGCATATCATCGAGCATTGGGAATCGCAAGATGAACCTGAGCATTTAAAAACAGTAAGCGATCGCATTCTCCTTCAAGAAAAACGTGTCGGAAGATTGCTAGGTATCTATCAACAAATTTTACAAGGTGTGAAAGTGCCAACAGATGACAGTCGAGAGACTGTTGAACTACTGCTGTCTGGTTTGGTGCTCAAACAACAAGGTTATTTGCTCTTAAACAACAGAATTTATCAAGAAGTTTTCAACTTAGAATGGGTAGAAAAACAACTGGGGAAACTGCGCCCCTACTCCCAAGCATTGGATGCGTGGATTCGCTCAAAGCAACAGGATTCTTCACGTCTGTTGCGGGGACAAGCTTTGAAAGATGCCCAACTTTGGGCACAAAGTAAAAGTTTAAGCGATTTGGATTATCAGTTCTTAGCTAAGAGCGAAGAAGTGGATCGGCTGGAAGTGCAACAGGTTTTAGAAGCTCAAAAACTCAAGGAAGTTGAAGCGCGACTGGCAGAACAAAGCAAAAGATTAACTCTACAAATAGAAAGTTCCAAACGACAAGGATTATTGCTGGCTTTGCTCAGCATAGCATTAGTGATTTCCATTGTTCTAGCAGTGATGACTTTCACAGAATACCAAACAGCCGCAGTCAGTGAACGCAACGAAAAAATCAGCAAGATTCAAGCGATTACGAGATATTCTGACGCCTTGTTTGCTCTAGATGAAAGATTGGATGCACTGATGGAAGCACTAAAGGCAAAGCATGAACTACAACGCCTGGGTATAACCAACGCAGAAACAGAAACAATGGTTGAAATCGCTCTTCGGCGGTCAATTTATGGAGCAGTTGAGTATAACCGCTTACCAGGGCATGGCGCTGGGATTTACGGAATTACTTTCAACCCTTCAGGTGAGTTTGTCGCTACTGGTGGTGCAGATGCGACTGTCAAACTTTGGAAGCCTGATGGTACACTACTGACAACTCTTAAAGGGCATGAAGGTCCAGTTCTAGATGTTGATTTCAGTCCGGATGGTGAAATGATCGCTTCCGCAAGCGAGGATGCCAATGTCATACTTTGGAAGCGTGATTCTCTTGGCGAGTTTCAAAATCGTCCTTATAAGATTCTCAAGGAACATTTGGCTGGGATTTGGTCTATTTCTTTCAGTCCCGACAATCAGCTGATTGCTTCAGCAAGTCAAGATAACACTATCAAACTCTGGAGCCGTGAAGGCACTTTGCTGAAAACTCTCCGAGAGCACACTTCCATTGTGAGGAAAGTTGTTTTCAGTCCCGATAGTCAGATGCTCGCCTCCGCGAGTGAAGATGGTACAGTCAAAGTTTGGCAGCGTAACGGCACGTTACTAAATACCTTTAAAGGACATACAGCTGCAGTCTTGGCAGTCGCATTTAGTCCTGATGGTAAGACAATCGCTTCAGCAAGTGCTGACGGCACTATCAAACTCTGGAAGCATAACGGCATTTTACTCAAGACTCTGCAAGATTATGATACCGCAGTTTGGGATGTTGCATTTAGCCCTGATGGTGAAAAAATTGCTTCTTGTTCTAACGACACAACAATAAAAATTTGGGATGTTGACGGGAAGTTGTTGGGGGTTTTCCGAGGACATAGCGCCCGGATTAACAGAGTCCTTTTTAGTCCTGACGGTGAGACGATTGCTTCTGCTGGTGAGGATAATAGCCTCAAACTTTGGAACTTAAACAACACAATGCTAAAAATTCTTCAGGGGCATAATGGTGCGATTAAAGATATTGCTTTCAGCTTTGATGGTCAAATACTTGCCTCAGGGAGTGAGGACAACACCCTTAAACTCTGGAACCGTGACGGTCAGCTGCTAAGAACTCTCAAACATAAATCTGAGGTTAGGGGAGTTGCTTTGTCCCCTGACGGTGAGATAATTGTCTCAAGCTCTGGAGATAAAACTATCAACCTCTGGAAACGTGACGGCACTTTACTCAAGACTCTTAAAGGTCATGACGGTGGAGTCAGGGGAGTCGCTTTTAGCCCTGATGGTCAAATCATTGCTTCTGGGAGTACAGATAAGACTGTCAAACTCTGGAACCGTGACGGCACTTTACTCAAAACTCTTAAAGGGCACAAAGCTGGAGTTTGGAATGTTGCGATTAGTCCTGACAGTCAGACAATTGCTTCAAGCGCTGGAGATAGGACAGTAAAACTCTGGAGTCGTGACGGCACTTTACTCAAAACTCTCGAAGGTCATAATGCTGTGGTTATGGGAGTTGCTTTTAGCCCTGATGGTGAGATGATTGCTTCGGGTTCAGATGATAACACTGTGAAACTCTGGAGCCTTGATGGTACCGAGCTGACAACCCTGAATGGACATCAATATGGAGCTTGGGCTGTGACTTTTAGCCCTGATAGCAAGACAATTGCCTCAGGGAGTAAAGATGGGATCATCAAACTCTGGAACCTTGACGGCACTGAGCTTGCAACTCTGATTGGGCATAATGCAGCAATTTGGAAACTTGCTTTTAGCCCTCATGGTCAGATACTTGCTTCAGCTTCTTCTGATAATACAATAATTTTGTGGAATTTAGAGCAAGTTATTGATCTCGATAAAGTACTGACGTATGGTTGCAATTGGATACAAGATTATTTGCGGACTAATGCTGAGTTGAAAAACAGCGATCGCCTGCTTTGTGATGGAACAAAATATGAAAAAATAGTTAACAATAGAAGTCAGAAGTCAGAAGTCAGAAGTCAGAATCAATTGGATGGAGACTTAAGCCGCTCAGAAAAACCTATGCAGAACTAGGCAAGCCTAGGTAAATCTGTACACAGTCGGAGCGTGCAGACTAAGCGAAAGCTACGATTTTTGAGTCATGACACCTTGATGTGAACGCCAGCATCAGGCACTGTCGAACTCAGTTAAGTAATCGGCAAACAGGTTTATAGCCGTAGTGCTGAGTTCCTAACAAGCTCTTAAATCATTGTCGAGGCAAACATAACTGAGAAATCAGGCTGGCAGAATACGCCATATAAATAGGTCTTGTTAAACAAGACCTATACAAAATGACCAAAGATGTACAGATATGCATAGAAATCAAGTGACAGCTTCTTACCCTTCTACTCATCCGCTCACGAGCTACAAATTCAATTCTGTAAGCGCAGCGTACAAGTAGAACATATTCTGGCGACTGACGCCTCTATTGTTTTGTTCAGAAAGATTAAACGAAACCATCTTTGGATGAGCAGAATATCTCTAAACTTAATAGCAATCTTAGTCTTTGTAATGACGATTTCTAGCCTATTAGGACCGTTGTTTCACATCTCACCTACAATCCCAGCGACTTTGACTTTTACCGTTTTGGGAATTGCGACTTTGGATGCATTTAGTTTACAAGGTAAGGGTGGGAATTTACTTATAGATTGGATAGCAGGGTTTTCTCCTGAACACAGAGAACGTATCATTCACCACGAAGCCGGACATTTTCTAGTCGCTTATCTGCTGGGTATTCCAGTGATGAGCTATACCTTAAGTGCCTGGGAAGCACTCAAACAAAAACAGCCAGGGCAAGGTGGTGTGAGTTTTGATGATGGCGAATTAGCATCCCAACTAGAACGGGGTACAATCGCTGCTCAAAAGCTAGACCGTTACTGCACCATTTGGATGGCAGGTATTGCGGCTGAAATGCTGGTTTACGAAAACTCGGAGGGAGGAGCTGATGACAGAAGCAAGTTGTCAATGGTATTGACAAATTTAGGTTTTTCTGCATCAGCATGTGAGCAGAAACAGCGCTTTTGTACCCTTGCTGCTAAAACTCTGTTGCAAGAAAACTGGTTGTCATATCAGGCTTTGGTGAAGGCTATGCGAGAACGTGCTTCTGTCGCAGAATGTCAAAATGCAATTGCAGAAGCTTGTGAAGAAACAGTTTGAAGATGTGAGGCTTTTTGGGACTTATGACACTTGCAACCAACGACACAATTTCGTCCAGCAGCTTTAGCTTGTAGGAGGTGTTGATCAGCGCGTTCTAATAAGCTGATTCCCTTTGGATCATCTCCTGGTTGTAGAGAAGCTGTTCCCAAGCTGATTGTCACGCTGATCGTGAGTTTGCTATCAATTGCAAATGGTTGTTCACTGACGATACGATTGAGACGACGCGCCACCAGCAATGCTTCGTCACAATTGGTGTTGGATAAAATAATGACAAATTCCTCTCCACCATAGCGGAATGGAGTGTCTTGACACCGCAGATTATGGCGTAGACGGTGACACAGTATCTGCAAAAGGCGATCGCCTACTAAATGTCCATAGCTATCGTTGACTTTCTTAAAATAGTCCACATCCAGAATAATCAGCGAGAGTGGAGTTTTATGAGTACGGGCTTTTGTGATTTGCTTGGGTAAATCCCACTCCAAAGCACGACGATTATTCAATTGTGTTAACGAATCAGATAAGGCTATGGCTGACAACAAGTCATTTGTTCGCAGCAAATCACGATATTTCTGTGCCTTACGCAAGCCTACAGTTAAATGAGCTAGCAATAACTGCTCATTAGCAGTTTCTTCACTTAGGTACCAAATGTAAGCATCGGCTCCTTGACGTAGTGCAGCAGAAGTCATCTCTAACTCCCATTCTCTGTTACACTCACTTGTTAGAGCAATTACCTGGGGACGATCTTCCACAAGGATACAGTAAATCCAAGATAGCTTTGTCTGTTCTTTCAACCAATGGCAGAGTTCCATACTGTCATCCAAGCTAGCCTGTACGAGTATGACATCAGGTGGTGTCATTTGAATTAGGGATACTGCTTGATTCAGATTGCTGATAGTTTCTACACAAAACACGGATGTATTACGGATCTGATCTGGAAGTTTGGCGAGAAAATGATCACCTCCGAAGACCAGAATAGATATATTCATTGCTCTGGTTTTAATTGATTTTAATTTTAAGGGTTGAACTCTAGTCAGATTTACTGATGCTCCCTGCAATAACTAGCAGTTTGAGGCATTCACGATCGCTTATTTGATTGTCTTATTTTTCGCTTTACATCAATCTTTCATTTTTTTACCTCATGGTAGTTGATATTTACTACCACAATGACTGTTACTTATATCTCTAATAAATAATGTCAGCCGTGTGAGCATTTCTTTCAAACAGTATAAATACTGAATATTTTTTGGTTTACAAAGATATTTTCATAATTCTAAGTATTATGAGATTTTTTTAGTGAAAAAGATACTAATAGTGACTTTCCCTCAAATGCATGACTTTTTGAGCAAAATAAGTAATAAGGTATAGCTATTACTCTAGCTTTTTTCCTTTAAAATTTCAATACTTGTTCAGTAAAATTACGCATTTTAGGTACTCTTAAGTATTTGAAGATTCAACAAGGCAAAACTTCACATTCTTGAGCTTCTAAGGCACGCTGCGCGTAAATATACGGCATGAACTTTACATTTATTAAGGAGTTCAAAATGGAAAATGATGAGTTGACAATTATTTTTTTGTACCAATGATTTTTTGATTTTGAAAAAAATCGTCAAATTCTTTGCCTCATCGCCTCATAAACCCGACACCAGTTGCACGCCAGGTGGTAGGAGAGGTGCTTTGAGCTTCGATCCTTTGAGGAACGATCGCGCTTCGGAAGTTTCCCTGCACTCAAACAACTCTTGGCACGGCGTTGTCGCAGCAAGGCACTTCTGTGTGCAGCAGTCGCTTTCTCCGGGATGATCTCCGGTGACGCTGCGCTAACACAGTCCCCAGTGCGTGGGAAACTCGCCTGCTTCCCCTCACTCTCCATAGTGCAACTTGTAGGCGTAACAGCTTACAAGCTGCTAAACTTCTTTTTAGAAAGAGTCCTCAAAGACACAGTTATTGATAACCTTCAATGGTGTAACCAGCAGCAACAATTGCCTGTTTGATTGATTCCTCAGAAGCAGCAGATTCGACAGTTACAGTTTTCGCTTTCACATCCACATCCACCTTGGCATCAGATTCGATTGTATGGATAGATTCAGTAATAGTTGCTGCACACTTTTCACATCCAATATTTGGTACGCTCAGTTTTAACGCCATAATCTACCTGTTTTGAGGAAATTTATTTTTTTTACCAGCTTTCATTGTAATAATCGTTAGCACACTCGCCCATCCTACTAAAGTGAGGTGACTGTGATACCATACAAAAGCTGCATAAGCTACTTGGCATAGGTAACTGGTCGCAATCTGAAACAAAATGCAAAAATATATAAATGAAAATCACGCTGAAAGCAACAAGTAAAATACGACTTATTATTCATTGCTCAAAACTCAGAACTCAAAACTTTATAAGGGGTAGGCTGAAAACCCCGGAGGAACAGGCACTACGTGCCGCCTTCCGTGCTATGCCCGAAGGGGTTGGGTAAACCCTCGACAAGGATGGACAACCCTTGTATTTTTGCGGCCTCCAGTCAACTAGTTTTACCCAAATTCTTGGGTAGGGCCGCAAAAATACACCCAGATTTTGGGTTTTACAAGTAGACATTGTATAGGGTTGTCCATCCAAGGCTCATGAAAAATGAAGCGGCACGCTGCGCGAACAGACCGGGGCGGGGGTCTAACACGTAAAAAAATTAGCCATGCCGAGGGACTAAGCGACAAAAAATTGCTGGTTCATTTTCTAGGGGACAAATGCGTGGACAATGCGTCGGATGAAAGCCACAAGGCACTTTTTAAAGTGCCTGATATTTTTCCGGAATTCGTGCTAAGAACGTTGTAGAAGATTGAGCACAAGGAGGTGATTTTATTGCCAAAAGATTATGGTTGCCAGCAAGTATTGTTAAATCGCTCATTGCTTGTCCATCCCATTCTTGAATATCTTTGCAATCAAGCTCATAGGTTAACAAATTGCGGAATATACTACGGTCGTCAAATTTGGTTTCAAGAGCGCAGGTACCTTAAAAAGTTCGATTTAATAAACGAACTTAAGAGTAGCCTAAACTACCAATCTCTTTATTCACAATGCGCTCAACAAGTTTTACTTGCTGTTGTAGAAAGTTTTAAATCTTTCTACGAGTTAGACAAGAAAAGCCGCAATGGAGAATTAGATCAAAAGCCGCGTCTTCCTAGTTACCGCAAAAACGGATTAGCTGTTGTCACTTACCCAAAACAAGCATTAAAGCTAGTTGGAGGTGAAATACGAATTCCGCTAGGACAAACGGTAAAAGCGTGGTTTGGGATAGATTATTTTACGGTTCCAGCACCGTCTAATATTGATTTTGCATTAATCAAAGAGTTGCGGATTCTGCCACGTAACCGTGAGTTTTACGCTGAATGGGTATATGAACAGCAGCCAGTTCGACAAATTAAGCTGAATGAGAGATGGGTGTTAGGAATTGACCCAGGTGTAACGAATTGGTTGACGTGTATTGAGAATTCATTTGGCGGAAATAGTTTCATCATTGATGGTCGGCACGTCAAATCTGTTAACAAGTGGTATAACAAGCAGATTGCTTGCATTAAGGAAGGCAAACCTCAAGGGTTTTGGTCCAAGAAGTTAGCAACCATCACCGAAAAACGTAATCGACAGATGCGAGATGCAGTGAACAAAGCAGCGCGGATTGTCATCAATTACTGCTTGAAGAACAGAATTGGAAATATTGTGTTTGGCTGGAATAAAGGTCAACGTCAAGAATCGAGTCTTGGGCGTAGAAACAACCAAACATTTGTACAAATTCCGACATGCAGATTAAAAGAGCGAATTGAGTGTCTGTGCAAACGGCACGGCATCAAATTTGTTGAAACAGAAGAGTCGTACACATCTAAAGCATCGTTTTTAAATCGCGATCCTCTACCGACATATGGTGAAAAACCCGATAGGTGGAAGCCGTCAGGAAGACGAACTAAGCGCGGATTGTACAGATCATTATGGTACGGAACAATCAACGCGGATTGTAACGGAGCCGCTAACATAATTCGTAAAGTAGCCGCAACGTCGGGGTTCGACCTTGATGGAGTGGGTATGGGCGCTTTGACACGCCCCACCCGGATTAAAATTTGGGTGACAGCTAAAAACGTGAAGGGGCACGGCTTTAGCCTGCCCCGTAGCGTCAATTTAGAATCCCCTCGCCTTTAGGCAGGGGAGTGTCAATAGTTAACATTATTTTTGTAAACACCCATGTCTGATCATCTCCACTACAAAAGCGGTAACGAAATTCGCACCTTATTCCTAGACTTCTACGCCCAACGAGGACACCAAATTCTCCCAAGTGCTTCCCTCGTTCCAGAAGATCCAACCGTACTGCTGACGATCGCGGGGATGCTACCATTTAAACCCATTTTCCTCGGACAGCGGACACCAGAATTCAAGCGTGCTACCACTTCTCAAAAATGCATTCGCACCAATGATATCGAAAACGTTGGACGCACAAAACGGCATCACACGTTTTTTGAGATGTTGGGGAACTTCAGCTTTGGGGATTATTTTAAAGAACAAGCGATCGCTTGGGGTTGGGAAATTTCCACAAAAGTCTTTGGTTTACCAAGAGAACACCTCGTTGTGAGTGTCTTTGAGGAAGATGACGAAGCCTTTGCTATCTGGCGTGATCAAATAGGCGTTCCCGAAGCCAGAATTAAACGTTTGAGGGAAGACAACTTTTGGAATTCTGGTCCTACTGGTCCTTGTGGTCCGTGTTCAGAAATACATTACGACTTTCACCCTGAACGCGGCGATGACAATATTGATTTAGATGACGACAGCCGGTTCATTGAGGTTTATAACCTTGTCTTCATGCAATACAACCAGGATGCAGAAGGGAATTTAACACCTCTAGCTAATAAGAACATCGACACTGGGATGGGTTTGGAGAGGATGGCGCAAATCCTTCAAGGAGTTCCCAACAACTACGAAACTGATTTGGTTTTCCCCATTATCAAAACAGCAGCCCAAATTGCTGGGATAGACTACGAATCAGCAGATGAGAAAACCAAAGTCTCCTTAAAAGTGATTGGAGATCATATTCGTGCAGTCGTCCACATGATAGCCGATGAAATCCGCGCTTCTAACGTCGGACGAGGTTATATTCTGCGTCGCCTGATTCGTCGGGTTGTCCGTCATGGAAGATTGATTGGGATTCAACAAGAATTTACTACCAAAGTTGCCCAAAGTGCGATCGCCCTCTCGGAATCAGCTTACCCTAACGTCCGCCAAAGAGAAAACGCCATCAAAGCAGAACTGCAACGAGAAGAATCTCGCTTCCTGAAAACTTTGGAACGCGGTGAAGAACTGCTGGCGGAAATTATCCAACAGGTGCAAAGCAAAGGCGAAACCCAAATCAGTGGCGAAAGTGCTTTCACCTTGTACGATACCTACGGTTTTCCTTTAGAACTGACTCAAGAAATTGCTGCTGAAAACAACCTCAGCGTTGATGAGGCGGGTTTTGATGCAGAAATGCAAAAACAAGTAGAACGCGCCAAGGAAGCACACAAAACAATCGACTTAACGGTACAAGGTTCTCTCGACAAGCTGGCGGAACACATCCACGCAACAGAATTCTTGGGTTACACCCAACCTGTCGCGACATCCAAAGTTGAAGTGCTGTTGGTAGGTGGCGTTTCCCAAGAAGAAGCAGAAGCCGGAACAGACGTGCAAATTGTCCTCGACCAAACTCCATTTTATGCAGAGTCGGGCGGACAAATAGGCGATCGCGGATATCTTTCTGGTGATGGTGTCCTTGTGACAATTCACGACGTCAAGAAAGAATCGGATTTCTTTGTTCACTTCGGACGCATCGAACGCGGTACAATCCGAGTAGGAGATGATGTGACCGCGCAAATTGATCAAGCTTGTCGTCGTCGCTTGCAAGCAAACCACACCGCAACTCACCTACTGCAAGCAGCGTTGAAGAAAATTGTTGATGACTCCATATCGCAAGCAGGTTCTCTGGTGTCATTCGACAGGTTGCGGTTTGACTTCAACTGTCCCCGTGCTTTAACACCAGAAGAAATACAGCAAGTTGAAGAACAGGTAAACACTTGGATTGCCCAAGCACACTCCGCAAAAGTGGAAGTTTTGCCCTTAGCAGAAGCAAAAGCCAGAGGTGCTGTTGCCATGTTCGGTGAAAAATATGGCGAACAAGTGCGCGTCATTGACTTTTCTGGTGTATCAATGGAACTTTGCGGAGGAACTCATGTCAGTAATACTGCGGAGATAGGAGTTTTCAAAATAATCTCTGAAGCTGGTGTGGCGTCAGGAGTCCGGCGAATTGAAGCAGTTTCTGGTCCTGCTATTTTAGATTACCTGAATGTGCGGGAAAAGGTCGTGAAAGATTTGAGCGATCGCTTTAAGGTAAAACCGGAAGAACTTCCCGATAGAATTACGACTCTGCAAAACGAACTTAGAAACACCCAAAAGGAATTAGAAACTCTTAAATCACAACTGGCGATCGCCAAATCAGATAGTTTGCTGCAAACAGTCGAGTCCATTGGCGATTATAAAATTCTCGTCGCCAAAATGGAAGACGTTGATCCAGAATCCTTAAAAACTGTAGCCGAACGCCTGCTGCAAAAACTTGGTAATGGTGCGGTTGTGTTAGGTTCTGTTCCAGAGGAAGGAAAAGTCAGCTTAGTTGCTGCTTTTAGTCCAGAGGTGAATAAGAAAGGGTTGCAAGCAGGGAAATTTGTGGGTGCGATCGCGAAAATTTGCGGTGGTGGCGGCGGTGGAAGACCGAATCTTGCACAAGCAGGCGGACGCGATGCGAGTAAATTACCAGAGGCGTTGGAACAAGCACACAGTGAGTTGCGAACGGCTTTGGGTTAACCAGCTTATCTTTAATAAGTCAAAGGAGAAAAAGGAGAAATGTGTAGCTGGCATTTCTCCTTTTTCGATTTAAAAGCCGACAACCAAAATTGGTAGCTATAATTTATACTGCTTCAAAAATTAAGGGTGCTAAACTGCTCCATACCTAACTCTTAACTAATACCAGCAAATAGTGTATAAATACTCAGACTTAGACCAGAAAAACCTCAAATGGTTTCCTTGTGACACTTCACGTGCAACTTTACTCACGATACAGGTTTTAAGTGGTCAGATACGTGGTTTGAAGGGGGTTACTATCGACTTTCGCTACCCAATTACAGCCATTGCTGGACGTAATGGTTCTTGTAAAACCACAGTTCTGGCACTATCAGCATGTGCGTTTCACAACAAACCTAATGGCTTCAAGTTAGCTGGAAGACAACATTCCTACTATACTTTCTCAGATTTCTTTATTCAAACAAAAGAGGAAGCTGCACTTGGCGATATAGACATTCGATATCAAATTCTTCATAACAATTGGAAAGTTACTAAGCATAATCCTGACCAGGTTGGACCTGGTGAGCAAGTACGTCATAAGAAATCTGGAGGTCGCTGGAATAACTATGATTCAAGAGTTCAACGTACCGTTGTATTTCTTGGTGTTGAGCGCATTGTTCCACATGTAGAAAGAAGTGTATCTAAAAGCTATCGAGGTAAGTTTAAGCCAGGAACAGACCACGGATGGGAAGATAGTGTTCGTGAAACTGTAAGCAGAATCCTTAGTACTGACTATACCAGTTTCAGCTATAGACGACACTCAAAATATCGTTTGCCTATAGTGGCTAAAAAAGATCAGAATGTCTACTCTGGCTTTAACATGGGAGCAGGAGAACACTCTTTATTTGAATTATTTTCAATTATCAATGAGTGCCCAGATGGCTCTCTTATTTTGATTGATGAGATAGAATTAGGTCTTCATGAGAAAGCACAAGAAAGCTTAATTGAAGAATTAAAGAAAATATGTGAAAAACGTAAGTTTCAAATTATTTGTACAACTCATTCCTGTCGGATTCTTGAGTGCTTACCACCAGAAGGCAGAATTTTTCTTGAACGCAATGGGAGTGAAACTACTGTCATACCTGGAATTTCACCGAGTTATGCCACTGGAAAACTCTCAGGTCGTCAAAATGTTGAGTTAGATATTTTGGTCGAAGATGAGGCAGCTAAATTAATAGTGGAAACAGTTTTAGATAACGATCTTCGCTCACGCACAAAAGTTTTACCTATAGGTTCAGCAACAGCGGTTATGCGACATCTTGGTGCTAAATATAAAGAAATTATGCACAAAAAAGACAGAACGATAGAAGTTTGTGTGCTTCTGGACGGTGATCAATTATCGAAAAAGACTGAGCAGATTGATCAATTTTTAAAAGCTCTTGAAAATCCTACTGAACAACAAGAGGCTAAAGATTGGGTGGACAAACGCCTGAGTTTTCTACCTGGCAATGAGTGGCCGGAATCATGGATTGTTAACCCCAAAAGCAGAGAGCTATTTTATGAAAGATTTAAGCGAGAATTACAAATGTCAAGTGCAGCAGTAGATCATATGTTAGATTCCGCATCTAGGGCTGGGAAGCATAATGAGTTTTATGAAGCGGCAAAAATCTTGACTTATGATAAAACAGTTGTGGCAACCTACCTAATTAAGAGTGCATTTGAATCAGTTCCAGAGGAATCAAAAAGACTTATTAATTTGATTCGAGGTTTTCTTGGAGAAAAGACAATATAGTTTTGTCGGCTGGGTGGAATGAAGTTAAACCCAATACAATCAGTAGTTGGGTTCTGCTATTGCTTCACCCAATCTACCACAAGAAGCGATAAGCCGAACGCTTGCTGCAAAAACTTGACAATGGTGCCGTGGTGCTGGCTTCCGTTCCAGCTGAGCAGAAACGGAGCGTAGGCAGGGGGAACGCTCCTAAGTTCTGAATTCTGCTGTATGTGTTACGATGCGTAAGTCCTATTGCATTGGAAAAGCACCTGGGCGGACAGCTAAGTCAAGGTTTTGACCATTGCGACGCAATTGCATGCGCAAATTTCCCCCAATTTGGCTATTTTCCACTGCCTTTTGAACAGAGGCTGCATCTGCAACTGTTTGACCATTAAGTTTTTGGATTACATCACCAGCACGTATCCCCGCTTTGGCTGCTGGTGAATTGGGCATAACTTTGACAACTAAAACGCCACTGTCTTCATTAACACTTAAGCCACTGTTGGGATCAGAGTTGATGTTTTCTTTCAACTCAGGTGTCAACGCCTGCATCGCAATTCCTAAATAAGGATGTTGTACTTTACCTGTGGCTATCAATTGATTGGAAATTCGTTGCGCTGTGTTGATAGGAATAGCAAAGCCCAATCCTTGCGCCCCCTGGATAATGGCTGTATTCATCCCTATGACTTGTCCTTGGGCATTTAGTAATGGTCCCCCAGAGTTACCAGGGTTAATTGCTGCGTCTGTTTGAAGATATTCCACTCGCTTGTCGGGAGCACCAATTTGATTGCTTGTCCGACCTGTTCCACTGATAATTCCAGTGGTGACGCTGTTATCTAAACCAAGGGGGTTACCAATGGCGATCGCCCATTCTCCGGGTTGTAGCTGATCCGAGTTACCCAATGTCACTGTTGGTAGGTTATCTGCTTGAATTTTGACAACAGCCACATCTGTTAATTCATCTTTGCCTAACACTTTACCTTGATAAGTGCGTCCACCCTTGAGTGTCACTTTCACAGTATCCGCACCATCAACAACGTGAGCGTTGGTGAGAATGCGACCGTCAGCACTCATAATAAAACCTGAACCAGTACCACGTTCTACCCGCCTTTGTTGTGAATTTGGCAGTGCAGAACCAAAAAAGCGGCGCAAGAATGGGTCGTTAAATTCTTCTGGCAACTGGGTTTTCACGGTTCGCGAAGCATCAATCCGCACAACGGCTGGTCCGACGTTTTGCACAACCTTCGTAACAAAACTACTACCCTCTGGATTCGTCGGTATTGGGGGAGCAGCATTGACCCGACTCACAGCAAGATCAGATGCGTTTTTAGAAACCTGTTGGGAGTGGGAAGCCAAGTAGCCACCTGCAAGAGTCATCCCAGAACCTAGTAACACGAGCGATAAATGAAAAGCTGTTTTTTTCCAAGGACCAGTCATATTACTTAATAAAATTTTGTTGTGTACGTTTAATTCGTGATTGTCATCACTCGGTTTTCTATACATTTTGTCTTTGTTAAGATTTTCTGGATACCATCTCTAATCTAGAAAGCCTTTGTGACGATGCTATTACTAAGATATGACGAAATTGTAAAAAGTTTTGTGCCCATATCTATTGAAATTCCGTTTGTGTTGCTCGGCAAGAGCCTTTCTGGAAAAACCCTTGAATAAAAAGTAGAAGCAATAGTAAAACACTCAAACGAAAAGTTAGTAAACAGGCACAATAGAATTGGTGGCAACAGTCGAGACAACGCAGAAACTTGTGGGGACATAGGCAGGCAAAGATGGGGAAGTTAGCATTGCTGATAGGGGTGAGCGAGTATCAACCCGGACTAAATCCGTTACCGTGTGCGGTGAAAGATGTTGAAGCAATGCGACGAGTACTGACACACCCAGAAATAGGAAATTTTGCTGAGGTAGATATCACAGTCCTCAAAAATCCCGAACGTCAGGAAATGGAAGATGCTATTTACAATCTGTTTGCCCATCGCCAGAAACAAGACTTATTATTATTTTACTTTTCTGGCCACGGGATTACAGATGATTACGGCAAGCTTTACCTCTCAACTTCTACCACTCGTAAACAGAATGACAGGTTATTCAAGCCTTCAGCAGTAGCAGCCAGTGTTCTGCACGAAAGTATGAATGAGAGCCGTTCCCAAAGACAGGTGATAATTTTAGACTGTTGCTTTAGCGGGGCGATCGCCCAAGGTTTAACAGTCAAAGATGATGGTACTGTAAAGTTACAGGAACAGCTAGGCGGTAAAGGGCGGGCAATCCTGACTTCATCCACATCTACCCAGTACTCATTTGAACAAGAAGGTTCAGACCTCTCCATATACACCCGCTACTTAGTTGAAGGTATGGAAAAAGGTGCAGCGGATCGCGATGGCGATGGTTGGATTTCGATTGATGAACTGCACGAGTATGCTAGCAGCAAGGTAAAAGAAGCAGCACCAGCCATGACTCCCAAGTTTTACCCAATTGAGGAAGGTCATAAAATTTTGCTGGCAAAATCACCAAAGGATGATCCTAAGGTGAAATATCGTAAGGAAGTAGAAACTCGTGCGAAGGAAGGTCACGAGTTTTCTGTTTTTGCTCGTAGAATTTTAGACGGAAAGCGCGATGAGTGGGGATTAACTCCAGCAGAAGCAGCTGCAATTGAAGAAGAAGTTTTGCAACCTTATCGGGAGTATGAACGTAAGCGCCATGAGTATGAGCAAGCATTGATTCAGGCAATTGCTCAAGAATATCCCTTTAGCAAAACTACTCAAAAAGATTTCAAAGAATATCAGCAGTATCTGGGACTGCGGGATGAAGATATTGCCTCAATTGAACAACGGATCGTTACTCCGAAACAAGCAGAATATGAGCGTAAGCAACAGGAAGCACAGAGGTTACAGCAAGAGCAAGAAAGAGCCAAGCGACAAAAACAGCAAGCAAAATTACGAGAACTACCTCAAACTCAATCATCACCAGTTTCTCAGCCAAAATCTCCCTCTGTTATTCAAACTAATATTCCAACGAATACTCAAACTAATATTCAAACTCAGCAGTTTGAGTTCGAGTATGCCACAATCATCGTCAAATCAAAATTTTTAGGTATAGGAAAAACCTGCGAAATCAATCGTCATCGGGGTCGAGCAGAATTTTTCACAGAAAACCTGGGCAATGATGTGTTGCTGGAGATGGTGGCAATTCCTGGCGGTCAATTTTTGATGGGTTCTCCAGAGAATGAGCCAGAACGCCTTGCTCGTGAAAGTCCACAGCACACCGTCACCATTCAACCCTTCCATATGGGTAAGTTTCCTGTAACGCAAGCTCAATGGCAAACCGTTGCCGCTCTTCCTAAGGTCAAAATAGATTTAAATCCAGATCCATCCCGCTTTAAAGGAGCTAATCGACCTATTGAGAGGGTATCATGGGACGATGCAATTGAATTTTGTGCTCGATTGGCTCACAAAACTGGAAAGCCCTATCGTTTGCCCAGTGAGGCAGAATGGGAATATGCTTGTCGCGCGGGAACGACTACCCCGTTTCACTTTGGCGAAACCATCACCACAGATTTAGCAAACTACAACGGCAACTATATTTATGCTTCTGGACCAAAGGGTGAATATCGTGAGCAAACAACAGAGGTAGGAAAATTTCCACCAAATGCTTTTGCTTTGTATGATATGCATGGTAATATATGGGAGTGGTGCCAAGATGCATGGCATGATAGCTACAAAGGAGCGCCTGCTGATGGTACTGCTTGGATGAGTAAAAATGATAATGATTATCGGCTGCTGCGTGGCGGTTCGTGGTACGTCAATCCGCGGTTCTGCCGCTCGGCGTACCGCTTCAGGTTCGCGCGTGACCTCACGTACGGCCTCGCGGGTTTTCGGGTTGTGGTTGCGCGGCTCAGGACTTCTTAGCCCTTTACACTTTTCTCCTTTTGCACTTTGCGCTTTCTTCTTTTCTCTTCACTTTCCGCGCGAAGCGCGATCAATTTTTTTTCAGATTTTTGGATGAGTTTAAATCTATCACTTTAATAATACAAAAAACTTACCGTTTAATCAAGAGGTTTGTCTTAATATTATGTTAATTTAAACTATGGGGTAGGCAACTCCGACTGCTGCGTGGCGGTTCGTGGAACAACAATCCGAGGAACTGCCGCTCGGCGAACCGCAACAGGAACGCGCGTGACAACACGAACAACAACGCGGGTTTTCGGGTTGTGGTTGCGCGGCTCAGCGCTCTTCTGTGTCAGAACTGGTGGATGGGAATTCATCGGGCGTACCAAAGAAGAGTCCAGACCTAGTCCAGTGAGGTTGATGACAACTTCCGAAAATCAAACTGAGCCGGATAGCTTGGTAGATTGCAAGGTCGAACAGTTGTCCGGCTTATCATATTAAAAGCAAAAGCGCTTCCGGCGTTGCTGATTTGAAGTATGAATCTAGTTTTGTCATGCTGAATGTAGCGAAGCGAAATGAAGCATCTGCAGAGATTCTATGTCTTTGGGACACGCTGCGCTAACGCTTCACTTCGTTACGTATGCCCTCCGGGCACGCTGCGCTAACAGAATGACAATTCATACGCTGATTCAGCAACGCCGCGCTTCCTATTCCTCACTCAACTCAAAATTCACCCAAGCATAAATAAGTTGTAAAACTAGATGTTTTACAGCTTAGTAACAGTCGAGACTATTTACTAATAGGACGCAACATTTCCCGAACTGCTATGACACATTCAGGAAACGCTAGCGGTGAAATTGTCACATCTTCTGTAAGAATTGCCTCACTTTGATAACCATTTTGATATCAGGTTCGGTTAAAGACTTATCATTACCAAGCTGCACCGAACCCCTCCCCTCAATCCCCTCCCCTTGCTAAGGGGAACTCGGGGTCCCCT
>NZ_QMEA01000250.1 GCF_012912105.1 Brasilonema sp. UFV-L1
TTTAGTTCGCGAATATAATACGCGAACTAACCTTTTTTGTCCAAAGTCCAATAATTCAGGTAATTGATCTGACCAAGAAAACCTAAATCCATCAAAATCAAACTGAAATCTACGACCAGAATAACTATCTTTGACAACAATATAGTCATCCATTTTAAAAACTTCGACATCAGCCAAACCTTCATTAAGGCTAGCAATAATATCTGGGTTTTCATATTCGCGCAGCACTATCCCGTCTAAGAGTTTTTTATCAGGACAATCTGTTCCTTCCCACCCAAAAGGATGCATTCCACAGACTATTCTGTCAGCACCATGAAGGTAAGAACAGCCCTTGCAGGAATCTAAACAAGCATTTGCAAATTGTCCACTAGATTTTGCCCAGTAAAAACTATTATGAAGCCGAAAATATTCCTCCAACGCTTCTTTTGGGAAAAATTGATGTGAATGGAAATACTTTCCTACTAGGTTTTCTCTTTCTGGATAGCTGGCTTCAAAAAGGACAGTCAGTTTTTGAATTTGATAGTCATCAAGTTTAACAGAAACAATTTCTTCTTTGAAGTCAGACTTTGTACCGCAATGCGAACTCAAACGACAAAGATGTAATCCGTGTAAGGTAGGATGACCTTTGATTTGAGTTACATAATAGGTGTAAGTAACATTTTGCCGCCAAGTATATTCAACTCCTTCTGAATTAGTTTCCTCATCTTCATCTTCCCAATCATCCAAACCAAATGATTCATTTTCTTCCTTCTCTTCTTCCTCTGAATCATCTTCATCAAGTGATTCGTCAGAATTATAGAAATTAATTGCAATTATCCGGTTTGAAGACCTACTTTTTTTCTCCTCTTCCAACTCTTTATTGGTTGTACTCAATACCAAACTACCAACAGCAACAGCAGAAACAGTACCAACTAAACCAAATAAACCAGTTGCAGTCGCAAAAGCAGTTATACCCTTGTAAGCAGGCTTATTTTCTACGCCCACCCCGGCATCCGCCAGGAATGTCAACCCAACTGAAGCCGGTAAAATCAATCCTACTGAAGCAAGCATTGCTAGTAAAAAAGCCATTCCTAAACAAGAATTTATTTCTTGTAGTCGATGTACAACCTGTGTCTTGAATTTGCCTTTCATAATTTCCCCTTTTGCGATTTTAACCGTTAGCTGCTAATGGCAACCCCGGCATTGGGGATTAGGGCATAGACTACTCTAAAAAGACTTACTACTCTACTCCTTTCAGCATTAATGGCACTCAGTATATTGAACCCACCCGTCTGATGTTCGAGTTCAGCCTCTATAAAGTCTTACCCAGGAACAATAGCAGGCATCGAACCTGCTTAAAACCCGTATATTTACTGTCCAAAAGTCCAAGTATTAGTTTCGTTTAATTCCAATTCTTCAAAGCATTTAACAAAACTTGGGAAATGGAAATATCTTAGCGGCATCCGAGATATTAAGAGTAGAGAGAAATTGTCTAGTTTAGCTAACTGTTGCAATCGGAATAAGTCATCACTTAAAGTCTCGCTGACACAGTGAAACCTATCAAAGTTATCTATCACTAGCAACTTTTGAAATCCATGAGATAATTGACTCACAATATTTGACCAATTCTGCTGATAGTACAAACCTAAACTAATAGGAATAACATCAAATAAATTATCCACGCTAAAAGGGTATTCAAGGTTAAGATAAACGGACTCTAGGTTAATGTCTTTGAGCAAGCAGTTTCTAACAGTAAAAGTCTTACCAATACCCTGCTGACCCCACAGGTGAATATTCTTACCTGCATTTATCTTCTCAATCAACAAACTGTACTCTTGAAAACGTAACATGACTGTCATCCGGTAAAGAAACTGTATATTTTAACTAAAGTGACATTAAATATGTAACTGATTGACTGTGTTTTTCTAAGCTATTTCTGGAAAATTGATTAGAGACAATAAAATTATCTAACAAAAAATCAGGTGATTGTGATAATCGCAGTAGTACACCATCATCACCATTACTGCGATAATAGTAATGAACAACAGGTGATTTTATAATTGTCAAATTATCGTTACGAATAGCTCGTCCTGCCACCAAACCATCCATGATAAACTTGGCAGCAGCAGCAACATTATCACTATCTCGTCCAAAGTTTTTCAGATACCAATGAAACTCAACCCATACAGCACTATCCAAAGAAAATCCACAATCCTGGACAAATTTACCGATTAAGTTTGTCCAATACTTCTTCAGATCAGCACTTGCTTGCCAACCAGAACGTGCTTGATTAATGATTTCGTTCATACTAGGTGGTAAAGGCATTGTTAATTCATATATCATCTCCCTCACCTCCTTGCAAACTATTTAAAAACTCCTCAACAACGTTTCTAAATTTTTTATACGACCTACCATCATGGCGCGATAAATTAAAGACAGCTTTTACAATCTCATCAAGTTGATAGCCCTTTTGATGCAAATTCAAAATTGAGTTTTTAGCTGACTCATCAAGCTGTACATTAAAATGAAAACTACCTTCAAAATCAGTCTTTAATTGCTTAGTTTTAGTAACAGCAGTGGCTTTAGATTTACCTTTGTCATGACTACTACCCTCACCAGACAAACTAGCGACAAATTCATCGAAATCTAGTCCAGACTCCCATGCAGTATAGGAGTCATCTTGGTTTTTGGCATCTATTAGCAACTGCTTGAAGTATTCAGGATCTTCATCATCAGCAACATACAACGCCTGGAGTCGCACCACCTCAGTCGTTTTGTACAAGAAATCCCCATATCCCAGCAAGTAAACTGCACGCTTGTCTTTATCGTCCCCAAGGATAATACAACTATCTTCAGGACGAGTTGTAACAAAGGCAGTCTTGGCAGGAAAGTTTGAGCGAATCAAAGGGTCAATAACGTTCTTGTCAGGACGCTGTGTGTACAATAGGACATGAATACCTGCACCACCAGCTTTTGCAAGTAACTTCATCAGCGCACTCTCAATGCGATCGCAGTAATTATCATCCGAAAGCAAATCAAAACATTCGTCAATCAAACACACAATTCGCGGCATGATAATACCAGGTACAAACCGCAAGTTGTACTGCGCGATTGTTTCAATACTGCTGTGGCGTTCAAACTCCTGGTAGCGCAATTCCATCTCTTCAACCAGGTAATCGAGTAAATTAGCAGTAGATTCTGCATCACGCGCAACTGGGGCAACAAGATGAGGTAGCCCGTCAAATTTACCAAACGTCACACGTTTAACATCCGAAAGTGCTAACCGAACAAGCGAAGGGGGATACCGCCGCACTAAATATAAAATTGCTGCTTTCTCAAACTGTGACTTTCCACCCCGTGTTCGCCCACCACCCAGAATATGAGTCACGTTATCGCTGTACAGGGGAATTTCGACATAGGTACCATCGACATCAACACCACCGGGGATGGATACCGAATGAACATCAGGTTCGCCGTCAAAGGTAATATAGTCACGGAAATAGGCAAACTGTCTATCAAGTCTGGGTATATCAAATACCACCCCTCCAGGAACTACACTCACCATTGGCGCAACTTTCAAGCTTAATTCTTCACCAAGCTGCTGTACTAAGTCATTGCCGATATCTTCTACCTTCTTATAAGAAACACCCCGTCCTAGTTTTACCTTAATACGGTTGAATGTTGGACCAGTTTTGGCATCAACATACTTAGCATGAATACTAAAATCTTCTAAAGTGTCAACTAACAATATTCCTGCCTGTTCCATAGTGGAAATCTGTGAATGGATAATTTCCTTAGTAGAAGCCTTACTCTCTAGAAATTTCGGTTCGTTAATTGTTGAACCATCTCCTGTAAGTTGTAAATCTATTTCTTTACCTGTAATACGCGCAACCAGCACTGCTGTTCGGTAACAATACTTCTTGATAAAAGAATCTTTAGTCTTGTTAGCCAAATCTATAAAAACATGAGTTGGTTTATGAGTTAAAAAAAGCTTGTAGAGGTTCTCTTGAACCACTTCGTAGCCAATCTGCTTCAAATAGATATTTTTAATAGAGTCAATATATTGAAATAAATCTTCAATTGGAGATGAGTCTGCTATTTGAACAGCCTTTTGGTGTATGTTACTTTGCTCCCACTCTGATGGTACACGATTGATATGGATATACTCAAGTGCATACCGGACAAACTCATACTGGTTTAAAGTACAGTATTCTGCACAGATTGATAAGATTTCTTCATCACTGGCACCTGTCATCACTGATGAGTATATTACCTGAAATAAAAACTCTAAATCAAATTCAACAACTGGACGTGATAACTTCGTCTGAAAATTAATTTGTTGTAGAACAGCTTCAGCATAATTAACCATTGATGAAGATAAAGCTTCGCGTACATGCACCTTAATCTCGTCATCGCTCAAACCATTTTGTTTTGCCTGCACAATTGCAGTTAAGACTTGTTGTTTGTGAGAACCAATCTGACTATTATTGTTATTATGAGGTACTAACATTTCAAATACAACCTCGTAAATCAATATAATATAGTCAGCTGAAAATCAACAATATAATCCAATACGGTTCAGTTAAGCTTCAAAGTGTTGTAAATTGAGCATTGACCTCAAAA
>NZ_QMEA01000251.1 GCF_012912105.1 Brasilonema sp. UFV-L1
ATCTCATCGCTCCCCTTCGGGTGAGCGAGAGGCTTCTGCTGCTTAAGCTAAAATTACATGATTTTGAAGCTTACCTAGACAAGTGGTTTACTCAGGAAGAACTGTAGTTCACGAAGACGATCTGCTGCAAAGCAGCAGCGCGCTAGCTCGCCTCTGGGAGCCACTACGCGTAAGCCCAAGCCGCGTGCGCTTACGCTATCGCTTTCCCTAAAATTTCCTCAACAAAAAAACGGAGGGGAATATGCATTTAGGAAAAGATTACCTCCGCCCACTGCCTAAATGTTTATTTTCATAAGAGTTTTCTATCATTTTTAACGTATCTACCAGTAGCAAAAATGGCGTGTCTAATAGTTTGATTGCTGAGTGCAGAGGCAAGTGGGATACTTAATCTTTGCTGTTGTTATTTACGCCTTTTTATGTACAAATATAAATAGCAATTCGTTTTCTATTTAAGCAAATATTTGTGCTTAGACTCTGTTTCGTTTGATAACGTTTAACCGAATTGTTAACTTTACTTCCTTGATGAGGTCATTCTAACTCACTACTGACACACATGTTTAAGTTAAGTTTTGTTATACTAAAATAACTATTATTTCCTGGCAAAAAACAGGGAATTCCGGTAAGAAATTATTAGTAAGGTTTTTTCATGGCGGATCAATTAATTCGCGCCACAGCAGCGTCCGGCGGAATTCGTGCAGTTGGTGCAATAACCACGCGTTTGACAGAAGAAGCCAGGGTTAGACATCAACTTTCTTATGTGGCGACAGCTGCACTCGGTCGAACGATGACAGCGGGCTTGTTGATGGCTTCTAGTATGAAGCGCTCTGGGTCCAGAGTTAATATCCGAGTCAAAGGCGATGGACCTTTAGGTGGTATATTGATAGATGCAGGTCTAGACGGAACAGTACGCGGCTACGTCGAAAATCCATCTGTAGAACTGCCTCCCAATAGTAAAGGTAAACTTGACGTTGGTGGTGCAGTCGGTAAAGGTTTTCTTTACGTTGTACGCGATGTTGGATACGGCTATCCCTACTCTAGTACGGTGGAACTCGTTTCTGGTGAAATTGGAGACGATGTGGCTCATTACCTCATCAGTTCGGAACAAACACCGTCAGCTGTGGTATTAGGCGTGTTCGTAGGAGCAAACGGAGTGACAGCAGCCGGAGGCTTACTCGTACAAGTTTTGCCGAAAGCCGCAAGAGACGAAGCCCTCGTCGAAACTTTAGAATCACGGGTCGCCGCGTTATCAGGGTTTACACCTCTATTGCAAGCAGGAAAGTCTTTGACAGATATCTTTCAAGACTTGCTGGGGGATATGGGAGTTGTGCTCTTTCCAGAAACCCAAATTCTGCGCTTTCATTGTGGTTGCTCTTTTGACCGTATGCTAGGAGCACTCAAGATGTTGGGTGAAGCAGAACTGCAAGATATGATTGTAAAAGACAATGGCGCTGAAGCAACTTGCCATTTTTGTGGTACAGTTTACCAGGCAAGTAGAGATGATCTAGCTCAACTTGTCGCAGATTTGCAAGCAGAAGCCTCGGCAAAAGTATAAAGTATAATAAAGCACTTTTAAAATTGGAGATACATGATATAAGTGGAAGACGTATCATCAATATTAAAGAAGTAACTTTTCTAAGATGGAAAGTTACGATGGCAGGGGCAGAAGTTCGGAGCTATAACAGATCGCTATTCTATTATTAATTTTGGTGTGAGAAATGACTGAGCGGGACATACCACAAAGTTGGTTACCAGGCAAAGCAAGAGAGCCAGATAGCAATATGACTAGAGTATCTCGAAAGCAACAGTCTAGTGAAACACATACATCTGGAATTCCAGCAACTGGTTCTACTATTGAGTCTGTGAAACGCTCAACACAAAGTGATTCCGAAGAGTTACCAACACAGATAGAACGACAAGAAGCAGGTCCACTCAGTAAAAAATCTTGGAAATTGCCCAAATGGACAACAAGCTGGGTGTTATGGACGTTATTGTTAGCATTGGTTCCTGGGGCAATAGCCTTCATGTCAACAGCAATGCTACTCAAGCTGCCATCAGCACCGAACTGTCCATCAATTTTCTGGCCGTTAGCGAGTGCTTCAGTGCGGCTGCATTGCGCTCAATTGGCAGCATCTAAGCAGACAGTGAAAGACCTGCAGCAGGCGATCGCCTTAGTGAAAGAATTGCCAAAAAATCATCCGCTTCGCGAAGAGATTGACCGTTTGATAGAAGAATGGTCAGAGGATATTCTGCGACTGGCTGACCAGAGTTTTCAGGCGGGTCGGTTAGATGAGGCGATCGCCACTGCTCGCCAAGTTCCGAAAGAAGAATCAGCTTCTGAACTGGTAGAAACACAAATTACCAAATGGCAATCTATCTGGTCAAAAGCTGAAGGTATCTACACTGAAGCAGAAGCCCAAATGCGTGAGCAGCATTGGCATCAAGCATTTATGTTGGGTTCAAAATTATTGCGTGTCGATAATAAATATTGGGCAAGCACGAAATATGACCAATTGAATCGATTGATTGTGAGTGCGCGAGAAGATGGTGAGAAGTTAGCAAAAGCCGACACAATAGCCAAAAGCAAAGGCGTCAATAATCTCCTCAAAGCCATCAAGGTAACAGAGTCGATTCAGCAAGACAGTTATGTTTATCCTAAAGCCCAGGAAGCTCTTGCAGAATTTGGACGCCAAATGCTGGAATTGGCACAAGACAAGCTAGACGGACGAGATGCAGACCAAGCCATCTCCATCGCTCAAAAAATTCCTCCCAGCACTGGACAACAAAAAGATGTACAAGACTTTGTGACTTTAGCTGAAGCGCAAAGGAATGCATGGTTAGGAACAACATCCAGTTTAGAGGTGGCAATTTCCCAAGCTCAACAAATAGAGGCAACAAGACCAAAATATCAAAAAGCGCAAGAACTCATTGCTAATTGGCAGTTAGAAGTAAAAGATGTCGCCCATTTGGAAAAAGCAAGAGAACTGGCGAGTCTTGGTTCAATCAGCGACTTTACAGCAGCTATAGCTGAAGCACAACTGATTCCTGAAGGCAACCCTCGTGCGCAGGAAGCGAAAAAAGAAATTGATGGTTGGGTTGCTCAAATACAGACAATCGAAGACCGTCCTTATTTAGATCGTGCTGATCAAGTCGCAATGTATGAGGACGTTAACTCTCTGCAAACGGCGATAGGAGAGGCAAGTCGAATTACTCAAGGTCGTGCATTGTATTCCGAAGCACGAAGAAAAATTGGTCTTTGGACTGCAAAAATTCAACGTATTGAAGACCAGCCCTATTTAGACCAAGCCAGAAACCTAGCAAACAGCGGCGACTTAGCCTCTGCGATTGCAACAGCTCGACAAATCCCATCAGGGCGAGCACTTTCAGGAGAAGCGCAAACAGCTATAGATGAATGGCAAGGGCAAATTCGTGCCACACAAAACTGGAACAAAGCACGCGAAGTTGCAGTTACCGGAACTCCCCAAGCTTTGGCAAGGGCAATTCGGATAGCAAATAGAATACCAGATAATAGTACTCTACGCGGTGATGCGAATATCGCCATTGACCAATGGAGTCAACAATTATTGGATATAGCTCGTGCTCAAGGAGAATCTGATATTCCCAGAGCGATTGAGACAGCTAGAATGATTCCCAGAGGAACTGATGCCTATAGCTCCGCACGAGAACAAATTAGAGTATGGGAAGAGTATCTGAATCCTCAACCACAAGAACCTCCACAACAATATTATCCGGAACCATCAACGATTATGAACGGGCAGTGATGAACTAATGTACATTTATATTACACTGTTTTCATCAGCCCGATGTACTGATCGGGCTAACGTGAATTTATTGCCATCTCAATTGCGTCTAGAAGCGTAGTTTTCTGGTAGTTGCTCTGGAGAGCAGGCGATAATATCCTCCCTATCCGGACCAACATCTTCCTGGAAGGTAACGGATGCAAACTCATCGATGACTAGTTTGGGATAGGTTGGACCTGCATCGCGATAACGATACATCTCATCTTCATGCTCGTTCTGAAAGCAGACAGTGAGCTGCGGATTTTTTGCAACCCATGCGGGGAAGAAAATGACCCCATGAATTTTACGAGCGCTTAAAATAAAGGCAACACTGACGCAAGTTCCAGTTGGTTCATCCCACGAGATCTTGAATATATCATCCGACAGCTTGACAATATGGGCTTGCTGATTTTTGACCCACCGACCCCCAACCATCCCGCTGTGGATTCGATAGTCTATGGTTCTAGCGTTTTTTACCGAAAAAGTGGGTCTAAAGCCCCG
>NZ_QMEA01000252.1 GCF_012912105.1 Brasilonema sp. UFV-L1
TAACTGGTAACTGGTAACTGGTAACTGGTAACTGGTAACTGGTAACTGATAACTGATAACTGATAACTGATAACTGATACTGCGCTTCCTTGATAACTGATAACTGATAACTGATAACTGATAACTGTTGAAAGAAGAGGCTGCTGTGGATCCTTGCCAGCGCGCCCTTGGTGAGGCAGTGCTCTGAAGCGAGTTTCCCAACTTGTAGCAGGTGCCGTAAGCGCAAAACGCATGCCCAGAGCGCCCTTGAACGGACTACCTCGCCCAAAGAACGATCATTTTAAAAAAATTTTAGAAAAAAGGGGGTGAGGGGTCTTGCCCCTCAGTTCAAAAATGATATACTGTGATAAGTAGATGCACCCTGATGATCTGGAGAGCTACACGAGTGGCTCTCTATTTTTTTATTTGTTGTGTTTTTTTCGTGTTTGCCCTCCTTTAAGAAGATTTCCAAAAATATTACAAATTGTAAATGAGGGGTATCACCAATCATCCCAAAAATGGAATAATATGAGAGTTAAAGATGCACCCTGATGATCTGGAGAGCTGCCCAAGTGGCTCTCTTTTTTCTTTCTTTAATATTTATTAGTCATGAATAAGTGTTCGTTTGTCAAGAGTCACTCAGGAGAATTTCAGAATTCAGAATCCAGCATCCAGAATTCACAGAACTTTTGACTCCTGACTAGTTATCACTCGGACGAAAGACAAAAGCTTGGTATAATCTCGGTTGAGAAAAACTCAGAATGCAAAACGCCCCAAGCCAAAATATCTCCTTAGACAAAGCAAGAGGATTTAGTGGGCTTGTAGATCCAACTAGCCACCCAGCTCGTTTTGAACTCATGCGCTTGTTCTTAACGAAGGAGTTCTGAGTTCTTTCTCGAACAAGCCGCTCAGAATTGTGGGGGAAAAGGAATGGCAGACTGGCAAGAAATTATTGGTGGTGTGACTGCACCTAGAGGATATCGCTCAGCAGGAATTGCAGCTGGGCTAAAACCTTCAGGATTGCCGGATTTGGCTTTGATAGTGTCGGATGTGGAGGCGATCGCCGCAGGTGTCTTCACAACCACTCATGTCAAAGCTGCCTGTGTGGATTATTGCCGTCAACGCTTACAAGCGAAGCATAGCGCCCGTGCTATCCTTTGCAACGCTGGACAAGCCAACGCTGCAACTGGTCCTGACGGGTGGTTAGATGCCTTAGAATCTGCAATGGCAGTAGCGCAAGCACTCAACATCCCCTCAGAATCTGTGCTGCTCGCTTCCACTGGTGTCATTGGGCAACGCATACGTATGGATGCACTCAAAGCAGGAATTCCGAAACTCGTTGCAGAGCTTAGTGAAACAGGATCAGATGCAGCAGCAGGTGCGATAATTACCACAGACTTAGTGACAAAATCTATTGCTTTAGAGACAACGATAGGCGATCGCCCAGTCAGAATTGGAGGTATCGCCAAAGGTTCTGGGATGATTCATCCCAACATGGCAACAATGCTAGCATTTGTAACTTGTGATGCAGCCGTGTCTCCCACTTTATGGCAACAAATGTTGAGTCGCGCAGCAGATAAAAGCTTCAATTCGATTACCGTTGATGGCGATACGAGTACCAATGACAGTTTAATCGCTCTAGCTAACGGTCAATCACGCACCCCAGCAATAACTGAAATGGGCGCAGAAGCAGAAAAATTAGAAGCGATGTTAACAGCAGTTTGCCAGCATCTGGCGAAGGCGATCGCCCGTGACGGTGAAGGCGCAACTTGTCTTATTGAAGTGCAAGTTACAGGGGCGCACGATGAACAAGCAGCCCGTCAAGTTGCCAAAACCATTGCAGGTTCTTCTCTTGTCAAGTCAGCTATTTTTGGACGCGATCCCAACTGGGGACGTATCGCTGCAGCCGCTGGACGCGCCGGAGTTCCTTTTGAGCAAGAAAACCTGAAAATAAAGTTAGGAGATTTCTTGCTAATGGAGAATGGTCAACCATTATCATTTGATAGGAAAGCTGCAAGTGAATATTTGAAACAAGCTGCAGCAGATGCTTCTGTACCAAAAGACTTGGTAGCTACAAACATGAGTAACGATGTCTCAGTTGAGCGTAGCACCATCAAGCAAAGAATAGACAATCCAGTGATGATTTCCGTCAGTATTGGTAATGGTTCTGGTTCAGGTAAAGCTTGGGGTTGTGACTTGAGTTACGACTACGTGAAAATTAACGCGGAGTATACCACTTAATCGAATAGGGAAGGTCCTTGTGTTTTTTGTAGATGAGTGCATCCCCCCTACTCGTTCACTAAATAAAACGCGCCACCCGTAGTTCCAACGATGGGTTAGGGGGTTGAATTAAGCTCAACTTCATAAAGAAATGGTACCAACTGAAAGTTGATACTTTGATCAGAAAAGACTTTAGCAGCACAAAGGGTAACATTGAACAAGCATTGGACCGTAATTGACCTTTTTTCAGGCGTAGGAGGGATGAGCTACGGCTTCCATGCTCATCCGAAATTTAGGATAGTGGGGGCTGTTGATGCCCAGATAGGTAAGCCGAGCAGCAGCCGGGGGTCTTTGCAATGTAATATCGCCTATCGAGCAAATATGGATTTGGAGCCGGTGGATGAGGATATATCAACTCTGGAACCGAAGAAGCTACGCAGAGTTCTGACAAACACTCTTGGTACGGATGCTCCTGATGTCCTAATTTCATGTGCGCCCTGCACAGGGTTCTCCAGAACACTGCCTGACAATCACATATTAGATGACCCCCGGAACTCACTGATAACGCGCAGTGCTCTCTTTGTGAGGGAATTTAGACCGACAATTTTCCTCATGGAGAATGCAAGAGAGTTGGTTGTCGGTAACTTCACTCATCACTACCAAAGGCTGCAGGAGGAACTTATGCACCTTGGGTACCAGGTTTACGGAAAGAATTATATGCTGAATCGGTTCGGTCTTCCGCAACGCAGAGAACGGGCATTAGTTATTGCGGTGCGAGAAGATTTAACGTTCAGAAGCCTTGAAGATTTGTGGGGCGGCTTTCGTGTTAGGTTAGAAGCAACCCATGTTCGCAGAGCTATTTCATCGCTGCCGCTGATAGCTGCAGGGCAACCGAACCCGAAAGATCCCCTGCATATTGCACCAGGATTTTCGGAGTTTAAAAGCCTGAAACGGCTTCAGATGATACCAAAGGACGGTGGCTCTTGGGCTGATCTGAGACACCACCCAGAGGCGCGTGATATTCTGACTCCTGCCATGCTGCGCTACATTTCCAACGGAAAATTAGGGTCGCATCCGGATGTGTATGGTCGGTTAAGCTGGGATAAGCCTGCCGTGACTATTAAGAGAGAATGTGCTCATATCGGTAATGGGCGTTACAGTCATCCTGAACAAGATCGACTATGCAGTGTTCGGGAGATGTCTATCCTTCAGGGTTTTCCGAGGAACTACAAGTTTGTAGCATCTGGGCTAGCAAATATGTACAGGCAAATAGGGGACGCTGTACCTCCGCTGATTTCCTATCAATTAGCTCACGTATGTGAATGGATTCTAAGCGGCACAAAGCCCTTAATCAGTTCAGTCATACTTCCGAATACTCATCTTAAGCTGGAGGATATAGAATCAGAATTTGATGAACAACAGACAACTCTTGAGTTGCCATCACGTATTTCAGTCCCCGTCTGATTCATTCTCACCTCTGTTGACTTTAATTGTAGGTATAACCCATGAGCCGTGAAGGAAGCACAGATCGATTCTCAGGCTACTGACCGTGATTTTCTCGACGCTACCATCTAAGATTAAAGTGAAAGCTGCTTTATTGTCTGTCGTATAAACCTTAGCACTGCTGCCTCCGTTCTTTGTTCTTGGCTTGAAGCTGCTCTCTTGCAGCCCTTTGACAAGCATTAATACATTAAGTGGAATTTCATATAGCTCATACCGGACTTTGGGTAAGGTTTTAATTGCATCACTATTCTGAATCAGGGGTGAAATTTCGGTTTGATTTTCTTTAGACACAGGTGGTAATATGTCATATGCGCGTAGCATCATGATCCGTTCATATTTGCTCAGATGAGAAATAACTCGGTATGTTGTTTCTCTGGCAAAGTCTGCAGAAACTCTGCATTCTCTGATCCACCGGGCTTCCATTAACTTTGAAATCGTAATACTTTTCTGCGGTTGGGCTAATAAAGCGCGAAAAAC
>NZ_QMEA01000253.1 GCF_012912105.1 Brasilonema sp. UFV-L1
TATTTGCCTATACTTTCACCAACTATTATCCGCCGTCCCTCTCTGTTCAATCTGGGCGTGCAAGTAGGGTAGGTAGCCAGCGAGTTACCATTACTGGCACTTTTCCAACCACCCCCCTCCAAACGAAGCATGACCGTTTTCGTATCACTTCGCTTTCCAGTAATTTTTACGCTTGAGAGGATCACCGTCGTAGCGTCCATATTGGATTTTCTCGTGACATTGCCGACAAACCAAAGCGGGTTTTACGTTTACGTGCCGACATTTTAAGCATCCATTCGGGGCGTTCCTGACATCCCTTTTGCTTAATATCTGCTAGTTTGTGGATATGGTGGACTTCAATATTGTCCGTTGTACCGCAAATTTCGCATTGTTGGGCAAGAAGACGCTGAACAACTTCGCTACGCCCGTTCCAAATATGGTTAGCCTGATTATCATCAATTGTGACCCACTTATTCCACTGCAAACAAACGCCACCGAAATAGGTTCTCAGGGGCAACTTTTCGTCACGTTCCACTGTTATCTGTAGCACCTTGTAAGTACCATCTTTCGTATCAATGGTTGTGCGATACCGTTTGTAAATTTTCTGGCAAGTAGTTTTGAGCTTCTTTGCCAAAGTTTTTACTAGGGAAAGCTCTACGGGTACTCGTTCTGCGCTCCACGATAAATCGTGAAATGCGCCCTCCGGGCACGCTGCGCGCTCCGTAATGACATTTTACGTTTAATTAGGTTGAGCTACTTACTTAAAACTGATTCAATACTTAGATTTTTAACGCTTGTCAAAGTTGGGGTTGTGCTACGCACAACCCCAACTTTGGAGTGAGCGATCGCCTGAATCGAAAGTCGCGTCAAGGAAACACCAAGCAAATCTAAAGCCCTTTGTTGCACAAGAGTGGGTTCAGTAATTTTGTCAAAAATGAAACTAGCTCCACCAAGAGTAGATTGAATTTGATTTTTAACAATAGTCCCGGTTAGCAGCTAATAAAGTTTGAAAACTGTGAACGGGTAAATTATCCTCGGTACGCTTTGTTCTAGCTTTAGTTAATGCGCGATCAGCGAAGCTTAACGCCTTCGGCGTATCGCTATATTCAGCATGAACAACAGATTTTTGTTTGAGTTGAGCTTCTGCGCAATCATCCTCATCAAAAAGAATAGGAGCTAAAACAGAACGCATATGCCATTCAACATAGTAAGCCAACATGCATAAAAACACATGTGCCTTCACTCGTTCTGTTGTATGGTGATAAATGAGTCTAATTTTTAAATCTACAGTTTTAAAACTACGAAAAGCCTGCTCGACTTGAGAAAGACTCTTATAAGCTTTAACAGTCTCCTGGGCAGATAGAACTTCTTGCTCGACAGAAGTGCGAATCACAAATAAACCATCAAGTGCAGCTTCACTTTCAATACTTTGCTTGTTTCGTTCGTAGCTAAAACTATCAGCTTGAATATCAACTTTGAAATGCTTACCAACTTTGTAACGATTCAAAACTTGTCCCACCTTAAGACCAATATTAGATTCCCCTTTTAAACGACGTTTTTGTCTAGTTGTGGCAGCAGCAATTTTGTCTAATTCTTTTTCCGTCGCTTTTAATAATTCTTCTCTTGTTTTGGCTCTATCTGCTGCCAGTATAGGATTACGACAAGCAATTAATCTTTCTCCTGGATAGTCATCAGAGGAAATCTCTGCGATATTTTGCTCATCGAATAAGGATAATTGAATACTTGAGTGTTCAATCAAGGAGCGAATTTGAGTTGAACGCAATGCACTAATCCAATCGAGAGAACCTTTTTTCAAATCTTGTTTAAGAGTCGTCGAAGTAATTATTCTTCGGTCTCCAACCCAAATAACTTGTTTAATACCAAATCTGTCTCTGAGTTTTTCGATTTGATTTGTTAATGTTGTTGGGTCAGCAGTATTCCCTTCAAATACTTCAACCGCTATTGGACAGCCTTCTCGATTACAAAGCAACCCAAATACTATTTGTAATTTTTCTTTCTTGCCATCACGATTGTAACCGTATTGAGTTAACGGACAAGTTTTCCCCTCGAAATAACTACTCGATGCATCATAGAGAACCAATGACCCTGATTCTAAATGTTTTGCTGCTAAGGAGTTTTCTATTGTTTGTTGTCTGTCTAATAGCCAATCCATTGCTTGATACAATTCATCTTCATCCGCACCTTCAAGTCTTAAAATTTCTCCAATACTAGAGAAACATGTTTCATTACTTAATCCTCTAGCTGTGGCTAACTTGGAGCGTGGCTCGATAATACGCGCTACTATCATTGCCAATATTAATCTTCTTTCTCGGGTATTTTCTGAGCTAATTAGGTTATGCAAATCAAGATTTTTTAAACTTCCTAATACTGCTGCAACATGACCGTGGGGACGGCTACGAATAATCTTAAATGCTTCTGGTAAGCTCTCAATCGCTTCCCCACCTTTCAACAAAATTTGTAATCCATTCACAGCCGTGTTGGGTAACTTTGAGAGGTTTGCGAGGGTGGCAAATAGAGGGTTGGTTTAAAACTGCAAAACACCGTTTCGGGTTGCATCGTTTTGGTGAGTCAGCGCTGCAGGAGGGTTTCCAACGCAGTGGCTCAAGTTGATTGCGGCATTCAAATCCCTGTCCATCACGTGCCCACAATGTTCACATTCGTAAACGCGTTCACTTAACAACAAGGATTCTTTCTTGCAGCCGCAACTACTACAGGTTTTGGATGATGGATACCACCTAGACGCTAAAACTAGTAGTGCGTCAAGGACTAATTGACGGATAGAGCCGCTTCAATTTAATCCGAGCATCAACGGTAGTAAATTGCCAATCCACTTTACAGGAAAGTTCATTTCTCCGTTTTTCGCAGGCAGCGATTTCTTGTTTCAAGACCTCCTTGTGTGCAATCCGTCGGTCAAGGCATTGTCGGGCTAAAACGCTCAACTCAATTTCAGCCATGTTCAACCAACTTCCATGTTTTGGGGTGTAATGAAACGCCAATTTGTCAAGAATGCGTCTGGCTTCGACAGGTGGAAATGCTTTGTAAAGAGAGGCTCTAATGTGAGTATTAAGGTTATCCTGAACGACTTGAATTTGTTTTGCTTGGGGATAGCATTCATCAACCAGATATTTCATCTGTTGAGCGTAGTCAATTTGGGTGCGGTGGTCGGTCACTTCTACGTGTCTCCAGCCTACTAAAGGCTCGAAGATCATGAATAGATTGCAGACCCCCTCCCGCTTATATTCATAATCATACCGTTCGATCTGTCCGGGTCGTGGGGGCAAGGGTGTTCGGGTTTCTGAAATTAACTGCTTTGAGCTTTCATCAAAGCAAACTAAGGGATAATCAGGATCGTAGGCATGGGTGTAGAGTTGCAGAACATCTTCCATTTGACAGACAAACTCGGCATTTGCTTGGGGGGGAATCACCCAAGATTCGTTCAACCAAGGCTTAATCTCGTTTTTTTTAGAACTTGTCGCACGCTTTCATGGGAAATGCTCTCTATATATCCCAATGCTACCATTTGGTCAGCCAACAGCCGCAATGTCCAACGGTTGGGTCACAACGATTGAAAAATCTGCCAGCTTCCGGAAAAATCGCCCATGTATAAATACTCATTTTTTCCGAAAAATCTACGTTTGGGCGATTTTTCCGCGCCCCGCATTGTCCCCTAAAATTTTGGCAGCCCTTCGGGTTCACCAGTCGCCTCAACGGGGGGAACCCCCGCACGGCGCTGGATTCACCTTATTACTACGAGTACTCGTCTTGTCCCACCGATCAACAAAACAAAGGCTGCCAAAATTTTTACGTGTAAGACCCCGCCCAGATCGTTGGCGCGCTCACCAACTAATCAGTAATGAAGCTGGCAGATTTTTCCGGTTTTAATGAAGCGGCTATGTCCCTCTGGCGCTCGGCTACAGGCGATCAGCTTTGCTGGCTCCCTGCTGGAGCATCGCAACCAAATGGGCTTCTGCTTCTCCGTCTAGCCGCCGTAGTTTCAATGACTGCCGTGGACGACGCACTTATCTACACAAAACGCGCAATCCTTGCCAAACAAGGCTGG
>NZ_QMEA01000254.1 GCF_012912105.1 Brasilonema sp. UFV-L1
GCTCCCAAATTTCACATTCTCCCAAAAACTTTCAGCCTTAACTGAACCGTATTGTCTTCTAATGAGATTACCTTGAATGTCCCATAACCGTACTTTGTCGTCCCAATGAGCACTAACAATCAATTGCCCGTCTGGACTAAAAGCGACTGAACTTACATTAGAATTATTCTCTTGAGAAAGTTTTCTAATGAGATTACCTTGAATGTTCCATAACCGTACTGTTTTGTCCCGACTAGCACTAACAATCAATTGCCCATCTGAACTTACGGCGACTGAATTTACAGTAGAATTATGCCCTTGAAGGGGTTGACCAACGGGATGGAACTGAACGTCCCACAAGCACACCGTGTGGTCACTATGACCACTGATAATTTTTTGTCCATTGGGACTAAAGACTACTGAATTGACAGTAGAATTATGCTTTCGGACGAGTTTCCTAATCAGATTGCCGTTGATGTCCCATAATCGCACCGTCTCGTCATCACCGCCACTAGCAATCATCTGTCCGTCCGGACTAAAAGCGACTGAGTTAACATAAAAAAGTGTATGCCCTTGGAAGGGTTGACCGATACGATTGCCCTTGATATCCCATAACCACACTTTGTTGTCCTGATTACCGCTAACAATCATCTGCCCATCCCACCTAAAGGCGACTGAAGTCACAACATCTTCATGCTGTAAGGGTTGACCAATGGGATTGCCATTAATGTCCCATAACCGCACAGTCTTATCATCACTGCCGGTGACAATCATCTTCCCATCCTGACTTATAGCGACTGACCTGACCCAACCATCGTGCCCTTGGAATGGTTGACCAATAGGATTGCCCTGAATGTCCCACAACCGCACCGTCTTGTCTTGACTGCTGCTGATAATCAGCAGCCCGTCCGGACTTATGGCAACTGAACTGACCCCAAGATTGTGCCCCCGAAATGGTTGACCAATAGGATTGCCCTGAGTGTCCCACAACCGCACCGTCTTATCACCACTGCCGGTGACAATCATCTTCCCATCCGGACTTATAACGACTGAACTGACCCAATGAGCGTGCCCTTGGAATGGTTGACCAATAGGATTGCCCTGAATGTCCCACAACCGCACCGTCTTGTCTTGACTGCTGCTGATAATCAGCAGCCCGTCCGGACTTATGGCAACTGAACTGACCCCAAGATTGTGCCCCCGAAATGGTTGACCAATAGGATTGCCCTGAGTGTCCCACAACCGCACCGTCTTATCACCACTGCCGGTGACAATCATCTTCCCATCCGGACTTATAACGACTGAACTGACCCAATGAGCGTGCCCTTGGAATGGTTGACCAATAGGATTGCCCTGAATGTCCCACAACCGCACAGTCTTATCATGACTGCCAGTGACAATCATCTTCCCATCCGGACTTACAGCAACTGAACTGACAGAATCTTTATGCCCTTGCAAGATGTTTGATTCTCTGGCCATTTCCATTGCAGTATGAAGATTGAACTGAACCCGATCTAGAACTTGGTTTGGCAATTGTTCTAAATTTTGACCTACCGCTTTGATGGACCGAATCAAGGCATCAAAGGGTTCGTTTTGTATCACATCAGAGATTTTCTTAGCTTCGTTTAAAAGGTTTTCCCTTGCTTGGTGTTCTTTAACCTGCTGAATGCTACTCTCAATAAAGTCCGTCTCTCGCCTATTCAACCAGTTATAAGGTGATGCCGATATTTTTTCCAACTGTCTGAGGCGATCGCCATCAGACCAGAGAAGATCCCTACGTCTGCCATTGTGATCCCAATCGTTAGCAGCAGGTGTCAAACGCTGTTGTAGCATTAGATCATCTCGATTCTCTTTGATCCAATCCTGCAACATATCCCAACCCCGCACTAAAAAATCATGGGCTGGTTCTACATAAGGTTCCCCTGTTTCCCGTCCTTTGACAACTAGGCGAGCTTGCACCAAATGCTCAATCACCTTCGTCACTCGCTGGTTTTCTTCAAGGTTGGGATATACCAATTCTGAATCGGGTACCTGTCGCCGGGAAGCTTCCCAACCTTCAATAGTAAGCATCCGCAGCATCACGCGCTGCATGGTGGTTCTTTCTGCATCATTTGCTAGAAGAGCGTATTCTGCATTAGCTCTACTAGTGATTGAACCTGCTACTCCACCTTGACGCTCAAAATTTTCATCTATAGTTAAGGTACGCTGGGGTTTTTCCTGACCTTTTGATTGGTTGTAAAGCTTAATATATAATTCACTAAGGGTAAAAGATAACAAAGGCAACGCTCCAGGCATCTGCCCGATTTCATCAATCAATCGGTCTACCAAATTTGGTGGCTCGAAATATAATGCCATCTCCGATGCTGGTCCCACGATAGCCTGCCGTAATTCGTCCGATCTCATCGGTCGTACTGGGAAGCGGGCTTTTACCCAGTAGGCATTTAGAGGTGAGCCAATGAAGCGCGTTTCAAAGTCAGAGCGCAAAGTTAGCACCAAGCAAAGATGAGGACAAGATTTCAGAGTCTGTGCTAGCAGATTTAAAAACTGCTGCCACTCTTTTTTGTCTTCTTGGTTATTATCTTCTTTGCTATTGTGGCTGAGAGTGATTAGCTCTTCAAACTGGTCAATAATCAGTAAAAGTTTGACATTGGGGTGAGCTTGGCTCCAAGAAGTTACTATATTAATTAATTCTTGACGTTCTGTTTGTAAACTGGCAATTAAATTCTTTAGAGAGTCTTGAACTGTATTTTTTAGTTTCTCTAGCTGCTGCTCCTCATTTGAATTGCAGCACGCAGTTTTCAATTCCTCAAAACGGTCAATGAGTAATAATAGTTTCTTATCTAAACTAACATTATTCCAAATAGTAGCAAGGCTCTCAAATTGCTCAGCTTTTTCTTGGCAAGCTGTATTCAGAAAATTAATTTGTTCTATTTCAGTGGTGAAAGCTTCATTCGCGATCGCTAAAATTGTCCTTGCCAAAGCTGCAAAAGGATACTCCCCAGGACGCATAGGTTCAAGAATCTGCCACTCTTTATTCTTACGGAGGTAAGGAATTAACCCTGCTTTCACAAGGCTAGATTTCCCAGAACCAGAAATTCCTACAACTGCTGTTAACTGATGACCTGGTTGAGAAACCCAAACAGATAATTGTTGAATTACCTCTTGTCTACCGAAGAAAAATCGGGCGTGTTCTTCATCATAAGGCTTCAAACCGCGATAGGGATTGTTATTTTCATCTAGTTCTGGGGCAGGTGTGAGTTGATTGGGGTTAAAATTTGGTTTTGTGAATATAAACTCACCCCTATCGTGTTGTGGTAAAGGCCACAATCCAGGGGTTTGGAATTCATTAGACCATTTTTCGACAGAATCGCGCAGGTGAATGTAAAGTTCGGGTGCTGTAATGACACCATCTTTGCTCAAATCTGCTACTAAGGTTTTCTCTCCTTCAAGCTGTTCGCTTAATCCTTGAATGAGCGCCATTGCAAAAGGTGAGTGACCGGAATTATTCACTGTACGTTCGCTGATTTTTAGAGTCGAAGAGGAATTAATCGTTTGAGGGGAAAGGAATCGGGCGATCGCTGATGATGCACCAAATTCCTGTAGTCTGTAAGACATGTTGTGGGGAGGGGTGTGCGTATGGTGGTAAGCGAATAGGTAAAAATTAATTCTCTTACGAATCGATGTCCAAGGAAACAACCTGATTGTGCATCTACCGTGTCATACAAGGCGAAAGCTTTTGAGTGACTGCGTATTAAATGCTACAATTAAAAAGTAGCTTTCTCCTTGTATGACATGAAAAGAAATTGAATTCACCCAGAGGCGGTTACATGAGATCAGGTTGCTCCGTGTATTACATGGTAAAAAAGCGCTCTTCACGTTTATACGGTGTAATACACGGATATGGCTGATGTTGAAATGGGACATTCAATCAGATGATTATGGTCAAAGAGGGCTTATTTTACAGGGATGAGAGGTAATTATGTCAAGCAATGCACCGAATCTAGCTGATAAAGGGACTCAGGCATTTTCATTAATAGACCTCTTGCAAAAGTCATCCGTTATATGGGACAAGTAGGTGAGAGTGGGCAA
>NZ_QMEA01000255.1 GCF_012912105.1 Brasilonema sp. UFV-L1
ACAGTGTTTGAGACGCGCTAACCCTGCAAGTTAATCGAATCTCAAAATAGAAAACCATCGCTCAGTTTTTCAATTCAAAGTTTTAGATATCTTGAAAGTCAATTTCCGCATCAACATTTTTTAGAGATAGCGTATTTATCTCTAATAGGTTTATTTATACTCATGTTTGTTCTCGTGTCATTTCCGAAAACACTTTTTTCTTTATTCTACCTACTATTCTTCCTTAACCGAGCAGTATTGAAACCCGACCGACCCCCATGTAATTCTCGATATCAAACAGAATTTCAACCAAACGACTCGCGCATCGTTCCCGGTAACTCTGCTCATCAAGTCGCTCTTTGTTACCAATCGTCACAACAGGCAGCGATCGCAGGGTATTTTTTTCCCGGATAACTTGCTCCAGCGAATCATCTCCCTTCATGTTTCGATTTGCGGTCAGGATAATCATCTGATTGCTTTGAGCAATCTGCCAAACAAGGCGATCGCTACTGTTTTCGAGTAAGCCAACTTCTTCAAACCCAATGAAGCGAATCGGCATCAGTTCAAGCCATCCCTCTGCTGCGATCGTGCCCCACAGCAATGCTGCCTGTCCTCGCAAATTGTAGTCAATCAGAAAATTCATAGCTTGGACTCAAGCCTGTCTTTCCAAGCTTGAAGCTTCGCACGGATAGCCTCTTGACCCGCTTTTGAAGGTGTTGCAGAAATGCGGGCAAAGTGCTCTCGATTGCGTTCTTCCCAGTATTGCCGATTCTCTTCTGCGATTTGTAAAACTTGTTGATATTCGGTTTCTACTTCAGCCTCATGAGCTTTGATGTAAGAGAGAGCAGCATCAACTTGAACATCTGTGAGACAAAGCTTTTCACGAATAAGTTTTGCAGGATAGCCAGCCGTAAAGTAATCCATCACGTCATAGAGAGTAATGCGGGTTCCTGCGATCGTCAATCCGCGTTCGGTTCGGATGATTGCCGCTTGCTCATTAAATGTTTGTTCGTCAGATGCAGAAGTCATAACTCATCCCAAAACTGTCTCCATCGTATCTTATACATAAAGCAAGAGGGAAAAAGGCGCTTCATCAACGACTCAGGCTCTCACAAATTTCTTCAATGTTAACCTGTGCTTTCACTTTCATCTTCTGAATAGAGCTTTTCGTTTCAAAAATATTCATTGGGCTTAGAGGTTAGCGATCGCTCTTCGGTAATCATGAAAGGGTGATCGCTTAACTATGGTGATATTATTGGTTATTCAACAGTAGTCTTAGGTGATAATTCTACATTCAATTCTACTTTTTCGTGCTTGTAAACTCCTTCAATTGATTGCAACATAAATTTGTAATACCATTTTCACATGAAGATGCATAGAAAGAACCCCACCGCCTTCGGCACCTCCCCTTATTAAGGGGAGGTTTGGAGGGGTCAAAATAATGTGCAGCTTCACATAGAATTGGTATAACTTAATTCATATTCGTGTCTATTATAAACCTGTTATTCACTGCTAAGTTAAGAAGCGATCGCTAGTTAGGCTCTCCGTGAAACCTGACTTGGAGAGCGTAAGCGCCCTCAGAGGTTCCGTCCTTTGTAGCGACTGGCGTAGACTCCAACTCACTCCGAAGCGATCGCTCCCTCCTGTGATTCTTCGATTTCTGAAAAACCTACTAGGGTGACGGGTGGACGGTTTGGAAATTCAACAACAAGCCGTAACTCTCCTCCCATTGCTACAATGTACTTCCGCAAAGTTGAGAGCATTAAATCAGTGCGTTGTTCCAACCTAGAAACATTCCCTTGGTCAATTTGGAGAAGTTCTGCCATCTGTTCTTGAGTGAGTTTGAGTGCAAGTCTCAGCTGCTGTCGAGTCATTTCCTCCGCGATGAGCAAGCTAGATTCTTCTTCAATCTTTTTCCGTCGTTCCGGTGACAACTGTTCTAGTTTTTCCTTCAAAGTTCTCCCCATAGATGATCCTCACTTTTCCTCTTGTCCAGTCTTTAATTGAGCTAAGTGCGCGTCGAATCTAGCATCAGCCGTTTTGATAAGTTGCTTGTAAAAACGACTTTCACTACTACCTGATTTGTCACCTGCGACTAGTAATATTGCATGTCGTCTGGGGTCGAATGCAAACGCGACACGCCAAACACCATCTGCTGCTTTAAACCTTAATTCCTTCATGTTGCTATGCCGCGAACCATTAAGCGTATCAACATTAGGTCGTCCCAATTCAGAACCAAAAGCTTCCAATAGATTGGCACGGGCAAGTAACTTATTTTGCACCTCTTCTGGTAGAGCATCAAATTCCGGCTCAAAATCCTGATAAAATTCAACAACCCAACTCATTAATTATGCACTCAAAAACATATGTTTTCAAGGGTATATTAAAGCTTCGTAATTCCTTTGGAAAGCTAAGTCGCTTTACGACAGACTACGCGCAGCTTGCTTTTCATTAGCGTATTGGGTTATAATAAGTTGAAGCCTAAGTTATTCAGAACTTCACGCAAGTACTTGCATCCTTTGAGATACTCTAAAGTGGCGATTCGCTCGGCTGAGTGTTGTGACCAATCACCAGCGACATTCATTATTTGTTCAGTATAAAAATTTTTGATGATGTTGTTGTAGTGAGCGATCGCCTCGTCTTGCTCTCCCAATTTATAAGTTTCCCGATATAGTACCGCTGACTGAGGCAACCGTGGCTTAATAGCTGTTTTTACTTCAGGATTTGGATAACCCACACACAGCCCAAACACAGGAAACACCAAAGGTGGCAAATTCAGTAGCGTTGCTACCTCTTGAGTGCTTTTGCGGATTGCGCCAATATATCCTGTTCCCAAACCAAGGGACTCAGCAGCGAGAGTGGCATTCTGGGCTGCTATCGAAGCATCGACTATTGCCTTAATCAACAATTCTAAGTAATCTAGAGCATCATGAGATAGTCCGCGACTGTCAGCAACACGAGCCACACGAGCCAAATCTGCTAACCAAACCAAGAATAAAGGAGCTTCTTTAATATGGGTTTGTCCTCCTGCCAGCCTGGATAATTCTTCTTTGCGCTGTTGATCTTCAATTGCTACCACACTCCAGGATTGGAGATTGGCAGAAGTGGCAGCAGATTGAGCAGCTGCAACCAACAGCTCTAAGGTTAAGGGCGGTAGAGGGTCAGATAGATAAGACCGAACTGAACGGTGAGATAGAATTGTACTAAGGAAGTCGTTCCAGGGAATTTTGCCATCGAAGGGAATTTCACCGTAGCGCGATAGCAGTAATTCTATAGGATTAGTCATGGTTAACTTTTCAACTCCAACGCTTTTTTACGATTTCAGAGAGACTATCAACTAGGCAACATTACGAAAAAAAGCAACTCGTAAAGCCAGCCGACACTCAGATGCAGGGCAAGTAAGCGGCGTTACTGTATGCCAAGAATTGTCAGAACGCACAATTACCACTGAGTAATGACTAAGCGGTAGAATATCTTGGAAAGCAGATTCAGGCTGGGAGTCTTTGAGAATTCGCAAACAGCCTCCCCAGTCTAGAGACCATTGTTGATTGAAAAATAGTAGATGAGTTAAGACTTTGTTCGGTTCATCTGTATGGGGGCGATGTAAGTGTCCTACATTATACCGACGAAACCCAATATCAATTGCACAGTCCTTTAGTTCCAACCCAGACATTTTTTCTAAAGCTTCACGGTAAGAATCTGTCCACAGTCCTTCTATCAACTGTTGCCAGACATGACTGAGGTGTCCCAAGTCACTAGTAAGTCTTCCTTCTGCCATGCGCTGCCGCCAGCCATGATCGCCTTATTTGAGCATAGAGGAAATATCTTCGCTTTTAGTAAGCATCTTTCCCCAGAGGTATCCCTATCCTTCCCCCTCCGACAGGCGAAACTCTTCGTGGGGAAAACTGGCAGTGAGTTCTAAGCTGAACTTCCCTGATTGACAAAAGGCGTATGCAGTGTATCTCAAGGGTTGT
>NZ_QMEA01000256.1 GCF_012912105.1 Brasilonema sp. UFV-L1
CCCCCGACTCCCCCGACTCCCCCGACTCTCTGAGGTGAGTTCTGAGTGATATGTTTCTCATTTTAAAAATCGAATTGTGAAAGGGTAGCGATAATATTGACCTTTATAAGCTTTAATAGCTGCAAAATTTACTAGAAATAATTGCGATATCATTAAGAATAAAATAAATGCACAAAAAAATACTAAAAAACTATTCAAAATAGTCTCTAAAGATTTTGCTATCAAAGTTGTCGTCATTGCAATTCCAAAAGTGAGGACAACTAGAAATAGCAACACAGTTATGACAATAAAAGCATAAAATATCAGGGAGAGTTGAAAATTTAATGATTCTTTTCCTTGAAAATCAATCCAAGGGTCTTTTGTTTTTTTCCAATGCCAAATTATCAATGGTCCTAAGGAATTCATAAACGGCAAATATAAAGGAATACCTAAAAATAATAAGCCTGCTAGTGGTAACCACAACAAAGCCGAGAGATGACACAACATTGCCCATATACGAACTTGTTGTTCGGGACTTTTTCTCATGGCTTTTCTTTTTTCGCTGGAATGTTGAATAATTATCCACCGTACCATATCAAACAGCCAAACAAAATGTTAATATCTCAGGGAATGTCATGCTGTGGCGAACTCGTTTCTTTGGAAGCGCTCAAATGGATTGAAACCAGGTTGAATTTGTGCTGTAAACTTGACTTCTGCCCAATCATGTGCAGTTTCTTCGTGATGGTAAAGCATTTGAGTTAGTAGCTTTTCCCAATTATGCGAGGGAAGCTGACGCAACAAATCGGTAAAATTGTAGAAAGCATCCAACACCGTAAAGCTGGCTTCGCGCACATAGCGATCGCCACAAGGGATGCGCGAACGGCGCACCTCCTCACAATAATACGTCAGCCTGACAATATTTAGATGCGTTCGCCCTGAACCTCTCACGAATGGTGCTGTACTGATTTTTCTGGTTCTACAGGTAAACCTAATTCGATACAAAAGTAGCGATCATACTTGGCTTGTGTCCAGTTATTAGCTGCTTTAATTTGCTCAACACTAAGGTCTTGAGCACCTCGCAAATCAGCATTTTTGAGGTTAGCACGGGTTAAATCGGCATGGATGAGGTATGCATTTTTCAGATCTGCTCCCTCTAATGTACTATCACTCAGGTCTGCACCTTCTAATTGAGCACCTTGTAATTTAGCATCTGTAAGATTAGCTATTTCTAACTCTACACCATTGAGAACCGCAAATACTAGAATTGCTGATTGTAAATCAGCACCACTGAGGTTAGCACCTCCAAGGTCTGCATTACTTAAATTGGCACGGGTTAAGTTAGCACCTTCTAATTGGGCACCATTAAGGTTAGCAAATTTGAGATTAGCTTCTTTAAGTCTGGCACGACTGAGGTTAGCACCTTCTAATTGGGCATCACTAAGATTAGCTTGCTTGAGGTTAGCATAACTGAGATTAGCAACACACAGATTAGCAACACACAGATCCGCACCAGCCAAGTCAATTTCATTTAAGCCAGCACCGGGTAGATCTAAAGCTTTTAAAGACACACCATACTGATTTAAATCTTCTAATGCTTTGATTCTGGCGTAGCTAGTTGATACATTTGCCGCAGCGGCATTATCAATCACTTGCCATGCTTGATAAATTGTATTGCGTCTGCGCTCCCTACTTTCCAATAAATATAAGCTGGCTGCTGCTAATATACTAAAAGCTTCAATGTTATCCAGTGCAATTATTGACAATGCTTGTTTGTAAAAACACTGCAATAATGAATCTTGAGATTTACAAACAGGCTGTTGCTTATTCCAGTGTTCTATGTAACTGAATGTCAGCATCAAGCAATAAGCAATCATGATCGCCAGTAAAACACGAAACCAGACTAGATCCAGCAAATCTCGAATTTTTTGCCGTAATTTACTTATGAACCAAGTAAATTTTGCCACATTAATTCACCCCCTTGTGAGCATCCTCTGACTTGATAATTAAACACTCAATAGTGGAATCAATTTCCGCTTCGTTGAAGTACTGAGTCATAGACGTATTATCTAACTTAACAGCAACCTGTGACTTTACAAGGCGATCGCCAAAAGGGATTCATATGCGCCATGATTGACGAAATAGGGCTATTCAAAAAGGAAAAGTTCTGATGCAATCAGCGTTACGGATTGAGACTAAGATCTTACCAGGCAATAAGGATGCTTATGAGCTATTGCTGCGATCAGCTTTGCTGGTGCCCCTTGGGCGATCGCCTCAAATGCAGTTGATTCCAAAAATGAATTGAGGGGCTTGTATCCTTTTTTCTTTTTTTTGAATTTTGAATTTTGTTAGCGCAGCGGGGCGTAGCCCTCCTTTGAATTTGTTAGCGAAGCGTGCCGCAGGCAGCGTTTGCGCAGCGCCCCCTCCGGGGCTAGCGAGGGTCAAATTGTTAAATTCACCAGACTTAAAAATTTGTGCCAATTATTACCGAGCCAAGCAGTAGCTTTAGTGAGGTGGGGCTGAAGTTTTTCCATCGCAGAGGCAAACCCTTCGGCTTTCTTGGCATAGTCAAAAGCTCGTTCTAATGCCTTACCCACCTCGTTTTTATCTGGCTGTGGCTTCTTTAGCTCCTCCTGGGCATCTTCAAAGGCATTGTCAATTTTACGACGGTCTGAGGTTTCTAAGTTCGCTAATATCTCACGTAAGGCGTTGAGTTCTGTTTCTATGTTGACGCTTGCAGGTGCGGGTAAACTGACTTGTTGAAAATTGATGTTTGCAGTGTTGCTGTCTCCTGTTTGAATTGCGCTACCAGTGAGACTACCCCCAATAGAAACTGAGCGGTTTTGCCAGCCTTTGTTATCATGACTCATATTATTATCCTTGTCAGATTTTACTGGATTTGTTGGCTGTAGTGTCTGATAACGCCGTCGCCTAATTTTGATTGCTGGGGTTAAATATTCTGGAATACCTTGCAAATCAATCGAGGTACAACCCATTTGAAAACAATCTTCATAATTCCTGAGTGCCGCTAAAGCAGTATAAAATCCGACGCTAAATTTCATCGCAGCTTTATCTCCAATTGCCTGATTCATCCCCACTACGCAATCAATGTATTGGTGAATTGCTGTGGCTTGTGACTCGCTGTAGCAGGCGTTGAGTAAAACACACTCAACCTGTTCTTGAAACAAATCAAATAGCTTTGCCAGGGCTTGTGTACTGACAAGTTGCACGTGTCCAGAATTATCTTCCAAGGCTAATCCATCAGTACCAGAGCCATGTCCGGAAAAGTGAACAATTGTTGGTTGATGGTGAGACAAAAAGCGGGTTAAATCATCCACTCGTACCGCAGATTCAGTGATGATTTGAAATTCCTCTCGATTTGGAGAGAGTTGCAGTGTGTTTTTGATTTCCCGCACCTCTTCATCTAGGCGCAAATGACTTGTGTTTTTAGGGTTGGCGGAGAGGATGAGGATTTTTTTCACGATGTTATTTGATATGGTTTTTTATATAGGATTACTATTTGATTTTTGAAAAGATACGTAGGGTCACGCTTAAGAGGATGTTTGAAAAGTCCAAGATAAGTATGATTTGTCATTCTGAGCGGAATGAAATGGAGCGAAGAATCTCAATTTTTCGTTGAGGCTGAGATGCTTCACTACGCTTCGCTTCGTTCAGCATGACATTAAACTTACACATTTGGGATGCTCCCTAAAGCGGTGTGGATGTTCCTCTTTCCCCTGCTCCCTCCCTCCCTCCTTCATTCACTCCTTCTCCTTCTCCTTCAACTCAGGATGCTGCTGCTCGGCATGAACCG
>NZ_QMEA01000257.1 GCF_012912105.1 Brasilonema sp. UFV-L1
CCCCCAACTCCCCCTACCCCCCCTAGCTACCTGGTTGCTGGAGAGTTTGAGATGTCTGTAAAGATTGAATTAATTGACCGAGGGCGTACTCTAATTGAGTACCTGGATCAGTCGCAACCCATCCTTCGGGTGTCAACTGACGTACCTCAAAGTGTAAATGGGGACCTGTGGATAAACCAGTGCTACCAACTCGTCCAATAACGGTTCCCTTTTCCACCCATTGTCCGGGCTGCACAAAAATTTCTGACATGTGACCGTAAAGAGTTTGTTGCGCACTATTGTGGTTTAGTATTACAGTCATACCGTAACCGCCCAACCAATCCGCACTCTCTACCTTACCAGAATAAGCTGCTAAAACAGGTGTTCCTGTAGCTGCGCCTATGTCTGTACCAGTGTGGAAACGGCGATCGCCTGTAATCGGATGAATTCGCCAACCAAACACAGAACTAATCGCAGAGGGGAGTGAAAGCGGATACATTAATCCCGGTCCGCTTGCAAGTCTACCACCATAAAAATTGCTGTAGTTGACTTGTGGCAAGACTGATGCCAAAGGAATGTCGTAAGTAACATTACTAGCGCGAGGAGCAACATTTTCCGATGTCATCGGTAATGGTAAAGCCCCAGCGGCTGGCGCAATCGGTACGGAACTAACTGTCGTGGTGGGGTTTAAGTTGGGGATCAATCGGTTCGAGCGATATGTTTCTTTAGTTACACTACTAGAAGCTGTATGAAAACTGCGACGCCGCCTTACACGAGTCGTCACATTCTTATAGCTGCGAGGAGTAGAATGTACAACTGAGTTTCGCTCTTCTGTAGCAACACGCCTGACTGGCGGAACAGTTGCGAATGTAGTCGCTTTGCTTTTTCTAATCCAACTGGGTGTTTTTCTGGGTTGTGATTCAGTCTTTGCATGAGCGTTTAGCCGATTTTGAAATGGAACCCTGGCACAAACGCTGTTTGGAATATTTTGCCCTATAATTGTTTTACAACGACCCACTCTTTGTGTGACGGCCACAGAATTTGGTGATTCATACTTCTTGGTATCACTTACTGGATAATCATTCGGGTCAAGGTAGGCGTTGTTGTAATCTTTCGGGGTAGAATTATTAGCAGAGTAAGCAGATGAGTTGTTCTGTTGGGAAAGTTCTGGTGTAGATTCTTCCCTTCTCACTCTTGAGATAGACTGCAAAACCTCTAGTTGAGGTTTTCTCTCTAACCTTGCTCTCCATTTACTCACACTTTGAGTAGGTACAGAAACTTCTGCTTGGAGTTTAAACTTTCTGATAGTGACTGGTTGTGAATCTTGTGATTGACGTTTAAATTTTCTGAGAACCACTACAGGATTCGACCTTTTTGTCTTAGACAGTCTCTGTCTGAGTCTGAATCGGCGTTGAGAAAATTCAGATTGTGATTGTGTACCTTCCACTGTAGAGGGCTTATTGTTTCGTTCAACAGTATCTCTTTTAAGAATATTTGCAGATGGTTCTGGTTGAGAACTTTCAGCAGTGGGAACAATATTGTCTATTGCTGATTCAGTTTGAGCAAACACCAAGCCACCATTGCTTAGCATACTAATACTGCCAAGCCAAGCGAGACTTTGTGCTGGGAGCGTAGACGCAAAGCGTCTTGTTGATAGGCATTTATGCCATAATTGATGTAAACGGTTCTCGGCAGAGTGATTGCGCTGCGTCATCGTTTTTGGTGTTTTTGTGTATTGTTGAGCTTAAAAAAATTAAGTCAGTAATTAGTCAGCCTGTTTTAGATTGTAGATTGGGGATCTTTGGATAGTCAGAGCTTTAGTTCTGACTACAAGCCGATTCTCCAATCTCCTGTTCTAAAATTCTTACTTGATTAAGTCAGAAGAATGACGGTAACCCAAACTGATTGTACCGGGCTGAAGGTAGATTTCTGGTGTTTTTACTGATTTAAGTTCCGATGTTTCCATACGAACTTTAAGCTCCCCGGTGTTTGTCACGCCAATGACAGTACCTACAGTGTCATTGATGTGGACTTGCTCGCCCATGTTCATCAGCAACTCTAGATAACGAGATATTAGTATATTGACTCCGTCTTCAGATAGACATTGTATACCGAATTCTATTCCAATTAAAACTGTAGCAATCAGCTTTTCCAAACATGAGACGGGTTTGGTATGCTGATGTGCTTGCCACATTTCCAGATTTATTCCGGTTTCTGGTACAGAGTTTACCCAATTTACACCCACACCAATCACTGCTTGGGTGATTTGTCCCTGCTGCACTTTGGTTTGGGTTAAAATACCGCCTAGCTTTCGACTTGTTAATATCAAATCATTGGGCCATTTTATCAGGACAGGAACGCCACAGCTTCGCAATTGTTGAGTAATTCCCCAAGCAATCGCCAGTGTGAGTTGGTAGCTGTTGTGTGCGTATAATTTGGGAAGGCAAAAAGCGCTTGGATTTTCTGTAGCTTTATGAGTGTGAGTTATTCCTACCGAAAGATACAATCCCCCAGGTAATGACATCCATTGACGATCCCGTTGTCCTCTTCCTGCTGTCTGCTGAGTGGCGATCGCAACACATCCGGATTCAGCCCCTTGGGCTAGTAAATCCCAAAGAACTTTGTTTGTTGAACAAACAGTGTCAAAAAGATGTAGCGAAAATTGTAAATAAGGATTTTTGCGCCCTGTTTGAAGGGCAGCTTCTAACTTTTGCCGATCCAATCCCACAGTAGTTTACCTAAATTGACAAGTGTTAGGATAAATTGACTGCGATTTATTTTGTTTTTAGGTTTGGTTAAAGATGCACGCTTGGCACTGGCGCACTTGGTTCGGGTTACCTTATTTAACTTGTAGTCTACTGGAACCCTGGCATCATGGCTTTTTTACTCAGCAGTTTTCACCTCGTTATCCGTCAGAACTCACAAAGGTGCTGCATCCAGAGGCATCAGTTTATCGCTTAAAACAGGTACATGGCAATACCGTTCTGACTCCAACAGAAATTGTGGCTAAGTTAGCAGAAGCTGGCGAAGACATTGATAGAGAAGGTGATTCCGCCTTGGTATCAGGAGATGGGTTAATATCCGATCAACCTCTGCAAGCAGTTTGGGTTGCAACCGCTGACTGCACGCCTGTCCTCATTGCTGATCAGAAAACCGGACAAGTTGCAGCAGTCCATGCAGGTTGGCGTGGTACCGCACTCAAGATAGTACCGCAAGCCATCACTCGCATGCAAGCACAAGGTAGCAGACTTCAAGATTTACGAATAGCAATGGGACCTGCGATCGCCGGTGAAGTTTATCAAGTCTCCGAACAAGTCGCGGCTGAAGTAGGTGGTAGCATTATACCACAAAACGAAGAAAAAGCAATTTTAGCTGCATTGCACGAGCTACCAAATTCTCCCTTACTCCCAGATCCAAATCCAGAACGAGTGAGATTGGATGTGCGCCGGGTGAATGCTTTACAGTTGGAACAATTGGGAATGAGTGTGGAACAGATGGCGATCGCCCCTTATTGTACTTATCAAACTCCAGAGTATTTCTTTTCTTACCGGCGGGAAAAGCAGAAAAAAGTGCAGTGGTCTGGTATTGTCAGCAATCATCTTTAATCAAAGCCGAATTCGGACTGTCATTGTTGCTGTACTAACTACCAATCTTCGGCTAGCTGAAGCTCCAGTTGACATCCTCCCCGCCCTAAAAGGGAC
>NZ_QMEA01000258.1 GCF_012912105.1 Brasilonema sp. UFV-L1
TACGAGTAGACATTGTTAGTGGTTGTCCATTTTTGTCTATGAAAAATGAAGCGGGCGTAAATTGCTGAATGCAGCAAAGAGATAACGGACTATTGCACCAAAATTGAACGTATCAAAATGCTCATAACCTCGCCTGTCCTGCCAGTTGGCACAAGGGGACTCCAATCACCAATTGAAGCGTATTTGAGTTGATGCAGAACGCGAATAGTGCTCTTTACAGCCTTGGGAGAACCAACCAGTGTATGTCTGATAGGTTCTCTTTCTGGGGATGCTTGAGAGTTAGTTTGATTGGGGATGGGTGTATTTGGGTTGTCAGCACTGGACAAAAAGCCTTGAGTTATCGATTGTAAGGAATAATTTGCACCATATTTCGGTGCCACCGCGCTCTTGAGCGCTTGCACGTATTGTTCTAACTCCAATTGAGTAATGACTTGTTCGTCATATCCGAACGCTTGTACTTGTGTCATCATTATATTTGTCTCCCAATATGGGGGTTTACAAAGCGATCGCACCTCCAATTGGTCCTGGAAACGTTAAGCGTTTGCGTAGCGCCCCCGAACGGGGCTAGCTCTGCCGTAGGCAATCGCTCTTTGTTTTTGGCAAATTTTGTTTACTCTGTATTTAGTCTACGCGACACGTATCTTTGCGTCAAGCGTAGATTTTAAAACTTCTCAATGTTAAAAAACTACTTGTCATGCTAAAAGATGACAAGTAGAGAAATCTACGCCTAATAGCTTCTAAACTGGGGATGTAGTATATGTCCGCAGAAAAAGTGATTCGCTGGAAATTAAACGAAGTAATGGCGCGAAAACGAGTCAAGAACAAAGACTTAGCAGAAGCGCTGAGTATAACTGAAAATTCGGTCTACAGACTTCGCAAGGTTGACGAAATGCCTAGGTTGACGCCTGAAAGGCTGAACGGCATTTGTGCTGCATTAAACTGCCAACCAGGCGAGCTTTTAATATATGAACCAGATAATAGCGGCGACAAAATAGTTTCCATTGTGAATGTAGCATGAATGCGATTGCCCAAGGGGTTGGGCTGTTGCAGAAGAACGCCCTGAAATTGTTCATTTTTGCGGACATGGCGTAGAGGATGGCAGTTTGGTGTTAGAGGATGATGGGGGGAACCACAAACCCGTATCACCACAGGGTTTAGCATCACTATTTAAGTTGCACGCTGATTATGTGAACTGCGTACTGCTTAACACTTGCCATTACCAATTGTTATGATACACAGATTTTACCTGCGCTGCTGCTACGCACTCGATTCATGAACTGTACTGTATTATAGAAAACTTCTGTTTTTGAGTTTCACTGAAATGCCAAAATGTCAATGTTTTTTTGAAAAGTGTTACAATGATTAAAAATTGCGACTATTGTGTAACTTAGATTAACGATTGAACAGAAATCCTTTCAAAATGAGTAGAATAGCAGATACAACGAAGACGATGAGACTGCTCTATGGATTCGTTACCCTAGAACTATAGTTTCCTATTCGAGTCCTCAGTTATTTTAGTATTTTGCATCTGAGGCATACAACAACCAACCAAGCCACTTTCTTAACAAACAGCTCCCACAAATCATAATGTCAGTGATTGAAAGAAAAAGAAATCGCGACCTGCCTCAAATTAACGAACGAATTCGCTTCCCGAAAATTCGGGTGATTGATACCGATGGCTCTCAGTTGGGAATCTTGACCCCACAAGAAGCATTACAACTAGCAGAGGAAAAAGAGCTGGACTTAGTGCTACTAAGCGACAAAGCTGAACCACCGGTTTGTCGGATTATGGACTATGGGAAATACAAGTTTGAGCAAGAGAAGAAAGCACGGGAAGCCAGGAAAAAGCAGCACACCGCTGATGTCAAAGAAGTGAAGATGCGTTACAAGATTGAAGAACACGATTACAATGTACGCGTCAAGCAAGCAGAGCGTTTTCTTAAAGATGGAGATAAAGTCAAAGCAACTGTGATGTTCAGAGGTCGAGAAATCCAGCACAGCGACATGGCAGAACAATTGCTCAAGAAAATGGCGACTGATTTAGAGGCCTTTGGTGAAGTTCAGCAAATGCCCAAAAAAGAAGGGCGAAATATGATGATGCTCATCTCACCCAAAAAGTAATCAAGAAATAAGCAAACTTAGCAAATAGGATCTGGGGGGAAATTTCTGTTCAGGAGTTTCCCCCACACTCTCAATAAGCTTGGTGACAAGCACCTGGACAAAAACCCGGTTTCTTTAAGAAACCGGGTTTCTAAGCACGCGAACAACTCTTAAGCGAACCTCCACGCCTACGCTACAAATTGCGCCGTCAGGCGTACCGCAGACAAGAAGCCCGCAACTACGAACAACAAGAGGGTTTTCATTTTGTTACGAACTTGTGCAATCCTGTACTTAGCTTCAATGTGATACTTTATGGAATCTCTTATCTCTCGGATGCAGGCGGTACAGTCGCCCATTATTCCTGTTGTCGGGGAACTGATTAAAAGCTGTCCTGGTACAATCTCTCTAGGACAAGGTGTTGTTTCTTATAGTCCACCACCCGAAGCCATAGAACATTTGCCCAAATTCCTTGCTGAACCAAAGAATCATTTATACAAAGCTGTTGAGGGAATTCCTTTACTACAAACTGCACTAGCTACAAAATTACAAGCTTTTAACGGTATTGAAATCAATGAGGACAACTGCATCGTTGTGACTGCAGGTAGCAATATGGCGTTTATGAACGCTGTTCTAGCGATCACTTCGGTGGGAGATGAAGTGATTCTCAATACGCCTTACTATTTCAATCATGAAATGGCGATTACTATGGCGGGTTGTCGTCCGATACTTGTGAAGTGCGATGAAAATTACCAACTGCGTCCAGAGGCGATCGCCTCTGCAATCACTCCCAAAACACGAGCAGTGGTGACGATTTCCCCAAATAATCCTACAGGAGCTGTGTATTCAGAACAAGCGTTGCGGTTCGTAAATCAAATTTGTCGCGATCGCGGTATCTACCACATCAGCGATGAAGCTTATGAATACTTTACCTACAACGGAGTGAAACATATTTCTCCCGCTGCTTTTGCTGGAAGTCACAAGTACACGATTTCTCTTTATAGTCTTTCCAAGGCTTATGGTTTTGCAAGCTGGCGTATTGGTTACATGGTTATTCCTAAACACCTGCTTGTCCCGGTCAAAAAAGTTCAAGATACGATTCTGATTTGTCCGCCTGTGATTTCCCAGTATGCAGCTTTGGGGGCGTTGCAGGCGAAAGAAGATTATTTGAAGAATCATATTGGGGCGATCGCCCAAGTAAGACAAGTCGTACTTGATTCCCTCAACAGCTTACAAAACTTGTGTACCATTGCTCCTGCTGATGGTGCTTTCTATTTTTTCCTGAAAGTTCATACTCAATTAGATAGCTTTGAACTAGTCAAACGACTCATCCGCGAATATCAAGTAGCAGTCATTCCTGGTACAACCTTTGGGATGGATGATGGATGCTATCTCCGCGTCGCCTACGGTGCGCTACAAAAAGAAACCGCAAAAGAAGGAATTGAGCGCTTGGTGAGGGGTTTGCAAAAAATATGCAAGGTGCATTAACGCAGTGCGACACACTACCTTTAAACTATAAATCAGTAAAAAAAACAATATCATGTTCGGATAAACACTTATAAAAAAAACTACCTCTCCCCAACCC
>NZ_QMEA01000259.1 GCF_012912105.1 Brasilonema sp. UFV-L1
GCTTAGAGCTTTTCTTAGTGCCATTCCCTTCATAATCGAGTCCTCCCCGACAAGTATCGCATCATCGACCAGATCGCGCATATCCTCAAGAGCTTCCGGAATAGGTATTCGCACTCCGATGCCATAGCAATCGTTTGGATTCGCTCGTGCACGATCAACTGCTCTGTTCACCACGACTTGACCATCGCAGGTGCGCCTGCGGCTTGTATAGCGATCATCCTCGTATTTGGGCTGCGGGCTTTAATGACTCGAGCGACCCCGTTGAACAATGCGCCATTCCCTAAAGCAACAAGGAGTACATCCAAGCACATTGGAAATTTAAGTAACTCGAATCTCATAGTGCCTGCACCTTCTAGCGTCTCAATATCGAGGCTATCCTCGACGATGTGCTTTGATACGCTATGCTGATGACTGGCTGCTGTTAACTAATGGCGGTAAAGCGGAAGCATTGCGTTTACGTGAATTTCGTGATCTGCACTTTAATAGAGGAAACTACTTAATGTGAGACCCGGCTGCGCGTAGATTTAGACGAACCTGGTCACGGAAGGCAGAGAACTGCTGCATAAAGAGGAGTGAGCCCACAATACAGATACTGGCACCGAGGATGACAGTATTGGCAGCACCAATACTACTTGCCAGTGCGCCGGCAAGCAGGTTGCCTATGGGTACCGCGCCTGTAGATGCTATGACGTAAAGTCCCGTGATCTGCCCACGCTTCTCGTCGAGAACCAACAACTGGAGCACCGTGCGACCGGAAATTATCTGCAAAATAAAGCCGAAACCACTCACCACCAGCGAGAGTAGGGAAAGCCATAACACGTCGGACAGGGCGAAAACGATCAGGCTCACCCCCATGAGGGCTGTCCCGAATGCCAAGAATTTCTCTAACCCGAACACGCTCTTGTGTCGACTCAAGTAGATACTGCCAGCCAACGTTCCCACGCCTGAAGCTGCCATCAGGAAGCCGAACGTATTGGGTCCGCCATGCAGAACCTCCGTGGCAAAAATGGGTCCCAAGGTTATATAAAACCCCCATACACAGCAGACTAAAGCCGTTCCGATCAAGACCGACCAGAACGGCAGAAAACCAAAAGCGTAGATGAAGCTGGTTCTCAATTCTTCTAAAGGTTTCCGCGTGGAAATGATGAGTTTTTTGGGGGCAAGCCGCATCCCGAGGAGGGCAATAATTATAGTGACGTAACTGATACTATCGATCAGAAAACAAATGCCCGATCCAACCACCGCATTCAACACGCCCGCAACCGCCGCTCCAAGCATACTCGAAACGCTGACAAGGGTGGAGTACAAGGCAATCGCATTGCCGAGATTTTCCTTGCCGACTGTTTCTGGTAAAAATGCCTGCCGGGTCGGAATATCAAAGGCGTTAATTATCCCTTGCAGCAAAGAAAGAAGCGTAATGTGCCAGATGTTAATAGTATCGTTCAGGGCTAGCCACGTCAGGGTTAAAGACTTAAGCATCCCTAGAATTTGGGTGACAATCAGGATGCGGTGGCGATTCCAACGATCTGTGACGATTCCACCCAGAGGAATCAAAACAAAAGTGGGAATTTGGGTTGCAAAGCCCACCAGACCTAGCAACCAGGAGGAACTGGTGAGGTGATACACAAGCCAAGTAATAGCCACTTGGGTCATTGACGTACCAATTAAGGAAATTCCCTGACTTATAGAGTACAGCAAAAATTTTCTGGAACGAAAAGCACGAAGCATGGCCTCTGTCGTGAATGTCATCATCAAATCCAATATCGCTCTTCCATCACTTTGCTGAGAGAAAAATCAAAGGCAAAATCACCAAACCCAGACACTGTTAGGAGTTTGGACTTTAATTTCTCACACAAAGCCTGAAACATTTATTCTTGCCTAAAGCCTTTCGCTGCAAGAGTTTCAGAATATTCTTTGGAGAGCGTTAGGTATCCACGTATCCAGTTCTTCTCCATTAAACAAATGGATATCTTGACATCCTCTCCCGCCTGAAGTCGGGAGATTCCCGAAACAGATGGATAGGTTCCTAATTCATCGACCCAGCTTACTACCAATTGTCCTTTCGGCAATATCTAAACCGAATGACCGCACAAAAGTACCAATCATCTAGCCTAGTTCAATTGATACCAGAGGCCCTGGTCTTCCATTGCGCGTTTTCCCATGCATTGGGAGGTTCATCGGTGCCCCCGATTACCAAGCGAGTTTTAAAGTTTTTTGCTTTTCTGGTTTGTCTAACGCTAGTTAGCACAGCTATGTTTTATGAGGTTTTCGCTACCCTACTTTTTGCCTTGAGCAGGCTTTCCGGTTCAAGGAGCCAATGCAAGCCACCACCGTGGGAATTCCAACCATCAATACAATACAGCACTTTGCTCTAACAAATCAATTAAGAAAAGCCGCCCTCAAAGGGCGGGGCTTTAAACCCAATTTTTCGGTAACCGTTGGTGCGATTCGTTCAAGTCGAAATCTGAAAGGGGGGATGACTGGCAATGGTTGAGTAACCCAAGCCTGGGTAGAGTTCGCACTTTCATCCTCAACCAATGACAACTCATTATCCATGTAGGTGAGGACATCTAGCCAAGCTAACAAGCAAAGAAAGCTAGAGGAATTGGGAAAAGATTGAGATTCAATAACTCAAATTATAACCTAAACCAAAATACACCAAGTCCTACTATCTCGGTGCGAGATTAAAAGCACACAAACTACCAGACGGCTGGTAGCCCCTACATCTAAGACTGACTATCAACGATGTAAAGCGGGGGTGAAAGCAGGAATAGGTGGTAATAGCTGAAACCACCTACTGCAAGCAAGAGTTTATGGGCAGAACAAACTAAGTGTCGTACGAACCATCGTTATACGATGCCAAGGGAAATAAGCTTGTAGGAAATATCTTACCTCTTGGGTCGGAAATAACCGACAAGGGTATCAGGACTATCAGGATTCAACGACCGAGATAGTGCACCTCCTAGAACCCCGGTGGAGAGACACGCCCTAAAGACTCAATCAATGGAAAATGGGAACGAAGTAACTCCCTCGTATGCTCCTGTGAAATACAGGTAGGTGTCAAACCATAAGCAACAAGGGGGTGGGATGGTTCAAGAAGCTAATGCCCAACCCGAAATGACGGGTAATGTCTGAAAAGGGATGGTGTAATTACCGGGATAAGCAGACGTGAGCCGCAGTGTGGGAAAGCATTCAGGAGTTAATAGCTGTGGAGAAGCCTAATTCGGATTTAGAAATAAAGACCGAGGGATGGAAACAAATCAATTGGGTGAAAACCGAAAGATATGTTTTTAAGCTGCAAAAACGCATTTATGCTGCTTCCCGCCGTGGCGATGTCAAGCAAGTCCGCAAACTCCAGGTGCAACATGAAGTCGCCTACTACGCGCCAAAGTGCGTCATATGACTGAGGGGCAGTCCCCTCCTCTTAATCCCTCTTAAGCTGAACTTCCCCCGGTGCAAATGTACTAAATAGTCTGAAAAAGCTTGTA
>NZ_QMEA01000025.1:0-2917 GCF_012912105.1 Brasilonema sp. UFV-L1
AGGAGTCAGGAGTCAGGAGTCAGGAGTCAGAATTCTGAATTCTGGATTCTTCTGACTCCTTGTTAAGCACGAACAATTTCTACTTAACGACTCCAGAATTGCCAGGTATATCACCTATTGGTTCAACTCGTCCGCCCAGATACTTGCCAAGAAACTCTTCTGCTTTCGCGTAGAAGTGTAGCCGGTTTTGCGGACGTGCAAAACCGTGTCCTTCATCTGGGTAGAGGATGTACTCTACAGGCTTGTTTGCTTTTCGCATCGCTGCAACGATTTGTTCGCTTTCTGCTTGCTTAACTCGTGGATCATTTGCACCTTGTCCAATCAGCAAAGGGACTTTGATGCGATCTACAAAAAATAACGGAGAACGAGACTTGAGAAACTCTGGTTCTTTTTCTAGATGACCGATACGATTGTAAAATTCTGCTCGTCCTGATTCCCAATATGGAGGAAGACTTTTTAACAACGTTATCAAGTTGCTGGGACCAACGATATCCACACCAGCAGCAAAGACATCAGGAGTGAATGTCAATCCGGCAAGAGTTGCGTAACCACCGTAGGAACCGCCCATAATCGCAACTTTTTTGCGATTAGCGATACCTTGTTGGACAATCCAGTTGACACCATCAGTCAAGTCATTCTGCATTTTATTTCCCCATTCACGATTTCCGGCGTTGAGGAACTTTTTGCCGTATCCGGTAGAACCTCGGAAATTGAGTTGTAAAACTGCGTAGCCACGGTTTGCTAGCCACTGGGCTTCCGAGTCATAACCCCAAGTATCTCGCGCCCAAGGTCCCCCATGCACAAGAAGAACTGTAGGTAAGTTTTTTGTTGGAATTCCTACAGGTGTTGTCAGGTAACCGTGAATAGTCAACCCGTCGCGAGATTTGTAGGAAATCGGTTTCATTTGGGCAAGTTTTAGCCCTTCCAATTTTGGTTGATTGCTGAAGAGGAGTTTGCTTTGCTTGGAGGTACGATCATAAGTGTAGTAATAAACGGGACCGTTGTCAGTATTGTAGGAGACTAGCCAAGTTTTATCAGCAAGGTCGCGGTCAACTACAGAAAATTCACCTCGGCGAACTTTGGCCATCGCCTGAAAATCTGGAGCAATACTTTTATCTATTATCTGCCACTCCAACTTATCCTTATAAAAAGAAACCGCTTGAATTTGGCGTTTCACTGGATGAGCAAATATCCCTCCAGCATCATACTGCGGGTCTTGAGCAATGACAGATTCTTTACCTGTAGCTAAGTTGAGCGCCAAAACTCGTGTTGCGTTCACATCATGATTTCCGGTAATATAAAGTGTTTTTCCATCCTGAGAAAAACCAACGGCACTGCCTTGGTCATCAGGTCCCCATTTACGAACTGTCTTCCAGGGTTGATTTAGTGTTTCTCTAACAGATAAAATAGAACCACCATCAGGAGTACTGGCTACAGATGCACGGATTTTTAACTGTGGATCTGCAACAGACTGAGTAACATTAACAGCGTTTTCTTGTTCCAGGTTTGCTGTACCCGTTTTAAGATTAATACGATAAGCATCGTGTTTACGCCGGTCTTTAATGTTCATCCCCACCAGAACTTCATTCGGAAAATTGGGGTCTAGAGCTATCATTCGCGCTTGCACACCCTTGTACGGCGTCAAGTCTCGCAATTGCTTTGAGTTAACATTGACACTATAAAAATGAAAATTCTCATCACCATCTGTGTCTTGTAAGTAAATTAATTGTTCGCCATTGTAAGCCCAGAAGTAACTGCGGATACCACGTTTTTTGTCAGCAGTTAAAATTTGGTCGTCATTTTTACCTACTGTGCGTATCCATACCTGCAAAATATTATTCTTATCAGGTGCAATATATGTTAAATATTTTCCATCTGGAGATAGTTGCGGGTTTGTTTTTTCTGGATTGCCAAACAGAATCTGTCGTGGAATGAGTGGTGGTAACTCCGCAAAGGATGCACTGATGTTGGTTAGGAAAGTTGCTATAAGGAGAAAGGGAACAGCTACTGTAGAGAAGTATTTTTTGTTCATAGACCGAATACCCTGGAAAATCTGCGAAATGCAGTTTTTAACTATTTAAGTATCTGCTATTAGACTGAGAAATAGGGTTGTGAAAAAAATTTGTTAAATTTCTATAAGCGGGACGAGATTAGCTTGCAGGCAGGTTCTGTGAAGCGTAAGCGCCAAGCGTTTCGTTTCTCCGTATCATTACTGTTAGACATCTCCAGAAATTAATTATGCGTTACGTGAAACCCTTAGACCTCTTGCATAAATACTTAAAATGTCATGTTGAGCGGAGCGAAACATCTCGCGAGATTCTATGTCTTTGGGACACGCTGCGCTAACACTGCACGGAGCCTGCCCTCGAGCGTTCAGCGAAGGGTTTCGTATGCCCTCCCTTGCCCGCTGCGCGCTCCAGAATGACATCCCCAACTTTTGGACTTTTGCAAGAGGTCTCTTGTAGAGACCGTACTGTACGGTCTCTAAATTGGGCGTTGCTGATTTGAAGTATGAATCCAAGTGTAGAGAACGCCACATCGCTCAACGCGGGAAACCCGCGTTGAGCGATGTGGCGTTCTCTACAAGGGTTTGGAATCACACGACATCTTTTTCATACATGGATTCAGCAACGCCCTAAATTGTTTTTCGCAGATGTCTATTGAGGTTATTCATTATCCCACTAGGTTGTAATACTCGTCCACGAGTATAAAAGACTCGTCCACGAGTATAAAAGACTCGTTCACGAGTATAAAAGACTCGTCCACGAGTATAAAAGACTCGTCCACGAGTATAAAAGACTCGCTCACGAGTGTAAAAGACTCGCTCACGAGTGTAAAAGACTCGTCCACGAGTGTAAAAGACTCGTCCACGAGTGTAAAAGACTCGTCCACGAGTGTAAAAGACTCGTCCACGAGT
>NZ_QMEA01000025.1:2927-4656 GCF_012912105.1 Brasilonema sp. UFV-L1
CTCGTCCACGAGTGTAAAAGACTCGTCCACGAGTGTAAAAGACTCGTCCACGAGTATAAAAGACTCGTCCACGAGTGTAAAAGACTCGTCCACGAGGTTTTGATATTGCAATCTTATTTAATTTGTGTTATTGCGCCTGCGCAAAGGTGAGGTGCAAAATATTTTCGTCCGCCAATAAATAAATTCTGGGGCTAAGAGCTTAAGTCCGTTAAAATTCAGATCTTGCACCAGTATCAACAACGAGGCAGAGCCTCGATATCTCGTTCCCAGGCTCAGCCTGGGAACGAGGGTTGGGAGGCTCAGCCTCCCGATTATTGAGAATGGTGCAAGATCTCAGTTAAAACGGACTGGGTAACTGCAAGATCTCATTCCGAAAAACTAGTGGATGCTAAGGTATATGTAATAAGAAATATCTACTATAAAATGATTTATGGAACCAGTCACTCTGACGGCTGTGGCTACGGCGATCGCCACCCTACTTCTCACAAAAGCACTGGAGAAAACTGGCGAAAATCTTGGAGATGCTGCATGGCAACAAAGTCGCAAGTTAATTGAACAACTTCGTGATAAGAATAAATTACCATTACTCACCAATGCTACGGAAGGTAACGAACAGCAACGCTTAGATTATGGACAAGCCGTGCTGGAACTGAAAGCAGCAGCAGACAAAGATCCAGAAATTGCTCAAGGAGTTGTGGAAGTAGAAGCAGCAGCGAAAGCTGATCCAAAACTGGCTCCGCAAGTTGAAGAAGTCGCAAATACAGTTAATTCTCAACAGCCAACTATTCAAAACTTAGCAAAGCTGGCAGAAAAAATTAACAATCTCAATCAGGCACAGAATATTACAATAAATCAAACCAATACTTTTTGACTGCAGTCGCCCGACGGGGAGAATCCGGTAAAGTCAACTCCTATCAATTGGCGCGAAGTCTGCCAAAACAAATTCCAACAGCAACTCGATGTTAATCGTCAACGACGGCTAGCAACAGCAAGGGGATTTGAACTCGATATTTATGTACCTTTAGGACTTGTTGAGCGCAAACAACAGCCCCGCCGCAGTGAGGATATCTCACCGGAAAAGGGAATGCTTGCGTATCAATTGACTGAGGAAGTTATCAAGACGACTTATGAGCACGAAAAATTTCTGACAGAGGTGATTGGGGATGATTCCAACACCAAAGGCAAGAAGATAGCCATTATCGGAGAACCAGGAGCGGGAAAGTCTACCTTGCTGGAAAAGATAGGTAAGTACTTAAAAGAGCATGACGCCTTGCCGATCTATATTCCTTTGAGCAATTTATCTGGAGACACCCTGAAAGAATACTTGCTGAACCGTTGGCTGGAAAATCCAATCACACCAAACCAACTGCAAGAATTGTTGCAACTACAGCGGGTGTGGTTTCTGCTGGATGGTTTGGATGAGATGCAAGCTGCATCTTCTGTTGACGCTTTAAATAAGATTAGCCAAGATATTAGCAAACTTGGTGCGGCGCGAGTTGTGTTAACTTGTCGGTTGAATGTCTGGGATGCTAGCACCAAAAATCTGCTTGACTTCCAGAATTTCAAAACTCAGGAGTTTAGCAGCAAGCAAGTACGGAATTTTATTCTGGCTTGGTTCCAACGGGCTGAGGAGGCGGAAAGTGAGGTGTGTCATTCTGAGCGTAACGTCAGTGAAGCGAAGAATCTGAAAAATCCTTCCTTAAGTGAGGAGTGTCATTCTGAGGGTAAC
>NZ_QMEA01000025.1:4756-57453 GCF_012912105.1 Brasilonema sp. UFV-L1
AGCGAAGAATCTGAAAAATCCTTCCTTAAGTGAGGAGTGTCATTCTGAGGGTAACGTCAGTGGAGCGAAGAATCTGAAAAATCCTTCCTTTCCCAAAACATCTATCCAACAAGGGGAACAGCTATGGCAAAAGCTGAATGAATCTGGAAGAGAACGCTTGCTTGACTTGGTAAAAAATCCCCTGAGATTAGCTTTGATGTGTCAAGTCTGGGACACGACTAAGGATTTACCAGAAACTCAAGCTGCACTTTACAAGCGATTTACACTATACCACTATGAGTGGAAACAAACTGAATTTCCAACAACGCTCGCCCAACAGAATGAGTTGAATTCAGCTTTAGGAAAGTTGGCACAAAAAGCTATCGCTTCTGGAAAAACCCGATTTCGCATTGGACAGAACTTTGCTTACCGGGTGATGGGAGAGAATCTCTTTGATCGCGCTTGTCGTTTAGGGTGGCTGAATCAGGTAGATCGAGATAAACAAACAGAAGAACCCTTCTATGCTTTCTACCATGCCACGTTTCAGGAATATTTTGCGGCATTAGCGATTGATGATTGGCACTTTTTGCTTAACCACGTCCTCAACAACCCATCCCAAGGAATTTATCGCATATTTGAACCCCAATGGAAGCAGGTGATATTGCTGTGGTTGGGTTGCGAGAAAGTAGAACCAGAGCAGAAAGAGCAGTTTATAAAAGCATTAATAGAGTTTAATGATGAATGTGGAGAATTTTATCAGTATCGAGCTTATTTTTTAGCCGCAGCAGGAATTGCTGAATTTCGAGATTGTTCTAAAGCTGATGAAATCGTAGAGCAAATTGCTAAGTGGAGTTTTGGTTATTTTAATGAAAATTATCAATGGTTGACGTTTATTGAACCCATTGCAGACCAAGCCAAAGAAGCTTTACAACAGACAGAGCGTGAAAAAGCAATCCAGAAATTGGTACAACTTATCAATTCAGTTGTGGGTCAGCGTGAATATACTCATTACTTAGTCGCTGAAAGTTTAGTAAAGATTGGTGTTGGCAGTCCAATAGCAATTAAGTTGTTAAAGCAAATTATAGGTTCAGCTAAGGATGAATACATACTTAGACTGACAGCTAATTGTCTAGGTAAAATTGACCCAGGTAATCAAATTGCTATCGAAAAGTTAGAACAACTCATCAATTTAACTGAAGAGCAATTCACTCTTGGCAATTTAACTGAAGAGCAATTCACTCTTGGCAATTTAACTGAAGAGCAATTCACTCTTGGGCTGTTAGTTCACAATTTATTGGAAATTGAATCCGGCAATCCAATAGCAATCCAAAAGTTATTACAAATCATTGAGTCAGCTAAGGATGAATCAACTCTTTGGCAAGCAGCAGAGAACTTAGGGAGAATTGAAATAGGCAATCCTGTAGCAATTCATGCATTAAAGAGGATTATCAAGTCAGCGACTAACACTTACACCCTTTACCTTGCAGCTGATAGCTTAGGAAAAATTTCCCCTGGTAACTCAACAGCAATTCAGACACTAGTACCGCTTATGAAGTCGGCTAAGACTGATAGATATGACTTACGTGGGAATATAGCTTGGAGTTTAGTAAAAATTGGCACAGACAATATTATAGTAGCAATTGAAGAACTCTTAAAATTAATTGAATCTACTGACGATGCGCTTACCCGTTATCTTGCAGTTGATAGCTTAAAGAAACTAGAGCCTCATCACTCCAGGGCAATTCAAGAATTAGAGAAACTCATCCAATTCTCTAACGATGAATATACTTGCTGTCTAGCTGCTAGCAGTTTAGTGAAAGATAACCCAGAACATACAGAAGCACTCAGTAAACTGAAGCAGTTTCTTCAATCTAATGATGAATCTATACGTTACATAGCCATTGAGTGTTTATTACAAATTGACTCTCTTAACCAAAAAGTAGTTAAGCAGTTAGAACACATCCTTATGGCAACTAGCAATATGTCCATACGTAGCCAATCTATTGAAACCTTAAAGAAATGTATACAAAATGAACACTTAACAGTAATAATCGAAAACTGGAAAGAGTACCTATCTCATGAAACCTACAAAAAAAACTTATCCCTATTCCATTTATCCTACAAACTTATCTGGCACTGCGCCCAAAATATGCCCTACCTCTCCTTTTATCAGGCTTGGCATCATTGAAGGAATAAATAGATCTCGCAGCAGAAAATGGTTCATCAGAGAAACTACCGAGTAGTCAATAGACTTCTTGCAAATGAAATGTCATGTTTCGCTTCGCGAAACATCTCTTGAGATTCTGAGGCTTCGCCGCGCCAAGGCGAACGCTACACTGCGTTTCGCTCAGAATGACATCCACAACTTTTCTACTTTTGCAAGAAGTCTAATGGCGATGCACCGGAGGAGCCGCGCAAGGCGCGATAAGCCGGAGGCTTGACGCAAAGAGTATCCCATTGATTTTCTTCAAGCTTGTATTAAGTGCGATCGCACTGAGTGCCCACCAAAAACGCGCCTGTCAAATGAGCTAGCCTGCTGCGTTTTGCTAAACTGAGAACACATCTTCGTACTGATTCAGGAGCTATGAGCGCTACAACTCTCCACTCCCTTACCCTAGAGGAGTTCCTGAAGCTCCCAGAAACCAAGCCAGCCAGCGAATATATTAACGGTGAGATTATTCAAAAGCCAATGCCGAAGGGGAGACATAGCCGCTTACAAGCTAAACTCTGTGCAGCAGTCAATCAAGTTGCAGAGGACAAGAAAATTGCCTATGCTTTTCCCGAATTGCGGTGTAGTTTCGGGGAACGCTCAATTGTACCGGATGTGGCTATATTTCTGTGGAGGCGCATACCATTTCTGATTGATGATCAAGTCCCTGATAACTTTGAACTACCGCCAGATTGGACGATTGAGATTCTGTCGCCAGAACAAAAACCCAACAAAGTGATTGGTAATATTCTTTATTGCTTAAAACATGGTAGTCGCCTCGGATGGTTTATTGATCCTGATGACTTCAGTATCTTAGTATTTCTCCGTGAGCAACAGCCTTTACTACTTATGGGAGAAGATTTATTGCCTGTGTTACCAGAAATTGAACTGACATTAACAGTCAATCAAGTTTTTGGATGGCTGAAGATGGGCGGCTAATGATTTGGAAGACTGTCTTCGTTTAGTAAAAGAAACCCGTTCTAAAGCCCAGTTTTAATTTCTGTTGATAAGTTTGGAGTAAAACTTTTGAAGATGAAAACGTTGGAGGAAATTAAGCAAATTCTCAGACAAAATAAACCGCTGTTGCAGGAACACTATCATATCACGCAGCTAGGCATCTTTGGTTCTTACGCTCGTGGTGAACAGACACAGGAAAGTGATGTTGATGTACTCATTGACTATGATCGAGCGCCTACCTTATTTAAACTGGTAGAACTAGGCGACTATCTTAGTAGTGCGATCGGTATGAAGGTTGATATAGTGACGCAAAACGGTTTAAAGCCAAGAATCCGGGAGCGAGTGTTATCGGAAGTCGTTTATGTATGACTAAACGACAACTCTCAGAATTTCTCCAAGACATATTGGATGCTATTGCGGACATTGAAGCGTTTACAGACGGAATTGATTTTGAAACATTTCGAGTCAACCGTGAGAAAATTTTAGCTGTTGTGAAGTCACTCGCTAGCCCCTAAGAGGGGCGCTACGCAAACGCTCAAATTCAAAATTCAAAATTCAAAATTCGCTCATTGAATTAGTGGGAGCTTGTACTCACCACTAATTCAAGACCACCAAATCAAAGATTATGGTGGGGGCTTGTACCCAGAATTAATCAATTCAAAAAAAGATTCTTAATTTTGAACTTTGAACTTTGAACTTTGAATTCAAAAAAGGTCAATCAAAATCTTATACCGATTCAAAAAATGTTTGCGACAGATACCCCACCCGCGCTACCGCGCACCCTCACGCCAGGTGCTTCAAGTCGGGAAACCCGCCCAACGCACTGGCTCCCCTTGCTAAGGGGAGGGTTGGGGAGGGGTCTTTTCTATGTGTTGCATTCTTTTTTCAAATTGGTATTAGGAGAAGCAGTCAAGCGAATTCCCGATGAGATCCGCAGCCAGCACCCTCAAATTCCTACCGAAAGCGGTGGCGCTTATGCGAGATGTGTTAGTGCATGAATATTGGGGAATTGATGTAAATGTTGTCTGGGCAACGGTTCATGAAGGATTGCCACCTTTAAAAGCAGTGATTGTTGAAATCACGAGAAACTTGCAGAATACTTGAGCAGATAAACTTGTTTTGCCAATCGCTGAAATAAATGTATTGGCAAAGGAGAGTCAGAGGCGATTGGGCAAGCAACACTAATTTCTAGTGACGCACCGAAACAATGGTGGGCTACGGCGCACTTTAGTTATCATGTAAAACCTCAACTGTTGTGCGCCTAACCCACCCTACATAATGGATAATTTATTTTTTGGTACTCTCTTGGCTTTTCACACTAACCCAGAACGCAATGCGACAACTGCAGCTTGGACGCGATCGTCAACAGATAACTTATTCATAATCCCACGCACGTGAGTTTTGACAGTATTCGGACTCAGATAAAGCTTCTCAGCTATCTCTGGGTTGCTCAAACCTTCTACCATCAGTTTCAAAACTTCTAACTCACGCCCAGATAAATTTGCAGTGTTTCCACTGGGAGCAGGAGGTTTGAGATTATCAATGACTCGTCTGGCGATTTGAGGATCGAGATAAGTTGCACCTTCAACAGCAGCGGCGATCGCACTCAACAGTCGCTCAACACTCGCCCCTTTGATACAATATGCATCAGCACCGCTAGACAACGCCGCAATAATTTCTGTATCTGTTTGATGTGATGTCAGCATCACGACGTGAGTGTTTGGTAATTCTTTTTTTATTTGCTGTGTTGCAGCTATCCCATCTAACCGGGGTAAGCCAATATCCATCACCACCAAATCCGGTTTCAGTTTCAGTGCTGCTTGCACACCCAAATAACCATCTTCCGCTTGTCCTATAATCTCTAACTGAGGATGAGCCATTAATGACTGTTCTAATCCCAGTTGCATCATTGGATCATCTTCTACTATCAAAATCCGCAGCGCAGAAACATCAGCATTTAGATTTAAGCGAAAGTTGTTATTGTACATTTTTTATTCTTCCACCCGATACCCAAACTCTGCCAAACGTATGCGAGACTGACGCCATTTTGGTTGCACTTTGACGAACAGTTCAAGATAAACTTTCCCAGCGATTAACTTTTGGATTTGTTGGCGGGCTTCACTACCAATAGCTTTTAACATTGCTCCACCTTTACCAATCAGAATTCCTTTTTGGGAATCGCGCTCAACGTGTATTGTCGCAAGTACACGAGTCACAAACGGTGTTTCTTCCACTTTGTCAATTGAAATAGCAACTGAATGGGGAACTTCCTCACGAGTTAACAGCAAAATTTGTTCTCGGATCAATTCACCCATAATAAAGCGTTCTGGTTGGTCTGTAATTAAGTCAGGTGGATAATATAATGGTCCTAATTCTAACTGTTGAATTAAAAGCTGTTGCAGTTCGGGTAATCCGACATTTGTTTTGGCAGAAAATTTCTTTATTTGCCACTGATGCAACTTTGCCAATTCAATGTAACTATCGTCTATGCTCTGGAAATCTGAAGGTTGCCCGTCAATTTTATTCAAGCCAAGAATCACTGGTATTGGGCTTTTATTGAGTAAATCAGCAATGTAGCGATCGCCTGTACCACAAGCTGTCGATGCATCCACCACAAACAAGACGACATCTACCGATTCGATAGCTATTTTGGCATTTTGCACCAGCACTTCCCCCAATTGATGATGGGGTTTATGAATTCCTGGAGTATCTACAAAAATGAGTTGAGCTTCTGGAGTTGTAAGAATGCCTCGTAATCGATTGCGTGTTGTTTGTGCTACTGGTGATGTGATGGCAATTTTTTGTCCTACCAGTTGATTCATTAACGTAGATTTACCGACATTTGGCCGACCAATAATGCCGACAAAACCTGATTTATATTCAGGAGGAGCTTGCGGAATTACCACTTCTCCTGACAGAGAGAATATGTCATTTTGACTACTATTTACTCGTTGCTGTACCGTCATATTTTCTCTTCAGGATTACGTAACTTTCTGTACAAGGACAAAACAAACATCAAAACACCACTGAATTTTTAGTTATTACTTTGCCTTAATTTTAATTTACTATTAATTATCTATCTCTGCCCACTATGGATGAGAGAAAACAAACAGATAAATTTCTCTCCACAGAAAGATAATATTTCGGTTTAGGCGGCGAAGCCTTTTCCCCATATTCCGCATCGACAATTTTGAGTTAGTAAGTTGGCGAGTTCGTAAGAATTCACGCCCGTCAGTATTCAGGAATCAGAATAATGAAAGAATCAGGAGAATCTTTGATGAATGAATATACCAATCATGCTAAACTGCTTACAAATTATGGCTTCTGACTCCTGACTCGTGACTCCTGACTCGTGACTCGTGACTCCTGGCTTCTGACTCCTGGCTTCTGACTTCTGACTCCTGACTCGTGACTCGTGACTCCTGGCTTCTGACTCCTGGCTTCTGACTCCTGACTCCTGGCTTCTGATACCAATTCTCCATGAGGATGCACTTAATGTTTATTAAACGAACCGCCAAGACGCCAAGAACGCCAAGAATGAAAGAGTAAGTATTAAGTGCAAGTTTACTCCAGAATTGGTATGACTCGTGACTCCTGACTCGTGACTCCTGACTCGTGACTCCTTTTCACAACAGACTATCCAAGAATTCCTAACACAAACTCGCCTTCATTGACTGCCTGATTGCTTGAGACATCGTAAACTAATCCATCTTGTTCTGCACTGACATCTATCAGAGTTGGTAACTTACCCTCTTTATTAAAATTCAAAATTTGATAAATTCGTTCTCCAGCTTTTACTAAACTCCCCAATTCTACTCTTGATTGAATCATTCCACCTGTTGGGGCATAATATTTTTGCACTTGACTTCTTAATTGAAAGCTCATGTTATCAAATGTGTTTTCCTTAAGAGAAAACCCAGAAATTTGCAAAACTCTTTTTTGTTTTAAATAGTTTTTTACACCTCGAAGACCTTTTTCTACTGAATGAGGATTCATTTGCATCCCTGTACCAAGTTCGAGTGTCCAAGCTTCTACATCAAATCTGATTTCTCTACCTAGTTTTTTAAAACACTCTTCCAAGGCTAACCAAGGCTTGATAAAAGCTTCATCAAAAGCATCACCGTCGTATTTATCAAGTTGAATGCCAAATTCGAGTAAGAAATGTTTTGCACTTTCTTCTCGGTTACGAAACAAATAAAGGTAGTTTAATCCTTGACAGGTATGACTGTGTAAGTCAATCAAATAATCTGCATCTAAACTAAGAGATTGCAATTTATAGCTAAATCGTTGTGTGTAAGGTACTCCACTAGAAGAGTTAATTTTTTCGGAAAATTTGGCAAAACTCTGTCCAATAACAGTGAGATAGTTTTTTCTGATAACTTCTGGTTCAAAATTGATTTGAGATTTGGCAAATGTGAATAAATCATCAGCGTGTTTTTCGTAGTCCCAAAATATACGGTTCCAATCTTTCGCTTCGTAAACACAGTATCTTCCAGAGGAAAAAAAGTGCGATCGCTGATTAGTTCCGATTGGGTTACAAACAGGAACTAACCAAATTTCACCAAATAAGTCTGTATCATTTATCGTTTTCAAAAACTCCATTAGTTGGTGGATAACAGCATTTCCAACGATTTCAGCACCATGTAGATTGGATTGAATATAAACCTTTTTGCCAGGATGAGCGCCAATAAACTTGTAGACTTGCAAGGATAAGACATCACCTGAAGCCATGTGGCGCAGAGGAATTGTAGAAATAATAGGAAGCATAAGCAATTCGCGAGTACACTTTTTACCTCTTCGTTCTTATAGTAGGACGACTGAGAGACAACCTCCATACGCAAAAGTTACCCGGTTTTTATCAAAAATCGTCTGTTTCGCAATCAAATACGAACGAAGAAAGCGAGTTTCTAGCAGATAATGCGTAAGTTCTAAAATCCTTTCCCTCACTCCCCAACGTCAAAATTAGATTTCTCTTCAGTAATGAATCGCGTAGTAGTACACGACGGCGCAAATAAACATACCATTTCAAACACCCAAAAGCCTTGTCTTTTAAGCATTTTGAACTTTGAATTTTGAATTTTGAATTCCAAGGGAGCGGTAGTAGCTTGTTGTTCATTTTTTTTTAAAGAGTATTTTTACTGAAAAAATAAATAAAATGTAAAAAATATTACTTATATTTTGAGCTTGGGTTATTACGGATAGAGATTCAGTCATACTCCATTACCTTGTTAGAAAATAAAGTCAAAGGATAGTATTTTCTATGACATCTTAAAACGTCGAGCAAAAAATAAATTACCCGAAACTTGTTAATTTACGGCACAATTAGGGAAACATGAGAATAGCAAATAACCCAGATACAGTGGTTACATAAATTACTCTAGTGAGAGATTGTTAAGGTAGCGATGGCAATGGTAGAGTCTGAGAACAAATTATTTAGCATGAAGGATAACTGGGTTTCCCAAAAAATGGGAGAACAACAACGCCTCAAAGTTTTATCAGATTTAGGTTTGCTCCAACCAGAGACAATTCCAGTTTTTGAAGAGGCGACTCAAACTGCTGTCCATTTATTGGAAGCACAAATTTGCATTTTGGGATTTGTGGATCAAGAACGCCACTGGTTCAAATCGTCTGTGGGCTTGTCTAAGCTACGGGGAGGAATTATGAATCATCTGGCACAAAGCCGTGAACTGTTACGCCAGGAATCATTTTGCACTAAGGTGATAGAAAGTGCGCAACCTTTTATCATTAATGATACGCATCAACTGACAACAGCAGATAGTTCTGATTACAGCAAGTTGATCCAGGATTATGGCATTCGCTCTTACTTGGGAGCACCACTATTTGACGCTTCTGGACATTGTCTGGGTGCATTAGCAATCATGGACACAAAACCACGTAATTTCACTGGTAAAGACATTGAATTTATACAAGTTATTGCTCGTTGGAGCATGAGCGAATTTGAGCGTAATCGTCTATTGGAAACAACGTCAAATCCCACCTTATCGAGTAGTCTTTCTAATTTCTCACAGAAGCATATCGTTAATACTACTGAAATCAAAATCAGCCCATCTACACAAAAAGATTTAGTTCCTACCAACCAACTAAAATTAGAATTGTTAGGACAACTCATTCAGGAGTTACGTACTCCCTTAACATCTGTGCTGGGTATGGCTAGTGTCTTAGGACGTGAAATTTATGGTCCTTTGACAAATAAGCAAAGAGAATATGTGGAAATTATTCAACACAGTGGTCGGTATTTGCTTTCATTGGTTAACGAAATTTCTCAGATGGGAAGCATGGAGGAAAACCCAACAGAATTAAATTTAGCTTCTGTGGATGTTGAAATGCTATGTCAACAGGTTCTCAGTACTTTAGAAGAAGCAGTTAACCGCCGCGAGCAAGATCTTCGTTTTTCTATAGAACCAGGACGCAGTCGCATTTGCTCTTTGGATAAAGACAAAGTGCGACAAATCCTATATCACCTGATTTTCAGTGTCATTCAACTTTCTGCGACAGGTAGTATTGTTCGCATTCATGTTTCTTCTAAAGAGGATACATTAAATATCACTGTCTGGGTGTCACATCCTTGGCTAGGTGAAGGCATCACTGAAGTTGATCCGTTATTTTGCCACAGCAGGACACTACCATTACGAAAACTGACACGTGAGAAATCAAGTTATGGTAGTCATTTCAAGGACTTAGAACAAACACCGGACTTATCAGTTATTGTAGACATGCCAAACGAGAGTATAACTAAGCCTCATGGTCATCTTTCTCGTGAAAGCTTAGGTCTTTTACTGAGTTGCCATTTTGCAGAGCTGCATGGTGGACAAATTGCTATTCAAGGTTCATCAGAATCAGGATATCGCTATGTACTGAGTTTACCACTGAATTTAGGCACACCAGATGCCGCGAGCGATGTCTAACTCAAGGTTGCTTGTCTTCAAGCACAATAACACAAGCTGTGTTGCATTAGCAAACAAGTGCAAATTGTTCAAATGATGGGCAAATGGCTGATAGCAACAACAAATGAGTGAATAATTTGCAATCCGGTGTTGTGAACTTTTTGAAAGACCAGATTATCATTAAGTCCAAGTTCTACACAGGAGTGCTAGTTCATCACAGCTTGGTATTATGAATTTAGTTTGGCAACGATTTACTTTATCCTATCTGCCTCTGAAGGAATATCTTCGCACAAGTTACCTACATTCCTCTTTGGTGGGACTGTTGCATTCCTGGAGACAAAGTAGCCTATTGATGCAGTGGGGAGAAACAATAGCAGCTGTTTTACTCAGCGTTGTCTATGCTTTTGCCCCTTTTGTGTCCAGTGACTTATCGGGATTGATATTGCTGGCTTGTGCAGGATTTTGGGTATTGTTAACTTTATCCGATGAAACAACATCAAATACCCCAAGTGTCACCCCTATTCATTTACTTGTACTGCTTTATTGGGGAATAGCCACCGTAGCTACAGCTTTGTCACCCGTAAAGAAGGCGGCGTTGACCGATTTAAGAAATTTTACGCTTTATTTACTTCTGTTTGCCCTTTGTGCTAGGGTTATGAGGTCGCCTCGCCTTCGTCAATGGCTGATTACGCTGTACTTGCACATATCCCTCATTGTGAGTGTATATGGATTGCGGCAATGGTTTTTCGGAGCACCAGCACTAGCAACTTGGGTTGATCCAACATCTTCTTTCTCAAAGACGACAAGGGTTTATAGCTATTTGGGCAATCCTAATTTGTTGGCTGGGTACCTTTTACCTGCGGTGGTTTTAAGTATAGTCGCAGTTTTTGCGTGGGCTAGCTGGTTCAAAAAAGCATTAGCATTAACCATGTGTGTTGTGAATGGTTCTTGCTTGATTCTGACTTTCAGTCGTGGTGGCTGGATTGGGCTAGTCGTTGGAGTTTTGATCTTAATAGGGTTGCTGTATTATTGGTGGAGCTTGCAAATGCCTCCTTTGTTGCGCACCAGTTTGCCGTGGATTCTTTTGGTGAGTTTGACTGGGGTGTTGGTGTTTGCTACAGTGTTTATTGAACCAGTACGCGATAGAATTTTCAGTATTTTCGCTGATAGACGAGATAGTAGTAATAATTTTCGTAAGAATGTTTGGACTGCTGTCTTTAAAATGATTCAGGATTATCCAATCACTGGTATTGGACCTGGGCACAATGCCTTTAATAAAGTTTACCCCATCTATCAACTTCCCCGTTACACTGCTTTAAGTGCCTATTCAATTTTCTTGGAGATCACTGTAGAAACTGGCTTTGTCGGTTTAGCTTGTTTCTTGTGGCTATTGATTGTCATATTTAATACAGGTTTTGTACAACTGCAACGGCTACGAGAAATCAAAAGTGTGGATGGATTTTGGATCATGGGGGCGATCGCTTCTTTAGGTGGTACACTTGCCCATAATTTGGTTGATACCGTCTGGTTTCGTCCTGAAGTCAATACCACATGGTGGTTAATGGTTGGTTTAATTGCTTCCTATCACAAATCTATGTTCCACGAGCAAGCCAGAAAATTCGATTCAACAAACCCAGAACCTACAGTTGGCTAACTTTTGTCTACAATAGTCAAAGACAGTCTTTGTTACACTAGACTGTCCTTGGTTAATAAGCTTAAAATAAGCCTTAGATATACAGTCTAAGGCTTTCTATCTTTTTGTTGTTTCATTGGTTGTATTTATTTGTTGAACAAAGAATACAGTTATTCTCTGTTATTCTCTGTAAGTAGTACTGCCAACGGTATTAGGATCACGATAGCGGTTTGGTTCTTCGCGGCGTCCTCTACCAGCTAAACCAGCTAAACCAAGCAAACCTAGTAATCCTAACCAACCCCAATCAAAATCATTGTCGCCATAAGCTCTGGTGTCAGTTGTTGTGCCAGGAGCGGTGGTTGCTCCTGGATCTGTTGTAGTCTGAGCAGAAGCAGGGGTAGCAAAGGGTAATGCCATACTTAAAGCAATAACGCTAGTGCCAATGACTTTAGTGAATTGACGTTTCATGATTTAACTTCCTCAACCCTTGAGAGTTCACTCACTAATCTACTCAGTCAATACATGAACAAAATCATTCTGTGGCTATAAAATCAGCTTTTGATAAACTCACACTCAAGAAGTACAAAATTATCCCAACCTTTACAGAAGAAATATACTAAGTTTGTATTTGTTAACAATTTTTAATTCCCTATCATATACTACAAATCATGATGAGGAACCTTAAACAAGTTAGAACTCCTGCAAAAGTTAATTAACAATACAAACAAGCTAAAACAGTACAAACAAGCTAAATTAGTAGGATAACACTAGTATTTAGTTGAATATTGATGGCAGTTTAATATCCCCACGTCTGACAAACGACCATACACTATCTTTATCTAATACATTTGAGGTACGTATAATTCTCGATGAGTGACAAGAGCGAAGGTTACAAAGTTATTAGCGACAATCGTCAAGCCCGTTATTTATACGAAATTCTCGAAACCTATGAAGCTGGAATTCAGTTGACAGGAACCGAGGTGAAGTCAATTCGTGCGGGTAAGGTTAATCTCCAAGATGGGTATGCTTTAATCCGTGATGGGGAAGCATGGCTCATTAACGCGCATATTTCGCCATACAATGCTAGTGGGCAGTATTTTAACCATGAACCGCGCCGCACACGCAAGCTGCTACTGCATCAGATGGAAATTCGCAAGCTTGTTGGCAAAGTAGAACAGCAGGGTTTAACTTTAGTACCTTTGAAGATGTATTTCAAGCGTGGCTGGGTGAAAGTCAGTATAGCTCTTGCCAAAGGTAAAAAAATCCACGACAAGCGCGAAGATATCAAACGACGCCAAGATCAGCGCGACATGCAACGGGCGATGAAAGTCTATTAAACAGTTATCAGTGAGCCAGCGCTGCAGGAGGGTTTCCCGACAGAGGCGACTGGCGAACCCGAAGGGTTATCAGTGAACAGTGATAACTGATGACTAAATACCTCCACAGGTTAGAAGAAATGACACGAAAAATTAGGTAATCTGAGGCTTGTTCCTCAAAAGTTGGGAAAAACGCCTGTGGTTCCTATTAGAGATGATAATCCTACGACAATTACGCCTTATGTCACATATGGGTTAATTGCTGTCAATGTCTTGGCTTTTCTTTACGAAGCAAGTTTGCCTCCGCAACAATTAAACGGATTTTTTCACCTTGCGGCTGTTGTTCCACGAGAACTCACCGCCAGCTTTGCAGGAATTTCAGTCAATCAGCCAGTGCCTGAATGGGTTACTTTGATTACCTCGCAGTTTTTGCACGGCGGTTTACTGCACTTGGCTGGTAATATGTTGTTTTTATGGATTTTTGGTAATAATGTAGAAGACAAATTGGGTCATGTCAAATATTTGTTTTTCTATATAAGTTGCGGTGTTTTGGCATCACTCGCCCAATGGTACTTTGCACAAGGTTCTTCAATTCCTTCTTTGGGAGCAAGTGGTGCGATCGCCGGCGTCATGGGGGCATACATTCTCCGTTTTCCTCAAGCAGAAATTCTTGGCATTGTTCCCTTAGGGATTTTCTTCCCCACATTTCGGGTTCCAGCATACTTCTTTTTGGGATTTTGGTTTATCCAACAAGCTTTCTACGGGATTGCTAGTCTAGAAACACCGACTAATATTGGCATGGAAAGTGGCGGTATCGCCTATTGGGCACATGCAGGTGGTTTTCTTTTTGGGGCAATTCTCGGTCCATTGTTGGGATTATTTAGCGACAAACCAAGAGAAGAATCTTGGTACAGGTAGATAAAGCAAGTGTCACGAATAGGGCTGGCACTTGTGATTCTTCATTAAGTTTGCCAAATATGGGTTTTTCATTGCTGCTGACATCCTTTGGAGATAAAATTCCTTTTGTTGAGCAACTGCCATTTCTACAAGATATATTGCAGTTAATCAGTCATTAGGAAAAACACCTGTGTTTCCCCTGTACGACGAAAACCCAACACGAATCACCCCATTTATCACCTATGGGTTGATTGGCATGAATGTCTTAGTTTTTCTTCATGAAGTGAGTCTGTCGAATGCACAAATACAGCAATTTTTCCAGTTGTATGCGGTAGTACCACGAGAGTTAACAAACAACTTTGCTGGTGAGTGGACGACTTTATTTACTTCGCAATTCTTACACGGCGGTTGGTGGCACCTGATTTCCAATATGGTGTTTCTCTGGGTTTTTGGCAACAATATTGAAGACCGCTTAGGTCATTTTAAATACCTGATTTTTTATCTCAGTTGCGGTGCTTTAGCAGCTTTATGTCAGTGGGTGATAGGTGTCAATTCTACAATTCCATCTTTGGGTGCGAGTGGTGCGATTGCTGGAATTTTGGGTGCTTACATCATCCGCTTTCCCGATACAAAAGTGATGTCATTAATCTTTTTAGGTATCTTCATTACCACAATTAGAGTCCCAGCGCTTATCCTGATCGGACTTTTCTTTGTCCAGAATGTCATATCTGGTCTTGCCAACCTGCAAGCAGCCGCTAATATGAGTGTAGAAACAGGAGGAGTTGCTTACTGGGCGCATATCGGTGGCTTTGTGTTTGGTGTGATTCTTGGTCCTTTATTGGGGTTATTTAGGCGCGACGACTATTAGGGAATTGAGGACAAGACGCGGCTGTGACAGTCGCGTCAGGTACATTTCCCATTCTCCGTATCTTCATCTTATGCATGTAACTTGATATCAAAGCGAAAGTACTTCCTGTACTGTGGGAAGATAATTGTTGGGTGATACCCACTCAACAATTTGATGCTGCATTTGAGCCATTCTACTATGTTCAAAATATTGAAATCCTGGCTGAATAACAGCTTAATACCACTGCTTGTGGTCACTTTATTTTTAGGAATAAGTACAGCCGGGTGTACTTCCTCTAGTAGCGCCGGGCTACTACCAGCGGGAAATGCTATTACTGACGGCAATGCTCTATTGCGGTACTCTCTTCCTATCGATAATAAACCTGTACGTCAATTACAAGCTTCTTTAGAAGACATTACCAATCAACTGCGAGCAAATCGACGTTGGGGTGCGATATCTAAAGATCTCAGCACAGCATCGCGAATTCTCGATCAACCTTCCAAACTTCTAGCAGCTATTCCAGAAGAACGCCAAAGCGAAGCTGAAGCTGTGATTACTGAGTTAAAATCTGGCGTCACTGCTTTGCAAGAAGTGGTTGAAACAAAAGATAAAGAAAAAGTTCGGGAAGAACGTGCCAAATTGCTGAGTCTTGTTGGCAAACTAGAACAGTCAATGGTGAAGGAATTTCCCTTTGAAGTACCAGCCCAATACAGCAATTTACCTCAACTCAAAGGTCGCGCTACTGTAGAAGTGAAAACGAGTCAAGGTGATTTGACTGTTGTTGTAGACGGTTACAGCGCCCCTGTCACCGCTGGGAATTTTGTGGATTTGGTGCAACGGGGTTTTTATGACGGCTTAGAATTCACTCGTTCAGAAGAATCCTACTTTCTGCAAACTGGAGATCCACCAGGTGAGGATGTTGGCTTTATTGATCCAAAAACAGGTAAATACCGCGCCATCCCCTTGGAATTCCTTGTCCAAGGTGATAAAGAACCTACCTACGGTTTCACTTTAGAGGAAATTGGTCGTTACACTGATTTACCAGTTCTGCCTTTTTCTGCTTATGGTACTGTAGCGCTGGCGCGTCCTGAAGGTGATGCGAATGGTGGTTCTTCGCAAGTCTTTTTCTTCCTGTTTGAACCGGAACTGACTCCAGCAGGACGTAACTTGTTGGATGGACGTTATGCTGTCTTTGGCTATGTCACTGAAGGAAAGGATGTTTTGAAGAAACTGAAGGCGGGTGACAAAATTGAGTCGGCAAAGGTTATTCAAGGGGCAGAAAATTTAATTGAGCCGAATGTCGCTTAAGTTCCTTTGGGAGGTGTCTCAACGCTTTCTGATAAATCCCGATGGGAATACTAAATCTCAGACTTGAACACAGTTTCTTCTGTAGTTCCGATAGTTGTTCAACATTGTAGAATCCGATACTGAATCCCCCATCATTCCTGCTCGATAATCTTACTTTTGTCGATAGGATTGTGGGGGCTTTTTTACTTATAATTCTTCAGCGTGAGAGATGATTTATAAAGTAAACCTTAAATTGTAGGGTGCGTTAAAGCAACGCGTAACGCACCACTAGATGCGGTGCCCTGCGGCTCATTCCTACTCTCTAAAGACGCTTCATACCTTACATAGCCGTAACACACCCTACTTAATATTTACTTTATAAATGACCTCTGAAACTTTTTGAATGCTCTACCTAATTCGATTCTGTATTCTGCGTTCTGTGTTCTGTGTTCTTCTTTAACATCTGTTCATTTTGTTGCAGGAGACATTCAAAAGCTTCATTTGTCTCTAGCTGCGGAAATTCTGAGTAAAAATTGCTCACACTGAAAAAACGTTTTGGTGCTGATAGGACAATCACGCGATCGCCCCACTGATCCAACCAAGGTAGCAACTCCAAAGGAGCAACTGGAGTACATAACCAAACTTCTGCTGGAGAGAGTGCTTTGAGAGATGTGGCTGCAACTGCTATTGTCATACCTGTCGCTATACCATCATCAACTAAAATCATGGTCGCACCTTCAGTATTCACCTGCGGACAAGCAGGACTTAATTGAGCCTGAAGAAACTTTGCTTGACTCGTCGCTGCATCTAGTGCAGCTTGCCGCCAGTTTGATTTTGGTGTATCTCGAAAAGACAGCTTGTGCTCATCCCAAAGAACATTCCCTGAAGCAGTGACTGCGCCAATCGCCAACTCAGGGTTTTCTGGATGGCTAATTTTCTTCGCCACCTCTACCATCAACGGACAGTTCAAAAGACGCGCAACTGGCGCAGCTACTGGTATTCCTCCCCTTGGCAAAGCGTAGACAATTGTTAGAGGCTTTGCTAGTTGATCAGCAGTTTGCTGGGTCAAAATAGTGTAAATTGCTTGTGCCAGTTGCTCACCAGCTTGAGTGCGATTTGCAAAAAGCGGGGTGTTTTTCATGGCTTTCCCAGCATATAAAAACGCCTACGCTTTTATCATGACTGATTTTGGCTATCATGAACCGAACGCTTACAGACGATTCGGAACTTGATGTGTTAACACTATCCCACATTAACACACATAGATGATGCAACGATACAATCTTAAGACTGTCTGACAAAGAGGACCAACAAATGAAAAAGATATCCGCACAAGCACAACGATCAATTAATGACTTAATCAGGGAAGCTATTAGATATCTTGAGAACAAATAAAGAAAAACAACAGATTAAAACCTACTGAACAGAACCACGCCTATGCTCCTTCTCCTGTCTGCGTTCCGACAACTGTTAGCGTAGCGGGGCGCAGCCCGTTCTTCTTAAGATTTTTGGCTACCAAAACTTTCTGTATTATCCAACTATAATGAATTTTGGCTAAATAAATGGGACAAGGATTTTTTCAAATTGGGGTAACGTTGTGTATTGTGATCGCAATCACTCCGCTATTGGGTAGATACATGGCGCGTGTCTTTTTGGGGGAAAAAACGCTGCTCGATTCACTCATAAACCCTGTAGAGCGAATTATTTATAAATTGGTAGATACGACACCCACAAAAGATAATATGTCGGGTTGGCAGTATGCCAGAGCAGTACTTTGCAGCAACATCATCATGGGTGTTATGGTGTTTGTGCTGATATACTTTCAGAAATCCTTGCCTTGGAATCCTCTTAAATTAGCTGCTCCTACATGGGACATCACGCTACACACGACGATTTCGTTTTTAACGAACACCGACCAGCAACACTACTCTGGTGAGACAACTTTAAGTTATTTCAGCCAAACAGCTGCTTTGGCTTTTTTGATGTTTACCTCAGCCGCGACTGGGTTAGCTGTTGGGATCGCATTTATCAGAGGTTTAACAGGTAGACCACTGGGAAATTTCTACGTTGACTTTACCCGTTCAATAACGCGCATCTTGCTGCCTATTTCGATTGTAGGTGCGATCGCACTCCTAGTGCAGGGTGTACCACAAACATTAGATGGACCTTTGAAAGTCACAACTTTAGAGGATGCAACGCAGTATATAGCAAGAGGTCCGGTTGCTTCGTTTGAAATCATCAAACAGTTGGGAGAGAACGGCGGTGGTTTTTTTGGAACAAACTCTGCTCACCCATTTGAAAATCCTAATAGTTTTTCTAACCTCATAGAAATCATCGCGATGATTTCTATTCCAGCGGCGTTGATTTACACCTACGGTTTATTTGCCAAAAACACCAAGCAAGCCTGGCTACTTTTTTGGATGGTTTTTATCATCTACGTAGTTTTGATTGGTGTCACAGCCATTGGTGAGTATCAAGGAAATCCCCTTGTTGATGATCCGTTGGGATTAGAACAGCCTAATTTAGAGGGTAAGGAAGTTAGGTTTGGTTGGTCACAAACAGCACTATGGGCAATTACGACGACTGGAACTATGAGTGGTTCTGTGAATGGGATGCTTGATTCTCTCATGCCATCGGGAGGCTTTTCCACTTTATTGAACTTGTTTTTGCAGATTGTCTGGGGTGGACAAGGAATTGGAACTGCTTACTTATTCATTTATTCGATTCTCACCGTATTTCTCACAGGACTCATGGTGGGGCGCACTCCAGAATTTTTAGGACGCAAAATTGAGAAGCGAGAAATCATTCTTGCTAGTGTTGTGCTGCTGATTCACCCAATAGCAGTCTTAATCCCAAGTGCGATTGCTTTAACATTTCCAAAAAGTTTAGCATTTCTCATCCCACCGCCTGGATATACGAATTCTCCTGAATTTCACAACATTTCACGAGTCATTTATGAATACGCTTCAGCAAGTGCGAACAATGGTTCTGGCTTAGAGGGGTTGGGAGATAGTACTTTATGGTGGAATTTAAGTACTTGTTTCAGTCTTCTGATGGGACGATATGTACCCATTATTGCCATCTTGCTCTTAGCAGAAAGCATGAGACATAAACAAGCAGTCCCTGAAACTCCAGGTACCCTCAGAACTGACTCTACACTCTTTACTGCTGTTACCGCTGGAGTCATTGTGATTTTGGGTGTGTTAACATTCTTTCCCGTTTTAGCTTTGGGACCAATAGCCGAAAGTATTAAACTTTCCACTCGCCTTAAGTAGTGTTACTCGTAGTAGGTGCTGCTAATTTTTGATAGCGTAGCGTACGCGTAAGGACTCTTGTCAGAAACCGGGTTTCTTGAGAACGGCTTAGAGTCAAAACCTTGATTTTTCGCCTCAGTTACCCGGTTTCTTTGAGCTGATTAAGAATCGTGCATTCCGTCAGATACTTTGTTCGTATGCGTACACGCAGGATATATTTCTCCAGATTGCGAATTTTGAATTTTGAATTATCTCTCATGAACTCTACCAATCCTTCCTCCAAACCTTCTTATTCTGCTCGTAAAAGCGATCGCCGCCAAGCACGTAAACAATCGCGAGTCAACACTAAAGGACTTTACCCAAGAGCTATCAAAGATGCTTTTGTCAAACTCAATCCCAAATACGCAGTCAAAAACCCAGTCATGTTTTTGGTTTGGGTTGGTACCATTATTACTTTACTACTGACCATCAATCCGTACTTGTTTGGTCCAGTTTCTGGTAAGAATCTACAACTTTTCAATGGATTAATTACGGGAATTTTGTTCTTTACGGTTTTATTTGCTAACTTTGCGGAAGCAGTCGCCGAGGGACGAGGTAAAGCACAAGCTGATGCTTTAAGGTTAACTAAGTCAGAAACAATCGCTAAAAAACTCGCTCCTGATGGTTCAGTCACTGAAGTTTCTTCTACCAGCTTGCGGACGGGCGATACGGTGTATGTGGTTGCTGGTGATATTATCCCCGCTGATGGGGAAGTGATTATGGGTGTCGCCAGTGTCGATGAATCCGCAATTACTGGCGAATCTGCGCCAGTGCTGAAGGAAACAGGTTCAGATGTGGCGAGTTCTGTCACTGGTGGTACGCGCATTATCTCAGATGAACTTATTATCCGGATCAGCGCAGACCCAGGCAAGGGGTTTATTGACCGGATGATTGCTTTGGTAGAAGGGGCTGAACGTGCAAAAACACCGAACGAAATTGCTCTTACAGTATTACTCGCTGTTTTGACTTTGGTGTTTCTGTTTGTTGTGGTGACTTTGCCTGCGATCGCCAACTATGTTAATAGTCCAATCAGTGTCACGGTATTGGTTGCTTTAGTCGTCGCCTTAATTCCCACTACTATTGGTGGATTACTGAGTGCGATCGGTATTGCTGGTATGGATCGAGTCGCCCAGTTTAACGTGATCGCCACCTCAGGACGAGCAGTCGAAGCATGTGGTGATGTCAGTACACTGGTACTTGATAAGACAGGTACAATTACTCTGGGTAACCGCTTGGCAGAGGGATTTATCCCTATCAAAGGGTATTCCATAGAACAAGTTGCCAATGTCGCTCTAGCTGCGAGTGTTTTTGATGATACTCCTGAGGGAAAATCAATTGTTCGACTGGCAGAACAATTAGGAGCAAAAATTGATTTTGATCGCGACAGAGCAGAAGCTGTGGAGTTCTCAGCAAAAACTCGTATGAGTGGTACAAACTTGCCAAATGGTAGCCAAGTGCGTAAAGGCGCGGTGTCAGCAATTAAGGCATTCGTGCGTTCTCTGAATGGACAAAATACGCCGATGCCAATACTGGATGCAGCATATGAAAGAATTTCACAACTGGGAGGAACACCCTTAGCAGTCGCCCTTGATAGTGAAATTTATGGCGTTATTTATCTTAAGGATATCATCAAACCAGGTATCCGCGAACGTTTTCAACAGCTGCGGCGAATGGGAGTGCGTACTGTCATGCTCACCGGAGATAACCGCATTACCGCGTCTGTGATTGCGGGGGAAGCTGGAGTTGATGACTTTATTGCTGAAGCTACTCCAGAAGATAAAATCTCTGTGATTCAGCGCGAACAAAAGATGGGCAAATTGGTGGCGATGACTGGTGATGGTACGAACGATGCCCCTGCACTAGCTCAGGCAAATGTTGGGGTAGCAATGAATACAGGGACTCAAGCAGCAAAAGAAGCTGCGAATATGGTGGATTTGGACTCTGATCCCACAAAGCTGATTGATATTGTTGCGATTGGAAAACAACTGCTGATGACTCGCGGTGCTTTGACGACGTTTTCTATTGCGAATGATATTGCTAAGTATTTTGCGATTATCCCAGTTTTGTTTACTTCGGCTAATTTGGGAAGTTTAAATATCATGAAGTTAACGAGTACTCATTCTGCTGTTCTGTCGGCGCTGATTTACAATGCTTTGATTATTCCAGCTTTGATTCCTTTGGCACTCACTGGTGTTAAGTTTAAACCTTTGACGGCTAATCAGCTTTTGCAACAAAATATTTTGATTTATGGTTTGGGAGGTGTGATTGCGCCGTTTATCGCGATTAAGTTGATTGATGTGTTGATTAGTTTGGTGGGATTGGCTTAAGAAGAAACGAACCGCCAAGCGCGCAGCGTGGACAAGAGGACATAGACGCAAAGAGCGCCAAGGAAAGAGGGAAGAAGAGAAAACAGTAAATATTAGAGGGTTTTCTGGTTTTTTATGTCTATTTCTAGAGAGTTTAATAAGGGAATTCGTCTCACTTTGGTTTTTTGGTTATTGACTGCTATCATCTATCCTTTATTCATACTTTTTGTTGCTCAAGTCCCTTTTTTGAAAGAGAAAGCTCAGGGCAGTATAGTGGAAAATATTAGAGGAGAACTCATCGGTTCAGCTTTAATTGGTCAACAATTTAGATCTGACCAATATTTTCATAGTCGCCCTAGTAAGGTTAAATATAGTCAAGGAAAACTAGGCAATCCTACTGGGATTTCTGGAGGTAGTAATCTTGCTCCTAGTAGCCCACAATTGCTACAGCGAATTATAGAAAAAGCAAATCAACTTAAAGAGGAAAACATTCAACCTATTGCTGACCTCGTTTACACATCTGGTTCAGGTTTAGATCCGCATATCTCTGTAAGAGCAGCACAGGAGCAGTTGGATAGAATTGCTCGCGCCCGTCAACTCAAACCAGCTGAAATAATTCCTTTTATCAAAAAATACACAGAAGGAAGATTCTTAGGTATTTTTGGTGAGCCTGGAGTTAATGTTCTAAAATTAAATTATGCTTTGGATTTGGATGAGTTTAACCGTCAACAAAATAAATAAAAGAAGAATCAAATGATTCTTAAATTTTGACTTTCTAAATACTCTCAGGATTTCTAACACCACCAGATGTTTGATTATACTCAAACACCACAAGCCAGGGCTATACCTGTACCCCTCTCTAGTGGCATAAGTCCAGCAAGACGAGGTAAGCATAAAATTTATATAGGTATGGCTCCAGGAGTTGGCAAAACCTACCGGATGCTGGAAGAGGCTCATGCACTCAAGCACGAAGGAATTGATGTTGTTATCGGGCTTTTAGAAACCCACGGACGTAAAGAAACAGCACAAAAAGCAAACGGGTTGGAGATAATACCCCGTAAGCAAATTCCTCGGGGTGGGTTAACTCTAACAGAAATGGATACTAGTGCAATCATTGCTCGCTCACCTCAGTTGGCATTGATTGATGAATTAGCACATACAAATGTCCCAGGTTCGCTACGAGAAAAACGCTACCAAGATGTAGAAGTGATTTTGGCAGCAGGTATTGATGTTTATTCCACCATGAATATTCAACACCTGGAGAGTCTCAATGATTTAGTCGCACGAATTACTGGGGTTATTGTACGAGAACGCGTTCCTGACAGGATTCTAGAGGAAGCAGATGAGGTAGTCGTCATAGATGTTACACCAGAAACGCTGCAAGAACGGTTGCAAGAAGGTAAAATCTATGCAGCTGAGAAAATTCAACAAGCACTTGATAACTTTTTTCAACGCCGCAATCTTATCGCTTTACGAGAGCTAGCACTGCGAGAAGTCGCAGATAATGTTGAGGAAGATGCGATCGCTTCGACTCCACAAGGTCAATTTTGCAATATTCACGAGCGGGTTTTGGTGTGCGTGTCTACTTATTCTAACTCGATACAATTATTACGTCGGGGGGCGAGGATTGCCAGTTACATGAGTGCTCCTCTATTTACTGTATATGTTTCTGAGCCAGACCGCTTTCTGACTAAGGAAGAAAGCATGTACATTGAAACTTGTGAAAAGCTTTGCAAAGAATTTGATGGTACATTTATTCGTGTTAATGGCACTGATGTCGCTAAGGCGATCGCACAAGTTGCTCAACAATACCGTATCACTCAAATTGTCATCGGTGCCAGTCAGCGCTCGCGCTGGCAAATTCTCTTGAAAGGCGCTTTGACTCATAAATTGCTGCGATTACTGAAAAACATTGATTTACATATTATTTCTGCTGAGAAAAACAATACTCCCAATCGTTCGATGATGGAAGAATGAAGAATCTTAAATTTTGGATGAATCTAAAATTGAAACCGCAAATAAATAAAGAATGTACGCGGATAATTTTGAGATAGTTATCTGTGGTTATCTGTGACTCAAAATCAAATGACTCGCGTAATTGGTTTGATAAGTGGTACGTCTGTAGATGGTATTGACGCCGCTTTGGTAGATATCTCTGGTACAAATTTTGATATCAAAATTGAGTTGGTGGCTGGCGCAACATATCCTTATCCAACAGATTTGAGAGAACGGATTTTAGCAGTTTGTGCTGGTGTTGCGATCTCGATGGCAGAATTGGCAGAATTAGATGATGCGATCGCCTTTACTTTTGCTCAAGCTGCACACAATATCCAAATTGGTCACGGAAATCCCAGCTTAATTGGTTCTCATGGACAAACAGTATATCATAAACCACCACTACAACCTATCACCCCAATCGGGTATAGCTTGCAACTTGGACGTGGTGCTGTGATTGCCAATCAAACGGGTATAACAACAGTCTCTAACTTCCGTGTAGCAGATATGGCTGCGGGTGGTCATGGTGCGCCTCTTGTACCGCGTATCGATGCGGCTTTGCTCAGTCATCGTCAAGAAGCACGTTGTATTCAAAACATTGGTGGCATTGGGAATGTTACTTATATTCCAGCTCGGCGTGACAACTGGCTAGAAAAAACTCGCGCCTGGGACACAGGACCAGGAAATAGTCTTTTGGATCTGGCGGTAGAGCATTTAACAGATGGTGCGAAAACATATGATGAAAATGGCTCTTGGGCAGCGAGTGGTACTCCCTGTTCTCCTTTAGTAGAACAATGGCTTAGCCAAGACTACTTTTATCTACCACCACCTAAATCTACAGGGCGAGAATTATTTGGTGTTGATTATTTGCATCAGTGTTTACAAGACGCTGAAGGATATCAACTGAGTTCAGCCGACTTTTTGGCGACGCTGACAGAACTTACAGCAGCTTCAATTGTTCACAGTTATCGGACTTTTTTACCGCAAATGCCACAGCGAGTGCTATTGTGTGGCGGAGGTAGTCGTAATCTTTATTTGAAACATCGGTTACAGGTACTATTGGAATCTGTGCCAGTCATGACGACAGATGAAGTTGGTTTGAGTGCGGATTTTAAAGAGGCGATCGCCTTTGCAGTTTTGGCATATTGGCGACAAATGGGAACTCCTGGAAATTTACCAACAGCGACGGGGGCGCGTCAAGAAGTGCTGCTGGGTGAAGTTCATTTACCGTTGGTTGTTGGTGATTAGTGGTTAGTTGTTGGTTTGAGCCGCACAACCACCAGGCTAATAGCCCAAGTCTATTAAAATGGACTTATAGTTTCCGTACCAAAGTGCAGGAATACAAAAGAAATCCAGCGAGTGCGCCGTTACTCACAGGGTTGATTGTTTCTTTGCTAGGCATGAGTGGAGTGCCACTCGATCCGACTATTGCGACTGTTATTGTGTTGTACATTGTCGATATCGGCATCGATATTTTTTGTGAGTATACTGAACCAGATGCTGATGACAAACAATCGTGAAGCACATTGATTGAATCATACTGAAGTTGCTTCCATATGAACTTGATTAAATAGTTGTCATTGCGAGCGAAGCGAAGCAATCCCAAACACTTGCGATTGCTTCATTCCACTTCGTTCCATTCGCAATGACATATAGGAATCATATTTGATTTTTCTCGTTCCCTGGTTCAACCAGGGAATGCCTACGATGAGGCAGAGCCTCATTAAACATCAGTACAATTGTTGAATTTTGACTAGATCTGTGAGTGGAGGCAGAGTAGCGATCGCCAAAATCGATTTTGATTTGCAAAGCTTGTTGGTAATTGCGCCTTGCTTCCTCAAATTCCCGCAAATCTTGGGCTACCCATCCCAACTGGTGGTAGGTGCTTGCACAAGAGTAGCGATCGCCAAAATCGATTTTGATTTGCAAAGCTTGTTGGTAATTGCGCCTTGCTTCCTCAAATTCTCGCAAATCTTGGGCTACCCATCCCAAGTTGTGGTACGTGCTTGCACAAGAGTAGCGATCGATAACCAACATCATGTTCTTCATTCGGTCGTGCTGTCACCACCAGCAAATTAATCACGGGTGAGTGTGGAATATTCGCCTGTCTTCCTGCACGTTTAATACTTTTACGCACCATCACACAGTCTACCGCCAACGATCGCGGATAACCGTGCCATAGATGCACTTAATGTTCATTAAACGAACCGCCTTAGCGTTATCACTTGTCCTTCTGGGATAGCCTGATTGTTGCCAGCGCTTTAGATGCAAGAGCAAATGTTCTTTATTCTGAAGATATGCAGAATGGTCTGACTGTATCGAGAAAGTTACAAATAGTTAATCCTTTTAGACTATAGTAAGCGGAAGCTTTTACTGCATAATATAAAAATTAGCAGTCAAATGCGTAATCTTTAGCTGGTTAAAACCTTGTTTTAGCATGCCAGATGTTCGGTTCGATAAATACTACGGTTATCAAGATTTAACACGTATCCTTCATGCTTATGCTCAGGAATTTCCCCAGCTTGTGGGTATAGAAAGCATCGGCAAGAGCTACGAAGAGCGTGACATCTGGCTGCTTACAGTCACCAATTTTGCTACAGGTTCGGATAGCCAAAAGCCTGCCTTCTGGGTTGATGGTAATATCCACTCCACGGAGGTAGCAGCATCGAGTGTGTGTCTGTACCTCTTACAAACATTAGTGACAAGCTACGGAACTCACCCAGATATAACCCGTTGTCTGGACACCCGCGCTTTCTACATTTGTCCCCGCGTCAACCCTGATGGCGCTGAGTTGGCATTAGCGGATTCGCCGAAATTTATTCGCTCTAGCACCCGTCCTTATCCCTATGATCAGGAAGATGAGGACGGTTTAGTCATTGAAGATATAGATTCTGATCGCCGCATTTTAATGATGCGAATTCCTGATCCTAACGGAACCTGGAAAATTTGCCCAACCGAACCACGTCTATTAGTGGCTCGTGAACCAACAGAAACAGGTGGGCAATATTACCGAGTTTTGCCAGAAGGGCGTATAGAAAATTATGACGGAGTCCAAATTCACTTCCAGCCTACCAAAGAAGGGCTAGACTTAAACCGTAATTTTCCCAATCAGTGGCGACAAGAGCATGAACAAGTAGGCTCTGGTCCTTATCCTACATCTGAACCGGAGGTGCGATCGCTTGTACAATTTATCAGCACTCATCCAAACATCACAGGAGCAACTACGTTCCACACTTTCAGTGGTGTTTTATTACGCGCCTACAGCTATGAAAGCGATCAGGAATTACCTGTTAAAGACTTGCGTACCTACCAACGCATCGGCAAAAAAGGGACTGAGCTAACTGAATACCCCGCTATCTCTGGATTTCATGAGTTTCGTTATCATCCCAAACAGGTTATCGGCGGTACTTTCCACGACTGGATTTATGAACACCAAGGTGTCTTTGGCTGGACGGTAGAAGTTTGGAGTCCTCAGCGCCAAGCAGGAATTACTGAGTATAAATATATTGAATGGCAATGGGAACACCCCTTAGAAGATGACCTGAAGCTACTGCGTTGGAGCGACGAACAATTGGGCGGAAAAGGTTATGTAGAATGGTATCCGTTCGACCATCCGCAACTTGGACCAGTTGAACTGGGTGGTTGGGATACTATGTATGCTTGGTCAAATCCACCACCAGAATTTCTAGAGAAGGAAATTGCTCGTTTTCCCGACTGGCTAGTGTGGCATCTATTAATCTCTCCCCAGTTGGAGATTTATGAAGCGAGTGTCCACAACTTGGGTGATGGTATTTATCGGGTGATTTTAGTTATACACAATACAGGCTGGCTACCTACTTATGTGACAGAAAAAGCTCTAGAGAAAAAGCTGGTGCGGGGTTGTATCTGCGAAATTGAGTTACCTGTTGGTGCAACTTTAGAGACAGGTAAGCCGCGTGAAGAGTTGGGCCAATTAGAGGGACGCGCCTATAAACCTTCAGTTCCCATTCGGCGACATGCAGATCTTACCCAAGACAGAGCGAAGGTAGAATGGATCGTGCGATCGCCTCTAGGTGGTACAGTCAAACTGTCAGCTCGTCATGAGCGTGCGGGAGTTGTATATACTGAGGTAATTTTGTAGTTATGTAGTTCTATATACAAGATAACTTAACATTCACTAGTTCCTTTAGCAGATGTTGAAGAGAAACAAAGGTAGCTATTTTGCTAAAGGACTAATCCGTAAGTAAGCTATGTCAACAAAGCACATTTTGGTAATTGATGATGAGAAAAATTTATGTATCATCATTAAAACTTGCTTGGAATACTTTGGGGGCTGGCAAGTACGCACATCTACTGAAAGCAAGCATGGACTGTTATTGGCTTCTACTGAAGTTCCCGATGCCATTTTGCTGGATGTAATCATGCCGAAGATGGACGGATTAATGGTGCTGACTGCACTGCAAAGTCATTCGATGACTCAAAATATTCCAGTTATTTTGCTGACTGCTAAGGTGGAAAAGCAAGATTTAATACAATATACGCGCTTAAGCATTGCGGGAATAATTGTCAAACCTTTTGATCCGTTAAAACTCGCGGTGCAAGTGGCAGAACTCTTAAAATGGGAGAAAATTGAAAACGTAAGAATTCACGCCCATCAAAGTCAATGAATAGTTATCAGTGAACAGTGAACAGTAAACAGTAAACAATGAACAGTAATAACTGGTAACTGACAACTGATAACTGATAACTGATATTCACCGAATTTTGAATTGCCCATCACTCCATCCGTTGCAGGTGTGCAACTTTTGGATCAATAATTTTTTGCCCCAAACTGTCAAACTTAATCGCCAGAGAAACTTTATTTCCCGAACCAAAAATGTGAGTGATTTCTCCAATTCCAAAGCTTTTGTGCAGAACTTTCTCGCCGACTTTCCAAGTTTCAGCAGTTCCTTGCTTTCGTTGGGTGACACGCTGTGATGAATTCCCAGCAGCACCTTTTGTATAAGCAACACTTTTGTGTCGAGTCATTACTAACTCTTCAGGTAACTCGTCGAGAAATTGCGATCGCACTGCTGGTTCTCTTGAACCATAAAGGCGGCGTTCGCGGGCGTGGGTTAAATACAGCCGTTCTTGGGCGCGAGTAATCCCCACGTAACACAAGCGGCGTTCTTCTTCCAAAGATGCTGGATCATTTATTGAACGGTAATTGGGAAATAGCCCTTGTTCCATTCCTACCAAGAACACAACAGGAAATTCCAAGCCTTTGGAGGCGTGTAAAGTCATCAGTGAAACTGCTGTTTGTCCTTCTTTTAAATTGTCTAAATCGGAACTCAATGCAGTATTGGCAAGGAAAGATTGCAGAGTGACATCATCGTTTTCTTCTTCAAATTGCAGCACTGCGTTGAATAATTCTTGGACGTTTTGCAATCTGTCTTCTGCTTCATCTGTACTCTGTGTTTCCAAGTCTTTGATGTATCCAGAGTCTTCCAACACTCCTTGGACAAGTTGAGAAACTGGAACTGTTTCTATTTGTTCTTGCCAATTCCGAATCATTTTAGCAAAACCATTGACAGCTTTTGCAGAACGTCCTGCTAATGAATTGACGGATGTTTCATCACTGAGTATTTCCCACAAAGTTGTACCTAATTCTCTGGCGGCGTTATTCAGTGCGTCGATGGTGGCTTTACCAATACCGCGCCGGGGAGTATTGATGACTCGTGACAAACTGAGTGTATCGGCTGGGTTGGCGATCGCCCGTAAGTAAGCCAAGATATCTTTAATTTCTTTGCGATCATAAAACTTGATTCCTCCGACAACTGTGTAGGGAATTCCCAACCGTACTAACAATTCTTCAAAAGGTCGAGATTGGGCATTGGTACGATAAAGTATGGCAAAACTTCCCCAATTTATCTCTGGATGCTGGTTTTCCAAAGAACGAATTTGGTTGATGACAAAATCTGCTTCCGCAATTTCATCATCTGCTTTATGACAAAAAATCTCCTCACCAGCACTTCTTGTTGCTTTGAGGATTTTATCAATACGTTGAGTGTTATTTTCAATCAGTTCGTTTGCTGCTTGCAGAATATTTTCGCAAGAGCGATAATTCTCTTCCAGCTTCACCATTGTGCGGGTGTCTTCATCCGGTAAGCCGTCACCAAAATCTTGCTGAAAGTCCAACAAAATGGTGAAGTCTGCCATTCTAAATGAGTAAATCGATTGATCTGCATCACCCACGACGAAAGTAGAACGATTTGTCCAATCCCAATTACTCTTTTTAGTTTCGTTATTTGTCGTCAACAAGCGAATCAGTTCGTATTGGGTGCGGTTGGTATCTTGATATTCATCTACCAGGATATGGCGAAACTTGTTATGCCAATAACCTAAAACTTGCTCGTTCTGCTGAAACAATCTTACAGGAACGAGAATGAGATCATCAAAGTCGAGAGCGTTGTTCTCTGCAAGTCGGCTTTGATAGTGATTATAAACTTCTGCAATCACCCGTCCGCGATAATTAGGTTGTTCTCTCTCAAATTCTTTGGGTGATAAGCCTTGGTTTTTGGCATTGCTAATGGCGTAGCGGACAGAACGAGGTTCAAATTTTTTATTATCTAGGTTAAGTTGTTTGGTAACGATTTCTTTAACCAGGCTTTGGGCGTCCGACTCATCAAAGATGGAAAAATTCCGCGTCCACTGACGTCCTTTTTCGTCTTGGTATTTGTCGATGTCAAACCGGAGAACGCGAGAAAGGAGACTGTGGAAAGTACCGCACCACATTTCTTTAATATAAGTTTTCCAGACTTTCGACCTGAGTTTCATTTGGTCGTATTCTGGTAATAAATCAAATCGCTCGTTGTATTCTGTGATTGCCAGGCGATCGGCAAATAACTTTTGAATACGTTCTTTCATTTCCCGTGCAGCTTTGTTGGTGAAAGTTACCGCCAGGATATTTTCTGGATCGACACGGTGTTCCAAAATAAGATTAGCAATACGATAAGTCAGCGCTCGTGTTTTGCCGGAACCCGCACCAGCAACAACAAGTAAAGGCCCGCAATGATGTTCAACAGCGCGGCGTTGACTAGGGTTAAGATGACTGAGGAAGTCTGTGGTTGTTGTCATGGGCGTGAGGAGTTCTTACGACAAAGCTGCAGGTATCGCTGAATTTGAAGTCAAAAAGAGTAACTAATGCTTAGGCTACACTATCCTAGCGAAACTCAGTCAATCTTATTAATACTTTCGAGTCTGCTTTGGTTGAACAATGTTAAAGCAGAAGTTGGCTTTTCTTGATTTTGTTGTATATTACGGTTTGTAACAATACTGAATAGTTCAACGACAGCCAGTATGACAATTATTTGTAAAAGATTATCACATCCTAATCACAAAGCCGATGGCGGGATTTGAACCCGCGACCGCTCGATTACGAATCGAGTGCTCTACCACTGAGCCACATCGGCATACTTCCGATAGATTATAACTTATGACAGAACAAAATAACAAAAATCGTATGAAATCAGAACAATACGCCCGTCTGAAAGCAGAAGCAACAGCCCCTTATCGGGGCTTACGGCAATTTATCTATATAGCTTGCGGTGCTTCTGGTTTTATCGGCGTATTCATCTTTCTTTCTAGGCTACTTGCGGGGCGTGATGTTGAAAGCACTTTGCCAAACTTGGCACTTCAAATAGGAATCGTCGCTTTAATGGTTTTTCTTTGGCGTTGGGATTCGCGTAAACGCTGACTAAATTGTCACTGTTGGTCAACATCAAGGTAAAATCCAAAAATTGGTCAATTCAAAAATCTTTCTTTTTTTTTTCTTTTTTTTTCTTTTGAATTTCTCCGGATTGCGAATGCGTGAACTGTAGTTCAAGTTTCTCCTATTCCTCCTGTATTTCCTCCATGAGTACGTCTAATTCTTTTCATTGCCATTTCTAAACTTAACTTCATCCGTTTAAAAGCTTTGGCAAGATTACCAATCTCATCATTAGAAATTTGATCAAAATCAACTTCTAAATGCCCTGTGCTAACTTCTTCAGCGACGCGAGTTATGCGTTTGAGGGGAAGAATAACCTCTCGCTGCAAAAAGAGATTGACGAGAAAAATGACCGCTATAAAAACAGCAGATACAATTCCCACTATCAAGAAAGAAGATTGATGGGCTTTTTCGATAACTTTGCTCGCTGGTAATGAAACAATTTGAGCCGCTACAATATCGTTCAGATTCCATCCAAATCCACCAGTTGCGCCAAAGCGCTCAATCATTGTTTTTGGTGCAGCCTCAGGATTGCTATGACACTGAAGACAGCTTTCTTGCTTAATTGCTAACGGACGAGCAATATAAAAGACATCGCCTCCTGGAAGTGAGCGAAATCCACGCACCTCTTTTAAATTTTTTTCCTTGATAAAACGCTCGAAAATTTTCGTCTCAAAGCTGTCAGCTTTATCCCGAAGATTAGTCGGATTTACTGCTGCTTCTTTATAGAAAAACTCACGATATTCTGGTCTTTTTCGTAGAATTTCAAAAACTTCTCGTGCTGAATACGCAGATACAGTTTGGGGCAAAAACTTTTCTTCCAGTTTGTCAGAGAGTTCTGGAGTAATTTGAGTAATTGTGTACTCACGGACAGAAGTCATTGTATCGATAAGTGTTAAAGCTCTTGAGGCAATTTCATTGATCGCATTCTGTCTTAGTAAAGCAGAAAGAGCCAACCCACTTACGCTCAAACCTACTACAAGAATGACAAGAAGCAAAACTGTGAATTTTTGTCTCAATTTTAAGTTTTTAAACATAACGCCAGAACTTGTTTTGAGAAAAATATAAAGAGCAAATAATTGAACTTATGTCTTTTCGATAGCATGAACAGACTGAGAATGTAAATCATTCTAAAATAGTTCTGCAGTCTTCCCGATTATGTACGTATTTTTTTTTGAAAAAATTAATAAACAATAGAATTCATACCATATTTTTTCCAACAATTAAGACATTTTTGAGTTTTTTTTTTCAATTATATATTTATCAACTTAAAACCTTTTGCTTTTGTTGCATCTCACTTTTGGATGAATTGTATTTCTCAATTTTATAATGAAAACATAACCACTCTGCTCGTGAACTTTTGAAACAAATATTAAGATAAGTAAGTAGGTACAAATAAAGTTAACTCGTTCAGGAGGATTATTTGGAGGAAATGCGGGAGTCACGTAGCGCAGAAGCCGGGTTTCCAACGCCTAATGGGAGAACTAGTTCCCTTTATCTTCTTATCTGTCCATTTTCCGCTTTATCCTGATCTAGCTATAATAACGTGCCAAAATAAATAGCATAATGAAGTTATTAATCTAATGGTCTGGAATGCAGGATATGCGTTGTTTGGGGGACGCTACATCATCAAAAGAAAATTGGGCGAAGGTGGAATTGGTATCACCTATCTCGCCAGAAATGAACGAAATGAACTGCGAGTCATTAAAACTCTAAGAGAAGACATTATTAATGACGATACCTGGAAACCACATCAAACTAAATTAAAGCAAGACTTCCGCGATGAAGCTATTCGGCTTGCTGTCTGTCGCCATCCTCATATAGTGCAAATCGAAAATATCTTTGATGAAGGCGATTTGCCCTGCATGGTCATAGAGTACATTGAGGGTGAAGACTTAGGCAAGCGCCTTCGGCGTCTGGGAGTGTTATCAGAAGTGGAAGCACTTTTGTACATTCGGCAAATCGGTGACGCATTGAAGGTGATTCATAGTAAAGGTTTGCTGCATCGAGATATCAAACCACGTAACATTATGATCCGCGCTGGCAAATCAGAAGCTGTGCTGATTGATTTTGGTATTGCCAGAGAATTTATTCCCAATGTTATCCAAAGGCATACAGTGTATCGCACTCCTGGTTTTGCCCCCCCAGAACAGTATGAATTGGAAGCGCTGCGGGGAGAATATATTGATGTATATGCACTAGCTGCTACCTTGTATAGTTTAGTGACCGGAGTCACACCAAGGAGTGCTGAGGATAGACGACGCCGTAACATGCCCCTTGAACCACCGAAGTCTCTCAATCCTAATATAAGTGATGTAGTCAATCAAGCAATTATGAAGGGGATGGATTTGCAAGCCAATCTCCGCCCCCAGTCTGTACAGGAGTGGCTGGATTTATTGGACGTTGAATTCAGCGAGACTTCTGCGACACAGGTGATCACACCTCGTCGCGCACCACTTCCTAATTATCACTCTCCACCCGACAACCCACAACGACTGGGAGCATCTGTTGTACCTTTTCAAAAGTGGCAATGCGTACGTACCCTCAGAGGTCATTCGAGTATGGTTGTTAGTGTTGCGATTAGCTCTGATGGACGGGCTCTAGCCAGTGGTAGTAATGATCATACAATTAAACTGTGGCAACTAGAAACTGGGAAACTCCTGCGTACCTTTGGTGGTTGGTTTTCTGGTCATTCCAGCATTGTTCATGCGATCGCCTTTAGTCCAGATGGACAGTTACTTGCAAGTGGCAGCTGGGATGAAACAATCAAACTGTGGCAGGTTAGCAGAGGAAAAGAAATTCGTACATTGACTAGCTATGGCAACTGGATCAATTCTGTAGCCTTTAGTCCAATACTCCCGAAACTCTTTTATGCACAAGAAGAAGCTTACATGCGAGGGTGGATATTAGCGAGTGGCAATGCTGATAGCACTGTCAAGCTTTGGGTTGTCAGTACAGGTATAGAAATTAGCACTTTTACCGGTCATTTGGACTCAGTATGGTCAGTTGCTTTTAGTCCGGATGGACAACTTTTAGCTAGTGGTAGTGCTGACTGTACAATCAAGCTTTGGCAAGTCAATACAGGTAGAGAAATTCACAGCTTCACAGGTCATTCTTTTTTTGTTAAATCTGTTACCTTCAGTCCAGATGGAAGACTTTTGGCAAGTGGCAGTGATGACAACACAATTAAGCTTTGGCAAGTCAGTACAGGAAAAGAAATTCACAGCTTCACAGGTCATTTGGATGCAGTCTGTTCAGTGACTTTTAGCCCGGATGGACAGCTTCTAGCTAGCGGTAGTTGGGACAAAACTATCAAAATCTGGCAGATAAGTACAGGTACTGAACTCTGCACTCTTCATGGTCATTCTAATTACGTCAGGTCCGTTGCCTTTAGTCCAGATGGACAGACCATTGTCAGTGGTAGTGATGACGATACTATCAAAATTTGGCGATATCAGCCCTAATTTCGTTAAATTTTATCTTTCCGACTCAGTACTTGGTGCAGTGAAATCCTTCTAACTCTCTAGATAGACTCAATCTTTCCCAAAAATTGAAACAATGAGGACAGTCAACCCAATTTTGGCTTGTTATCTCAACTGATACGCTTTTATCGAAGCGTGTCAGTTGAGAAGCTTGCCCTAGTTAGGTAACTAATAGGCAATTAATTTTAATTGTGTTTTCATTTTGAATTGCATATGGGCTTTGGTATTGGAGATTTATTCTGGATTTTCCTCCTGCTTTCTTCGCTACAACCCTTGTGGCAAAGACGTCAGATAGAGTTTCGGCGCTTTCGTGCTTTACGAGAATTTCAGCAACAACGTAAAAGCCGAGTCATTTTGCTCATTCACCGTCAAGAGTCTATCAGCTTTTTGGGAATTCCTGTCTCGCGTTATATTACCATCGAAGACTCAGAACAAATTCTGCGGGCAATTCGCCTCACCCCACCAGATGTCCCCATTGACTTGATTTTACACACTCCTGGTGGTTTGGTTTTAGCAACAGAACAAATCGCCAGAGCTTTAATTCGTCATCCTTCCAAGGTAACTGTTTTTGTGCCTCACTATGCTATGAGTGGTGGTACCATGCTTGCCTTAGCTTCTGATGAAATTGTCATGGATGCTAACGCTGTTCTTGGACCTGTTGATCCACAATTGGGTAACTTCCCAGCAGCCAGCATCCTGAAAGTCGTTGAACACAAGCCTATTGGTGAAGTAGACGACCAGACTTTGATTATGGCAGATCTGTCGCGCAAAGCTATCGACCAAGTACAGCGCTTTGTACGGACTCTGCTGAAAGATACAGTACCTAAACAAAAAGTCAACCCAGATAACATTGAGAATATCATCGATGCCCTCACAACAGGGCGCGTGACTCACGACTACCCAATCACCGTTGAAGAAGCAACAGAAATGGGGTTACCTGTCACAGTCGGACTACCCAATGTTATTTACGACCTTATGGATTTATATCCACAACCACAAGGCGGACGCCCCACCGTACAGTACATTCCCATGCCTTACGATGACCGCCGCCCCATTTTACCAACTCCTAAGGGTAGACCGTTAGAAGAATCTAATCCGAGTCAGATGAGTTAAGGTCAACCCCCTTCCGGGGAATTCAAAATTCAAAATTCAAAGTTCAAAATTAAGAACCCTACGGAAGGTGTGATTTTCTCAGTGTTATTTTCTCGGTGTTGGTGTAGGCGTTGCTGTCGGTGATACTTTAGGTGTGGACGTAGGACTCACTGTAGGTGACGCCTCTGGTGTGGAAGTAGGCGTTGCTGTAGGTGACGCCTCTGGTGTAGAAGTAGGCGTTGCTGTAGGTGATGCCTCTGGTGTAGAAGTAGGCGTAGGCGTTGTTGTTGGTTTTGCTGACGGCTTTGCTGTTGGAGTCGTTCTCGGTGTAGGCGTTGTTGTTGGTTTTGCTGACGGCTTTGCTGTTGGAGTCGTTCTCGGTGTAGGTGAGGTTGTTGGTTTTGCTGACGGCTTTGTTGTTGGCGCAGACGTTGGTTCTGTCTTGATTTGTTTTGCTTCTTCGTTGAGTTTTTGCCTCAGTGCTAAGTCAGCAATTCCAGTTTCTTGTAAACCCAGTTTTTTCTGATATTGCTTAACTGCAGCTTCTGTTCGAGGACCATAATATTGATTACCAGGTAAGAGAGGATTCGGCTTAGTGACCAAGTTTAAATTTGTTTGCAAAACTTCAACTATTTTTGCAGCAGAATCTTGAGTTTTTGTTCCTGCTGTCCCGTCAGCGGGTTTTATTTTATACCCTTTTTGAAATTCTTGAATTGCTTTTTTAGTATCCGTTGCTGTCAAAGGTGTGTCTGATACCTTGACGTTGTAGCCCAATCCCCGCAACACAGCACGAAATTGCCGTGGCGTATAGATTCGTGCAGCAAAAGCGACATCTGAAATCACGACACTAGCTGTGATCAGACAGGCAGTCGCAACAGTAACGTTGGATTTTCCAAACCCACACCACATAATTTTAAACTCCTGTTAGTCAAATCCACTGGAAATTGACGTTGACAGATGCATTTTAGGTTTCTGTAATGTCTTTTTTTTCCTTTATTAATGATTTTTGATAGATTTAGGTTATTTCAGCTTCTTTTTTATTTGTTAAACTTAATTTTCTGTCATCTATCTATAGAAGAATTTAAAAAACCCTAAAAATAGGCTGGTAAGACCCAAAACCACCTAATTTAGAGTTGTATTCAAAATCTGTACTTTATTTATTTAAAAGCCAATGGCTAACGTCAAAACCTTAACAAAGCGAAACATATGGTTTGAGCGTTTGATGGCAGTTATTGCCTGTGTGAATTTATGCTTAGCTTTATTTGATTTAAGTTATATTCCTTGGCGAGATTTTTACATACGGAATTTCCCGCAACTCACCCAGATATATGACCCAATTAAAAGTATTGAACCCCATCGAGAAACAGAAAACTATTTGCAAACAGTAGACGAACTGACAGAACAGGTTAGTCAAACAGGGTTGCAATCACCTCAAGTGGTAAATAAACTAGAGGAACTTAGGCTTTTAAGTAACGAAATGGTTGATAGCAATCCGTTTGCGGCGGCTAGCAAGAGTGGTACCCTAGAAAAAATCAAAAATCGAATGCGCAATCACCTAGGTGTTAAATCTGCTAAGCAAGCCTTTTCTGAATTCTGGAGTCAGGCGTATCTATCAAAACGTGGTTGGAATCAAGAAATTGATTTTTTCAAGGAGAGAATTCGTCCTTTAATTATCGTCAACTACTACCGAAGTCTTGGAGAAAATGGCGAATTTATTGATAAGTTTTGGAGAATTGATTTACCATTTGTCATTTTGTTTGGTGTAGAATTACTAGCGCGTAGCTTCTATATCAAACGTCAACATCCTGGTTTTAGCTTTTTCAATGCGATTCTGTGGCGCTGGTATGACCTATTGTTACTGCTACCATTTTGGCGAGCTTTGCGAGTTATACCTGTTGTGATTCGCTTAGACCATGCACAATTATTGAATCTTCATCCATTCCGTCAACAAATTCATCAAGGAATTATCGCGAATTTTGCGGAAGAAATCACAGAAATTGTTGTGGTTCGGGTTATTAATCAAATCCAAGGATCAATTGAACGGGGTGATCTGAAATATTGGCTGTCACACAATGAAAATATGCGCTCCTATATAGATATCAACAATATCAATGAAGTAGAAGCAATTGGAGATATTTTAGTCAAAACAATTGTTTACCAAGTGTTGCCACAAATCCAACCTGAAGTTGCTGCTATTTTGCGCCACAATATTGAAAGCATTCTCAGACAAGCTCCCATTTCTCGTAATTTGCAAAGCTTACCCGGACTAGAACACATCCAAACTCAACTGAGTGAGCAATTAGCAACCCAAATCACAACTAACCTTTATAGTGGAGTTGTCAGCGCTGCAGAAGACTCAGTTGGAGCAAAACTTTCTAGTCAACTTGTACAACGCTTTGGCGAAGCTTTGGGAAAAGAAATGCAGAAAAAGCATGTCCTTTCAGAAATTCAAAACTTACTTATTGACTTTTTAGAAGAAGTCAAACTCAATTATGTCCAACGCCTGTCACAAGAAGATATGTGGAAAGTTCTAGAACAAACCCAGCAGCTACGAACACAGCCGTCAGTTCATCCTGTACTAGACAAAAACTCTACCGTGCTGGTGCGTAGAGAAAGAAGTTAATTGTTAATGGGCAAAAGCGGCGGAAAATGGACAAGGAGAGGAATTTACCTGTGTGGTGACAACAAACTCGCCAGAATGCCTGATTTGAAATCGTATTTGCTTCTCGCTCTAAAAAAATACGCTAAACTTAGATCAAAGGCGAACCGTTACAGGTTCGTCTGAAGACTTCTTGGAAGATATCCCTATCGCAGGAAGTGGGTGCTCACCCACTTTTTTTGTTGGAATAGCCGCATGACTCACCCTCTCGTTCCACAAATTATTGAATTAGCGACACCAGTAGCAGAAAAACTGGGATTGGAAATTGTTGGTGTGGTTTTTCACACCAACCAACGTCCGCCGGTTTTGCGCTTAGACATTCGCAATCCTCAACAGGACACTGGGTTAGATGACTGTGAGCGAATGAGTCGTGCGATTGAAACTACCTTAGATGCGGCGGAAGTCATTCCAGATGCTTATGTTTTGGAAGTATCCAGTCCTGGTATTTCGCGACAATTGACAACCGACCGAGAGTTTATTTCTTTCAAAGGATTTCCTGTTATTGTTCAGACTACTCCATCCTATGAAGGACAACAAGAGTGGATTGGTCAATTGATTCGCCGGGATGAGACAGTCGTTTATTTAAATCAAAAAGGTCGTGTCGTTCAAATTCCTCGCTCCCTAATTACTAGGGTTGAACTCGATGAGCAACGATAGAAAAGCTCGAGAGCATTCAACGTGTGTGAGTACCAGGTTATGAAGAGTCACTGCGTTCTTGGAAGGTTTATCCGTTAAAGCAAGCGGCGCTGCTGAGTGAAGTTTTAGACCATTCTACAAATTATACTCAGGACTTCCTTCGGGAAGACGCCCTCTGGGCGTCTACAGCACTTAGCACTGTCTTTATGCTGACCATTTTTTGCATAGCCATATAAGGAGATTGTTTATTATGTCAATGGTAACTTTACCAGGATTAAAAGATTTAATTGAAAATATAAGTCGTGAGCGTAATTTACCTCGTGTTGCAGTTCAATCAGCTATCAGAGAAGCACTATTGAAAGGTTACGAACGTTATCGTCGTGCCCAAAACTTGGAACGAAGACAGTTTGATGAAGATTACTTCGATAATTTTGATGTCCAACTAGACGTAGAAGACGAAGGTTTTCGTGTTGTTGCTACCAAAACTATCGTCGAAGCTGTGAGTAACTCGGACCATGAAATTGCACTTCAACAAGTTCAAGAAATGGGAGGAGATGAAGCACAATTAGGGCAGGAAGTGGTGCTGGATGTGACGCCCGATCAAGGAGAATTTGGTCGTATGGCTGCCATGCAAACCAAGCAAGTATTGGCGCAAAAACTGCGGGATCAACAGCGCCAGATGGTACAAGAAGAGTTCCAAGATTTAGAAGGAACCGTTTTACAAGCAAGAGTTCTGCGGTTTGAAAGACAATCAGTAATTATGGCTGTCAACAGTGGTTTTGGTCAGCCAGAGGTAGAAGCCGAATTGCCCAAGCGCGAACAACTGCCTAATGATAATTATCGGGCAAATGCTACTTTTAAGGTCTATCTCAAAAAAGTTTCTCAAGGTCAGCAACGGGGACCACAGTTACTCGTATCACGAGCCGATGCTGGTTTGGTAGTTTATTTGTTCGCCAACGAAGTGCCAGAAATTGAGGATGAAGTCGTGCGGATTGTCGCTGTCGCACGGGAAGCAAATCCTCCTTCTCGTCATGTCGGACCTCGGACAAAAATTGCTGTCGATACTCTTGATCGCGATGTAGACCCAGTTGGTGCTTGTATCGGAGCGCGGGGATCACGAATTCAAGTCGTTGTTAACGAATTGCGCGGCGAAAAAATAGATGTGATTCGCTGGTCTCCAGACCCCGCAACCTACATTGCTAATGCTCTTAGCCCTGCACGAGTCGATGAAGTTCGTCTGATGGACCCCGAAACTAGACAAACTCACGTATTGGTCGCAGAAGACCAGTTAAGTCTGGCGATCGGTAAAGAAGGACAAAATGTTCGTTTGGCAGCTCGTTTGACTGGTTGGAAAATTGATATTAAAGATAAAGCTAAGTATGACCACGCCGCAGAAGATGCTAAGTTCGCAGATGTTAGAGCAAGACATACATCGGAAGTAGATGATTCCCAAGAGGAGGACTTAGAGGAGACAAATCAGGAAGAATTGTTGGAGGATGAAAATTTTGATGAAAATGAACAAGAATCAAAGTATCAGTAAGAATAGTCTTGAGTACCAAGTGATTAGGAGCTTTTTGTCTAGGGAAATTCCACTCCAGTCCCCAGGTGACGCTCAGACAGCGCTAAATGTATTTATTGTCAATACACTGTTTGCCTTTGCGTAAGGATGGCAATTGACGCTACTGATTACAAACGCCAGTTCATAAAGATGGAGGAATCCTCGGTAAGCGCAAAGCCCACGAATCGGGCGAATGCGGGTGCGTGTCTCAAAGGAACTAAATTTGAAGTAGGCGATGCTCCTTTGGAGAAGCGAAAGCCCAATGGTATCCCGCGACAAACAACGCGATGCTCCCAAAAGGAGCCAAACCCTTGTGCGTAATTCCTGCAGAGGCTTCTTGCGCCAACATCCGCAGCGTACCCAAAGGGCATTGGGCTTTCGCTCCGCCGGGGCGCAAGAAGCCGGAGGCTTGACGCTCTCGCGTATCGCACAAGCCCATAGTTTGGAGCGATCGCTCCATGTCTATGGATAACTCAAAGATGCAACTGGCTCCTCAAAACTTAAAACCCAGCACTTATGAAACCAAATTATCGGCGTTGTATTAGTTGTCGAAAAATTGGATTAAAACAAGAGTTCTGGCGAATTGTCCGCGTGTTTCCTTCAGGACAGGTACAATTAGATGAGGGCATGGGGCGTTCCGCCTATATTTGTCCGCAACAGAGTTGTCTTTTGGCGGCTCAGAAAAAAAATAGACTAGGGCGAGCCCTACGTGCATCAGTGCCAGAAGCACTGTACCATACATTGTTGCAGCGCTTATACCAAAGCAGTAGCCAAAAACAAACTTAATAAAAACTACGTTGTAGCGGTCATTTCTAAAGGAATTGTGCTGACAGCCGAACAACTCGTGCTATCAACAGACTCTGTTTTATCGCTCATGTAGTGCCAAAATAGTAAAAGGGTGTCGTTAGCATTGCTCTTGGTTATCCAAAGGGGCGAAGCAACACTCCTAATAAGTTTTAATCGATGTGTCGTGGAAGACTCAGAATCAACAAAACAAAACAATACAGAATGGCAACCTGGTAGCGCCCAAGCGCAGTTCGGCGTCAACCATCCTTCCTGGTGGGGATGCCAGCAATAAACCGAAACATCTCTCTTTCCTGAATGGAGGCACCGGCATTCATTAGCAGTGGCAACCTAACACAGTAACCGAAGGATGGAGATGTCGCCAACCAGGCAACCATCCGCTAAAACTGTAAATTAAAGGGGAAGAGTGGATGAACAACGGCAAAGTTAGAATTTACGAATTATCAAAGGAATTGAATTTGGATAACAAAGAGCTATTAGCAATTTGCGACCAGCTCAATATTGCGGTCAAAAGCCATAGCAGCACGATTACAGAATCCGAGGCCGAACGCATTCGGACTCAAGCAGAAAAAGTAGCTCAGACAAGTGTGACGCCGAAAATAGGGAATGGCAGCAACAGCCATAGACCAAATTCATCACAAGCTGGCACCCGAAACCGACCTGCTGCACCTAATAAACAACAAATTTTGGAGATTCGCAAACCTACAGTTTTGAAAAACACCATCTCTAACGCCCCAGAGGCGTCGGTTGCTACCAACATAGTTGCTTCTGAAGTCAATCTTCCTTCACCCCCTAAGTCCTTAGCCCCCCCAGTCTCACCCATGAAGCCGACGGCACCCATTCGACCTGTACCCCGGAATCAGTCTGAGACCACGCCTGAACAATCAGCAGTGACAGACGCGGATAAAGATATAGCACCCAATACAAACCAGCCGGTTGAAAAAGTAGCAGCGGAAAAACCGGAAAAAGCACCAGCGCCAAAATCAAAACCGGAAAAACCGCCAAAACCACAACTGACAGCCCCGCCCACAAGACCTGCTGCCCAGACACCAAATTCTCCACCAGCAGCAGATCCCCAACCGACTGTGAGCGAGAAACCGATTTTAAAACGCGATCGCGACCAAAAACGCGATGCTCCCCCGGAAGGAAGACCTCCTCGAGGTGACAGCCCAGAGCGTTCATCCCATAAAGGTGATGCTCCTGAAGGGAGCCGCCCAAGGAGCGAACGCGACCAAGCCAAGCAAAGGGTCAACAAAACGGCAACAGGGGAAACAGCACAGGCTGCTTTGCCGCAAAAATCTGAAAAACCTGTGCGTTCTACTCCATCACCAGTCAAACCTGAGCACAGAGGAACTAAACCTTCTGCACCTGTACAAGTCGGAGAATCGCCAAGACCTAGCAGACCAATCGTACGTCCGGCTGAACAGCCAGCAGCGGTGGTACCAGTTGCTACGCCTCCAAAACCAATGCTAGTCTCCTTGACGAAACCGCCGACTGGGGAAGAGGATGAGGACGATGCAATCGTAACAACTCCTGACGAAGTCCTCGAACTGAAACGCCCAACAGCGCCACGTCAAATAAAAACAGCTAAGAAGTGGCAGGAAGAAGAAATAGAAGAGATTAAAGAGTCAGCCAAGCCCGGAAAGGGAGTTGTTAAAGGCAAACGTCTCAAACCAATAGTTGATGACTTTGAGGATGACGAAGACTTCTTAGACGACGATGGACTGGACACTGCAACTGCCATGCAAGTCAGCCTTTCTATCGCACGTCCGCCAAAACCCAAGGCTTCCAAGCCGACACAACCTGCACAAGCCACAGCTGTTGCGCCAGCTGCTAAAGCGAAAAAGCCTACTTCTTCCTCTCGCGAGCAAAACCGACGCAACGAAACCGAACAAAAGCAGGAGCGTCCAGAAATACTGGAAGTCACAGGTCCGATGACAGTCCAAGAACTGGCAGAGGCTTTGGTAGTTGCTGATACAGAAATTGTGAAAATTCTGTTCATGAAAGGCATGGCGGTGAGTATCACCCAAAATTTGGATATTCCCACAATTACACTCATCGGAAACGAGTTAGAAGTACTAGTCGAAACCGTCGAACCAGAAGCAGAAGCTCGCAAAGTGACTGAAATGATCGACGTGGCAGACCTAGAAAACCTGCATCGCCGTCCGCCAGTTGTGACAATCATGGGTCACGTAGACCACGGTAAAACGACACTGCTTGACTCGATTCGCAAAACAAAAGTGGCATCCGGGGAAGCAGGCGGTATTACTCAGCATATCGGTGCTTACCACGTAGATGTAGAACACGACGGTAAAGAGCAGCAAGTGGTCTTTTTAGATACCCCTGGTCACGAAGCTTTTACAGCTATGCGGGCGCGTGGGGCGCGAGTCACTGACATTGCGATATTGGTTGTCGCTGCGGATGATGGCGTCCGTCCTCAAACAGTTGAAGCAATTAGCCACGCGAAAGCCGCTGAAGTTCCGATCATAGTAGCCATCAACAAAATCGATAAACCAGAGGCACAGCCTGACCGTGTGAAGCAAGAATTAACCGAATATAGTCTGGTGCCAGAAGAATGGGGCGGTGACACGATTATGGTTCCCGTCAGCGCTATCAAAGGAGAAAACTTAGATACACTCCTAGAAATGATTCTGCTGGTCGCAGAAATAGCAGAACTCTCTGCTAACCCAAATCGACTTTCTAAAGGAACCGTGATTGAAGCTCATCTGGATAAGGCAAAAGGACCTGTTGCGACTTTGCTTATTCAAAACGGTAGTCTGCACGTAGGCGATTTGTTGGTAGCTGGCTCTGCCTTCGGTAAAGTCCGGGCAATGGTAGATGATAGAGGTAGAAGAGTCGAAGCGGCTACTCCCTCCTTCGCCGTTGAGGTTCTGGGTTTAAGTGATGTACCAGCAGCAGGCGACGAGTTTGAGGTCTTCAACAACGAAAAACAAGCACGGTCAATTGCAGCCGAACGCGCAGAAAAACTCCGTCAATCCCGTCTCATGCAGGGACGCGTTACCCTAACCAGTCTCTCGGCTCAGGCACAAGAAGGCGAGTTGAAAGAACTCAACCTCATCTTGAAAGCAGATGTACAAGGTTCACTGGAAGCTATTGTGGGATCGCTCAGGCAAATTCCGCAAAACGAGGTACAAATCCGCTTGTTGTTGTCAGCTGCTGGTGAAATTACCCAGACAGATATTGACTTAGCCGCAGCCAGTGGAGCTGTCATCGTTGGCTTTAACACGACTTATGCCAGTGGCGCAAGAGCAGCGGCTGATGAAGCTGGTGTAGATGTGCGGGAATATAACGTCATTTACAAACTCATAGAAGACATCCAAGGAGCCTTGGAAGGTCTATTAGAGCCAGAGTTGGTGGAAGAACACTTAGGTCAAGCCGAAGTGCGTGCTGTCTTCCCAGTTGGACGTGGTTCCGTTGCAGGTTGTTACGTGCAGTCTGGCAAGCTTCTCCGTAACTGCAAAGCGCGGGTGCGTCGTAACGGTAAGGTGATCCATGAAGCTGTCCTTGATTCGCTCAAGCGTATGAAAGAAGACGCCCGCGAAGTTAACGCAGGTTACGAATGCGGTGTCGGCATTGACAAATACAATGATTGGGCTGAAGGTGACATCATCGAAGCTTTCCAGATGGTAACCAAGCGCCGCACTCTCTCATCTACAAGATCAGGAGTAGGTAACAGGTGATCGGTGATCGGTGACAGGTGACAGGTGATAGATCAGTTTTATTTCCCTGCACTCTGTCCCCCTTCTGTACCCAATATTTTGCACCCTCTTGTGTTAAAGCTACCTAATGCAATTACGATCACAACAATGGCAGTGGTAGTTGCCCAGTTGTGAATCTGGGAGCATCCCAAATGTTCAAATTTGGGTGTTTTGTATTGTTAAGAAAGATGTGACTAATGGATAGCTTCCAGTAGGCAGAGCGTTGTTTGCTATTCTAAAGATAGAATAGAAGATAGACATAGAAAAATTTAAAAAATTATCAGTTTAAGACGAAAAGCGCAAAACTCTGTGTTTTTAGACTACAGTGTAGCGCGATTCCCTGATTTTAATCAGCGTCAAAATGCTAAACTTGCCCAACCCTGAAAGGGGAACGGCACGCAACTGTGCCGCAGAGAGCGTTAGCGCAGCGCCCCTGGAAAGGCTGGCGAGTACCGTGTTGCCTGCCACAGCTATAAGCAGTAAGTTTCTACTGGGCTATTTCCGTGAGTAGGGTCCCAGTTTTAGTGTCCAATCAGACAGAATTCGTTTCCACAGAAATATTACCTTAAAAGAATTAGTAAGATGATACGGTCTTAGAGTCCAGCTTCATGAAAGTAGCCTCTAAAGGCTCATATTTGCTCATATTTGAAACTAAGGAACAAGGAACTATGGCTCAAATTCAAACTTCTAGAGATTACCAATTTACTGCTGATACTGAGATTTGGGATAACTTAAAGTGCGCGATCGCAACAAGTTCCGGTTTCCAACGCTGGTTACTAGAACGTGATGCACAATTTCAAAATCTACGCCTTGAAGAACAAGTACAGCGCTATTTGCGAGAGACATTAGAAACATTAGCTTACTAAAACACCGATTCAGTATTGAGAATTTTGACGAAAAAACCCGGTTTCTTATGGTTTAGCCAACGATCAATTGGTCTTCCTGAGGAGTATTCCGGGTTTTTAGCATTAGTGAATCGGTGTTCTAGTCATAAGTCTTTGTTAAAGACAAACAGACACATCACTAAGTCAGCAAATCTTATCAATTTCCTTGTCAGTGGCGGAGTTTACGAGCAGCGCTTTTCCAATCTTTACCCATCAACTTCGACTTCCGAAGTTATGTCATTTTGAATGATTTCTATCAATGTCATTTGCTCATTTTTGCTTTTTTGAAAGTATTAAAGCAGAGCACAAAGCTTGTCGGTTTGCTTTTCTTGAGGGTGTATGAATCACTCTTGCAAGTTGGTTTAAAAGAGCGTCACAAATTGTGATGTTAAATACTATGTCCAAAATCACCCTTAAGCTTATATCCTAACCCCGATCCCTAACCCCCGAAAACCCGGTTCCTCAAAAAAAACCGGGTTTCCTTTTGAGTTGTATACGGATGAGTGGTATTAAATCTAGAAGAAAGGTTTAGGAAGAGTTCGCTCGGTGTAAGGAAGTCCGAAATATTCTTACACCGAAAAATTCGTGTCGATATGCAAACTAGATGTGAAAAAGTGTAAAAAATTCTGTTTTTCACCTAGGAACCCAGATGTCAATGTACTGGTCTTCGGATATAGTTTGCATGAGTTTTACAGCAACGCCTGCTGTTATAGACATTTGATTCAAGTAACACTATTTATGCGCATCATTGATAATAAAATGAAACATCAGGGATTTGATACTCCGCAAAAGCAAAATTTTTGCATTCAAACTGGTAAACGCCTTGCATTTACCTTGTCTTTACCAACAGGATTAACCGCTTTCTTTTTAGTTTCTGGTGGGTTTATACTACCGGGTTCTGAGGTGAATGCTGGTGCTATTCACAGCAAAGGTAGCGCTCCAACTATTACGGCGCAAGCTCCTACAGCAGCAACCGTTATTTACGTCAATCCACAAACTGGTACAGATAGTACTGGTGCTGGTAACTCGGAAGCAACGCCATACAAAACCATCACTTATGCTCTTAATCAAGCCCAAAGCGGTACAGTTATCCAACTTGCTCCTGGTACTTATAACCAAGAAAGTGGAGAAACTTTTCCACTTTTGGTCAAACCAGGTGTGACGTTACGCGGTGATGAATCGACTAAAGGTCAGGCAGTCTTGATTACAGGTAGTGGTGTTTACATTAGTCCCACATTTGCCCGTCAGAATATGACGATTCGTGCTGATAAAGATAGTGTGATCACAGGAATAACAGTCACCAACCCAGAACAACGTGGCACTGGTATATGGGTAGAATCTACTAATCCTATCATCACAAATAGTACGTTTACCAATAGTATACGAGATGGTATTTTTGTTACGGGTCAAGGTAATCCAAAAATAGAAAATAATGTCTTTGTTCAAAACAAAGGCAACGGGATTTCAGTTGCTAAATCTGCCATTGGAGAGATTCGGAATAATTTATTTCAGGACACAGGTTTTGGTTTAGCAATAGGTGGTAATTCCACACCCTTAGTAGAAGGAAACCAGATTATCGAAAACCAAGATGGTCTGTTTATCTCCGAGTCAGCCAAGCCAGTACTGCGTAAAAATGTCATTCAAAAGAACAAGCGTGATGGTATAGTCGTGATCACTAATGCTGCACCTGACCTTGGCACCGCTGAAAATCCCGGCGGTAACTTGATCCGCAGCAACACCCGTCATGACGTGAATAATAGCAAGGGTAATAATACTATTGTCGCGATCGGCAATGACATAGATCCCAAGCGCATTACTGGTCAAGTCGAATTTGTAGCCGCCACGGTTGAACCACCTGCTGGTGGTCCAGTTGCGTTTAAAGATTTGCCAGCAAATTATTGGGCAAAAGGCTATATCGAAGCTCTAGCCTCTAAGAATATTATTGCTGGATTTCCCGATGGAACTTTTAAACCTGATGAACCTGTCACCCGTGCTCAATTCGCCGCCATTGTGACCAAAGCCTTTGCACCCACTGCTAAGCGTCAAGTTATTAACTTCAGCGACGTTGCCAGCAATTTCTGGGGTTTCCAAGTCATTCAATCTGCATACAAAGGTGGCTTTGTTTCTGGGTATCCTGACCGTACCTTTAAACCACAGCAACAAATTCCACGAGTACAGGTACTTGTCTCCTTAGCAAGCGGCTTGGGCTTATCTGCGAATAATCAGAACGTTCTTTCTGTATATAGCGATGCTTCCCAGATTCCTAATTATGCTACCAATTCAGTAGCAGCAGCCACTGCACGGCAACTCGTGATAAATTACCCCACAGTTGGGCAGTTAAATCCCAATCGTCAGGCGACTCGGGCAGAAGTTGCTGCTTTCGTTTACCAAGCACTGGTTAGTAGAGGAAGCGCTCAAGCAATTCCTTCACCATATTTGGTCAGAGTTCCGTAATTGAAAAGTTAAAAGCGCCATGACTCACAAGTTGTTTGTCTGGCGCTTTGTATCTTGTTATAAAGAATTTTAGCTTTATATTCAGGGTCTTTATATAAGCTGACCCCGTTTGAACAACTTTTAGTTTCTCAGTAAATCCGCCGAGTTTGAAATTTCCTAATATTATTTTTATTTTTTCTCGCTTTGTATTTCGTAAGTTGAAGAAATCTGAATTTTTGTGATTTTGAATGTGATTTTGAAAAATAAAGTTCAGGGATATCTTTATTTTCGGAACTGGAAACTCTGGCATAGATACAGGCAATCTCATGGACAAGGTGCGGATTTTGCTCACCGGGGGAATGACTGGAGAAATGGGCGAAACCCCTAATTTTTTCGCATACTCCGATAGCTTCATGGCAATCTTATATTTCCATGAAGCCCTCCGCTCCGCATATGGCGTTCGTGCTGCCTCACCCCAGCACTGTCCTCCCCAACGCATCAAGGAGACAAGGAAGGCGAGGGAAATATAAAGTGCAATGTTACAAAGAATTGGTATCTTAAAAATTAGGTGTTCCAGAGCAGGAAAAAATTCCCTTTGCTCAACAAGAGAAAGAACTGTCTAGTCGATATCAATATTTATGAGAATAAGTGTTTTCTGAATTCAAAAGCTGCTGATGCATCTGGAATTTCCCTTGCCAAAAACTCAACAAATTGGTAATGCGAGATGTTAGGAGTTTGCGCCAGGATTTCTTCCACAACTAGGCTTGCTATTGGTCCAATATAGTAAGCTAGCTCTTGCTGACAACGTTGTATGAAAGCTGGATTGAGTAAGGATTGTTGTGGTTGTGGCTGTGGTTGTGGCTGTGGTTGTGGCTGTGGTTTAACCACAGGAAATTGCTGCTGAGGAGACCAACTTCTAGCTGAACTAACTATAGTCTCTGGATATTGGTTAGGTGGCTGGCTCATTGTCATTCCAGGCTGAGCTTTCTCCTCAATAACAGTGACAGGCAAATCAACAACACTTGATTGTGACATCACTTGAAACTGTCCAAAACGCTCTAAATCTGCTAAAGCTTCATTTGAGGATTGGTATCGCTGCCTTGGCGTATCTGCTAGCAGTTTATCGAGTACTCTGGCAAAATCATTGCTGATATTGGTGTAAGAACGCCATCTCCACTCCAAAGAATACTGATCCATAAGAAAAGATGGATCTCTACCTGTAAGTAATACAACTGCAGTCACACCCAAAGCATAAAGGTCACTGCTAGGAGAACACAACCCCAAGCTGATTTGTTCGCGGGGAGCATATCCTACTTTGCCCACAAGTGACATTTTGCCCACAAAAGTCATGTGGTAAGGTGTGGTTCCTTCATTAAAGTTAACTATCTGCTTTCCCACACCAAAATCAATCAGCACCGGCAAATTCTTGCCCTCAGGTAACATGATGTTATCAGGAGAAATATCTCGATGGATGATGTTGTGTTGGTGAACATATTGCAAGACAGGTAACAGATTCTTTAGCCACGGTATAACTTCAATTTCAGTAAAAGTTCGTCCCAAGCTTTGTCGTTCTCGTAAAAGAGCTGAATATGTTTTACCATCAACAAACTCTTGTACTAAAAAAAGCCGACCATCCCCTTCAAAACAAGCCAAAAAACGAGGAATTTGAGGGTGTTCCAACTGGTGAAGGATTTTTGCTTCTCTTTTAAATAAATTGCGACATTTTTCTAAGGCATTCTCCCCTGAACCCGTAGGTGCAAACTCTTTGAGGACACATGCTTCGTTAAAGCGACGAGTATCAAACGCCAAGTATGTTCTTCCTAATCCCCCCTGTCCTAACAGTTTTTGAATAATATAACGATTATCAATCATCGTCCCAGAAGGAATTTCTGCTTTTACTATGGGAGACTGAGACATAACACCGCACTCCTAGGCATCTTAGCTATTGTCTTTATGAAAATTTGGTATTTTTAAGCAAAAAAAACTCTATTACGTCAAAATTTTAATAAATTGATTCTTTAGATTGTCTATCATAACTACACAACAACACACTGTATTTCCAGCAATAGCAGTTTGTCACAGGATAGACTACATATACTATATAAGTTTATTCATCGTTACTCCAATCTCTTGACAATTTAATAATATATCGGCATGTTTTTCCAAAAAAACGCCAAGAAATGATTAATTTTTATGAAGTCGTCTGAGTTAACGACTTGTCCATCAACCTTCTATTGACTGGTAGATTTTTGATCGAGCAAAACAGCAGGTGTTTTCTTGACTTGTGCTTCAAGAGGTCTGACTTTATCTATGATTTTAATAAATTGCTCGTAGTTAGGTACTGGTGCTGTAGGGATGTAACCAGCATCTGCTACGATATCTCCGGGTGCTTGGTTCATTGCTTTTTGAATCTGTTGCTGTTGATTGCGTTCCACAGTTGGTGCTAGTAAAACAACTGCTGAAGGAATTGACCGACTAGTGTGTAAAATCCTGAACTTGGTTGTACTAAACTCTCGTTGATAAAGCTCAAAATCTGTTTGAGATAATGCGCCAGCATCAACGCTACCTTCGCTGAGCCACTGTAATACTGTTTTGGGAGTAGGAGCAAAACGGATTTGAGCAAGAGTTAAACCATATAAATCGTACAGAGGAACATAATAGCCAGTAGCAGAACCCAATATTCCCAAAGCAACAGTTTTATTAGCTAGCTCTGCTATTTTTTTTATTGGTTTCTCATCTCGGACTATCAGTAGAGAGCGTTGTCTACGACTTGTTCCCTCCATAGAGAACAGAGGAGTGTAAAGTTCTTTGCTAATTGCTATTGCTGCTAAACCGGGAGGCGCAAAAACAATTTCCCAATTTTGGCGCTGAATTTGCTCTAAAGCTTGCAATTCGTTGTAAGCTGGTTCCAATTCTACAATCGATTGAGTTTGTCTTGCTATATAGTCTTTGAAACGCTCGTACTTATCTATAGAAACGGCTCCTTCGCCGTAACTGACCACACCTACAGTCAGTTTTTCGGAGTTAATGTCTTCTTGTTTGTTACTGCATCCAGTTCCAACTAACCCCATAAGTATTAGGAAATGAATGACCCAAAAACATCGTAAAATAATGGTTCTCATTAGCTAATGACAATTTCCGGAAAATTCTCTTAAAATCGGGACATTTTGATTATCGCTATTTCAAGTCCTTAATATAAGAATTCATATAAAAGTTAATTTTTCATAATGCTTATGTTGCCATTTGAAAATATTTAGTTGACGAACAGAGATTGTTTGAGATCATCATGAGAAATAACAGTTCCTCAACCAATTGAATGAATGGTAGCTTTGAACAAGCGACGCTTGTTAGTCCTCAACCTTATTTAGAACTAAATAGTCAAGATTTAACCCTTCGACTTAACCTCAAAAAAGATATCCATCGTTTAGGACGCGGTGTAAAAAATGTTTACCCACGGGGTCTTACACGTATCAAAAACAGCCAGCCCTGTATTTTGTTGATCTGTCAGCACCCACGAGTACTCGTTCTTAGAGGGCTTAGAGGGCTGGCTGTTTTTGAAGGGGACAATGCGTCAACGAGTAGGCGCGAGGGAAACGATGTCCTTGTTTCAAGCCCCCAACTTATGGTATGGGGTTCTTAATTTTGAATTTTGAATTTTGAATTTTGAATTCCCCGAAGGGGGTTGACATCTGGTTCAGTATACCTGAATGCGGACAACTTGCGGCAAAACTGGGCGGTGTATCGTTCGCAAATTGGTTATGTTTCTCGGGATGACATTGTGCATCCCGACTTGACAGTAGAAGAGGTTATTTCCTACGCTTGCAAATTGCGACTACCGCCAGATACGAATGTTAAGCAAATCGTTGAGACAACTCTAGAGCAAATAAAGTTGAGTCACGTTAGACATAACTTTATTCGCAATCTCAGTGGTGGACAGCGTAAACGCGTTAGCATTGGTGTGGAATTATTAGCTGATCCCAAACTGTTCTTCCTCGACGAACCGACTTCTGGTCTTGATCCCGGCTTAGACAAAGAAATGATGAGGTTATTGCGGGCTAGGAACTGTAACTTAATATCTAG
>NZ_QMEA01000260.1 GCF_012912105.1 Brasilonema sp. UFV-L1
GTAGCTAGTGGTAGGTGTTATGTAACGGTTGTTTTGTTTCACGCAAAGGCGTAGAGAGTATAAGAACTGTACGTTCGCTGATTTTAAAGGGAAAAGGGTGAATTAAGTCTTACACGGCATAGAATGTGGCTTATAAAGAGATTGCTGGTGATTGAAAGGCGATCGCAACATCACTGAGTCCGCAGGCGATACTTCATCGTGAGGTTGAGGCTTCGTGCAAGGAATACTTTAAGGAGTCATCAATGGAATTGCTTTTTAAGATTTCGTTCTTAATTCTTTCTTCTGTTTTTACTGGAATCGTACTATTTCTTTCTACAGTTCTTAGAGAAACATTTAACGCATTAAAAGAAGAACAGTATTATTGCGTTTATTCGGAAATTATCGTAAGAGGAAGAAAATCGATTGTTATTAACACGATTGTGCTAGTACCGATTCTAATATTTTCAGCATATATTATTTGTGGCTTTAGAAACTTTTTCTTTATCATCGGATCATTGCTATACATTTTAGGTTCTTTTGTATCATCAATATTAATAAATGAACCTGCATATACGAAATTACTCAAAATGGATATAAACGATCAAGCAGGAATGATTATAATTCGTGGCTTACTAAATAAAGGTAATATAACCAGAACCGTTTTATCTCTTTTTGGTATACTATTAGTCGGAATATCAATCTATTGGGATGGGCAAGATTAGAAATGAGATTTTCCCGAATTTAGTCTCCAGAACCTCACTTAAAGCGCTCAATTGCAGCGCATTTATTTAGATGAATTAGGTACAACAGCAGAAAATTCACTTCAACTTGCGGTTGTGCTGTTAATTATAGAACAGGAACAGACAGCTGTTGAGCGAAGTAGAGAATTGATTTTGCGGGCAAGACAACAACTGGCAGTGAAGCGAGCAGGACGCAAATTGTAGAATTGATAGAAACCATCCTGTTGTACAAGTTTACTCAGTTAAGCCGAGAGGAGTTGGCAGCAATGTTGGGCATAGACGACGAATTAAAAAAAACAAGGATGTATCAATCCATTAAGGAGGAAGGTTTACAAGAAGGCTTACAAGAAGGTAAACTGCAAGCGAAGTTAGATGCAGTACCCCGATTGTTAGCTTTGGGTTTGAGTGTCGAACAAGTAGCAGAGATTCTAGATTTGACGCTGGAACAAGTGCAGCAAGCAGCCCAGAATCGCTAGTTTCATCTACACAAATGGTGTGTTAGCTAGCGCTAACACACCCTACACCGCTACACTGTTTCACGGCTTAGCACGAAATTTAAGGTTTACATTTTACCTTTTTGCATGACTTCCTGAAGGTGGCGGCGAATTTCTTGTACGTACTCGATATCAGACTCGCGCAATTTCTCGAACAATTCTACACAAGGCTGAGAACCAGCTTGCTGTGCATCGTTAATGTAAGTTTCATAAGCTTTGATTGCTTCAGCTTTGTTGTGCAACACAGTGATGAAGTCGTATTCTAAGTTGCTCACGGGATTTTGAGTTTTCGGTGCAGATTGAACCATAAATTTACCCTCCTTTAGGTTTCTTACTCACTTGTACTCACCCTAAAGGAACTCTTCATCTTCCTAAAAGAGTATGCGTGGATACGCTATTAGTTGTAGGGCGATCTGCACAAAGCACAGCAGCTAAGCTATCGCCTAAAGAAGTTATATTCCCATGTTCTACCTGCGAAGAAATTAAGGAGCTAAAAATAACTTCATTCTTCAACAGTTATCAGTTATCACTCTTTACTGATAACTGATAACTGTTCACTGATTTAAGCAATATCCTCGCAACGATGTGGATATTTGAATTCACGCTCTTTTTCCACTGGTTCGTTTTCAAGGCGTGTAATAGGGCAAAACTTAGTGTTAGCACTTATACAATCCATGTGTGGTGTTTTGGCACAAACTAACAGTAACCCACCCAGAACCACTAATAAGCCGCAAATTGCTGCAGTCTGAACCCAAGAAATTTCCAGCGCTCCATGAACAACCACTTCTCTGAGTACTGAAACAAGTGCCACTTCCACTGCTACTCCAACAGCAATACTATGCTCCTGTAAATACACCATCAGGAGTCGAAATAATTCAACCAAAATTAAGATGAATAGTATCTTGGCAGTCACAACTTTAAAATCTACAGGTATTTCAAGAGTTGTGAAGAAAACCCATAGCTGCATGACCATAATCGCGAACAAACCCAAACACAGAACAATCACAATTAAGTCTTGGAAAGCCTCCATGTTACGGACAACCCAATGCCGATCTAGCCAGCGATTGGAGAATAAAAATTGACTCTTGAGGCGCTTTTTCATGAGGATTTCCATTACTATCAACACAACTTCATTGCACACCAGACATTTCAGTTCATAATTTTATTGTCTCGTAATTAAGCCTTCTTTTAACAGTTATCAGGAAATAGTGATAATTGTTCACTGATAACTGATAACTGATAACTGATTTAGCGAAGTTGATAATTCTGATTTGATAATTGTTGCCATAGATTTCCTGCATTGTTCGCCCACTGGAAGTTCTTTTGAGATTTGTATAAATCTCTTGCATATTGCAACACTTGTGCTGCTTCTGGATATTTTCTTAACTGTATAAATACTAACCCAGCTGCATAATAGGCATTAGCATTGTTTGTGTTTGCTTCTGCTGATTTTCTAAAAGCTTCTAAGGCATCTTTTAATTTTCCTTTACTAAAGTTAATTGCACCGATATTATAATGAGCTTCTGAATATTTTGGATTGATTTTAACTGCTTTGCGAAATGCATCTTTTGCTTTATCAGCTTTGCCCTGTTGTAAATAACATATGCCCATATGATAGGCTGGTTCGGGTGCATTTTTGCTCAATTGCATCGCTTTTTTAAAGGATGAAATAGCTTTGTCCCAATCTCGTTGTTGCTCGCGGAGTAACCCTAAGTTGTAGTGAGCAACTCCCAATTTGGGATCAAGTTCCAATGCTCGTTGCAAGTAATCGTTTGCTTGCTGCCAATTGCTCCCTTCTAATAGCGAGCCGCCAAGGTTAGCATAAGCCAGGGCAAACTGGGGATCAGATTGTGTCGCTTTGTAAAATGCATCAGCAGCAGGCTGTAATTGTCCTATTTGTCGCAGTGCTAGCCCCATGTTGTAGTGAGCTGCGGCTAAATTGGGATCGAGTTCTGTGGCTTTACGAAATAAGGCGATCGCATCTTGCACTCTCCCCACCTGAATGGCTTGTAACCCTTGTGTCAAGTAGTCTTGAGCGCTGCTATCAATGTATTGTGCGAGTTTGGAGGGGGGAGGTGGGGAACTCGGGGC
>NZ_QMEA01000261.1 GCF_012912105.1 Brasilonema sp. UFV-L1
TTGGGGAGGGGTAACACGAGGACTGCAATGATAACTAATCATCCGAACTTGATATCAGCAAATGCCAAGACACTTTTGGAGCAAGGTTTGCAACTTTATCAAGCAGAAAAATTTGCTGATGCAGTCAAGGTTTTCACACAGGCATCTCAGGGATTTCAAGCAGTTGAAGATGGACTGAACCAAGCTTTGGCATTAAGCTATCTTTCTTTAACTCACCAACAGTTAGGAGAATTAGCTAATGCTGAAAAAGCGATTGACAACAGCTTGGCACTATTACACAACAAAAAAGGTTCCAAAGAGTATTTATCTATCCGCGCTCAAGCTTTAAATACTAAAGGTAAGTTGCAATTAGCACAAGGACAACCAGACCAAGCACTGAAAAGCTGGGAAGAAGCGACAGTAGTTTATAAGCAAATTGGCGATGAAGCAGGTACCACTGGTAGCCAGATTAACCAAGCTCAGGCACTCCAAGCATTAGGATTTTACCGTCGTGCTAATAATACTCTAGATGCAGTAGAACAAAGCACAAACAAGCAATCTGACTCCATCATGAAAGCAACTCGATTGCTTAATCTCGGTAACACTCTGCGAGTGCTGGGAAATTTAAGCAAGTCACAGCAAGTTTTGCTCAAAAGTTTAATCATCGCTCAAAAACAGCAATCAAAACAAAAGGTTGCAGAAATTCAGCTAAGTTTAGGCAACACAGCCCAAGCTTTAGCCAATAATGAAATTGAAGAAGATAAAATTAAAGGATATATTCAAGAGTCTTTAAATTATTATCGTCAAGCCGCAACCACTTCTGAAAAACCCCTGACTCAACTAGAATCACAACTCAATGAACTACGGTTTTTGCGTCTAAGAGTAGACAAATTATTAGACCAACAGCGCAAAATTCAATTCAACTTAACTGAGGCAGATAAAAACAAATTATCAGAGCAAGAGAAAAAATATTTGTCAGAACAAGAGAAAACAATATCACAAGAATTACAAAATAATTTATCAGATATCAACCAGAGGTTGTTGCCTCAAATTCAATCTCGAATTGCTAGCATTCCACCCAGCCGTAGTAGTATTAACGCTCGCATTAACTTTGCCCAAAGTCTGATAAAACTAAAACAAAAGAACAATACTAGTAACATTTCTTGGCGAGAAATTGCTGAGATAGTTAAAGTTAGTGCTAACCAAGCTCAACAATTACAAGATAATCGTACCTATTCCTACGCCTTGGGTACTCTCGGCAACTTGTACGAGCAAACTCAACAATGGTCTGAAGCTCAAAATCTCACAGAGCAAGCTGTGAAACTTGCTGAAGGAATTTCTGCTTCTGATATTGCCTATCGTTGGCGATGGCAATTAGGTCGTATTCTTAAAGCCTTAGGCGATGATGATAAAGCGAAAGGCTCCTATAAACAAGCAATCAATTACCTCAAGTCGCTGCGCAATGATTTAGCCGTCGTTAACCGTGATGTGCAATTTTCTTTTCGAGATGAAGTAGAACCTGTATATCGAGAATATGTGAGTTTTCTTTTAGAAGGAAATTCTAGTGAAGAAAATATTAGGGCAGCAACAGAAGTGATTGACTCACTACAAGTAGCAGAGCTAGATAACTTTTTTCGCAGAGCTTGTGTAGATGCTAAACCGGTTCAGGTTGACGAGATTGATAAGAAAAATAACACAGTTTTTATTTATCCCTTAATATTACCTGACCGCTTGGCAGTTATCACCTCTCTCCCTAATGGAGTCAAGCGCCGTTATACATCTGATTTTCCCAAAGATGAATCTGGTAATTTTATTACTTCAGATAAAATAGAACAAACCATTGAAGAACTGAGTCAAAAACTGTTAAATCGCAACAGTGGAGAATTTTTCCCAGATTTACAGAATTTATATAAATGGTTAGTTCAAAAAACTTTAGACTCTGATTTAAAAAAAGACACAAATATTGTGTTTATTTTAGATGGAGTCTTAAGAAATATTCCAATGGCAGCACTTTATGATGGAAATCAATTTTTGATTGAAAAAGAATACAATATTGCTTTATCACCAGGTTTGCAGGTATTACCAACCATCACTCCTCTGAGAGCAGAAAGATTAGAAAGACGAGTAGTTGTTGCTGGACTGAGCGAATTACCCAAAGGGTTTGAACAAAAATATCCTGGAATATTTAATGATTTACCCTATGTCAAAAGAGAAGTGAATCAAATATCAGAAGAAGTGAAAATTCCAGTTCGGCAAACACTACTTAACAATCAATTTACGAGCACAACAATCACAGAAGCGGTTAAGTCTTCTAATGCACTTGTAATACACTTAGCAACTCATGGTCAATTTAGTTCGCAGGCAGAAAATACATTTATTCTGACTTGGAATGGTGAAGTCAATGTTAATGAGTTAAAATCTGTACTGAGAACGAGAGAGACAAACCAACAAGAACCAATTGATCTCCTGGTTTTGAGTGCTTGTCAAACAGCTAAAGGAGATAACCGAGCTACTTTAGGAATAGCAGGAGTTGCTATACAATCAGGAGCGCGTAGTACATTGGCAACTCTTTGGAATGTTGCCGATGAGACGACTGCGACAGTAATGATTGATTTTTACGACAATTTGGTTAATAAAAAAATGCCTAAAGCAGAAGCTTTGCGTCAGGCTCAAGTCAATCTCCTGAAAAATCACAGACATCCCTACTTTTGGGCACCCTACATTTTAATTGGTAACTGGCAATAAACTCGTTTCCAGCCTGAGGCTGGAAATGCCAGCGAAGAGGCTCTGCCTCAACCTAAGTACCGGAGGCAGAGCCTCCTAGTAGCGCATTCCCTGGCTCAGCCAGGGAACGAGGAGTTGGTAATTGGGAATAAACTCGTTTCCAGCCTCAGGCTGGAAATGCCAGCGAAGAGGCTCTGCCTCAACCTAAGTACCGGAGGCCGAGCCTCCTAGTAGCGCATTCCCTGGCTGAGCCAGGGAACGAGGAGTCAGAATCCAGAAGTCAGAATAAGAAATTGGGAAATGCCAGGTTGCGGAGTTTGATAAATTTCATCGTGGATGCTCCTGAACGTCTTGTGAACTACCACACACTGCCCTAACGGGTCAGTGTGGGCTTCTCAAATCCCC
>NZ_QMEA01000262.1 GCF_012912105.1 Brasilonema sp. UFV-L1
CGACTTGAGGCGTCTGGCATTCAGGAGTCAGGAGTCAGGAGTTAATAATTATTATTCTCCCCATCACCCCATCACCCCATCACACCATCACCCCATCTGCTTGTCTTCGTCTTTTCAGTCAACTGTTGTAACTGGGCAGAAATCTCTACTTTCACCGATACGGGATTGTCCAAACGTCGGGTCACCTCTGGTAAACTAGCAACCGAAGTCGCAGTCCTTTGTCGAATTTCAGCCAAAGTCTCTAGCGGTTGTACCCGTTTACCTTCCTTAACAAATAGCTGCAATAAAGGCACTTGGGAAGCTTGAGAAAATTCTTCGTTCTCATATCTTCTGTGTTGTTCACTCACCAAGCCCAAAGAGTCTGCTGTGACTTTACCTCCCTCAAAAGAACGAAAAATCTGCTTACGTCCTGGGTAAGTCACCTTACCACTTGAGTGTTTCATTACAGGGATATCATCAATTTCTACCAGTTTGTAGACTCCATTAACAGCAGAACCTGTGACTAATCGTGTTCCCAGTCCATAACCATCAATTTCTGCACCAGCAGCTTTGAGTCGCGCGATTTCCCACTCGTCCAAGTCGCCACTCGCGAAAATTGATACACCAGGAAGGAGCGATCGCACTTGTTTTGACAATGATACCAAATCACCGGAATCCAACCTAACTCCTGCTAATTGGATTTCCCCTGAGTTAACCTTTGCAGACAACCGCTGGGCAGCAGCGATAGTATCGTAAGTATCAATTAACAAGGGCGCGTCTGGAAAATAACGATGAAACACAGTGAATGCTTGGTCTTCGCTACCTTCCATTGCTGACAGTGCCATCACCAAAGCGTGGGACATTGTACCACTAGGTTTTTCTCCCAGTTGTAGCGCTGCTAACACATTCGAGGTTGCATTCAAACCACCAGCTAGTGCTGCACGCGCCGCCCATAAAGATGCTTGAGGGCTAAAAGCCCGTCTTGTTCCAAATTCCAGTAGCGTTGCATTTGCAGACGCCACATCGCGCAATCTTGCTGCGCGTGTCGCAATCAAACTTTGGTAATTTAAGGTATTCAAAAGGTAAGTTTCTACCAGTTGTGCTTGCCAAAGAGGTGCTTCCACTCGCAACAGAGGTTCATTCGCGAACACAGCTGTTCCTTCAGGTACTGCCCAAATATTACCAGTAAAACGTCCCTCAGCAAGAAGTGACCAAAAACTCTCAGGAACATTGGTAAAAATTCCTGTTGCTTGCAAAGCTGCTATCCCAGAGGGACTAAAGTGGAATTTTTCCAAATATTCCAACGCTTGCGCCAGCCCCATAGCAATCAAATAGCCAAAACTTTCTGGTAAACGTCTGACAAACAACTCAAAACTTGCCCATCGTTGCTCTACACCTTCACCAACATAACAAGCCGCCATTGTCAACTGGTAAAAGTCTGTCAGCAAGCTGTTATCAATAGTAGAATCTGTGTTCTGCTGTTGCTGATTGTTTGTAGATACACAGTTCAGACTCGGCAAACTAGTCATAGCATAGCGCCCTTGGAAGAATACCTCTGTCTTTTATGGTATTTTTTACCATAAATAATGTCAACTATTGAACGAGCACTGTAAAAAACCGCTTGAAATGAGTCTTTTTCAGGCTATTCTCTTATTTTAGTCAAGATTTTAATAATTTTTAATAGTGATAGTTATTAATAATATAGCTATTACTCCCTTCCCGCTAGAAAATTACCGATCTTCTTTTCCTCTTTCTATGCGCCAAGGGCGCACGCTGCATTAGAGTCGAGTGGGGAATCGCTCCCCCACCCTCTCCTCCAAAACCGGACGTGATAGTTTCCCATCATCCGGCTCCTCAATGACTTGGCTCCTGTCATGAGAACCTCGTTACCCAATTGAGGGCTTAGGCGACTAGAATGGATTATTATCAAGGTAATCTTCCTCTAGTACTTTCATTAGAGCCAACCGTGTGGATGTTAGAGCCATCCAATGCGGTTTTGTTATCGTGGCAGTGTCGGTGGATTATTTGGAGATTGTCGAATGTGTCTTTGCCTCCTTTGCTCATAGGAATTTTGTGGTCAATCTCCATTAAGTCTCCGTCTTTAAAGTACAGTCCGCAGTATTCGCATTTTCCTTTTTGCCTTTTCAGGAGTTTTGCAACTCTATTTGTGGCTTCTGGGTGCTTGCCTAATCTCGTACTCCAGTAAATCCAATCTCCGTCATATGGGCTGCGTTCACCTTGCACCTTAACGTGTCTCACTATTGGAGTGTCTGTGTGTCTGGCTAATTTCAACCCGTCTTGTGTGCTGAATACCCAATTGTCATTTCCAACAGTATGCCAATATTTATTTACTATTTCGTGTTGGTTACTTCTAGGGCATCTACGTATTGCCCAAGCTCTGAGTTTTTGGTAAGTGAGATGATTTAGTAACTGGAAAGTATCATTGCTCACTACGGTTGAATAATAGTTTGCCCACCCTCTGATGACAGGGTTTAGAGCCTTGATTAATGCCGCTTGCGGCGCTGTTATGTGGGTGTCTATTATTCCACCTGTTTCTTCTAAGTGAAGTTTAATTTTTTCTTTGCTTGGGGTGATGAGGGTGTTAAAGCCTAGTGGTTGTTTTTTGCCATTTCTGGCTGAACGGTACGTCCCAACTTTGTGTTGTCTGACGTTAAAACCTAAGAAATTAAACCCCACATTTTCTTCATACTTGTGGAGGGTATGAGTTAATCGTGTTTTACTAGGTTTTAGTTCCAATCCCATACCTTTTAACCATTCAGTTATCACTTGCTGACATCTTTGAACTACGGTTAGGTCTTCATGGATTATTACGAAGTCATCGGCATATCGAATTAAGGCTGTGGTTTTGGACACCTGCTTAATTCGATTTTCCATCCCGTGTAGGGCAATATTTGCCAAGAGTGGAGAAAATAGAGTAGGGACGGAGCGCACCTTCAAACCTCACGACTTGCGT
>NZ_QMEA01000263.1 GCF_012912105.1 Brasilonema sp. UFV-L1
AAACACGCAAGTCGTGAGGTTTGAAGGTGCGCTCCGTCCCTACTCTATTAAGTCCACTACTATCCAATATAGCCCTTCATGGAATGGAAACAATACTGAACGAATGGGTGAAAACCTGGAAAGGATGCAAAAGAGACAATCTTGACTCTTTTTCATTTATCAGATATGCTGACGATTTTGTCTGCATTCATAAATCCAAAGAAGTTATAGAAAAGGCTAGAGAAATTCTTGAAACTTTTCTAGAACCAATTGGACTTCAATTAAAATCTGAAAAGACCCAAATAGTTCATACACTGCAAGGAGACAAACCAGGTTTTGACTTTTTAGGATTCAATATCCGGCAATACAAGGTCAATAATCAAAAAAGAGGCTATAAAACCTTAATTAAACCTTCCAAAAAGTCCATTAAGAAGCACTATGAGGCAATAGCTAACGTAGTGCGTAATCATAAAACGGCTAAACAGGAAAATCTGATAATCGCTCTTAATCCTATAATCCGAGGATGGTGCAATTATCATTCAACAGGAGTAAGCAAAGTAGCTTTTGCTCGGTTAGACCATTTAACCTACTGTCTACTTAAAAGATGGAGTAAACGTCGTCATCCCAACAAATCAAAAACTTGGTTGAACGACAAGTACTACCATTCTGAAGCATCTCCATTAGGTTCGAGAAATTGGGTCTTCAAGGAAGGAAAGGAAACCTTAATAACTCATGCAGATACTCCCATAGTTCGTCACATCAAAGTCAAAGGAAGTAAATCTTTCTTCGACGGTGATAACGTTTACTGGGCTACCAGACTAGGAAGAAGCATAGATTTAAGAAAAAATGAAGCCACTTTACTAAAGAAACAAAAAGGCAAATGCAACCATTGTGGTGCGTTATTTAAAGAAGGAGATTTATGGGAAATAGACCATATTAAACCATTATCTAATGGTGGGTCTAACTCATACACTAATCTTCAACTATTACACGCCCACTGTCATGACCAAAAGACAAAACAAGATGGTTTAAATTGTCACAAATCCCACAAGCAAGGTACTCCAGACAAGAGTCAAGTAGGAGAGGAGCCGTATGAGGCAAAAGTTTCACGTCCGGTTCTGAAGACGAGCGGTTCTCGTGAGATAACCGCTTAGTTTAACGAATTTAAAGTGCAAGAAAACGGGAAGTTCAGAACTTACCCATCAAAAAGCAACCACAAAGCATTCAAGGAAAAAGTCAAAGAAATAATCAACTGCTCAAACTATGGCTCTGAGGAAAAAGCGAGATTACTCGCCCCCTTAGTTAGAGGATGGAGACAATACCACCAGCATTGCACAATGACTGGTGCAAAACACTCGCTCTGGTTCATAAGAAACAGAGCATTCAAAGTGTTTAACAAGGAATCCAAAAACAACAGATGCAGCACTGCTGCACTAGTTGATAAAGCATTCCCACCCGTGCCATGCTCAGTAAATGGGCATGTAAACGTCACAGGCACTAAATCACCATATGACGGAGATTTAGCCTATTGGAGCAAGCGCAACAGCAAACTCTACGACGGCGAAACCTCTAAAGCCCTAAGAAGGCAAAACCATGCATGTGGTCATTGCGGATTAAAGATGCTCGGTGAAGAACAAGTACATCTACACCACATCGACGGCAATCATAACAACTGGAAAACTAAAAACCTTCTAGCGATACATGAAAGCTGTCACGACTATATCCACATGAGCAAGGGTAAACCCTAGAACATCGGTCCCCGGATGCACCGAAAGGGGCACGTCCGGATCGCGCCTGGGAGGTGCGCGGAATAATATCCGCCATCGACCCAACCAAGTACTCTAGATAACTCCGAAACTGTCTCCATCCAGCATCATTAATGCTTTTTGCTAGATGATGGTTACGCACCATATTTTTAACCTGCAAGTTTTCGTAGACCACTAAGTCGTTAGACCGCATGACGTGACGCGCCGCTTCATTATACTTACTCAAAGTTGGTCAACCTAGCCCCGCAGGGGGCGCTACGCAAAGGCAAAATGCCCAACTCGAATACTCGTTTTTGATCGTAGTTGCCATGTTTGGTTGGGCATTTTGCCACCTCAAAGCCGGATATAACCTCTACCGAGTAAATAAGGTTGACAAACTTTGAGCAGGATTTTCCCAGCCCTTGATTTGGCGTGTTCGGTACGTTTTCTACTTATCTGCAAGTGTTTGCGTGCGTATCGGTTTCGAGCTTTCTTTCTTCCGTTCTTACCTTTCTGGTAGAGTCGAGAGGAGGTATTATCCTCCGTCCCTCTCTGTTAGTTCCGGACGTGCCCGTTTCCGTGCATCCGGGGACCGATGTTCTAGGGTTTCCCCTTGCTCATGTGTATGTAGTCGTGACAACTTTCATGTGTGGCTAGAAGGTTCTTTGCTTTCCAATTTTGGTGATTGCCGTCTACGTGATGTAGGTGGACTGTTTCACCTGGTAGCATCTTCATGCCACAGTATCCACATGCATGGTTTTGCTTTTTAAGAGCTTTAGAGGTTGCACCATCGTAGAGTTTACTATTACGCTCACTCCAATAGGTGATGTCTCCGTCGAAAGGTGATTTTGTACCTTGGACGTTAACGTGTTTATTCTCGGAGTAAGGAACTGCTGGGAATGCTTCATTAAGTAAAGTTTTACTTGAATGTCGGTTATTCTTGGCTTCCTTGTTGAATACCTTGTAAGTTCTCTTTTGGATGAAGTATAGCGAGTTGCGCGTTCCATTCATCTTACAGAATTTGTGGTAATTCCTCCATCCTCTAACCAACGGTGCCAGCTTTTCAGCTTTTCCCTTGGAGCCATAGTCGGGTAAGGTGTTGGTGTCGCCACCAGCTTGATACAGGTCATCCGGGGTTGGACTATTGTTGTCAAGTTTTACACCTCCCCTAAGAACCGGACTTGACACTTTCGCATCATCCGGCTCAAGCCTCAGTAACTACCCAATTCTCACCTGTAGGTTCGGTTTTTTCCTTTTTGGACTTCTTAGTATGCGTTATTTTGTGACAGGCTTCATGCATCCAAGTCAGGTTTTCCAGTTCTTCTGTGCCATCAGAATTAATAGGGATAATATGATGTAGATGAAGTGGTTCTCCATTGTGGATGTGTTCGCCACATACTGGACATTTGTAGCCTTGTTTCAGTGCTATTTTCTGGTATTTGCTATTGTCAGCAAATATGAAATTGCCTGTGGACATAGCTCTTTGGGACCAGTATTTTACCAAGGTCGGGTCATCTTTGGAATTTGTGCCAGCCACCTTAACATGTCTCACGATTGGGACGGTAGCGGCTTTGAAAAGTGATAAAACTTTTTCTTTACTTCTACGGTCTTTAGTGAAGGTTAGAAAGTCCCATTTTTTATAAGCTGGGTGTTGTATACCGATATTGAAGTATTTTCTAACAACTTCTTTACGGTTTAAGCTGACGTGCTTTTTACGTGCCCATTTATAAAGAGCTTCCCATATTTTACTGTCAAAGTAACTGAGGACTTTTTTGGAACAGGCAGTTCTGTAGTAGTTAGCAAATCCCCTGATAATAGGGTTGAGGTAGTTTATCACGGATTCAGCGGATGCATTAACATTGTCCTTGAGCCATTTTCTGATTTCTTGCAGTTTGCCGAGAACTTTTTCTTTTTCGGGTTTGATGATGGTTTTCCCATCATATTTCCGAATGTTAAAGCCGAGATAGTTAGTGCCTTGTTCGACATGTCGTATCTGGGTTTTCTCAAGATTGAGTTCCAACCCTCTTGTTTTAAGTAGGGCAGTTATATGAGGTATAACTGCTGACATACATTCAGCGTTGGGGGCTGTAACTATGAAATCGTCGGCGTACCTGATGAAACCGAATGGTCGTCTGTATTCAGTACAAAGTACCCTTGGTTTTCCCTTATTTTTACCTTGTTTGTTGAGAACGAGGTCCCCATTTTTGTCTTTCTTGTAGTGTTCAATTTTGTAGGTTAATCCGTTTAGATGTTTCTCAATTCCATCTAAGGCGATGTTAGCTAGGAGTGGAGAAAATAGAGTAGGGACGGAGCGCACCTTCAAACCTCACGACTTGCGT
>NZ_QMEA01000264.1 GCF_012912105.1 Brasilonema sp. UFV-L1
CCGCAGTTTTTCGCGCTTTATTAGCCCAACCCCACAGATCTCACATTCGTCCGCGAGAAGCCGTTTAATTAATTCATTTCTGAACGCGGGTTTTCGCGCTCGTGGCAGGTCTTCTATGGTTGCTTTTAGGTTGCGTTTTAATTGTATGCCGCCGAAGCGAGTCACTAAGGGTTTCTTACCTTCTACTGGGACGGTTATTTCAACACACTTTCTTAAACCTTGTGGGAGTTTTACCGTCTTATGGTACTTGGCGCAGATTTTAGCCACGCTAGTTTTGTATTTACAGGCAAGGGTTTTCATCAGCGAACTCGACATAACCCATTGAAGTTTTCTCAGCCATGCAATATTTTGAGCAAGGCTATAGAATTGTACGTAGCCTCTAAATTCTGATTGGTAAATGTTGATGATAGTAAAATCATCATCATTTATTAACTCAGGGCGATGAATGGGTTTGCCATTCTTCATATAAAGGGCACATTTTTCTTCTACGAAACTTGCTGGGATTCTTAGTGCAGTGATTCCATTGATTGAGCGTTTACCATTGGTATGCTTATTGTCGGAATATTGAACTAAGATTTCGTAACCTAAGAAGTTTGCTGCTTCATTTCTGGCATTAGTAATTAAGGTCTTTTCTGGCGACATTTCCAGTTGAAGATTTTCCGCTAAAAATATCTTTAGTTTTTCCTTAATTTCTTTTGCCTCTTGAAGTGAACCAATGAAACCAAGTAGAAAATCATCAGCGTAGCGGACGTAATTTAGCCTTCTGTATTCCGGGTCACGGACATCTTTGGAAGGCATGTTCTGGTATTGAATTTCCAGTTGACGCGCTTTATCGAATTGTCCATTTTTCCTATAATACCAGGCAAGTTTTACGAGTTTTGAATACTCTGGATTTTGTGCCCGACATTTACCGAGTGTATATTCACCAATGAGTGTCTGTTCGATAAATTTATCGAGCTGATCAAGGTAAATATTTGCGAGTATGGGTGAAACAATCGACCCCTGTGGCGTTCCACTAAGGGTGGAATGATATTTCCACTGCTCACAGTAACCTGCCTTTAGTAAGTTTTCAATCAATCTCAGGAAGCGATTATCTTGGATTTTATCGCGTAGAGTTGACATTAAGATTTTATGGTCTATATTGTCAAAACATCCACGAATATCTCCTTCGATAAACCACTTGGTTCCTTGCCAAGTGCGGTCTATTATTGTTAATGCCGTATGGCATCCACGCTTGGGTCTAAAACCATGACTGCTGTTATAAAATTGAGGTTCGTAATACGCTTCTAGTATTAAACGTATTACTTCCTGAACCAATTTATCGTTCCAAGTGGGAATACCCAGAGGTCGAGTTTTCCCATTTTTCTTGGGAATATTAATTCGCCGCACTGGTGTCCACCGAAAACGCTCATAGCGAATATCTTCTATGAGCTTTTCAATCTTTTTAATGGACATCCCATCAACAGTCTCTGATGTAACTCCTTGCGTCATTGCCCCATCATTTTTGTAGATGCGACTGTACGCTTTGAGGTACAGATTGGAATTGAAAAGTTGTCTGTAGATATCATCCAATGGTAAACCACGTTGACCTCTGTCTCGGATTACACTTAAAACCGTTTCGGCGTTCCGCATCTCGCGTACCTCCCGATAGAAGTGTGAAGAATACCTGTTCTCCTTTGCCATGTGGACGGCTTTCCCGCCCTCGGACTACTATGAGAACTCTGTAACCATAGGGGTCGCCCCCCGTAGGTCATCCCGCGCTTTATTAACTCGGTACGTAACAGTGTGATTTAGGTGTCCCATTCAAACGTTTACGCCATCTCATCGCTGGCTGACTCCGTTTGAAGAAGTTGTGTGGTTCAAATGTTTAAAACTACACACAAACGATTATTCCTCTTAGGCGTTGTAAGAATAGGTAATCGAATATACCGTCAGAATTAGGCTTCAGGTAGTTTAACCTTCACCATGTCACACAAGTCTTGCCGGACTCTAGTTTTAACGCCTTCTCTCTATTTCCGGCGTATACCTTCATGCGGTTGTTCCTTTTGTCTTTTGACTCTAGGTAAGTTGGTTGACTTAGAGACGTTCTTCTTAGTCTCTCCCAACTTGGTTGGGGATACCGCGTGAACTGTCACGGCGCACGCACTTTTCTATGTCTAGCTCAAGGATTCTCTTAGTGTTGCCGTTTTTCTCAGATGTGAGGTTGTTTGCTATCTGTCTTTGGGCATCGTGGGCAGAGCGCCCAGTTCTGAACCCGTAGCTGTTGGCATGAAAGGTTGCAACGCGCAAGCTGGTAAGAGTGCGTACTTTGCTAGGCATTGCCAAGCTCTGTCTGCAATAGTAGGGACTTTCAGGAGTCTGGTTGAGCCGTCTTTCTTGGGGATTGGTATCAGTCTTAGTTTGTTGTGATACCAGTTAGGTTGCCTAAATAGCAATTCGAGGTGAAATCTCTCCTCATGAGTTAAGGCAGTCTTACCGTCAATTCCTGCGGTCTTTTTGCCAGCGTAATCGCAGAGTTACTTGACGAATCGCCAGAAACCTAGCTGCACGAGATTTCAGGATAAGCTTCTGTAGAGACATTGCTTTGTGCCTGTCTCCAGCTTGAACAGCTTTGAACACTCTTCTTTGTAAGCGGAAAAGGTTCGCCCGAAATTTCTTCCAGGGTAGTGATTTCCAAGATTCACTAGCTTTTACACTGTGTCTAATCATGCTTTACTCCAAATTGCGTTTTCTGAATACCTCAGAGCAGTTAGTCGGGTAAGGTGTTGGTGTCGCCACCAGCT
>NZ_QMEA01000265.1 GCF_012912105.1 Brasilonema sp. UFV-L1
TATTGGACTCAACCGAGAACCGCTATAATTTCCCAACCCTATCTGCTATCTCACTTAAAGTCTTTAGTTTACCATTATTGATTTTTTCAGATACTAAAACCTGAGCAGTGACGTACATCTGCTCTTGGTTTAATTTAGTCTTAGAAAATCGTGGCATTAATCTGTTGTACAATTCTACAGAAGAATGTACGTAAATGTACATTTTGGTCAATTAGGTGGCTTGACCAGAACCAAACTTATTTTCGATTCAGTTTTTTATTTCAGCTTAGCTTTGCAAGGTAAAACTGCCACTAGAATTTGGGAGACGGTTTTAAGCCAAGCCCGCATCGAACTGTGCTTATCCTCTGCTCACTTCAACGAAATCAAAGCCAAGCTCTACGGCGAAGAGATGCGCCAGATACTTGGTGCCCGGTACAATGAAGACCTAATGAGTCAAATTTGTATAAAAATTGCTGCCAGCCACACTTACTTTTATCCCAAACTCAGTATCGACCTTTGCCACGCTTTTGGAACTAGCTGCAACTTGTAAAGCAGACTTTCTGATTACTAATGACAAGCAGCTACTGAAGTTAAACCCATTTGAAGAAACCCGGATTATCAAAATTGGGGATTTTCTGAATTTGTTTCAAGCTAGCTTAGTTACAAATTGACAGATAGGCAGATGCAGGCTCATTGAAGCAAGAAGCGCAAGGACTTTTAGTGCTGGTTAGTTTAAATCTTCAAATTCTCAAGTAAATTTGGCAGTAGTCTCATAGAACTAAAAACAACTGATGCGCCTGCTGCTCGCAATTTTTGTGGATTACTGTATTGTGTGTAACCAAAAACTTTCATCCCAGCGCTAAATCCGGCTTGCACGCCGATTGGAGTATCTTCGACTACTACACATCGCTGTGGATGAATTTTCATTTTCTCGGCTGCATATAAGAATAGATCTGGATGTGGTTTACCCCGTGCGACATCTACAACAGTGAATATTTTTTCCTCAAAATACGGCAGTAGCCCTGTGACATCTAGCTTTGTTTGAACCATCTCACGTGTGCTATTTGAAGCTACACAATAAGAAGTTTTTATTTGAGATAAAACATCATGTATACCCTTAATTGGCTTTAATTTTTCTGATAAACTCTTCTTGTTGCGTTGCCTAAATTCGGTGACAAAGTTATCTGGAATAGGTTTTCCAAGAGACTCTTGGATAATTTCTACACACGCTGTCATAGGTTGACCGACGAATGTGTTAGATATATATTCCAAGGTGACTGGCAACCCGATTTCACTAAGCATTGCCGCAAAAACCGAGTTAGTGATTTGTTCACTATCTACAAGTACACCATCACAATCAAAGATAACTAAGTCAAATGGACTCATTATTTTCCTACTTCAACTCTCAACTCATTTTCTCATGACTGAACTTGGAGTTGAGTTTGATTTTAAAGTGGAAGTCGCCGTTTAACAAGGAGAATTGGGAGCGGTGGGATGTTCGTCTTTGTCTCTGTCTCAATATCAATAAAACTCGCTAGTAGTTTGCTACAATCAGCCTCAGAATCTGGTAATAATGGCTATGACACAAAAGGTTGTTACCGTTTCCTATTGCAGATATTTTTTCAGTTCAGCGGCGGCTTGGACAAACAGGGAACGTGTTGCTGGCACCTCGGCTAAACCATTCAGCAGTCCGAAGTCATGAATCATGCCGTTGTAACGCACGGTTGTGACTTTGACCCCGGCTTCATTCAACTTGCGTCCATACGCCTCGCCTTCATCACGCAAGATATCACTTTCTGCCACCTGGATTAGTGCCGGAGGCAATCCTTGCAACTGCTCAATGGTAGCCTGCAAGGGAGAGGCATAGATTTCTTGACGTTTTTCCGGATCAGTCGTATACAAATCATACATCCACTTCATCAAAGATGTGGTCAGGAAACGTTTTTCACCAAATTGTTGATAAGAATCCGTGGTAAAATCAGCGTCTACTATCGGCCACATCAGAATTTGCAACTTAATCTGCGGACCACCTTTAGCTTTAGCCATCAAAGTGGTAACCGCCGTCATATTGCCACCCACACTGTTGCCAACGACCGCCAGATTTTTACCGTCAACATCTATCTCCTCACCGTGGTCGGCTACCCACTTGGTAGCGGCATAGATCTCATTGACTGCCTGCGGATACTGAGCATCCGGAGTTCGGGTGTAATTGACAAAGACAGCCGCACAACCTGATAGCACGACGAGATCCCGAACCATGCGCTTGTGCGTTGGGTAATCGCCCAGCACCCAGCCACCGCCATGAATAAATATGAAAACAGGAAGTGTACCTTTGACACCTGAAGGTCGCACGATATTGAGTTCGAGCGGGTAACCGTCAGCAGTAATAATCTTTTCAGACTCGTCAATGCTTGAAAGGTCAACATTAACGGCAGCCTGTGCATCAACTAGTACTTGACGCGCTACGAGCGGGGGTAGTGTCTCCAAGGGCGGAGCATCTCCTGAATTTAGCACCTGCAAAAATGCCTTCACTTCTCTTGAAAGACGCGGATCGTCTGCAACTTCCAAAACTCTTACCGCTTCCGAATTTTCTGGATTCGACATATTCTCATCGGATTAATTGCCACTCACTGACATCCTCTCTACCCTAAAGGGTTAGAGGTGAGAGCGAAAAATTTTGGGGGAGATGGGCAACGTGCGGTCGTGACAACTTAAGAT
>NZ_QMEA01000266.1 GCF_012912105.1 Brasilonema sp. UFV-L1
CTCATAATTCAATCAAGTCCCCTTGTCAATAGGGTTTGAGACGCGCTAACCCTGAAACTTATTTATCTAATAAGTGTAATTATTAGTTCACGCTCGCTTAGCTAAAAACGTTACACTTCTGGAAATTACCTCTGCAATATCTGCTGGATCAAGTGAATAAATCTTTGCTAAAACCTCTTTTTTAATCATCTCAGAAGTCGAGGTTTTACTGATTTTTTCTTGATCCACTAATTTTATCTCCAAACCTTGACGGTATGCTGATAGAGATATTTCTCCATCTAAATAAAGTTGTAGCGTTTTGCTGTCGCCACCACTTAGATTTGCTAATTTTTGAAAGTTTTTGGAGTCAGTTTCAGGAATACTTTTACCCTTCAACCACCGATACACAGTTGAGAAATCTACACCAACCTTTTGGGCTAAAGCAGTTTGAGTCCAGCCGTCTTCTAATAGCTGCTCAATCAAATGAGTCAGCCGCTCTTGGCGTCTCTGAATGGTAGAAGACCCAGAATCATCAGTCATCAAAGTTAATTTATGGGTCATACTTACGTGAACTACTTTAGTCTTTAGTATTTAGTTCCATTGTGTCTCAACCTCCGCAAAAAGGTGCGGTTAGGGTCTGACATGGTGGAATTCAATAGTTGGCTATATATAACTACTTTATAATCAAAACTCTTATATTTACAAGGATTTGAGGAACTTACAATAAAACACTTTTATTATAAATATTTTTTATATTGTATAGTATAACACCAAATCATATTAAGAAATATTAATTAATTATGTGATTGATCTTGCATGATGCAATATTAGTATTGCATCATGCAAATATACCAGAGTATGTACAAAAGTAATGTCAGAAACGAGTCATTTAAGTACACCTTAATTTATAAAAGACTTTCAACCTTGTCGGAGGAGAAAACATGTCGATGTCATCCTCTAACTCTACTGTTGATTTGAATACACTTAACGCTACTCTCACTGACGAGAGTGAGCAAGTAAAGTTAAGTAAAGACTGTAAGCAAAACAAAACTAATGGTCAAAATCTGTCGAGTGTAGAAAATACGCTCAGCCTCGCTGAGGCACAAGAACTAAGGAGGTTAGAAACTACAGTTGAACGTTGTTTAAAAGCTTTTTGGCAGATAGGACAAGCCCTAAGAGAGATTCGAGATAAACGTCTGTATCGAGAACACTACAGTACTTTTGAGGAATATTGTATGACTCGCTGGGAGATGTCTCGGCGTTCAGCTTATCAATTGATTGAAGCAGCCTCGGTTTATGAAAATGTGCGCCATGGCGCACAAATTCTTCCCGCCAATGAGCGCCAAGCTCGTCCTCTGGTTGCACTTCCTCCCGAACAACAAAGACAAGCATGGGCTAAAGCGGTTTCTACAGCTCCAAGTGGCAAAGTCACAGCTGTTCACGTTACCCAAGTTGCTAAAGAGTATCAGCAAGGGAGTGTATCAACCAAATCCAGAAAGAAGAAAACTTCTGACAAACAACAATCAACTAACAACTCTACACAGTCAATTGCCAAGAGCTGCTGGAACTGCACTCATTGCAGCCGAGAATTTGTTGATGATCCCCACAGCTTTTATTGCTACCAGCTAGGGAAATTAAGCTTTATCGAAAAGGACGGTAATCAACGAGGGCAAAGCTGCGAATTCTGGACTCATCGATGGGCAGAGTCAGCAGAAATCAACAAGTCTCGACTACCATTACAAGAAACCTTTACCTTAACTCTACAACTGCCTGCATACTTACAACCATTGATACAAGATGTCGCCAAAGAATCTGGTTTAGTTGTAGTGGACTGGGCAGCGAAGCTTTTGGAAGAGGCAGTTTCTGGAAGGAATGCAGCCCACAGTACGCAAATTTATCAGGATTTTGCTGAGATTCCAGCGTCAGAAGTTGGCTGAGAAGAGGTAAATGCTGACGAAAGAACCGTTGCTTGAGAAAGGCTACCAAAATAATTGAATCTACTGCTGAGTTGTGAAAAATACAAACAAAGATAAAACGCCCACCTGACTTACGTAATAGACGCCGTGAACAAAATTACTTCAACCTGTGGGAGGATGTCAACCGATATGATGTTGAAGTACTGACCCTACTTCACAGAACTTTGTGTAGCACCACTTCGGCTGATTAAAGTCTGTACCCCTGCGTTGACTACTTCTGCCAATGCTTCAGACGGAAGCAATCGTATAGCATTTAATATCTGCTCTAGTCCGTATAATGATTCACTGGTGGGAGTACCTCCGTGAACCAGATATGCTTGTAATTCAGAAAGGCTCCATCCCTTCAATGCTGCTAGTTTTTCCAAATTTTCCATGTCTGGCCAAGCTTGACCAGATTCCCAAAATGTCACCGAAGAACGACTAACACCCAGTTTTTTGGCGAACTGGTGTTGACTTTGAGAGCTTCTTAACTCTTTTACCAATTTGGCTAATCGTTCTGCTTTTGAGTTCATATAGACATTTTAACTGAGTGCTGATGAGAAACCAAAATTATGGGATAAATTCTAAAAATCGGTTAATTAACTAACCAAAATTTGGTTAATATGTTAACCAGTAACTGTCAACACTAATTTCAGAGCGATAAGCCGGAGGCTTGACGCTCCTTTTCAAACTATAACCACAAAATAATGGAGGCGAGCGTAATCATAGCTGTATAAT
>NZ_QMEA01000267.1 GCF_012912105.1 Brasilonema sp. UFV-L1
CTCCCCACCTCCCCACCTCCCCACCTCCCCACCTTCGATAAGAATAGCCGTCGCGTGCGATCGCGCTTTCAATTTTTACTACCAAGACAATCTTGATTTACTCCAGCAGTTGGGTGCAGAACTGATTTTCTGGAGTCCTTTAGAAGACGCTGGCTTACCACAAGACATACAAGGAATGTATTTTGGCGGTGGTTTTCCAGAAGTCTTTGCCCAACAACTAGCGGAAAACACCCGCACACGCCATGCAGTCAAGACAGCAATTCTTTCAGGAATACCTACCATAGCTGAGTGTGGGGGATTGATGTATCTATGCGAGCAAATCGTCAATTTTGAGGCAAAATCTTGGTCAATGGTAGGAGTATTGCCCACAACAGCCGAGATGGGTGGGCGTCTTACCTTAGGATATCGTCGAGCAGTTGCTCTACAGGATGGTCTGTTAGTACGTGCAGGTGCAACCGTCTACGGGCATGAATTTCATCGTTCCCGCTTAATCTCTACTTCTCATCCAGCATTGTTTCAAACTTATCGCTACGATACCGAAGAATCTACAGGAGATGAAGGATGGAATTTGCTTCCATCTCTACATGCTTCTTATATTCATCAACATTGGGGAGATTCTCTGGATATTCCAAAACGATTTTTAGCTAGTTCGAGCAGAAACCCTGCATCCAGCTGAAGGCAGATATTAGGAGAAACAACCGGACAAAACCCATTTTTTTGTCCGTTTCTTTGATTGATAAGGATAAAACAAGTACGTATTTGTTCTTGCCTAAATTATTGCTGCAATTCTTGTTGATGGTACAACCCGCAATATAACAGTTGTGTATTTTTATAGAAAATTTCGGTAATAGGTCCTTTGTGCTGTTGTTAAAGTACTTATATAGCAATCCTAATTTGCTCTGAAAAACACGTATGACTACGTGTACCAGATTAACTTGCAAACTTTCAATATTCTGACATTCCTTATGGCTAATACAAGCAATAATAAAGAAACATTTACCTTGGTGCTATCTCTGCTCGTCACTCTAGGGCTTTTAGGGTTTGGTGTGTGGTTCTTCCGGGATAAGTTACCTTTTGCATACCAGCAACAGACTCAACCCTCTGCCAATTCTCAACGTAGCGCGAGTCAAGCTTTTGACACATCAAGCTTGGATACCAGTCTACCTAACCCAAGCGTACTAACAATTGATGGTAGCGTCACAATAGTCGCTTTGATGAAGCAGCTGCAAATGGCGTTTAATCCGGTGAATCCTTCCTTACCCATAACCTATGGTTTACCAGATCGTAGTCCGAATGGTACCAATAAGGGGATTCAAAATTTGAAAGACGGCAAAGTCTTGATGGCAGCGAGTTCACGTCCCCTAAAGCCTGATGAAGCACAAGCTGGACTCGTGCAAGTCCCAATTGCTCGCGATGCATTGGCTGTAGCAGTAGGCGTCAACAATCCGTATAAAGGGGGATTGACAATGGAACAGTTGAAGGGAATTTTTCAAGGAAAAATCACTAACTGGTCACAACTAGGAGGTCCAAATCTGCCAATTAAAGTGATTAACCGTTCTCCAGATAGTGGTACATATACATTCTTTCAGGAAGTTGTGCTTTTAGAGGAGTCTTTTGCACCAGATAGTGCGAATTTCACCACAATGAAAAAAGATGAAACGACTTCGCTATTACGTGACTTGGGTGATAATGGCATCACTTACAGCACAGTTTCCCAAATAGAAAATCAACAAACTGTTCGTATTGTCCCTATAGATAGGATTTCTCCGACTGATAAAACTGCGATTAAAAATAGTACTTATCCTATTAGTCGAGTTGTTTATTTAGTTGTACCGCGTAAAACGAGTCCTGGTGCTAAACAATTTATTGATTTTGCCATATCTGGTGGTGGACAACAAATTGTTCAGCGAGTCGGTTTTATCCCATTAAACTAGGTTGAATTTACCACAGTTATCTGGAGAATATGCTTTTCTTTTCAAAGAAAGTATGTACTGCTTGCTGATTATTTTTACTGTACCTCGCTCGTTTAAACCCACTAGTTAAAATTCCTAGTAAAGGTGATGTTGCTGTCAATTTAAGTAAAGCAGGTTACCCAACTCAAAACTTTAAGATTAACTTAGAAAACGAACAAAGTACAATCAGAGTAATAAACTTAAGCAAATCAGGTGAACCTGAAGTTAAATCAGTTGCTTCTGCGCCTCCAACTTCATCTTCAAACCAACTTGTAAGTATTTTTTTTGAACTTTGAATTTTGAATTTTGAATTGTTTTGTCACCCTCTGATAATTTACAAAAAACTCAGGAAAAAATGCAATAATATATGGAGAATCAAGTGAAACTCGGCTGGTTAATTGATAGAAAAACACGCCGAGTAGAAATCTATCGTTTAGGGCAAGCAGTAGAAGTTTTAGAATCACCAACAAAGTTATCGGGAGAAAACACTTTACCTGGTTTCATTCTCGATTTACAGACTCTTTTCTGAAGGACTGTACAAAATTACCATTATGTGCATCACGAAATTTGTCATTTCAGGCGCTCTTCCACAGTCCTAAGATGCTTACTACACTCCATTAAAAATGGCTATATAAATACTTCTTTTTTATACTAAAATCATTTTTTATATAGCGGTTCTCGGTTGAGTCCAAT
>NZ_QMEA01000268.1 GCF_012912105.1 Brasilonema sp. UFV-L1
CCCCAGAGGGGACCCAAGCGCCCCCTGCTTGCCCACCATGTTCTAACCTTAAAGTGAAACGGTATAACTCATTCTCCGGTAGTGATTTCATTGACTTGCTGTACTGGAAGCGATCGCCTATGAGGGGCTGGCGTTTCTGAAACAATTTTTGCAATCAAGAGGTTATTTGATAACTGCAAAGCAAAAATACTGGGTAAGAGTAGTATTTTTTATACTAACAGGATACCGTTACCTGGGCTTTCTTGCTTTTCAGACATCCTCTTAAGTTTTACCCAAAAAGTATTACACCTTAACTTTAGAAACACACTCTTAAATCACAACATTTTGACTAATGTAATTGACAAGCTTTTGTACTGTCGAAATATTCTTAGCAACTTCATCATTAATTTGAATGTTAAAAGCTTTTTCCAGAACCATGAATAATTCCAACAGATCTAACGAATCTGCTCCCAAATTCTGAGCAAAATTTGATGCTAGACAGACTTGGTTCTGCTCGACACCCAGTTGTTCTGCGATGATGACTTGTAGTTTTTCAAAAACTTTCTGATTTTTCAATTGACTCAGTTGAATGGCTGTATGAATCCCTACTATTAACTCAACGATTTCTTCTAAAATTGAGACAATGCGCTGATATTGCTGAATCTCTTCATTAGAAAGAGAGCAACCTTTACGAACTTGAAGCCACTTTTGACAAATCTGATAACCTCCCAAACAGAAGTTCCAAACCTGTAAAGGCACGCTTGAAAAGTATTGCGTTTGGTTAATAAAGACTTGTCCAAAGTCTGCGGTTTGCTCCAGTAAGGTGTAGCGTACTGTCTCAACTTTATTATCCCCAGTGATGGGATATCTAGTAACCATTGGGACGTGTTTGTTAATACGAAATAGTTTGCTGACACTCTGCTGCCCCGTGAGAATGCAGCATTTGTCTGCTGCCGCCAAGCGCTGAATTGAAATTAGATGCTTCTGAATCAAGTCTGACACCTAAATCGGCGTTGCTGAATTAAGATATGAATTTCACGCATTCCCATTGATGTAGAGACGTTGCATGCAACGTCTCTACAGGGATTTACAGGGAATTGAACTCCGGAAAAACTGCAGTGCCAAATTACAAGTTAACGGGTAAGAAGTCCACGACCTTAACGGAAAAATCGCTCCGCAAGTACTGGTATACAAAAATTACAATCTTTCATAAAGCGATTTTTCCGGAGGCTGGCAGATTTTTCTAAGTTTTTCTTCAACCGCTGAATTCCTAACTGAGAAGTAAATGCCTACGCAAATTAAATTACCCATCAAAATTGCTTCAAACGCTTATTTAACTACAAGTAAGTGTGAAATTAATTTTGCCTAGGTACTTATTGCAGTCTGACTTAACTAGCAACTTGGGTTTCACCGACTACAACTTCCTCAAACGCAGTATTCACAGAGACTTCCTTCCAAGTATCCAGTTCTGCTTTGACTGACTCCAGTTTGGTATTAATAATATTAATTGCATGTGGTCCCAACGCCAATCTCAGTGGCGAGTTCTCACTATCAACCGCTTGAATCATTGCTAGAGCTGCTTTCTTTGGGTCACCTTGTTCCCTGATTTTCATATCCTGCACATCCCGCACAATCTGACGGATATGACCAGTTGCTGCTTCATAGTCCTCAATTTGGGTATCAGTTACGACAAGAGAACGTGTGACAAAATCTGTACGGAACGAACCAGGTTCAACTATTGTCACTTTGATACCGAGAGGTGCAACTTCCTTCGCCAATGCTTCGGAAATTGCTTCTAGCGCAAATTTAGTACTGTCATAAATTCCTGAACCAGCACCAGACACAATGCCACTCACTGATGAAATATTAAGAATGTGTCCGCCGCGTTGCTGCCGCATATGGGGTAGGACTGCCCGCAGCGTTTCCAAGACACCAAAAACGTTTGTTTCAAACTGACGGCGAACTGCCTGATCGCTAACTTCTTCAATTGCCCCCAAAGTCCCATATCCGGCATTGTTGACAAGCACATCAATGCGTCCAAATTTGGCAATTGCTTGTTTAACTGCGTCTTGTACCTCTTCGGGTTTCGTCACATCAAGTTGCACCGCTAAGGTGCGATCAGAAAATCTTGTTGTTAAATCTTCTACCTGTTGTAGATTCCGTGCTGTTAGCACAACAGTCTCGCCCCGATCAAGCAATGTTTCTGCCAATGCTCGACCAAAACCACGTGAGCTACCAGTGATAAACCATACCCGTACATAAGAACTAGACGAGTTTACCATAGGAATTCTCCATTTCTAATTTGATATGAATATCTCCACGATCAATACAATCTTTCAAAGCTGCGGCTATTTTGTCACAAACTTGCTTCGACAGGATGTTCCCCTTCTGACAATCGTTGCACTAACTCGTTCATGAAAGTGTCTCCTTAAGAATCACTGTTGTTTTGATTTGAGAAGTGCTCCTACTTTCACAGATTCATAGACTGGAATTTCAAATGCGAGAGTTTTGTCACAAAACTCTTTCCATTCGGGAGTTACATTGTCAAAAATGATATTTTCGTCCTTGAAAATCCCGTCTGTAACTACGTAGTTTTCTTGTAGATATAGAAAATCATCGAAAATTTGGGTAGAAACCCCGT
>NZ_QMEA01000269.1 GCF_012912105.1 Brasilonema sp. UFV-L1
CCAGAAATTAAGTTACAGCATCAAACCCTAACTTAGCTCAAATCCTTCTCGACTCATTAGATTTCCTACAACGCCACCAGCGTCTAGCTTTGCATGGTTATGTGATCATGGAAAACCATCTTCACTTAATTGCATCAGCTGAGAATTTATCCAGAGAAATAGCAGCGTTCAAGTCTTTTACTGCCAGATCTGTGATTGATTGGTTAAAGAAAAATCGGACTGAGTATTTACTAGAGCAACTGAAATTTCACAAGCAGTTATACAAAACTACCCAAGAATACCAGCTTTGGCAAGAAGGTTCACACCCGCAAGCAATCTTAAGTCAAGAGATATTTAAGCAAAAGTTGGAATATATGCACAATAACCCACTCAGGCGCGGCTATGTGGATGATCCTGCTCATTGGCGATATTCCAGTTACCGTAATTACATGGGTATGAAAGGAGTTTTAGCTGTTGATTTGATTGATATGTAGTTGGAGTCTCAGGAGGCTGAGCCTCCTAAATTGCGTTCCCAGGCTGCAGCCTGGGAACGAGGTAGTATTTCTCGTTCCCAGACTCCGGCTGGGAATGCCCATACTGAGGCTCAGCCTCACCTCCTATTTCCTCGTTCCCAGACTCCTATTTCCTCGTTCCCAGACTCCGGCTGGGAATGCCCATACTGAGGCTCAGCCTCACCTCAAGGAGGTACTACGAAACTTGACTGCGATCAAACAACCACCCATCGCCAACCATCTCCTCTAAACGTTGAGTGAGTTGGGGAAGAAAATATTCTGGATCATTCAGCCTTTGCTGGATAAGCCAAGTGTCAAACGCTTCCTGCGTCTCAACTCCTTGAGCACCCGCCACCGATGATATCATCCTGACACTCAAATCCTGGAATTCCTCTAACTGCAGATGCCCTTCGCCTCGGCAGTTGCAAAAGAATAGTGCCGTTCTTCCTAGCAAGGCTTGCAGTTCATCGCCTTGAGGTACAGCGTCATACAAAGCACGGATGATATGAATTGTATCTGCTAAGGGAGCTTGAATCCTCAACGTCAGCCAGATTGCTTGAGCCAGGTAAACCAAACCGTTGCTTTCATCTGCTACGCCTAAGTTATTCAGAACTCTCACCAAATTGCCATAAGCACGAATCTGTGCCAATGCCGAAGCAGCTTGCAGATTTAAATCTAACTCCCTAGCTTTATCTCCTGTTTCACCTGCGACAGAAGCCATATTTGCCAGAGTTGTGGCTTTACCACCGACATCGCCAATCCGCTCAGATATTTCCAAGGATTGTTGCCAAAGTGCGATCGCTCTTGAGATGTCCCCTTGTTGAGCTATCACCTGTGCCATGTTGCTCAGGGTTGCAGCTTTACCACCGACATCGCCAATCCGCTCAGATATTTCCAAGGATTGTTCCAATAGTGCGATCGCTGTTTCGATGTCTCCTTGTTGGGCGATGACTCGTGCCATGTTGCCTAAGGTTGCGGCTTTACCACGGACATCGCCAATGCGCTGTTTTATTTCCAAGTCTTGTTGCCAAAGTGTGATCGCTCTTGCGATGTCCCCTTGTTGGGCTATCACCCGTGCCATGTTGTTCAGGGTTGTGGCTTTACAACCAACATCACCAATCCGCTCAGATATTTCCAAGGATTGTTGCCAAAGTGTGATCGCTCTTGCGATGTCCCCTTGTTGGGCTATCACCAGTGCCATGTTGTTCAGGGTGATAGCTTTACCACGGACATCGCCAATCCGCTCAGATATTTCCAAGGATTGTTGCCAAAGTGCGATCGCGCGCGAGATGTCCCCTTGTTGGGCGATGACTCGTGCCATGTTGCCCAGGGTTGCAGCTTTGCCATCGACATCGCCAATCCGCTCATATGTTTCCAAGGATTGTTGCCAAAGTGCGATCGCTCTTGCGATGTCCCCTTGTTGGACAATCACCTGTGCCATGTTGCTCAGGCTTGCGGCTTTACCACTGATATCGCCAATCCGCTCAGATATTTCCAAGGATTGTTCCAATAGTGTGATCGCCCTGGGGATGTCTCCTTGTTGGGCGATGACTCCTGCCATGTTGTTCAGGGTGACAGCTTTTTCTTTAAAGTCTGCTTCAGGGCAAAGCTCTAAAGCTTGCTGATAATGGGCAACAGCATCCTCAACTCTGCCCAAAACCTGTTCTGCACGGGCGATGGTTCCCAAGATACGGTAGTCCACAAACTTTTGCAGTAGTTGCTCACAAAATTGGAAAGTCTCCAAAAACCGGGAACTGTCCGCCCAGTGAACTGCAATCCTATGCCCAGCGTTGACAGCAATTTCCTCCTCCCCAGCCAGCAGTCCCAAGCGCACTATTTCCAGTCCTTGCTCTTCCCTGTATTCCTCAGACTCCTCCCACCACACTTGATAAATTTTCCTTGCTGCTTGCTGTCGCGTTGTTTGCCACTCTTCCTCACTTAATAACGGTTCCAGCAAGGATTCTAAAATCGTCGTCACGCGATATTCAGCGGTTTGGCTGGCGTGAGTCGTGGCAGATTCAACTAAGCTGAGGCTGACTAATTTCTCTAACCATAACCTCTGCTCATCTCTTGCTCCCCTCTCCTTACTAAGGAGAGGGGCTGGGGGTGAGGT
>NZ_QMEA01000026.1 GCF_012912105.1 Brasilonema sp. UFV-L1
GTCTTGGGGAGCCAGTGCGCCCTTGGAGGTTCCCTCCGTTGTAGCACCTGGCGTGGTTTCCCCCATGTTAGCGGAGCGAGCCGTAGGCTGCGACTGCTGAACCCCGAAGGGGCTGCGCATCCGTAGGTAGGAACTTTAACACTTGCCAATAACGTAGTACTCAAGGTACTTAATCGGGTCAACTAATCCTAAAGATTTGAGGCTAGAGAGCCAATAGCCTTTAGGCAGGGGTGTTGACCAAGTCCGGAACAATACCATTCCCGTGCGTTGTCAGGCTGTGATGGTAATAAAAATTCTTACCAAACGCGACCTCAAACGCGTCTGCTTGGTCAATATATATGTAAATGGTATTAAGAAAAAGAACTTACCCTAGATTGCTAAAAGATGATAGCTTAATTAGCGACTTTTAAAATTATTTATCATAACTTAACATAGTTTTGCCATTAATATACAATTTGTTTAGCTTATTACACACAGAGGATTCCTCACTCCCTGACTCCATGACTCTACGTTCCGACTTCTGACAATAAGACTTGCATGTTGTCCCAAGAAAGTCCTTGTTGGATGTAGCGAGGTGCTTCAGGATTATAAGGACTGGCTACACGGTCAATTGTCATAATCTTTGCCTCATCTGGCAGTACAGGCACGTCGGGATCAAATGCGGTTGGGCGCGTCAAAGAACTGGAAAACCCTTTAAAAATGGCAATTTGGTCTTCTTCACCTGCTATTTCCACTGTGACAAGCAGGACTTCTTGGGGGCGTTTAGCGCTATATTGTTCCAAGCGCTTGCTAATAGAGTTGTTCATTTTCAAAATGACCAAAAAGGAGTCAGAAGTCAGGAATTTTGTATGAATTCTGACTTGGTAAGTCTTGAATTCTTCCTAGCGAATGAGTCTGTGCTTCTGATTGCCCGCGACTCTGAACTGCCGTTATACCCTTTCACTTTAAGGTTAGAACATGGTAGGCAAGTCGGGGGAGTCGGGAGAGTCGGGGGAATTAGTTGTATCAGGACTTTCGTGAAATGGTATTACTAGAGATTATTAGCTATTGGGGTGTTGCTGAGCGTCCTTGCTTACCTAGTTTAACGAGGACGAAGTAGCTTAAGCAAACTACATAGATGATTAAACCAAGGATGCCTAGAAAGCCAAGAAATCCAGGTTTGCTGTTGGCATGGAAATACTCTTTATAGAGTAACGGTGCCTCAAGCCAAACGCGACAATAGGGATTGTCACTCGTAATGTCGGAAAAAGCACAACCCACAAAAGGTATAGAGGCAATTGTACCCAAAGTACAATAGACAGTCGTAGCCCAGCGCCAAGAGGTGAAAAGTAACTTTAAAGCCCCATCTGGGTGATACTCAATTTCATCATTGAGATCTACCCAGAACCACAGTGATATGGGAATCAGGATACGACCTATCAGCCCTGATAAAAAACTAACTCCAAAGCCCCCAATCATCAAGTAGACAGTGATTGCCAGCAAACTTGAGACTCGCCAGTAAATCACGAGCAAGCGTTGTATTGCATCGGCTTTTTGTACAAATGCCCAAACGAGTAAAATGATCGGGATAATTACCGTAAATAAGACTGCTAATCGGTAGTCCATCCAGACAAACGGACGAAACCAGACTTCATTATTCATAGTTTTTTTAGATGATACACTGAGGACTATAATAGATACTTAACGGTTATATAGTATTCCATTAGACCTTAAATTTTTTTTTTGATCTCTCTATTAAGTTTAAAAAACAGGCTTTGATATAGAGGATTACAAGAAAATCTCACTCGTTACCTGAATTGTCCACCTTCTACAGAAAATGGAGTGAGGTTGGAGTGAGATTTTGTACGATAGTGCCTTTAGAATCTCAGACACCAAGCAAATAGATTCTGGTTGCTTGTTCACCAGCTATAGATAAATGCGGCTGAGTCAATTTCTAGTCTTCGTAAACTCTGCATTCATCTGCTTCTGGATTAGCATCGCAGTACTTTTCAAGAGAGTTTTTGGGTTTAGATTGCTTCTGGTGGGAAGCTTCAGCTTGCAATTCTTCTACTGCATCCCAAGCAGCAGCACACTCAGGAGAGTTGCTACCTGAGACATCGCAAGCAGCACGCGCTTGCTCTGTTTCTTGTTCGATTCTGTCTTGTATGTTTTGTCCAATTGTGTCTTGCATGTTGCTCATTTCCCTAATCTTGTTGTGTGTTTTCAATACAAGTATAGAAAAAATTGAAAAATGACGGTTTTTGCATCATTCCTCATTTTACAGTTGTTGACCACAAGTCGTCTTACCAGTAAGTTGGGGGAATGTACTCCATAACTATTACTGTAAACCGTACGAATGGTTCTTTATTCGTCCTTATCTTTTAAGATTTTACAGACATTGAGTGTCGCTAGAGTCCGATCGTCGGTTCTTGATACGATAAAAATAAAAAACCAATGAGCGTCAAAAAAATAGAGTGTAAAACTCATGGCAGATCAAATGCAGTGGGCAAACGCCTTATCCACCCGTCCTTCTTTGGAAGCAGCTATTACAGATGTCGTACAACAAGCTGTCTCGTCGTTAACAGTACCTGCTGATTTAGGGCTGGTGTTCATTTCGTCTGCTTTTACAAGTGAGTATTCGCGGCTTTTACCCTTACTTGCACAGCAACTTTCAGTTCCTGTGCTGATTGGTTGTAGCGGTGGTGGTGTTATTGGCACAACTGGGTACGGACAAATCCATGAGTTGGAAGCAGAACCTGCCCTGAGTTTGACTTTAGCGCATCTGCCCCAAGTCAGTGTTAAAGCTTTTCATATTTTTCCTGATGAATTACCTGACTTGGATAGTCCGCCAGATGATTGGATTGATTTGATAGGTGTACCATCCACACCCGTGCCTCAGTTTATCTTGCTGTCTGGCTCGTTTTCTTCTGGAATTAACGATTTATTACAAGGGATTGACTTTGCTTATCCTGGTTCGGTAACGGTGGGAGGACTTTCAAGTGGAGGGGGTTTGGGAAGTCGTATCGCCCTATTTTACAATAACAGAGTGTATACTGAAGGGACGATTGGCGTTGCTTTGAGTGGCAATATTGTCTTGGAAACGATTGTGGCACAAGGATGCCGACCGATTGGTAAACCGTACCAAGTGACCAGAGGCGATCGCAACATTATCATGGAACTCGATGAGCAAATCCCATTGATAGTCTTGCGAAATTTGATTGCTCAACTGAGTGAAGAAGACCGAGTGTTAGCACAACATTCCCTGTTTGTTGGGTTGGCGATGGATGGATTCAAGCAAGATTTACATCAAGGAGACTTTTTGATTCGTAGTATATTAGGGGTAGATCCAACAGCTGGGGCAATTGCAATTGCAGACTATATTCGCCCTGGACAACGCCTGCAATTTCACCTGCGCGATGCTCAAGCTTCCGCTGAAGACTTGGAATTTCTGTTAGAAAGTTATCATAGAAGGCAAATTGCACAACCCTCTGCAGTTGGTGCGCTGATGTTCTCCTGTTTAGGACGTGGTGAAGGACTCTACGGAAAACCTAACTTTGATTCTGAACTGTTTAGACGCTACCTCAAAGATATCCCTTTAGCAGGCTTTTTTTGCGGTGGTGAAATCGGTCCTGTAGGTGGTAATACTTTGTTACACAATTATACCTCTGTTTTTGGAATTTGCCGTGCTACAGGAAGTCGAGAATAAGTGACAGATTTTTGTTTGTCCTTAAAGTAATAACGTCGTGTTGTTGTCAATAAATGATGGAGTCCCACATGGTGCGATCGCACCATACTTTTCAAAGTAGCGACGCAGTTCGCTTGGAAAGTTGGGATAATCAAACAAAGCATCTCCATCAGCCATATTTGCCCAAAACTCGCGTAAACTAGGAGCTAATTCTGTTGCCTGGGACATTGGTAAATTTAAAGGAGGCAGAGTTAGGAGTTTGACAAGGAAGGAAAAACTGCGATCGCCCATCCACTTCTTAGATGTGTGTTGCAAGTTTGGGAAATCAGGAACTGACTCGACGCGATAGGATAGTATTTGTAACCATTGTTGACCGTGATTATCCTGACGAAACTCTAATATTCGGTAAGGATGAGGATAGCTGACTAAAGAACCTGTTGTGATATCGTATACGCCATCGCCATAAGCAATATCTTGAACATGCAAGTGTCCTGTAAACACCAGGCGAACACCGTAGCGCTTTAGCATCTGCAACACTTCTTTTGCATTTCCTAACATATAACGATTTGCCATTGGGTGATTTAATTGATTAGGAAGATGTTCAACAATATTGTGATGCACCATAACTAACACAAATTGATCACCACACTGTTGTAAGACTTCTTCTAACCACCGTAGTTGTTGTGTATCTAAACATCCTATCTGCTGTCCTTGGTCGTCAAAAGAGTTAGAATTTAGACCAATAAGCCTAACACCCGGCAGTAATTGACAAGTGTAGTAAAGTTGGTCAGTATCGCTGTAGCCGCACTTACGGTAATAATGCGGAAAATCCAAGGCAGCAATCGATTGTTCATTCGCCGTTACAACAGGCACATCATGGTTACCAGGAACAACATAGACAGGAAAAGGAAGCTGTCTTAAGCGTTCTTCCAACCAAGCATGATTCTCTGGTTCACCGTGCTGAGTTAAATCTCCTGGAAGCAAAAGAAAATCTAGATTAAGTTGTGTTAAATGTTCTAGTACACTTTCAAACGCAGGAATACTAACTTCCACCAAATGAAAACGACTGGGATGATTCCAGATTGTATGGGAAAGCGCAAGGTGCAAATCGCTGACTACAGCAAAGCGAAAATTTGAAATCATTGATTTAATGACAATTTTAAAAGTAGGGTGTAAAAAAACTCTTTTTAAAAAGAGTATAACTCTTGCTTCGCTACGCTGCTTGCCAGTGATTTTGCTTAACATTTGTACATAAAAATCGAACCGTGCAGCGGTTCTTTCACACTGTCTTACCTTGTATTGGCGTTTTTCCTATTTTTGTCCCCAAGGGTGCATAAGTTAATTTTGCTTACACATATTAAAAATACAAGCGGGAAAGCTCTCCAAGCTTAACTTCCGTTATTGAAAATCAGGTAAATACACATAATCAAACTTCTGTCAATGCGTAAGTTCTAATTAGATGAAAAAAGGAGCGACGAGCTATGGTCTATGACATTCCAGGTCGTGCTGACCAACTTAGTACTGACTTAGTTCAGAAATGGAATGAAGCAATTCAAGCTGCCTATGCGAATTTACAGCCCGATTTTGGTAGCCGCTTTTTTACCCTTGATCCCAGCACCTTGACTGACCCTACTCCAGCACCAATTAAGTGGTTTGGCGATCCAGCAGAACCTAACTTTTGTCTTGGTGCAGAAGTGGCGCGGCAATTATCTGATTGGGGTGTCCGAGGAAGACACGTCTTGCATAACGAGTACTGCGAATATCGAATTATTGAGAAGGCTGATGCTACAGGTCGGATGCGACCAAAACGAGTCCAAGTCACAACTGAATTGCGGGAGTATTGGGTATCTGTTGCTAAGCATGACCCTCTAGCTGTGCGTGCGATCGCACAAAGTGTACTTGGCTTTGAGCCAACTTGGGAAGACCTTTACGGAGTCAGCGATCCACTTGCGTTAACTCAACAGCAGCGCTCAATTGCTTTCTCTACATTAGTTGCAGGTCATGGTAATGATGACGAGCTGATTGATGCTGGCGTCCCCAGTCAACCAACTGGTAAGTTAAACACTGACAACGCTTTATTTATGACCCATCCGATTAACGGGCTTGACGACCTGCTTTACATTGTGATGTTTGGTGCCAAGCCTTATGCCAGTGGCACTGCTAGCAATCCACAACAAGCAACACGGGAACAACTTTTCCGTGAATTCGGTGTGGAACATTTAGCGTGTCGTCATGCAGACCCAAATGCAGCAATGGGTGCCTTGGGAGGTGCTTTTAACGGACATACAGTTGCGTTTGCTAACCCGTTAGGAATGTATATTCGTTCATTCACAAAAAATGTATTTTTGTTCAGGGGGGAACCCATTCCAGATTCATGGGTGCGTTTGAGCAGAGGTGCAACAGAAGAAATGTGTCAACGTTTGGAATTTGGTCCTGGTGATGACGAACCAGCGTTTTTAGATGATATTACGGTGGCTATTGGTGGCAATGAAGAACCGCTAACAGGTGGTTTTCAAGTGGTACAACAGATGGAAGTCGGACCTCTGGTAGTTATTGGGCAACCAACTCCAATTGCAGAGGATGAGTATGTCATTCTCAGTGCAACTGACGCTCCTATCCAATGCCAAGAAGCTGACATTTGTCAGACTATACAGTCTCTCAAGCAAGAGTTTGACAACACGCAACAAATGGTACGAGTAGCACCGCGAACAATGGGATTTAGGAGTTAAAGAGAGTGGCTGGCAAATTGCAAGAGGGAATTTATCATTCTCCGGGGGTCAAACCTGGTAACTTTTTTAATATTTTATTTTTACGTACTTTACCAGGTTTGGATGCTCGCCAGGTGGGAGAAGCATTTGGTAAGCTTTGGCAGATGTATCAGGAGTTGAAAAACGGTAAGTTAACAGATTTACCAGAACACCCCCTTCCTGCAGGCGATCTAACGGTTCTTGTTGGCTATGGTGCAAATGTCTTTAAACTCCCTGGTATTCAGCGCCAAGTACCTAGTCAGATTAGGGAATTTGGCGCTTTTCGCTCACCGTTACCAACTGGAGGAGGTCCACTACTGATTGGTTCGGGTCTGCGGTATGCAGATGATGTGAAAACGAACCCTGCTACTGAGGAGATTGCAGTGCAGTTTATTGCAGAAACACAACTGGCGGTAAATCGTGCAGTTGTGGAGACATGGAAAGCGTTGCAAAACATGAGCGATCTAGCTACAGGTGCTGCTCCATTACTTTTGACTGGCTTTTACAGTGGGTTTCAACGCGATGATGGACGTAGCTGGATTGATTTTCATGACGGCATCTCTAACATGAAAAGCTCAGAACGCTCTGGCGCGATCGCAATTAAACCTCGTCCGCCAGAGGAGCGATGGATTGAAGGCGGTACTTATTTAGTATTCCTGAGGATTGCAATTGAGTTGACAGTTTGGCAAAAGCTCAATCGTCAACAACAAGAGCTATTGGTAGGTAGAGACAAAATAACTGGTTGTCCTTTGATGTCCCTTGATAGTGAAGGTCATCCAGTCATCAAAACAGGGTGTCCAGTCACAGGAAGAACGGATGTTTTAAGCCCTGGCAACGAAGCTTTCTTTGAACCTGAGACTGTGAATGAAACAATCCTAAAGCAAAGCCATGTCCAAAGAGCAAACCATCACCTTACACCAGTGAGCGATCGCACTTCACTCCGCATTTTCCGCCAAGGCTACGACTTCCTCGAACCCCTCGATAGTGCTCCTGGCTTTCGCACAGGGTTGAACTTTGTGAGTTTTCAAGATACCCCCGAACGGTTGCTTAGAATGCTCACACAAGAAACTTGGCTTGGTAGTACAAATTTTGGTGGTGATCCTAAGAACCAACTTACTGATATGGATAGGTTCTTGAGCATACGTGCAGCTGCGATTTTTTTGGTACCACCAGTTGTCGAGGGCGAGCTATTTCCTGGCGCTGGCATTTTTATGTAATACAAATGCTGCGTATTGCTCTCCTTCCAACCTGAAACAACCGTAAATTAAGAGTTTTGATAATTTACATTATCACTGGTAAGTATTCTGCAAAGACGCTCCTTTCCAATTCGGATTGGAGCAATTCCTTTTTCTTACAGAAGACGACGGAAAAGCCGATACTTTGCATCGGTCCCGAATGAGGTCTAACAATTCGGTTGCAGCGGACAAACGTATTTGTCGTTTAACGATATATCGTGATATAATAAAAACATGTTGAACAAAAAAGAAAATAATCCTATGCATGAGCGAATAAGACGACATCATCAAGAACGCGAACACCATGCCCGCAGACACGAGCCTCATTTCCATAGAGGAGAAGGTAGACGCAGAGGAGGAGAAGGCAGAGTCCGGCGAGGCGAGGCGCGTTACGTGCTGCTTGACGCACTCCGCGACGAACCCAAACACGGCTATGAGATTATCAAGGCGCTGGAGGAGCGTTCATCTGGGCAGTACGCTCCCAGCCCTGGGACAGTCTATCCGACTCTGCAATATCTGGAGGACATGGGATTGGTGCGCGCCGATCACCAAGCAGCGCGGCGCGTTTATCATCTGACTGAGACTGGACGGGTTGAGTTAGAGGCTCATGCCCAAGAAGTGGATGCTTTTTGGGGGCGATTAAAAGAACCTGATACATCTGCTGCAAGCCTTGCCGAAATCGGTTTTCTACAAGACGAATTGGATCACTTGACGCGGACAGTGTGGGGTGGATTACGAAATGCCCTGAACTCAGATGATCGCGAGACAATCCGTCGTGTGCGGCAAGTTATTGAACAATGCCAAAATGAGGTGCGGCGCATCCTTACTGAACCTGACAGCTTTAGAGAGAACAACCGAACAGAATAAGACGTTGCAGAACTAAGTAGTGATGCAAACGGCTCACGCGAAGGAATTAGCAGATACGTGCTCTTTGCGTCCAAAGACTGCGGGAAGCCCCTCAAAGTTACCTTGGTAGAGTACTAGAGCGAGTTGTTAAGTGCAGCAAAGATGAGGGATACAGCGATAGACCACATGATGCAGCCGATGATAGTGTCAAGAATTCGCCAGGCAGATGGACGTTGGAACAATGGAGTTAGCCAGGCTGCACCATATCCAAGTCCGAAAAACCAGGTTAGGGAGGCTCCGCTCGCGCCAAGCGCGAAAAAAAAGCGCTGACTCAATGAGTACTGAGTCGCCATACTACCAACAACTACCAGGGTGTCGAGATGGGCGTGTGGATTTAGAAGGCTGAGTGCTAGCGTTGTCACAACAGTACTGCGAAAACTTTTTGACTGGGTATCCACTTTATCTATATCTATGACTAGTGGAGCAAGAGCCGATTTAAATGAACGCAAGCCGTAAAATAAAAGAAATACCGCACCTGCCCACGCAGCCGCCTGAGTTAGTCCTGGAACTTTTGAACTCAGTGTGCCGAACCCGATAGTACCGATAGTAATTAGGATGAAGTCACACAGGAAGCAGATACTTGCTGTCACGAAAACATATTGGCGCTTAAGACCTTGACGCAGAACGAAGGCGTTTTGCGCACCAATGGCGACAATAAGTCCAGCAAACAGAGTAAACCCTTTAAGTAGTAGAACCAGCCAAGACTCTGACACTCCAAACAATCTCCTCTAGCAGAAAAATTTGTCACAAAGGCACATATTTTCTTGAAATGATTTAGGGAATAGGGAATAAAGACTAAAAATGACAGTTTTAAGCTGTCGGTTCTACAATGTTCCGGCTACAAATCCTGCCTGCGAGGATTTCAGCTTACAAAAAACGCAACAGCTTAATATTGTAATACTAATTATTTAGTTGAAAAACTAAATAATTATTAATGTAAAGCTAAAACTGGAAGATGAAGACTTTGAAAGCTCAGTTTCAAAGTCGCGGTAGTAAAGATAAGGAGAATCAATCTTGGCATTTGTTAGAGTCCGTCAACACGTTAACCCTCTTGCACACAAGTATCAAACACTCATTAATCCCCTAGATTGGGAAAAAGTTTACGCCCAGCCAAACCAACCCCTACATCTAGATATTGGATCTGCACGAGGGCGCTTTTTATTGAGCATGGCAAAAACTGAACCAAACTGGAATTTTCTGGGTTTAGAAATTCGCGAACCGTTAGTGGTGGAAGCGAACAAGTGGCGGGATGAGTTGGGACTGACAAATCTCCACTATGTGTTTTGCAATGCAAATAATTCATTGCGATCGCTTTTCTCTTCTCTACCTCAAGGAAGTTTACAACGCGTCACAATTCAATTTCCTGATCCTTGGTTTAAAAACCGTCATGCAAAACGGCGAGTCGTGCAACCAGAGTTAGTTGCAGAACTGGCAGAATTTCTGGTACCTGGGGGTATTGTATTTTTGCAATCGGATATTGAGTTTGTGGCGGTGGAAATGTGCGATCGCTTTGCAGAAAATTTTGCTTTTCAAAAACTTGGTACAGGAAAATGGCTACCAGAAAACCCGCTACCAGTTCCTACAGAACGGGAGATGGTGACAATAAACAAGGGTGAACCTGTTTATCGTGCTTTGTTTGAAAGAGTTTAACTATTCACAAATCCTGAATTCTTACCTTTTATTTATGAGTCATGTTCTGTGTACTCTAATCTTTGATAAATGCGATTATGCCCAACGTTTAAAACATTAGTAAAACCTAATGAAGGGATAACTTTGCACGCACGAGAAACAGTTTCATGACCTTTCCAAAAACTTTTGCTAGGAAGATAGTAGGAAGCATCATCCATAACTAAAAAACCTCCTTTCTCTACTTTCAATGCATAATTATTGATATCTTGTGTCACGCCTTCAAAGGTATGGTCTCCATCAATGTAAATGACTGAAAACTTTTCGTCTTTTACCTGCTGAATGACAAGCTCATCGTTAGAGTAACCCTTAATCATCCTAATTTTGGTAAAATCGAGATCAAAACTCTCAAATAAATTAGAAATAATTGAGAGGTAATCTTCATTATCATAAAAATTGCCAAATCTTAAGTTTTTGCGAAATTTAGTATTAAACAGAGCTATGGATAGTGCCACTAATGGTGATTTTGGGCGTGGGTTTCCTCTAAGTGGACTAATAGCAGTAATAGATATATCTATATTTAGCTGCGAAGCTATCAAAGCCCAAAGACTGATGACTTGACCTTTATAAACACCAATTTCTAAGAATTTAGGATGTGGAAATTTATCAGCTATATACTGAAGCAATAAAAGCCACATATAATGAAATGCTCTGTCACCAAAACCTAAATCATTAGCTTCTATATGGTTTCTATGGTTTTCCAGAAAAGGAACTTTTGCTACAAGTTGAGTAAACTCCGAATATAAACTTTCATTACACTCTAATGTATTTTGATAAGCATTTACTCTTTGTGTCAAACAATCGTTATTTAACATCAAGATTGTACTACCTTGTTCTATGGCTGGCGTGATTTGATACTCACCTGTTTTTTTACATATACCTGTAAGTATCTTATTCTGTACTTCCTCTGATCAACGGTAGCATTATTGCAAACGTTGTACCTACCTCAACTTCGCTATGAACGGAAATCTCACCACCGAGTGTCTCTACACACTTTTTAACAATTGCCAACCCTAAGCCAGTACCGGGAATTTTGTCCACATTGGAAGCACGATAAAAAGGTTTGAACAACTGGTGCTGTTCTCCTTTGGGAATACCAATTCCCTCATCTTGTATTTGGAAAATGACTCTATTTTCCTGAGTAATGAGTTCAAACCGAACTGTACCACCATTAGGTGAATACTTAATAGCATTGCTGAGTAAATTGCTCAAAATATGACGCAACAGGCTTTCATCCCACAATGCTTCACTTAATTCTCCCACACTCGTAAAAATTAGAGTTAAGTGTTTTTGCTGTATACTCGGTTGAGCTTCTTCAACAAGTTGGCAACAAAATTTTTCCAAATCCAATCGATGTAATTCACAATGAAGCTGCCCAGAATCAGCTCTACCTAATAATGACACTTCATCTAAGAGCTGAGCTACGTTTTTAATAGCTGAACGAATCAGTTGAAAATGAGAAAACTTTTTCTCTTTTGGCAATTTGTCATCATTATTTTGCAGTAATCCAGCAATGAGTTGAATTGTATTGAGGGGATTGCGAATGTCGTGAGACAACATCGAAACAAATTCAGATTTAAATTGGCTGATTTCTTGGACTTTCACCAGTTCAGCTGTTCGTTCTTGAACCCGAATTTCTAATGCTTCATTGACTGTGCGTAGTGTTTCTACAACTTGTTTACGCTCAATTGCATACCTTAAAGAGCGAATGAGTAAATCTGAATTAACCTGTCGCTTGACGAGATAGTCTTGTGCTCCTCGCCGCACTGCTTCTAAGGCAAGATCATCATCATTGGTATTAGTAAGTACGACAATTGGTACGCGAGGAGCATGACTCATCAAAGGAGTGAGGGATGCTAATCCTTGGCTATCTGGTAGCGTTAGATCCAACAAAATGACATCGTAGATTCCCCGACTGAGTTCTTTAAGGGCTTCCCCCAATCTTTTGACATGAACTACATTAAACTTATGGGACTTGGCTTGCTTCAGAAACTCTTGTAACAATCTAGCTTCTGCCAGATTGTCTTCAATCAACAAGATTTTTACTGAAGAATAGCTTATAGCCATTGTCTTGTAATTTCACCCCCCATTTCTTTACTTATGAAATTAGTGAGTCTTGAGAGAGAAGATAAGGGAGGTGGGAGAGTGGGGGAGTGTGGGAAAATATCTTTGCTCATCCTGCTCATCCTACTTATCCTCCTTCTCGTCTCCAACTCTCATTCCAATGGTAAAGTAGCAGTTTCTAGCCAAAACTCCTCAATCCCTTTGACTATTTTGAATAGCTGACTGAGGTTTCGAGATTTGGTAATGTAGCAATTCACGTGTAAGTCGTAGCTGTGGAAAATGTCATCTTCATTGTGTGATGTTGTCAGCACGACTACGGGAATGCGTTTGAGTTTGGGATCAGCTTTGATTTCTGCCAGAACTTCTCTACCATCCTTCTTAGGTAAGTTTAAATCTAGCAGAATGAGATCGGGGCGTGGTGCTTGGGCATACTCCCCTTCTTGGCGCAAATAAGCCATAGCGTCCATGCCATCTCTGACTGTCACGACTTGATGTGGCACTGAGCTATTTTTCAATGCTTCTTGGATGAGACGAATATCGGCTTTATTGTCTTCTACCAAAAAGATTGTTTTGTGCTTTTCGTCCATTTCTGCGCTCACGATCGCGTCCTCCGACTGGAATCGTAAAGTAGAATGTTGCTCCTTCTCCAAGTTGTGATTCTACCCAAATCCTCCCCCTATGGCACTCGACAATTTTCTTGCAGATAGCTAAACCCATACCTGTACCTGGGTACTCGTCGCGTGTGTGCAGGCGCTGAAAGATGACAAAAATGCGATCGCTAAACTGCGGATTCAGACCTATACCATTATCCCGTACTGAGAACAGCCACTCATCTTCAGTTCGAGTTGCTTCTACATGAATTTCTGGTGGTTTGTCACTACGGAACTTAATGGCATTACCAATGAGATTCTGGAATAACTGCATCAGTTGTGTGCTGTCAGCCATCACAGTTGGTAACTCATTATAAGTAACAACACCCCCAGTTTCAGAAATGCGTTTACGCAAATTGGTCAAAGCACGTTCTAAAGCTGTCTCTACCTCAGTCAACTGAAACTCAATTGCCTGCATATCTACTTTAGAGTATGCCAACACATCATCAATCAGCGTCTGCATAAGACTGACTCCCTCAACGGCGTAGCCAATAAACTCATTAGCATCTTCGTCAAGTTGGTCTTGATAGCGCATCTCCAACAATTGCACATAATTAGCCACTTGATTAAGTGGTTCTTGCAAATCGTGGGAGGCGACGTAGGCAAACTTTTTCAGTTCTGCGTTGGAACGTTCTAAATCTTGTGCAAGCTGTGCTAATTCATCTGCCTGACGCAGCACAATATTAACAATTGCTTTGCGTAGTTCTAGCGCTGCTTTTATTTCTACATGTTTCCAGGGTAAAGAAGTCAGACGAACTGTTTCTTTCCATAGTTCAAATGATTTACGCGGACGCAGACGTAAATTTCCTTCTGACTGACTTAACTCAAATGCTTGATTGGGATCACCTCCCCAATTAACAGTTTGAATGACTTCTGGGCGAAACCACAAAACATAATTTCGTTTAGAAATCGGAATCGCCAATAAACCACTGGCAACATTCTTGAATTTTTCAGCATCCGGATAAATGTGCGGCAGAGAATTCGTGTAGAAGACTTCTTCTTTCACGTGACTCTTGAGCCATTGAACTAAAAAATTTACGTCTTCTTCTTTGGGCGTCTCACCAATTAATGTATAACGACCGCCAAAACAAATAGCCGCACCTTGAGCACCAGTTAAATTGAGGAGATTTGGTTGATGTTTAACTAACCCATCAATAAAGTTTTCTTCTTGGGACATATATTCAACCAATGCTGATTGGATATATGTCAGTTGCATGCGATAGTCGTAATCTTCAGTTTCTTCTCTAGCAGAAATTTCCGAGAATATCAATCGACCCAAAAATTCGCATGCTTTTCGCAATTCGTAGGAAACATACTTTGGTGTTTGATGATGACAAGCAATCAATCCCCAGAGTTTTCCTTCTTTCATCAGAGAAATCGTCAAAGAAGCACCTACACCCATATTATGTAAGTACTCCATATGACAAGAGAAAACACTTCTGAGAATGGAGTTCGTTAAATCAAGCGGACGTTCAGTTTCTGGATTCTTGTTTGGGACAATTTCTACAGGATTAGAATGAGTATCCGGTATTAATCTAATCCAATTGGAAGTAAATAATTTTCTTGCTGGTTTCGGAATATCTGACTCTGGGTAGTGCAGACCTAAATAAGGTTCTTGGCTTTCTAGTTTTTCTTCAGCAACAACTGAACCATGCCCATCGTGATCAAACTTATAGAGCATCACTCTATCAAATCCTGTGACCTTCCTGACTTCTCGAACAATGATTTGACAGAAATCTTTGAGATTTGCAGTTTTTTCTAGTTGGTTGATAGAAGCTCTTGCCAGATGATAAAAGCTTAAAAATGGAATATTTTCCTGAGAAATCGCAGGTTCTAATTCCAGAATCAAGAATCCTTCTGAATTTCGGTGGAAAACGGCATCAAAGACTATGTAATCATCACCTTTTTTTCTCACCCAAATTTTTGTGGGATTGATATAATCAAGACTTTCCTCTAATAGTCCTGCTTGGATTCTCTCGATTTGAAAAGAGTCGAGTAAATCTTCTAGTTTAGTTTGCAGTAGATTCTCGGGAGATATACCAAAAACAGAAGATACATTACTGCTAACCTGCAATATTGTCAGATCAGGTTCTTTGAGAACGAACAACACTCCATGAGGTTGAATTTGACTATGAAGATGAATTTGTGGTTCTTTCAAGTTAGTCAAATCAATGCCTTGGAATTGTAAATTACCAACCATTCCAACTCTCCTGTTTTTTCAGGATGATTCAAAATCAAATATTAATATGGTTTAACACCTTATCAAGGGTGAGACATCTATCTCATGCAGTTTCTTAACACTTTATAAATTTGCTTCATACATAACTATAAGAATGTTAAAGAGTTAATTCTCTGCTTTGATGAATAGATAAATAAATTTACATATTTGTCATAATTTATTTGCCTGCCATAGTAGTGTAACAATCAATAACCCTGATCAAGGATAACAAATGTTAAAAATATCTGATTAACTGCACTCTATATATGTAGCTTTGTTAAGTTTACTGGAGTTTAGACTCGTGCAAGAAGGATGAAAAAATTTCATCCGGACAGGGGAGCATCCCAATACATGCAAAAAGACCTGCCGATTAGAAATCGCGCGCCAGTTGCTACCCTACGGGAAGCCCTACGGGGAAGACCTCCGGTCTCGCTGCGCGTTCCGCCAGTTCCTTTATGCCGGGGAACCCGTCCACCGGACTGGCTCACCGCCTCCGGCGTCTACAAGTCGGGAAACCCGACGCCAGTTGCTTCAACGGGGGGCACATGCGTCCCCTCTGGGGTTGGGGGGCAAGACCCCCCTCCGGGGAAGACCTATGCCTACGGCACGGCTTCGCCTATCGGTCTCGCTGCGCTAACGCCAGATGCCTCTGTCGGGAAACCCTCTCCGAAGTTGCCACAACGCGGGGAACCCGCGCAAGGCACTTCTCTGTGCAGCACTGGCTCCCCAACGCACTGGCTCCCCAACGCACTGGCTTGGCTATACAGGCGAAGTCCACCTATGTGGACTGATTTTAGCCTGTGGAGGCAGCCTTTGTTTGTGTAGCCGAGCCAGTGCTTGACTAGGGTTTCCAGGCTTGTAGACATTCCTTGGCGGTTTGTCGTAGGGGTCTTAAGTCTAGCAGAATAGATTAGATAAGTTAATAGATTAATTGATAATTTTGTTGAGTTCACTTTTTTACATCAGATATTTCCATGAAAAAATGTAGTGATTTGTGATATATGCAAACCAATCGAATTGTAAACTTTCTAGCATCAAAAGTAGATAAAAGTCTCTTCAGTAATCAGTGGAAATCACTTGGAGTCTAGTTTGTGACAAAGTTATATTAATACTATTAATGGCAGAAAAATATCTATTTTCAAAGTTAGTCATACTTAGCTATTAACGCCCATTTTTACCACTTTTTATACTATTAAATCAAATATATACCATAATAATATTTCAAGAGAGTATATTTATTTTTCAAATAGTATTTTCTACGAAATCAATATTTTGACACTTGTAGCTATCCATGAAATTGGATACAACAGTGCAATTATCGCACCAAGCTATGCTCTTTTACAAAAGAGTAGAGTTAGAAGCTGAAAACTCTCGCAGTCGTCGAGTGATGTATATGAACTAGGGCTGATTTTCGCCTTAGTTATGACTTTTTGATTAATCATTTTTTAAAAAACAATAGTGATGTGTTACGTAAACTAATTTAGGATGGTCGTTTATGGAAATATGGGTAAACTTGGAGTTTGGTGACGGAAACTTTGAGCGCGGGTTTGGTAATCTCAATCTTGAGGTGACGGTAGCAAATGCACAGCGTAACATCACACAACTAGAAGTGCAATTACCCCCAAATGCCGAAATTCCAGTTTCCTATCAACGCTGGAAAGAGCAATACTACTCGTTACTGAAGCATTCCAGAGGTGGTTTTAAAAAGAACCAAGTCACTCATATTTCCAAAACAGATTGTTACGATTCTGCTCAGCGTTTATGCCGTCACCTTCATCAGTGGCTTTACCCTATTCAATCAGAATTAAAACAAGCATTGCCACAAGACTTTCAACCAGAAATTCGTTTGATTATCAACACACAGAAAATTGGATCACAGACAACCAAGGATATTTTACATCGACTTCCTTGGCAGGAATGGGATTTTTTTACTCAAAATTTCTCTTGTGAAGCGGCTGTTTGTTTTCACTCTTGTGTTGCAAGTACTACGGCATCAGAAAAATCATCCACTTTTAGTAAAATTAGAAGACCTAGGATTATTAGTATTTTTGGAGACAGTAAAAATATTGATACTAGTGCCGATAAAGAGTTACTGCAAAAATTGCAAAAACGAGCAGCAGAACTCATAGTTTTGACTGAACCAAATCGTTCAGATTTTAACGCACTCTGGGAAGAAGCTTGTGATATCCTATTTTTTGCCGGTCATAGCGAGACAAAAAGTGATGGTCAAACAGGCATTATAAATATTAATCCCAATGATAGTTTAAGTTTGTCAGAAATCAAAAGAACACTGAAAGCAGCAATTAACAAAGGTTTAAAATTAGCAATTTTCAATTCCTGCGATGGTTTAGGTTTAGCAAAGCAATTAGCAGATTTAAATCTTCCCTACATTATTGTCTGGCGGGAAGAAGTGCCAGATAAATTAGCACAAAAGTTTCTCAAATATTTTTTAAGTTCTTTTGCTGAAGGTCAATCTTTATTTACTGCAGTTGGAGAAGCCAGAGATAAGCTGAAAGAACTTGCAGATGACACAGATATTGCAAAGCAGCTACCGGGGGTGAGTTGGTTACCAATTATCTGTCAAAATACAACTGAACCGCCACCGAGTTGGGAAGATTTGGGAGGACTTTCTGGTGAACTTCCTGAATGTCCTTATCACGGTTTATCTGCGTTTGGGGAGAAAGATGCAGACTTCTTTTTTGGTAGGGAGAAGTTTATTGCTTCTTTAGTGGAAGCAGTAAACAGCAAACCGTTAGTTCCTGTAGTTGGTGCTTCTGGGAGTGGAAAGTCTTCTGTTGTGTTTGCAGGGTTGATTCCGCGTTTAAGATCTGTTGGGAATGTGGGGATAGTCAGTTTTCGTCCAGGGAAAAATCCGTTTGATGCAATGGCGATCGCCCTAAGCAAATATTGCCAGTCCCTGGTACAACGACAACCAAAAGCATCAAGAGAAGCCCAGAGTCGGTTGACTGAACTAGAATTTGAGGTCAACTTGCGACATGATGAGACAGCATTATGCCATTTTCTCGAAAATATCATTCACTCCTCAGGGTATCAGCGTTTGGTGTTAGTGGCAGACCAGTTTGAAGAACTTTACACTCTTGCTGCTCAGGAAGAACGTTACAGTTTTTTGAATGTACTGCTTTTGGCTGTAAAATCTATTCCAGCGTTGACGCTGGTGTTGACGCTGCGAGCGGATTTTTTGGGAATTGTGCTTGATTATCAACCAATGGGGAAAGCTTTGCAAGAATACACCCCATTGTTACTGACTCCAATGGACAAAAAGGAATTGCGAGATGCGATTGAAAAACCAGCTTTAAAAATGAAGGTGGAATTGGAGGAGGGGTTAACAAGTAAACTTATTAATAGTGTGGGCGATCGCCCTGGTCGTTTACCTCTTTTGGAATTTGCTTTAACCCAACTCTGGTCAAAACAGAAAAATTGGTATTTGACTCACAAGGCTTATGAAGAAATTGGCGGTTTAGAAAAAGCTTTAGCAAAACACGCTGATGAAGTTTTAAAAAACCTATCTGAGGAAGAGAAACAACAAGCACAAAGAGTATTTATTCAGTTAGTGCGTCCAGGGGAAGGGACGGAAGATACTAGGCGTGTGGCGACTCGCAACGAGGTGGGGGAAGAAAATTGGGGTTTAGTCAAACACTTGGCTGATGAACGTTTAGTGGTGACTGGGTGGGATGAAACTGAGAAAATAGAAACAGTAGAAATTGTCCATGAAGCGTTGATTCGGGAATGGAGAACCTTGCGGAAGTGGATAGAAGCAAACCGTGAGTTTCGCATTTGGCAAGAAAGACTCAAGCAAGAAATGCGTGATTGGGAAAATAGCCATCAAAACCCAGAAGCCTTATTGCAACGAACGCGGCTAGCTGTAGCAGAAGATTGGTACAAACAACGCAGAGATGAACTAACACCACGAACGCGACGTTTTATTACCGCTAGCATTAAATGGCGCAAACAAGAGCAGCAAAAACAGAGGCGCAGACGACAGCTAACTATTTTTGTTCTTACTGGTGTTTTGCTGGTAACCTTAATGCTAGCTGGGAATTCATGGTGGCAATGGCAGAATTCTGTCAAAAGTGAAATTAAAGCGATTAGTGAATCCTCAGCAGCGCTGTTTGCTTCAAATCAAAAATTAGACGCGCTTAGAGAAGCAATTAGGGCGAAGCGAAAACTGCAAAACTTAGGAAGTGTGGACGCAGACACTCAGAATAAGGTTGAATTGGCTCTGCGGCAGGCAGTTTATGGGGCGGTTGAGTACAATCGTTTGGAAGGACATAGCGGTGAAGTTAAAAGTGTAGTTTTCAGCCCAGATGGTAACACGCTTGCCTCGACGAGTAACGATAAAACCGTCAGACTTTGGAAGCGTGACGGTAATTTGCTGAAAACTCTGGAGAGGCATCGTGCTGGGGTTTCAGATGTTGCAATCAGCCCCGACGGTCAAACTCTAGCTTCAGCGAGTGAAGATAAGACTATCAAACTGTGGAACAAAAACGGCACTTTGCTGGCGACTCTGGAGGGGCATGGTCGTAGAGTTTTGAATGTTGCTTTCAGTCGTGACGGTCAAACGCTTGCTTCAGCGAGTGATGATTGGACGGTCAAACTTTGGAGAGTGTCGCATAATAAAATGCCTGTCTTATTGACTACCCTCAAGGGACATGAAAATTCGGTTAACGCAGTTGCAATAAGCCCCGACGGGAATACTATCGCCTCGGCTAGTGCAGACAAGACCGTCAAACTATGGAAGCGGGACGGCACGTTCTTGACCACGGTCGCGAAGCATAACGATACAGTTTGGGATGTTGCAATAAGCCCCGATGGGAAGACAATTGTCTCGGCGAGTTCAGACAACACTGTCAAGATCTCGAATAGGTCGGGCAAGTTGCTGAAAACTCTGGAGGGGCATCAAGCTGGTGTTTCAGGAGTTGCAATAAGCCCTGATGGTAATACTATAGCTTCGGCAAGTTGGGACAAAACTATTAAGCTTTGGAACAAGGATGGCACGTTGTTGACTACACTTAATGGACATAATGATCGGGTTTGGAAAGTCAGTTTCAACCACAGCAAGATTTTAGCCTCGGCAAGTGCAGATGAAACGATCAAATTCTGGAAACTAGACAGTGCGTTGCTAACTACCCTCCAAGGTCATAGCGCTGCGGTTATTGGAGTTGCCATCAGCCCTGATGGTAAGACGGTTGCCTCGGCGAGTGACGATGGAACCGTCAAACTCTGGACTCAGGATAGCACGTTACCTGTTACACTTGATCATAAAGCAGCAGTTTACCGAGTAGCTTTCAGTCCCGACAGTAGTACGATCGCCTCGGTGGGCTTGGACACAAAGGTCAAACTGTGGAACAAAAACGGCACCTTACTGAATACTCTTAAAGGACACGAAGCTGGGAATTGGGGAGTTGCTTTTAGCCCCGACGGGAACACTATCGCCTCGGCGGGGTGGGACAAAACAGTCAAACTGTGGAACAAAAACGGCACCTTACTGAATACTCTTAAGGGGCATCAAGAGCCGATTTGGGATGTTGCAATAAGCCCTGACGGCAATACAATCGCCTCAGCCAGTGGAGACATGACACTCAAGCTGTGGAATAAAAACGGCACCTTATTGAATACTCTTAAGGGACACAAAGCTGGGATTTGGGGAGTTGCAATAAGTCCTGACAGCAATACAATCGCTTCAGCTAGTGAAGATAAGACGGTCAAACTCTGGAAGCGAGACGGCACTTTGCTGAATACTCTTGAGGGACATCAATCTATAGTCTTTGGAGTGGCTTTCAGTCCTGATGGTAAGATTCTAGCTTCGGCGAGTGCAGACAAAACCATCAAACTGTGGAAAATCGAGACGGGCAAGTTACTGGCTACTCTCAATGGGCATAGCAGCAAAGTTTGGAGAGTTGCTTTCAGTCTTGACGGTAAAAAGCTCGCTTCGGCGAGTGACGACAAGACAGTGATTCTGTGGAATTTAGATCGTGTCGTCGATCTAAATAAGATACTAGCTTATGGTTGCGACTGGGTGCGAGATTATCTGAAAACTAATCCCAATGTCAGTAAGAGCGATCGCACTTTGTGTGACGGTATTGGCACTCAGAAGCGTTAACCGACATCTTGCACCAGTCGCCGACACCCGTCCAGGGTTATAAATGTAGCTCGGATTTTTGTTAATAATTCCTATCAATTCTTTCAACGAAGTGTATAGGTTGATTGAACCTGAACTTATTTAAAAGTGGGTGGAAGTAGAGAAAACAATGACCTTTTCTACCAGGGGCGCGATCGCGCTCCTCTTTATTGGATGCGTTCGCCCAATATTTATCAGCTTGAAATTGATGTCTCTAGCTTGGCTTCCTCATTCCTCAAAAGTGCATATGTACCCAAAATCAACTCTAATATATATGTAGCCTCCAGAAGATGAATCAAAAAATAGTCTCTGGTGCTAAAGCTTCGCTGTGAATGTCATGTTTTCTCAGGCTTCAGTAACTTTAATTACTATGGTATCACCTACTAAATATTGGCAAATGCAAATACTTTCTATAGGGGAGGACGTTCAGCTAAAACACCGCAGAGAAATCTCTAGAGCTAAAGATTTTTTTAAAATACAATTTCCTCACTTAAGCACTAAACTTACACTATCGACAGAAGAAAATAAACAAGTTCAAACAGTTTTGTGGAAAACTTTTCGTTTAGATGACGACAGTTACCAACGTGCGATCGCCGGGCTTTGTCTACGCTGCTATGTTTCACACAGAATTTTCATCACCTGCAAAACTATCCCTCACATCTACAACCTCAGTGCAGAAAATCTTTTTAAATACACGGATTTACTTCCCTTCGTTTTAAACGACGATGGTAAAGCACTGGTGATTTTAGATAGTGAGGGTAAAACCCAACATATCTTGAATCATCATGATGGTACAACTCGACCAATAGCAAAAGGCGGAGAATTTTTTAGCGTTGAAATTTTGCGCAAATTTAATCCCAACTTAGGTTCTAACGAAAGCTTAGATAATTGGACTACCAGACTCACCCGCCAGAATGAAGAAATCAAGTCATTTTTGTGGGAATTTGGGTTAGCAACTCCCAGTGATTGGGGACTACTATGTAAATCTGTACCCCGTTCTCTATCTGGGCTTATTTCAACAGAAGACTATGAAATTGTAAAAGCTTTTCAAACAGTTTACCGACAAGATAGATTAAAAACACGCCAAAAAGGACGCTATTTTAAACCAACACCAAGCCAACTCCAAGAAATGTTACATTTGTTGCAGCAAGAAAATATTATTCTTTCTCCTAATGAATTAATTTATCATCTCAAATGCATTGCAGAAATCTTGCGTCAAGACTGGCTTTATAGAAAAACAGGCATTACCAAAACTGTCTCTATAGAAGTGTATGATCATTCAAAAAATGATTATTTTCCTCATCCAGAATTACCTGATTACACAGACTGCGAGCCGGAGGAAGTAGAATTAGAAAAATTACAAGCATTTTGTCAAGAATTGTTTGAAGAAGTCTTATATCAAACAATAGGAGAGGTGATTCACCAGCGGATTGAAGAGTTGAAAAAAAGTAAAGGTTACAAAAATTTTGCTCAACGATTTCCGGAAGGCTTGCGACTTTATTACCAAGAGAATATATCCTTAAGTGAAATTGGTAAACTTTGGGGAATAGAATGGACCAAAGTCAGACGCATTATGCAGCTAAAAAACTTTTTAGAAGTTGTGCAGTATCAAACAGAGGAAGTTTTTTTAGATAAACTTTTACCATCGTTTAATAAATCTCAGTTAACAAGAATTTGTCATGAGCCTGAATATCTAAAAAATATTGCTGTGGCAATTAGAGAATTTTCCTGGAATCAAACATTTAAAGCAGCAAAAGCAGAACTTGTGAGTGGTAAAAAGCAAATGAAAAACAGCTTATTTTCTCAAACAATCCGCATCTACCTTAGTGATTCATCCTACGCAGCATAAACTATGCATCTACTAGAAAATATACATTGCTTTTTCCATGAGATAATCAATGGGGGAGAAAATATGAATCGCTCACCAAAATCCATACTGCAAACAAAAAAGAGGAGAATAACATTCTCCCCAAAAGTTGTTTTACTAGAACCAGAAAGTTTTGAGGAAGCACAAGTCATCAGCGAGAAGAATTTCAACCAATTCGGCGAAATAAGCCAATGGAAAATATATTTAAACGCATTAGCACTACTTGGCTTTGAAAAGTACCTGAAAGAACGAAATCCAAATATTAAAATTAATCAAGAGAGTGGTGCTAATCCAATTGATGATATTTGTTATCTCAATCTTGGTGAATTTCGTCTTTGCTTAATTACCGTAGATAACCTGATTGATGATTTTGTCACTGTACCAGAAGAAGTCATCACTTCACCAAAAAGGGTTGCTCACTTCTATGTCTTGCTGGAAATTTTAGAAGAGGAAGAACAATTAAATATTCACGGTTTTTTGCGTTACGACCAACTCGTCAAATATTGCCAATCAATTAATTTGGAGGCGAAATCTGATAGTTGTTATCAGCTACCGCTTTCTTGGTTTGATTCTGAAATAAACAATCTCTTGTTATACTCACGTTTCTTGTCACCAACTGCTATTCCTTTACCGTCAGTAGTTGAAGTCAATCATACAGACAGACAAAATCTAACTCAGGCTACAAGCATTTCTACTAAAGCACCAGTTAACCTAACCAATTGGTGGCTTGAAGTTTTTGAAGAAGGTTGGCAATCTACCAAAAATATTCTGAAAACGCTTGATAATAACTATGTTTGGGGTTATGTAAGAAGTCACTCAATAGCGGATCATTATTCTGGGGCTAAAAAGTTAGATTTTGGACTACTACTAAATGGTCAAACTTTAGCTTTAGTTGTCAATCTAAAACGGTTGGAAAATAATGAAGTCGATGTGCTTGTACAAGTGATTCATTGCTATGAGGAACATCGCAATCAGGAATCTCTACCGCCTGGTTTGAAGCTGAAAGTGACTCTTAATCCCAACACATCTGAGTCAGAAAGTCAGGAAGTCACTGCGAGGGAAGCTGATAATGTCATTCAGTTAGAATTTAGTGAAGCTTTGGGTAAACAATTTAAAGTTGAAATCAGTTTCAAAAATGTTGTGGTTACTGAGGACTTTTTATTGTGAACTACCTACACCGACCTGACGGTAGAGTGTAGGCTTCCCAATTCATTGGGGATTGCCTAGGTTTTCATAGATTTTTTACGTCCAGAAGACTTTGGTCTTACATCCCCTCCAAGGGCAGAAGCGCTAGTTCCTAACGCCACGCCAGTTACTCTACTTGGGGAGACCCCAAGACCGTAGTGGCTCCATAATCGCAATCCTTCATTTCTGATATTTATAGCAGCATTGATGTCTCTATCATGCTGATGCTGGCAGTGTGGACAATCTACAAACCTTACACCCAATGAATCATAACCTTTTTGCAGCATTGGGATTGGTAGTAGAGTCTCGCTACATAGTTGAGAAGACGGGAAGAAACGTCCTATCTCTTGATAGGCGTGACCAAATCTCTCAGCTTTGTATTTAAGCATGGTTAAAAACATCCCCCAACCCTGGTCACTGATAGCTTTTGCTAAGTTAGGGTTTTTAACCATATTCTTCACTGCCAAATCTTCTACACAAATAACTTGGTTTTCGTATGCTATTTTGCGAGATAGCTTGTGTAAAAAGTCTTCTCTTACTCTAGCTACTTTGCTAGATACTTTTGCAACTAAACGTTTAGCTTTACGACGTTTATTAGAAGTTTTATCTGTCTTTTTGGCTAATTTTTTCTGCTTGCGCTTTCTATTTTTTTCTAACTTCGCTAATTGATTTTTAGGAAGGTCATACTTTGAACCTTCAGATGTGATAGCAAAGTTTTTTAGTCCTAAATCAACACCAATAGCGTCTCTAATCGCAACTACTGGATTATCATTTTGGTTGAAAAGAATAGATGCATAATACCTACCGGATGCATTTCTCGATATTGTTACAGTAGTGAATTTTGCATCCGGTAGTTCTTTGTGAAACACGGTTTTCATTAACCCCAAATTACCAGGAAACTTAATCACAGAATTCTCTGGCATCAGTTTCACATTTTGGCGATATTGAATCGACTGCTTACCATGCTTAGATTTAAAGTTAGGGAATTTAGCACGTCCTTCAAAGAAATTGACAAACGCGCTTGAAAGGTTGAATGTCACTCGTTGCAGAACTTGACTATAAGCAAGTCCCAACCATTCATATTCCTTTTTTAAATTAGGAAGCAACTTGTCCATCGCGGCTTTAGAAATACCTTTTCCGGTTTCTTTATACGCGGTAGTCGTGGCATTAAACATATAATTCCACAACCAACGAGTATTACCAAAACATTGAGCTAGATAGGATTTTTGCTCATCAGTAGGATAGATTCTAACTTTAACTGCTCTGTACATGGTATCGACCTTACCGTGTTTACATATTTATGATAATGCACTTTTGCTCACTTGCGCTACTCAAAACAAAATATTTTGTTCGTCTCGTCGCTGTAGTTTTCTTTGTTTTCGCTACGCTCAAATACAATCAAACTACGCAACTCGACTCACTCGCAATTCTTCTCAACACGCTCCCTGAGTACAGGTACAGTGTGAGCCTTCTTGCTGTTCAAGGTAAAGTACAAAGGAGCAAAAACTATTCTAAATCCAAGAATTAAACCACATCCGCAGTGGCCTATATTCAAAGTTTGAAAGAGGTAAACCTAAATAAATAGGCATCCAAAAAACAAAAGCTATCACAATAATAAATGTAATCGTTACACCCAGAGCGCGGAGTAGAATAAAATAACTGCGTAAGCACTGATCCACAAGCCAAGCAATGGCTAAAAATGCAAACACGACAGCTGTCATGTAGTGATAGATAAAAACGCAACGATTGACTCCAGTCCAAGGCAGTAAGTTAGCAGCATAATTGATAACTAAATACAAGGCAATCCAACTATCAAGACTCAATATTGTAGGAGGATAAAAATGCTTTTGCTTTATCCGAGGAATGATGAATTGCCACACTAATATTCCTACAAAAAACAAAAGCGCTGCAACGCCAAACCACCATAAAAAGGGATTGCCCATTGCATGGACATCGTAAATGATTTTCCCAGCACCGGAAGGTAAAGGAGGTCCCATGACAGGTGGTGGTTCATTTAAACTTTGTGCGGTTTGATATAAATATGCCATTGGTCGAGTCATTAAGGGCCATTTATACCAAGCAGCGCAGTAAGGATGTACTTTGGGAGTGTTACCACCAAGTTGTTCATGAAACAGCAAAATTTGCTTGTGTACTTCTATAAATCCATACCTTGTATCTAATTGTAAGTGCGGAATCCAGAGCAAACTGTAAACTATTAAAGGGACAATACCTAAATAAATAATTATATGAATAATATGAAGTTGAGTTAATTTTTGTAATGGTGTTTGATTGACTTGTCCATTGTTGTTGGAAGTTCCGAAGTTTGCGCCTGAAGGAGAAATTTTATATATTCTTTTTTCACTAGATGAACCAGAAGGAAAGAGACTTAAGGAAGAGAGGGAAAAACTTTTTTGACGACCTTTTGTTCCACTGATTTTGTCGGGAGAATGAGAAGAAAACTCCTGTTGGTTTAGACTGAGATTTTCTTGGTAAACAAAGTGAAAAGATTGCCACAAATGAATTATCCAAGCTAATATCCAGAGAAGATAAGTTCCTAGCAAAAACCACAAACCATTCCACTTGGTAGCAACTGATGCACCAAATGCTATGCCAGAAAGTATTAACCAGAAATTGCGTTGTTGTCTTTGTTTTGCTAATGCCAATAATAAAAACAATTGTCCCAGCAACCCAAAGATAACGATATATTGGTTGATCAGGGCATAGCGAGATTCTACAAGAAATATACCGTCACAAGCTGTGAACAAACCAGCAAGTAAAGCAAAACCACGACGATAACTTATTTGATAGGCAATAGCGGCTATGATTATAGGGAGAAATGAACCACAAAAGGCATTCATCCAACGGTAACTGACGGGTGACATGACTGAACCTGTAAACCCATTCACCTCATCTTGCCAAAAGGGAATATGCTTGCCAATCCAAATCCCTAGTGCAATCATATATTTGCCTAATGGTGGATGACCATCAAAAAACGGTGTATGGGTGAGATAGTCATTCCCAAATTTAGCGTAGTAAACCTCATCAAAGACAAAGGTATTAAATCGTCCAAGTCCCCAAATTCGTAAGGCGAGTGACAGTAAAAATACACCCGCCATGCCAATCTGAAACCATTTTTTATTCATTAGTTCTTAGTCGATAGTCAAGAGTCCTTTTGCAAGAGCGATATTCCAATATTTGGAACCACAGATGCACACAGGTTAACACAGATAAATCATCTGCGCTGACTTGGATACTAACATCATGCTGGCACTGGCGGTGCGACTGACACGTGACATTGGGTTAGCCGTAGATCTGATTGCGATACGATCGCCCTTGTTTGCTCAAAATTTCTAGAAGAAACCTTTTGGGTATAGAGGAGTCTTACAGGTAAGACATGGGGCTTGTGTCGTAACTAGCTAAAAGGTAAAAGGAGCGATCGCCGCAATTTCTGGATCTAAGTTCCCTACCTGACTGGTGCTCAATATCCACATTGATGCTTTCTGTTTCAGAAATATCTCAGCAATAGTATCGCTTGTTTTTCGAGGCAAAATGCTTCGCCAACTGACTAAAGCTCTAATAATGTGTTGCACAGGGCTGTCTAATAGAGAAGTGCCTATGGTTGTTGTGGAACTCTCCCAGTCAGCACGCGCAACCCCAAATGGTAAGAGTTGATGTCTGATAGTTTTGTCTAACTTCACCAACTGCTTAAAGCTAGTTGCATATTCCGGATGGCGAAGTAACCAATTTTTAAACTCCGGATTTGTTTTGATCGCATATGCGATATCTTTAGAATTGTATTGAGTTGCAGCCTGAATGATTTTAATTGCTGCATATAATGCCTGGTTAGAATCCTGGGCACAGTTATTTGCTGGACCGACATAAGTTGCACCCATACCATCTCCAATACGGTAACGTGCTGTCATGATTTCTAGCTGACGGATGAAAGTTCCTAATAGTGTGCGTTTGACTTCATCAGTATCATAGTCATCACTCAAAGCATCGAATTTGATGAGGAGATCGCAAACGGGACGAATTCCTAACCAGCCAAACTGGCGATCGCCCATATAACGAGTCCAAGAAAGCGTACCTGCAATCAGCCCATCAACGTTGTGAGTATAAACTTGGTGATACTCTATGTTAAAGCGCAACTCACCTGTCAGGGGTTCCCGCACGACTTCTGCTACTCCATAGGCAAAATGACCAAAGTAGACAGGGGCTTTCGCTGCGGCTTCTGGTTTTTTGCCTCCAATACCGCCATAGACGTGTAAAAGCAACGCACAGTCACCTTCACGCCATTTGGACACTGCTCGCTGAATATCTGTACTTCTTGTACTCAAAAGAACGGATTGTATTTGTCCTTTGTTTGTGGTAATCTTTTCCCATACTCGTTTCCTAATATATTCAAGTGTTGGTTTTCTACCAACAATCACCTCTTGAGGTTGGACTTGTAATAAAGCATACGGAGCGATCGCCTGAACGACAAACATCCCAGCAGCATTTTTTGCGCCGTAAATGTACCAGCCTTTGTCGTTCAAGGGAGACTTTTCGATATCGCGGCTGGTTGAGTTGTAAAAGTTTTGCTCAGAAGGAATCACCTTAGGCAAAAGCACGACTTCTTCAGCAGAATCAAACTCACGGGAATGCCGATTGAAATGTACAACCCTGAACTGTTCGCTTTCTGGCTGGATAGGCTGTAGAAACTTCACTAATCCATAAAAGCGTCCAGAGATTTGAACAGGTTCAGTTGTTACGTAAAGAGTCGGAATTTTGCCATTCTGTTCAACGACAACTGGCTGGCGTAACATGACAATCATATCATCATTAGGTCTTGAGCCAGCCAGCGATTCTAAAGGAGTCACCTGACGCCAATGATTGATCCGAATGGGAACGATTTTCCCTTGTGTATAGTTGTATAGTGCTTCTGCGTTGAAGTGAACATCCTTTTTTGTTGACTGAACCGATATTTTTGATTCGCGATCGTCAATCCATTTTAAATATACAATTTGTCCCACCAAGTGTTGGTGTTTAGCATCTGCGTGATGTACTTCAAACAGAACACCGAATTGACGTTGTTCCTTAGGCGGTAAAATCAGTCGTCCCATCCAAGAAGCAATTGGTCGATAAAGATCTCCATTGACCGATTGGTTCAAAGGGTAGTAATCTGGTCGATTAAACGCTGCTTGCTGATACAATTCATAATTGCTAATCTTTGTTTTAACGAGTTCTTGATTGTAGGGATACTGTTCTAGTATAATTTTAGAAATAATTTCAATCGTTTGGCGCAAATAACTGCGACCATCGCTTAAATATTTGTTTGCGTCTAAAGGACCTCCAGCACCCATATGACCGACTGGGCCGAGTGAAACAAAAGTGATTTTGCCCATGCTTTTAGCACGGTTCCAGTAAGATAAGAAAAAGAGCTTCCAGCGCCTTGCAAACAAAATTGGGCCTAAGCGCTCTACTGGGTCTTTGTCACCAACAAGATGGTAGAGATGTTCAACCAACAACGCATTATTATTACCACTGATGACACCAGCCAAGGAAACAACTTCTATGGGTGCATTCGATAATGCTTGCTTGAGATAAGAAACCGCTCCCATTGCAATCTGTGCGCCACCGCTAAAACCAATCAGTGTAATTGGTACTGGGCTACCAGGTTTGTAACCGTGGTTCACGAGGCTATTGTACATGACCTGCGCTGTTCCCTGATTATAGATGAGTCCAAAGCGTTGATCAGCACAAACCCCAACAACAATCAGATTGCGAATATTAATTGTTAAGGCAAACAAACTATTGAATAGACTACCACTACTGGATTGACTCGCTCGCTCAGCAAAGCGCCAAAATGATGAGAGTATTCCATCACCTTCTGTCAGTGGTCGATTAAAGACTGAATAGGGTATGATTCCTTTAATGATAACAATATTATCTGGCAAATTTGCTGCTAACTCACGCAAAAATTGATCACCATCTGGGAAGTATTTAGATGAAGCCTGACCAATACCATCAAGGTAAATGACGTAACGAACGACATTTGTTTGTGGTGGAATCGGTTCTTCTAATATCCCGAAGCTTGTGGTGTTAATTTTATCACCATACCATCCAGCCCACCATCCCAAAGCTTCAAGAGGAACTAGGAGTCCAGCGAAGACAACAGCAATCAAAGTTATCTGCAACAAATCAACTGTCAGCTTCAACGCACTCCCCAAAGCATTGTACCAAACAAACCACACATGGCGAAGTTGCGGGAAGAGTAGAGTACAAAGTAGAGCAATGAAAACAATTCCTAAAAATTTGCTGACTCGCTTCACATTCATACTCTGCCGTTGTCTCCTCTATTACCAGTTTTCGTTCGGTGATTTCTACGTAAAATCTGTGGTCCTGCTTGCAGAAGTTGTTCAACTCCTTGTATATCTGTGACTAAGTGTGTCCCTGCTACTGTATTAGACAGCCACTTGCCAAGATTTGCAACTGGTCGTCCAATGGTGCGCTGTACAATCTGAAAGACAACCCATCCCAACACACCGCACCAAAGCGCTTGCCAAACACCAACATCAAGAGCGACGTGCAAGCCTATGACAAATGCTAACAGCGTCCAAATAGAAAGCAAGACTTGAATAGGTACACCCAAATAAGGTAATGCTACCAAAAAACTAAACATCAGTGGTACGTAGGCAAATCCTAGCGTAGACCAAATCACGTTATAGGGAATATTAGCATTGAATAGTACAAGGCTCACCAACCATGTACTTAAAGTCCAAAACAAAATGGTGAATACAAATAACACAGACGCAATCAACAAACTCAGAAGAAAGCGAAGTGGTTTAACTCGGTTGACAAATAGCACCATTCCCTGACCCACAGCTTGAGAAAACCCAGCAATGAGTACAATGTATAAAGCTGCTTTTGAAGCTTGAGGTAGCGATTGAATCAGCCTAAAGGCTTCCGGGTTGAGGGCGATCGCTCCAAATACAAGCTCCCAAAATTTGTCGAGGGCTGTCTGTGTCATGGCAAATAGGATCAAAGAGCTTATAACTGTTCTAGTTGTTATAGTGTATTTGAATTCACCTCAAAAATTCAGTATTTGCTCCGCTTTTTTGATTTGCTCTTGACTAAAGGCAGCTTGCTTGAGATGACTTAAAAAAGTTTGCTCGCGGTACCTCGAATCTAAAGTCATAGCTTTGGTATAAACTTTTTTAGCAGCATCTTTGTCACCATTATCCCAATAGGCGATCGCACTAGCAACTAAAGGATGAGGATTATTCGGTTCAAGAATAGCAGCACGGTTAGCGGTTGTAATTGCCAAGTTATAAATTTGTAATCTGTGTAATGCTAAACTCAAGTTATAATACGCAATTTCATTATCTGGCTTAAGAATTGCTGCCCAAGTATGAACCAAGACTGCTGCTGTTAAGTTGCTATCCACAAGATAAACAATTCCCAAAGCATTGTATGCTGGAACAAAGGTAGGCTTTTGATATATTGCTTGCCATAAAGATTGTGCTGCTTGTTGCTCATGTCCAGCTAAATGCTGTGTCCAACCCAAATTAACTCGTCCCATAAGATTTTTCGGTTCGAGTTTTACAGATTTTTGCATTGCAGCAATTGCTTCAGGTAGCCGTCCTTGTTGACGATACAAAAGCCCTAATTGTCGATAGTCACCAGCGGTATTGGCAGCACTAGCTAAAGGTATACCAAGAGCAAAAGTCAAGAATAAAGATGCACAAATTCCATGAGTTATCTTTACTTTCGCTAGTTTCAACACCTTCATTTTGAGTATCCTTTATGGAGTTTATTTTAATCCAACATTTTAGGATCAATGCCCATAGCAGCGAGTTGTTCGGGGGAAAGCACTCTCAACTTCTCTACTATTCTCTCGCGCTTGTGTCGTTTTAACCTGTGCAAACAGGATATTAAGGCAGTGATATCTTAAGAATCTCCGCTCCTTTAGGACGGAGAGTGTCAAATTCACCAATTGCTTCTTCGGCTTTGCCTTGTTGATAAAGAACATTGCCGAGTTGATAGTGTTCAAAAGCATTTTTGGGGAATTTCTTGATCAACTTGCGTAAAGTTTCCTCTGCGGCTGCAAATTCTCTTTGACCATACAAAATATTTGCTTGTTGAATCAAGCGCGATCTGCCGAAGCGCGTAGCGTGCGCTTTGCGCTCGTAAGGCAAGCGTTAGCGCAGGCCCCCTAAGGGGCTAGCTATCGCTCTTGTTCCTCCTTGTCTATCACTTGTACCAGTATCAAATCACTCTGTAATCCTTTTTTGTTCTGAGGGAACGCTGATAAGCTATGATGAATTACATTGGTACTATTTTTTGGTAAATACGTAGTATCGGCTAACACCAACGGCAAAGTGTAGATAACAGTTAAGAATCCCAGCATGAGAAAACTAAAAGGTTTCACAAATTCTGACTTCTGTAGGCTTTTCAGGTTCCTTGCGAACATTACCTGAATGGTTTATTGTCATAGTTTTAGGAAAGAACATCCAGCAGAAAGTGGAATCAGTATCTGCTGTTCAAAATATTTTACCTAAATAAGAGCGTGACAATTGTGTCTGAGCGCGAAAATGAGCACAATGACACGCCCATCTAGATAAGCAGCTAAATTTCACTTTAATGACATACTAATGACTTTAGCTGAAGATGAAATCTGACAAGCCAATGTACTTCACTCAAGTTTTTTACATTCATGTTTAGATATGAACATACTAATTATTCTAGCTGAACTCGGTTTTTTAATACTCATTTTCTCCTTGTTGAACTGGCTTATTGGAATAATTGTCAGCCAGTTTACTAAGGTTTCTTGGCTTCAGGGGAGATCTGCGAATATCACCTTTGTGCGCCGAAATATCAGCAGACTTTTAATTTTTACTTGTGTGGCGTTGTGTCTGGCGCTGATTGGTATAAATGGGGTGGTGATTTATCGAGGCGGAAACATCAAGGAATTTCAACTTAACTTAATTCGCAGTGTTCCCAATCAATTCTGGGTCAATCTCTTCACGGCGAGCTTGAAAAGTGTGAGCCTGCTGATACTGGTTAATTTCAGCATACCACCTTTACAACGAGGTATAAACTCGGTCTGCGATTACGCTAAGAAGGTTGATCAAATCAAGGCTAATGATGAGAGTACTGAGGCTTTTTTTCAAGTCTTAAAAAGAATTATCACTCATACTCTTTGGGTATCATCTGCTATCTTATGTGCTAAATTTTTCTACCTGCCAGAAGTCGTTCCCAAATATCTTTATATTGCCTTAAAAATTTATATCATCGTCACAGTTGGTTTACTCATAATCAAAGCTGTTGCTACTATCGTTGACACTCTCGATGCTCTCAGTCTTAAATACTCTAGTTCTAATAATCTACTGCGTTTCTACGAGCGTTTACGCCGCCTGATTCCACTGTTCAAAAAATGTTTGGAATACGTTCTCTATGTCGGCATAGTAAACCTCGTTGTTCCAGAAATAGAATTTATCGCTTGGATAGGTGCTTATACCCCCAAAATCGTTCAGATAATTGGAATTTTCTTTATCAGCAATGTTTTGATTGAAGTCGCTTACTTCATCCTTGATGAGTTCTACCTCAAAACTACAGATTTAAATGACTCAGAGCAACAGAAACGACTGACGCTCATTCCCTTAATACGGAGTTTTGCAAAATATTTCATCTACTTCACTGCCGTAGTTAGCATACTCAAGATCATTGGCATTGATCCTGCGCCTATCTTAGCAGGTGCAGGGATTGTGGGTATAGCAGTTGGTCTTGGCGCACAAAACCTCATTAATGATGTCGTTTGTGGATTTTTGATTCTGTTTGAAAACTATTACTTGGTGGGTGACTATATCGAAGCCGGGAAAACGGAAGAGAGAAGTGTTGAGGGGATTGTAGAGGCAATTGAGTTGAGAACGACTCACATCCGACATCCTGATGGTCAATTACAGATTATCCGGAATGGGGATATTGGATCAATTATCAACTACTCTAAGCAGTATATATATGCAAGGGTAGAACTTAGCGTTTCCTATGACTCCAATTTAGATCATGTGTACAGGGTAGTCGAGAAGATAGGACAACAGTTAAAGGCGGATGATCCAAATATTCTAGAACCCACGCGAGTCGTTGGAATAGAAAATTTTGGGGAGCATAATTTGTTGCTTCTGACGCTGACAAAGGTTAAACCTGGAAAACACCTTCATATCCAGCGTGTTCTCCGCAAAATATTCAAGGAAACTTTTAGCCAGGAAGAAATTGAGATTTACGGTTTTTCCAAGGGTTGACACTAGTTTTTTAAAACTATATAGCGTAGCTTGTTGGTGAAAAATTAAAATTAAATCATACTAATGGTACATTGCAATCTGAGATTGCAACATTTTACTCTATTCATAGTTTTTCATTATTTAACAAAAAACAACAGAGGCGTCAGTCCCCAGAATGTGTCCTGTGGACAAGCTGCGCGTTGGCGAACGCAAATGCGTGTCCCCTTGGGACTCAGCCTGTGCTTTGCGCTTACAGTAGTAACTCTTTAGACACTCAGTTGAATACATGGGTGGTCATCGTCTCTATAAAAATAGTAAATTTGGTGGTTAATGATTGGTTGTCGGTTTGAATTCCCAACCAAATTGATTTTGAAGTCTGACTTTTTCTTAGACATACAAGTCAGTTAAAAAATACTTATAGTCGTTAGTTTTGATTAGCTAATAGAAATCAGCATTTGTGTCAGCTTTATTTTTTTTTTGGGATTTTCTTATCAGAAAGGTCCACTAAAATCGATTGATAATATGATAGATTGAGATGACGAATAAAATATAGAAAAAAGTGTTAAAACCATGATAAGGTCATTAAAAGATAACGAAAAAAAAACCTCCACAGCCGACTGGCGACTAACTCCTGGCTACTTGCATGAAAGTAGATCTGATTTTGAATCAGTACATATTTTGTTAGGTCGTTTCCTGGCAGATAGAACTTCTGAAGCTCCATTAGTAGAAAAAGAATTGTTTGCTCCTGATGGTATTTTTGAATGGGGACACGCCGTACCTTTAGAAAAAGTGATTTATTCACGAGAAGATTTTGAGTTTCTCCTTAAAAATCCCAGTCTGTTACGCAATTCGATAACTATTATTGAACCGTGGGAACATGTAGGCTTTAACGGTCTTGGTGAAGATGTTCGGGCTTCTAAAAATGTTGCCTACATTGCTCAGAAAGTCGCTGACATGGACTCAGTATTATTGCCTGTTTGGTCCTGTGGAGTCATTGATCCAGAATTAGTTGTTCCGGCAATCACCTCTGGTTATGCTGTAGTCGTGGAAGGAGGTGATCCATCGACGTACGATCCATCCACTTGGACAAGTCCGGCATGTCCGCGAGATGATATGTTTGCATTAGTGGAAAAATTACTGATTTCGCGATCTGCCGAAGGCAGCAGCGAAGCTATCGCCCGCGAGTGCTCCTGTCATCTTCATTTGTGTAGGGCATCAACTAGCAGCTGAATGTCACATACGACTGATCCGCAAAGCCGTTAAAGAAATTCTGAGCTTGACATCTCTAGAACGTGACAAGGATAACAGAGCACTCAAATCACTGCAAGAAGTCGCTCTTCGCATTGAGGCTATGGGCAAGACACTCGAAGTTAAAAAGCGTGATGGACGCCTCGTTGCGTCTGGCTGGAATGATGAGCATTTTGCAGTTACGCGCAATGAATTAAAGGAAGTTGGCGCTCGCGTGTTATTGCCCTATCAATCTCCCGACGGCGATACTTTAAATATTCCTTGGGAAATCATTCATGCCCACGATGTTACGTCTGACACGCATGAAGGTGTGATTGACACAACGATTCAATATGAACATGAAGTCTCGATTTCGATGTTTCACTCTGATGAAGTCAACGAAGAAGCAATACTATTTGCTAACTAGACATCTCCGAAAAATGCCAATAGTGCTCTATGACTGGCTTTAAACAGGCGATCGCTAGTTTCAAATATCAGCCAGCCTGCACGCAAAAATAAGCGCTTGAGACAGTTAGTGTTGATAATAATGCAAAAGTAAGTATCTTTACACGCCAATTTTGACCTGGTTTAACGGCGATACTTTATTTTGGTAATACTAAAGCTTCTATTCGCAATCTTACAAGTCCACAAATAGTCATGATTACCTGTTCGTATTTACGTGGATTTAATCGAAATCTTTCAGAGGCAACTCGAAATATTTTAACAAAACGAATTAAATGTTCAACAAAAATTCGTTCCGACGCCAGTTCTTTATTTTTCTCTTTTTGCTCTAGACTTAATTCTTGTTTTTTTGGCTTTTTTGTAGGAGTCTTAATTGATAGTTCTCCTTCATAAGCTTTATCTCCTTTGAACCTTTGATTAGGGTCAAAGCCTTTGTGACCTTCACGGAATAAATTTATATCACTTTTTGGTCCCGGTTTTCCCACGATTACATCAACAATATCTTTTCCGGATGGTAAAACGATAATTTGATTTTTAAATGTATGACTTTTCTTTTTACCAGAGTAATACCTTTTCTGTTCTTTATACTCGCTAGGCCGCTCTCTAAGCTGTTCAGAGTTATCTACTATTAGTTCGTAATCGGTTAAAATTTCTTGAACTATCTCATAGTCACTCGTGTTTTTTTTACCTGTTCAAGTAAGCTTGATGGCAAGAGTTCTTGTAGGAGTGGAAACCAGTAGTTAAATGTATCATTTGCTGTTGATTCACTCACTCAAAACTGGATACCTAGCAATTGAAACGTTGTCAAATGTCGCAAATATGTCAGAGTTAACAAAATTTGCTGTTCGCTGGACAGCTTTACCTTGCGACCACCCCCTTTATTAATAATTCTAACTTTCTTTGCTTCTATCTCCTGCTGCTTTTGGATATGTAAGGCGATCGCCTGCTTTATTAGTTGTTTTAGCTGCTCGTATTTCAGACCAACCAATCGTTGTGTTTCCTGAGGATTGTATTCAATGTAATCTAGTATGCTACTCATGTTCTTGTAGTCAAAAGGTTATTTTATACTCTTTTACCACAGAAAACTTCTATTTTGGAGATGTCTACTGGGCTTACCGCAGTATTCATGATGCCATTGTTCCCTATCGACACATCATCGCTGGAAGTCTTTTGTCATGGCTGATACAACTACCTGATTCTGTGGAAATTCTTTGTTCGACAGCAGAGGAAGGTGGTGAAATAGTGACAGAATGTTCGGCTACCTGTATTAACTACAAAGACTTTGAGACTAAGAAAATCCGGCGATCGTTTACTTGCCAGTTTCATCCAGAATTGCTAGAGGATCTGCGTGCAATTGGTAACGGTGAAGCTCCTTCTTATTCAACTCTGAAGAAGGATGATGGCGTTCGCTTATTTGTACGACTGCTGTATGCAGGAATGCAAGAGTAGTGACACAGAACCCCGACTTCGTAAAAGTTGTCGGGAATCTTGTTTTTCGCGGAGCGCGTAGCGTGCCCGTAGGGCATATGATTTATGACTAGTATATATTTTTTTTCAAATCATAAGACACTTGCAACAATCCAGAATCATAAGTTTTCACATTTTTGAACTCCAGTGCTGTTTCCAAGCTTGAATCATTCACAATTAATGGAATTCCATTCCCTAGAATAATTGGATGTATCGAGAGAATCAATTCATCGACAAAACCGTGTTTCATGAAATAATGAATTGTCTGTGCTCCCCCAACTAACCAAATATCATGACCGCTCGATTGACGCAACGCGTTAATAAAATCTTTCCAATTTTCCTTGACAAATTCCACGTTGTTATCTCTTTCGACTTGCACAGTTTTTGAAAAAACAAAACCTTTTTTATCTTTGTATGGGTATTCCCCAAATGTCAGTACTTGATGATATGTTTTACTCCCCATCAGTACTGTATCAATTTGGTTAAAGAACTCATTGTAACCGTAATCTTGGTCAGTAAATAGCCAATCTACCTCTCCTGATGTCCTCGCAATGTACCCGTCAAGACTAGAGGCAATGAATAACCTTATTTTTCGCATAATCTTGTTGCTTTCCTTTCAAGGACTTTGCAGATTAATACTACTCTCGGCTATCAAGACTTTACGGAAAAATAGCAGGATATTTCGTTTATCCGTTTCAAGATTCGGTTAGACTAGGCTTTAGGAAGCAACATCAACTGCTCAATAATATGAAATCGGGTTGAATAGGTGTCATTGCGAGCGAAGCGTAAGCGCAAAGCACAGGCGCAGCCAACCCGTAGCGTGCGCTTTGCACGAGTGCGCTGCAGCAAAGCAGCAGATCGCTAGTCATTCCATCATCAAAAACTTGCTGACTTCTTCACAATTTGTTACAAGAAGACAAAGACCTTTATAAACTTACACTAGAATGCTAGGCGGACTTACTGGTTTAACAGATCCTAAAGGCAGTGACTGGGGCGAGCGCATGCTCAACACTGTCGCGAGCCAAACGATTCGGCATTTGTTCACCCAAAGCGAGTCAGTAGAAGTCTCTGTCCGCTGCAATCCTTCAAGTAAACTTTTGCAGGGCAGCATCGATAGCTTTACAATGAAAGGTCGTGGCTTAGTTATCCGCAGACAATTCGCTGCTGAAGAACTTTTTGTAGAAACTGATGCCGTAGCCATTGACTTTAGTTCCGTTTTGAGCGGTAAGCTGCGCCTGAAGCAACCGACTCAGGCGATCGCTCAAGTTGTCCTACTAGAAGACGGTATCAACCAATCTTTTAAAGCAGAATTGGTGAGAAAGCGCTTAGAAAATCTTACTGCACCAGCATTGACAGCATTCTCTGGCGGTCAACCAGTTTCTTTTCCCGAAGTCCAAGTAAAGTTACTACCTCAAAATCGATTGCGGATTTTCGCCAAGGCAGATTTAAACAACGGTACACTCGTACCACTATATATGACTGTCACTATAGGTATTGAACGACGGCGACGTGTTAGTTTTAAAAACCCAGAAATTGAACTTGATCAAGTCAGCGAAGCACAAAAGGAAATATCACGAACCTTGAGTTTAGCATTAGTGGAAATTTTAGATAATATGGTGGATTTAGACCGCTTTGACTTAGATGGGGTGAAAATGCGTCTTAATCGTTTAGAAACAGAGGGTGAACGGTTGATTTTTAGTGGTTATGCAGAGATTGAACGTATTCCTAGAAATCCCTAGTTTCCATTTCATGTTTACAACGTTGAGTTTGTCAAGCAAATTTTAGTCCAATACGGTTGCTGATAAGATATAGCACTCACAAATCATTTGTGAAAAATTAGAAACCCGGTTTCTAGCAGAAACCAGGTTTCTGGACTCCAGCAATTTTTACAACTCATATAGGATGGCTATCAATACTGCTCGGTTAAGGAAATTAGGTGGGGCTAAAACTATTGAAATGTCGTTGTCTATGGTGTTGAAAAAAATCTTAACCGAGTAGTTTTGCAATCGGTGGGGGCTTGAACCCACCACCGATTTCAGACCGCTGAAAACGAAGTGGAGAGCGGGAGCTTGTACTCGGAATTAATTAATTCAAAAATTTTCCTCTTCTTCATTTTGAACGAGCGAACTTTGAACTTTGAATTCAAAAAAGGTCAACGCCCAAGGACAAGAAATTCAATGGGAGCGCCGTCAAGCCGAATATTTTACCGAAGATTTAGGCAATAGTGTCACTGAATGGTATTTTCTTTGCCTTCTGACTTTCAAGAACAGGTGGATGAAGGTTTGCGTTTAGCTTGATTCTTGCTTTTTCATCAACTGCTGCACCAATAACTGCACCGCCAACGCCAGCAACCCGATCGCCACTATTCCAAATACCCCACTTCCCAAAGCCATCATACCAACAACTAAGGTACGCACTGCAGAAGCAATCTTCAGTACTATAACGTTATCTGAATGAATGGGTTTCGTTGCAAAAGTTGTGGCTGTGGCAATCATCAGAGAGTATACTCCATACGCAAGTGCCCCCGAAATCATTGCTCCAATTACACAACGTAAGGGACTTGATTGAAGCTGCGTTTGAGCCTCTACTTGTTGCGTTATCTTCTCATCACTCATAAAATCTTCGCGTCCTTTGCGTCTTGGCGGTTCGTCTATCTTATCGTTACACTGATGATGTTATCTGAATTCCATGTGAAGTCATCCGAGTCACAAACAATTCTAAATCCTCATCAGGAATTGTCTCCCTCACACGAAGCTTAACTTGTTCCGCTTGCTGTTGGGACTCACAAATCGCAAAGACACTAGGACCAGAACCAGACATCATTGTCCCCAAAACACCAGCGTTAGCAAAAGTTTCTCGCAATTGCAAGACTTGCGGATATGCTGGTAACACCACACGCTCTAAATCATTATGCAGCTTTTGAGCAATTTCCGTTGTGTCCTGATTCAGAATAGCTTTGACTATTGGTCCAGAGTGTATGGCTGCTGCGCGAGTTGTTAAGCTGTCGGTATCTTTAAGATAGGAATCACCAAATTGTTCTCGATAGATTTTGTATGCCCAAGGGGTAGAGACTGCAAGACTACGATATTTACCTAATACTATATATATGTTGTCTAAACTAGGAAGCACAGAAAGTTGCTCACCTCTTCCTGTGGCGATCGCCGTCCCACCCGCCACACAAAACGGTACATCTGAACCTAGTTGTGCTCCCAATTCCTCTAACTCTGACTGAGTTAACCCCAAATTCCAGAGTAAATCTATTCCCACCAGCACCGCTGCTGCATTCGTCGAACCTCCCGCTAACCCCGCTGCAACAGGTATACGCTTGTTGATGGTAATATTAACGCCGCCATATTTGGCAAAGGCGGATGGAAACTCCGCCGCCATAAGTTCGGCTGCTTTGTATGCAATATTACTATTATCTACGGGAACTTCCGGATGAGGACAACGAACGCGGATGGCTTGTGTATCGCCTGCTTGTAGATAAATTTCGTCAGCTAAGTCTATGCTTTGAAGTATCATGACTAACTCATGATATCCATCAGGACGGGCACCAATAATTTCCAGATGTAAGTTGATTTTGGCAGGGGCGATGAGGGTGTAAGAACGCATATTCAACAAATCAGTGAACAGTGAACAGTGAACAGTGAACAGTGAACAGTGAACAGGCTACTGGTAACTGATAACTGATAACTGTTTTAACTGCTGAAGACTGAGAACATGGGAAAACATGACTCATGACTCGTCACCCAGAAATGATAACTCATTTGCTAGAGCCACCCACTGGCTGACGCTGAGGTCTTCAGCGCGAGCTTGAGGGTTTATCTCTAATTTTTCCAGTAATTGTGACAGGCGATCGCGTTCTACAACCGATTGCAAATTATTTCGTAACATTTTACGTTTTTCCCCAAAGCCCAATTTCACTAAAGTTTCTAATCGTCGAGTATCTGTGGCTGGTGTTTCTATAAGACGTGGAGTTAAACGCACGACTGCTGAATCTACTTTGGGTGGTGGATGAAATGCTCCAGCTGGGACAATGTAAATTAGTTCGCACTTTGCCAAATATTGCACTCGTACCGATAGCGCCCCAAATGCTTTTGAGCTTGGTTTTGCAACCAGCCTTTGAGCGACTTCTTTTTGTACCAAAAGCACTATCAAGTCATAAGGTTCGGGGTTTGGGTTAGCAATTGTCCCCAGAAGTTTTTCTAGAATTGGTCCTGTAATATTGTAAGGAATATTAGCGACAACTTTATTTTGTTTCCCAAAAACTGGAAATGGTGATAGCAGGGAAGGTAAATCTAGATCTAAAAAATCTCCTTGCAAAAGTAAGAAATTTTCTTGGCGTCCGAATTGTTTGATTAGGCGATCGCACAAATCCCGGTCTATTTCCACTGCTAGCAAAGATTCTACCAAAGATAATAAGCGGCGAGTCAGAATCCCTGTACCCGGACCAATTTCCAGAACCCTGTCAGTAGATTGTAACTGGGAAGCTTGAATAATCTCGTTGAGAGCTTTTTCACTTTTGAGCCAATGCTGTGCAAAGACTTTGCGTGGTCTTACTTTTTGAAACTCTGTTTCTGTCATGCTTGCCTGAGTGTGAAGTACTGAAACGTGTAGCTGTCTCACCTCCACAATAAACCTGTGTTGCACTCTCAAGTGCTTGTTTATTGGTCAAAGGACTGATCAAAGCTGAGTGCTTAACTAGCAAAATCTTAAAACCTATACAGAGCAAGCAATACGAGAACCATAATACATTGCTTCATTTGAGCTAAGTACGGTTTTCTCTACCTGTGAAGTACGGTTTTGACTCATCATTTTCTTTGTAAAAGACTTGCAACATTTGTTTACATTGCTTTACATTAGTTAACAAGAGAAAGAAAACAAGGAGACAACGATGACAGGACGCACTTACGTTGTAGAAGAAGGAAACAGATTAAACAACTACGCGCGAGAACCCAAGATGTACGTGGACGAAACCCAGAAGTTTGGCTTCACCGAGTACGCTGAGTTACTCAATGGGCGTTTAGCAATGATTGGTTTTGTCGCACTCATCGCGCTGGAAGTTCTGACCGGACATGGTTTTATCGGTTGGCTTACAAGCCTGTAATCACGAAAACCTGTAATCGCGAAAAATAAAATTCCTAGAAAATAACCAAGAAAAAAAATTAAGGATAAAGCCATGACAGGACGCACTTACGTCGTAGAAGAAGGAAACAGATTAAACAACTACGCAATCGAACCCAAGATGTACGTGGACGAAACTCAGAAGTTTGGCTTCACCGAGTACGCTGAGTTACTCAATGGGCGTTTAGCAATGATTGGTTTTGTCGCACTCATCGCGCTGGAAGTTCTGACCGGACATGGTTTTATCGGTTGGCTTACAAGCCTGTAATCACAAAACTGGATTTTTAGAAAATCATCAATCTGTCATCAATCTGTGTAGATAAATTGTGGAGGAATAACGATGAGAACTGACTTTGACTTTCCTAAAAAAGAGTTAGTTGGACCTGTTGTGTTTAGACCTGATTTTAACAACTTTGAAGCAATCACCGTCAATCAAGCTTGGTCATTATTTTTCACCGCAGGTCAAGAAGATAAAGCACTGGGAGCAAATCCTGAATTGGGTAATTTCTTCACTTACCTGTTCGTTGGCGTTGGAATAGCGGGAACTCTCTGGGCTATCATTTTCAACAGCCTTGCATGAATAGCTATCTCAAGCTTGTAGTTAACGCAAAATTTTCAAGGAAGTCCTGGTTACCTTAACCGGGACTTATTTTTTTGGAGTAGAATTTACCGCAATCATCAATTGTTGGAGTGTAGTCAAGTACTGAACTAGATTTAACGTTAAGAACTGATTTCACCAGAGGACAATTGTATGAGCGATAAGCGTTTGCGTAGCGCGCCCTTCGGCGCTAGCTTGCTGCCAAAGGCAGATCGCGATCAACTCAGCGACTCAAATGACTACGGTGCTAAGTTTGAAGGTTTTTTTCTCCAGATGGTTATACCGGGATTGGAACACAGAGTTAAAGAAATCGTTACCAAGACACTGGGTTCAAATTGGAAGGTTAAATCGATTGGAGATAATCGCACCGAGTTTGAAGTAAGCAAAAAGGGAGATACACTATCAGTTAAAGAAGCTTGGGATAAAACATATGATCTGCGTTCTGGGCCGGGTGTTGTGGATGCACAGCCATTATTTGCTGTTCCCATACCGTCTTCTGACTGGAATCAAGAGTCCAAACAGGCAGTTGCAGGTTTTCAGCATAAAGCTTTAGACGAAAGCAGTGATGTAGAGTGGAGTCTTAAGCAACTTCGAGTCTTGGAGGCATGGTCACGCTTTTTCCCTGATCCGAATTTACCACCAGGACATGGGATTGTCATTGGGCTTCCTGATACAGGTTACCAAACCGATTGAAAGAGGTAGGACAAGAGCTAGCTTTTTACTTTGCTGTCAACCCAGAACTTTACAAGCAATTTGCAGCTGCTCTATCTAGTAAACAACCTCCTGAAACTCAATTGCAAACAAAAACTTTGACTGAGTCACCAAAGCCAAGGAATTTGGAGCAGATACGTGAGATGTTGTTATCACAGGGTGTATCTAAAGTCTTGCAGACAAAACTGAGTTAAGCTTGCGTAGAGAAATTTGCGTTGCGTATTTGCAACTTCTATCGCTAAAGCAAGCTTTTTAATAAGTTCTGTAAAGAAATAGCAAATCTTGCGTAATCTTCTTTGCCTAAGCTGATAACTATGGTAGATGCTGCAACAACAATAAAAACGTTCCCTGCACTGTCAGTTTGACAGGTAGGGTTTTTTTTACACAAATACAATATCTACCATATTAATCACAGTCAGTCATCATACCTAAGTTAGTTATTTGTAATCATTTTTATTGATTAAATTAACAAGAAAATATATTTGTCTTTATCGTTTTGTCGGTATACAAATGAATTAGAGAGATTTTATAAACAACAGGTGGATTATGAAAGAGCAAATAGACAAACATGAGTTTATTTATCCAAAACGAAGTTACCACGGTCACTTTACGCCAGAGGCTTTTGTATTCAACGCTAACTTACAAGAATTTGCCACACGCGTTAGCTACATTTCTAACTTACAGACTCTTGGAAAGCTTTCTCCAAAAGACGCTTACCAGCAAATAAGTGAACTCTGGGAACAGTTAAAACAAAGCTATTCAGAACTGGGGATTGATTCAAGCACAGTGAGTTAGGATTCTACACAATTGAATCTGATTGTGAATACAAATCCCCAAAATATGAGTCAAAAATCGCTGCTAGATAGTGCATGCGTCAAATTTATGATCACAGTCCAAGGGTACGACCTGGAAATCCAGCAACATCAAAATAGCGAGTTTTTCCTACCGTTTGATACTTGAGGATGGTTTTTAAACCATTAGCAGCGGATGGAGATTTCAGGGTAAAAGATTTATACTGAACGCTATCAGGTCCATTGACTAGCGCTTCACTTAACACTCGACCAACTAGTTTACCCTGAGTGGACAACTTCAAATCCAGTATTTTCGCTATGGTGACTGCAACATCTGCGTTACTTGCTGGAGCTAAGTCTTCATAATCTTGTTTAAAATCCGGTCCAATTGCTGCCATCGTGTTGTAAGTATCTGCACGACTAAAGCTACCGTGTATTCCCTGTCCTTGCTGCAAACCTGTATCGGCTAACTCCGCACCACACGCCGTAGGATTACCGCAACCTGTATCGAAGGAACGAAAGTTTATTAAGATGGAAGGCTTGGGGGTACGTGCTGCGCCTCGAAGAGCGATCGCATCCATTGGTAAAGTTCCAGGAATTTTTCCCAAAGCATCATCCACAAAGATACCGCTGATATAATCTTGCTTCAGCAGCAGATTTATAATTTTTTGAGCAGTCGCTTTTTTGTTTACTGTATTAGGTAAATAGAGTAAATCAGAACCGCCATTAGCAGCGACAATAACATCTGGCTTTTTAGGGTCTTTTCCAATAAAGCTATTTCTAGAAAACTGTCCTTTAGTTGGATCTACAGTTGCATTGTTGTTATCTGGATCAAACAGAGACAGTTTCAACTCTTGTGCAATATCAATCGCCACAAAACCAGGTGGGATAAAGCCTTTTGGTACTTCTGGGTAAGAAAGCGTTGCTGAATAACTAGTTTTACTCTCCTTACTAGTAGTTGAAAATCCGTGGTCAGCAGTCAAGAATATATTTGTGCTTGCTTCTAAACCTAAATCTTTTAATGCAGTGCGAATTTGAGTCAGGTTCTTGTCAACATTTTGGCGGGCTGCTTGCACTGTAGGACCATTAATACCAGGAACAAGCTGGTTGAGGCTATCACCGTGATTATGCTGTGTACCATCTGGGTCACGAGACCAGAAAACCAGCACAAAAGGTTTTTGCCGTCGCTTGAACAGTGGTAGGATGACCTTAGTCGTCACATCAGCAAAATATTGCTGCTGAGTTGTATTGGCAACTTTAGTACCAGGAGTCTTGCTATCACCAGCTTTACCATTGTCACCTCGTGAAGGTGCTGCTGTTGGTAATGAATTTTTGGTAAGCAATTCAGTGATTTCAGAACTCAGGGAAATACCTGTAGGTGTACCAGTAGCGTCATCAAAAATGATAGTTGGTTCATCCTTTTGCAAAGTAATATCTTGAATTAAAACAGGTCCGATTTTGCCGATAGCAGCAGTGCTGAAACCAGCTTTTCTTGCAGCTTCTAGAAGAGTTTGTTCGTTGAGATAGTTAGCACCAAACTGTTTGTTCACTTCTTGGAGAACAGCATTGTTTTCTAGGAAGGGGACAAGGCTGTTTTTGGCACTTTTGACTGGGGCGTTGACTTGGATAGTATTGCTAAAGTCACCTGTATCGCCTAAATAATGACCGGTGGCGATCGCCGAAGCATTAGCAGTCGTAAAAGTCGGAAACAAAGAGTGACTATTGGTAAACTTGACACCCCGTTCCCGTATCTCATTCATAATTGGGGTATCGGTAGCATTTATCGAAGTCGGACGCAGCCCATCTGCAACGAAAATGACCATATTATGTTGTGTCGCTTGCTGTTGTGTTGTTTGCCCAGAGCGTTTTCCAGGCGATGCTGTACACGCTACGATAACTGCTATAACGAAAAGGGTTAGGAATACCCAGCGGTAACCGTGTGTAAAAAACCGCATAAACTTCCGGATATGAGGACACCAAGATTGTATTACTAGAAGGTTAAATTTCAATCTTTAGGTGTACGTCAAACGGCTGAATAATATTATGTGCGGATATTGTCATTGCGAGCGGAGCGCTAGCGAAGTGAAGCAATCTCCCCCTCACGCTAAATCTTTGAGATTGCTTCGCTCCATTACATTCCGCTCGCAATGACGAGTAGTAAATGATTAACCAAACTTGATATCATCTCTAGATTTGAGCAAACCACCGTCGAATCAACTCTACTTGGAAGCGAAAGCCGTCCTCAACTTCCTCAATAAACTCGCGTTGCAACAGTAGTTTAAAAGCGCTTTCCGATACATCAGGAAGTTTTTTTAATATAGTTATTTTATTGAATATTGCCCCTTCTCCTTGTGCTGCCAAGTATTTCAGGATAGCTAACCCCGCAGCGTCAACCTGGTTATTTTGAATATCTGCAAAAAAGAAACCACTACTACTCAAAGCTTCTGGAACCGCAGCTTCCACATCTGCTAAAGTTGCCAATCGTCGCACTGAGGGGTCTTGCTCATTTTTGAGAACGACAATTTCACCACACAGTAATTGTACGAGGAATGGGTGACAGCGGGTAAGTTGCAGCACTCGCTCCACGGCTTCTGGTTCATAGCGTAGGGTAAAATCTTTGACAGGGCGTTCAATGAGTTGACGGGCTTCGTCTTCTTTCAGGTAGCTGATATGCACGACTTGGACGTTGATGAGGTAACTAGCCCAGCGCTGATATTCTTCAATAGTATGCGAGCCAGCAATTAATATCTTAAACTTGGGACGATGTTGGATGAGATTACGCAGCATTCCTAAAACATCTTGCTCATCAAAGCGCCCTTTGGAAATGGCGCTATCGAGTACCTCGAATTCGTCTAGGGAAAGCAGTGCTGTATTATCCTGTAACGCTTCTTCTACTTTATCTAACCATTCATTAAAGCAGGTGAAAGGGTCTTTTTCTAAATCTTCCCGTGTCAAGGATGGTAAAGTTAAAGCGCTTTGCCGTTTGGCTGATGTTATCATTCCTCTGGCGAGATTGTAGAGAAAACCTGCATTGTCACTTGCTGATGACGGTGCGCCTTGCAAGTCAACAAACATGGGGATGATGCTATTGGGTAGCAGGCGTCCCAGGTTGTTTAGCAGGGAAGTTTTACCCATGCGCCGCTGTCCGTAGAGTAGCAGAGGTGGACGACGGCGGTCTAAAATTAATTGCTCAATGCGCGTGCCGATATGATTGCGTCCGGTGAAGATTGCTTGCTCTAGTGTCAGGGGAACGCCGGTAATATAAGGTGAGTCAATTTCTTTGCGAAGTTCGGTGGCTTTAGCGAGTACCTCTTTATAGTTGCCAATTATCTGACGCCAACTTTGGGCGATGGGGTAGAAGCGGGGGGCATATTTATTGCTAGTGCGAGCTAAGTTTTGCAACTGTGCATCTAAACTGTCAACAACAGCCCTGAGTGCTAGACGCTGGTTGTAAGAACTTTGCTGATTTAAAGCCGCGTCCACATCCCCGCTGATGCGAGTGAAGATGTTTAGTAGGGCGGTAACTGGGCTTTTAAGTTCACCAACTATTAGTTTTTGGTGAATGTCACGGATGGCTTCTATATCATTACAGCGTTCTAAACTGCGTGCATCCAGTTCAATCTGTACTACCTTCTGGGCTCCTGGAATTGCCCAGTGGCGGCTATGACTCAGGTAATCAATAGCAGCTTGTCCCTCAACTGCGTTACGCTCAGCTACTAATATTAGGTGCTTGTCCAAGCCAATTAGAGGAAGAAATTGCCACTCATCCCAAAAAGCAGAATGATAGCGCAATCGACTTGGATCAGTGCCTGTAAGTGCTTTGTCCAATAGATAGAGCAGAGTATTCCATATCGTTAGGAAGGGGTAGAGCACCACAGGTCGCCATAAGTTTATAGTGGTTCCCATTATGCTAATAAACATCACACCCCATACCATGCCGAACACCAGGTTTCCCACCATGCCGAACACCACGCTCCCCAATATGCCCAAAACCACACCTCCCACCGTGCCGAACACCAGGCTCAACGCCACGCCAAAGACCACGCCCACCGCGACACCCCACGCCATGTTCCATGCCATATCGAACACGATGCCTGCCGCTACGCCTGCTGCCATGCCGAACGTCACACCCAAATTCACACCACACCCTACGCCCCACGCCACATCCCACACCACGCTGAACACCAGAGCCCAAGCGACGCTCACCACCACACCAACCAACACACTGACCACCACACTGAACACTGCTCTCCCCACCACACGAACTGCTATACTTTCTGCTGACTCACCCCATCCCCACAGCACCACGCTTCGGGTTAAATTAGTCAGGATAGGCAAGACAATGAATCCTTGTATCAGCAGCTGCCATAGCTTCTGATTCCGCCAGTCTAAAGGGTTGTAAGAGTCGGGGTCTAGAGCAGGGTCAATGTTGACTAAGTGATTCCGCAATGCTGTGGGGCGGAAGAATAGCCAGAACAGCAGTTGCAAGCTACCCAGTATCAAGTTGGGGTGCTGCTGGGGTGCATCGGTGTAGATTTTGGAGTAGTCGATGGTGGGTGTCATTAGGAATTAAAACTAAATTTATGTCATTGCGAACGCACCGCTAGCGCAGTGAAGCAATCTCCCCTGACGCCAAATCTTTGAGATTGCTTCCCGCCACGCCTATGGCTGACGCCACGGCTATCGCCGAACGGCTCGCGGCTTCGGCTCACCCACTTTGTTGCACTCGCAATGATAAAACAGAGTATGTCATTGCGAACGCAGCGCTAGCGTAGTGAAGCAATCTCCCCTAACGCCAAATCTTTGGGATTGCTTCCCGCCACGCCTGCGGCTCGCGGCTTCGGCTCACCCATTGCATTCCGCTCGCAATGACACTGTGTGACTTTATAATTCATCATATAAATCTTTCCATTCTTGATTAAGACTATTGACTAAATCAATCTTCTTTTGCCTAGAACCAGCTTTAATCTGTTTTTCTCTACTAATTGCTGTCGAGGCATCTTCAAATATCTCATAGTAAACTAATTTAGTAATATTGTATTTTTTCGTAAATCCTTCTATTGATTTTGATTTGTGTTCGTAAACTCTCCTTTGTAAGTCGTTAGTCACCCCTGTGTAAAGCACGGTGTTATAATGATTCGTCATTATATACAAATAGTATTGTTTGTTCATTTTTAATAATTTATTGATAGATGCGTGACGAAATCTAGAATTTGAGATTGCTTCGCTACACTTCGTTGCGATCACAATGACATTTTCTATTTCGTCGTTAGTGACGAAATCTAGGATTTGAGATTGCTTCGCTTCACTTCGTTTCGCTCGCAATGACATTTTCTCTGTCATATAATGAATATAACAAGATATCATTGCTCATCCAATTGCAATTCACACTGTTGAAAAACATAATTAACCGCTGCAAACAGCCGCTCTAAATCCTGAATTGTATAAAAAGTTTTATTTTGTGTAAAAATATCTAAACTCAGCTTGCCGAACTGCCAGACTGCCCCATTAGAAACAATTCCAAAGATAGTTTGTTCTGGCTCATTATTCAGCCGTTGTACTGCCAACATTTCTGCTAAACACTGACCCCAACCTTCAGTAAAATCGCTTTCTTTCTTCGCCTCAACTAAAACAAAATATGGCTTGTCAAAAACTACTGTCCCAAGGGGAGAGCGCTTTGCCACTATGTAATCAGGAACCCCGCATAATTTCTCATCATAAATCAATGTTTGATGACTCCAGAGAAGAAAGTTACTCCGGTAAGCTTTCCAAACTTCTTTTAAAATCGGATAAATGATATTCTCACAAATAGCTATTTCTGAATTATCAAAAACACCTTCATTAAAAATTAAATCTAATTCTTGACGAAAAATATCACTGATTAAAAATTCTGTCTCAACAATAAAATTATCCCGCACATACTTAATTTGAAATTCTTTGGCAACAGCGCCAATACTCTTGTAGCTACTAAAAGGCATTTTTTCACCTCTGTGTTTGTGCTTCCAACAAATGAGCAAATGGCTCTATCTGTCGTAACCCTTCCTCGCGCCAATTCTCATCAGTCTCCCCATCTTCTAGATTAAACAATCTTTCCCGACAAAGAATTTGCAGCAAGAGTGGTAAGCATTGACTTTGTTGTAAAATCCACTCTACATCTTCCTCAGCGAAAGTAATAGGCGAACTCGCTATCAATTCCCGTGCTTCTGCCTCAGTCAGCGCTCCCAAAGTTGCGGTATAACCGAAAATATTGAAGAAAGGCGAACTATGCCCTGTATTGCGAGCAAGTTCAATGGGTGATTCGTGGGTTGCTAAGATAAAAGCCAGATTTCCCCTTGTGTGGTTCGTCGCCAACGAACGCAAACACTCCCAAAACTCATCATCTAATTCCGGACAGCGTTTCAACCCAACGCCAATTTCATCAAGTAAGATGACTGTGGGGGAATGTAGATTATCGCTGACTATATCCATGAAGTAATCCAAATTACAAAGCGTTGGCACTTTTAAACTCAGGCATTCTAGGATATAGCTCAATAACCTTTCTCTGCTTGCCATACGCGGATCTTGGAAGTCTACGAATATCCACTTGTAATTTTCTGGATGCGGTAGCCAGTCGTACTTTTGTGCTGCACGCAACTGTTCTGGTGGAGTGGTAGTGATGTTTTTCAGGTAGTGCAGCAGAGAAGTTTTGCCAATGCGCCGCTTACCGATAATTGCAGCGTTTTGTAGGGGATGGCGTTTGAGTAAATCGAACAGGCGCTTGAGTTCTTTTTGTCGTCCGAAAAAGTGGCGAGGATGAGTGATGGATGAACCAGTGATGAAAGGTGAGGTTTCCTCAAGGGTTGTGCTTGAGTTGAGTTGAGTGTCTGATTCTTTATGCGCAATTTCTTGCCAATTTAGCTCTAATTTCCGGCAAATTTCTACAAAATACTGGTAATCAACGGGTTTGCTACCAAGAAAATTTTTGACGGTGGATAGAGATATCCCCAGATCATCAGCTAAAGCTTTCTGGCTGGGATAGCTGTTACGCTGAAGAGATGATTTAACTTTTTGCTGGTACTCTTGGGCAACTTTAAGCGATCGCGCCATCACTTATCATTACAAAACTATTTTGAGTATATCAACCTCCAGTCAACGATAAGTCAGCCACAACTCAATGATTTCCCAACCAGGATGTCGTCTCCTGACAGATTTTAATGAAATTGTAGAGTTGACAAAGACGACAAATGTACGATCAGCAAATTCAAAAAATGATGTCTGAAGAACTCTTTAGTATTTATCGCCAGCAACGGCTGCAAGATCGTAAAGCATTCAATCTCGCTTACAGTTTAACAATCCTCGGTGCGATAATTGGTATTGCAAGTGTTGTACTACTATTGTCTGGAAAAGTTTCCGAAGGAGCATTTACTGCTACCGCAGGGGGTATGTATACATTTGTTAGTACCTCATGGCGAAAAATGACTAAAGATACTGATGACAGCTTGGAAAAGGTTGCAAGGGCGCTAGAAGACAAGTTAACAAAAACGAACCGCTAAGACGCCAAGAACGCCAAGAAATCTTAGCGACGCCAGATACCTACGGAGGGAAACCCTCCTGCAGTACTGGCTCGTCTTGGCGTCGTCTTGGCGTGAGGAAAATCTCCTACACCGCACAATTCAACTCAACGGCTTTTCTGGAGAAACGAGCATTCTCCCGGTAATCAACAGGACAATCTATGACTGCTGGAACATCCTGTGCTAAAGCCTCTTTCAAGACAGGAACCAAATCAGTAACAGATTCAATACGGTAGCCTTTTAGACCCATACTCTCAGCAAATTTAACAAAATCAGGGTTGCCAAAATGCACAAAAGATGATCTACCTTTGCCGAAGTAATTTTCTTGTTTCCACTCAACTAAACCATAACCACCATCATTAAAGATGAGGGTGACAAAGGGTGTACCAACACGTAAAGCTGTTTCTAATTCCTGGCAATTCATCATAAAGCCACCATCACCAGTTGCAGCAATAACTTTGCGCTTCGGATGCACGAGTTTTGCGGCGATCGCTCCAGGAATTGCTATACCCATTGCGGCAAAGCCATTGGATATAATGCAAGTATTCGGGCTATGGCAGTGATAATGGCGGGCAATCCACATTTTATGTGCGCCAACGTCAGAGATGACGATATCTTCTGGTCCCATTACTTGTCGCAAGTCATAAATTAACTTTTGAGGTTTAATGGGAAATCCGTCATCATGAGCATATTGTTCATAGTCAGCACGGATATTTGTCCGTAGGCTGATAGCCTGGGGATTAGGCTTACCTTCGCGATCTGCAAATTTTAAGATTTCAAAGAGGGAATCAGAAATATTTCCTACGACTTCAACGTTAGGGATATAACTACTATCAATTTCTGCAGGGGTTACGCCAACATGAATAATAGGAATTCTTCCATCAGGATTCCATTTTTTCGGGGAAAACTCAATCAAATCATAGCCAATGGCAATGACTAAATCTGTGCTATCAAAACCACAGGTAATAAAATCTCGCTGTTGCAATCCTACTGACCACAAAGCTAAGGAATGAGTGTAAGGAATCACACCTTTGCCCATGAAAGTATTGGCAACAGGAATGTTCATCTGACTCGCAAATTGTGTGACAGCATCGCTTGCTTGGTCACGAATCGCCCCATTACCAACTAGAATAATTGGGTTAACTGCTTGGGAAATTGCTGCGGCTGCTGCCCTAATACTTGCAAAAGAAGCGAAGGTTTTTTCGATGTTATCCTTACGTAAGGGATTGCCTTCTGCAGGCATAGCGGCAATATTTTCTGGTAAATCAATGTGAACTGCACCTGGTTTTTCACTTTGCGCCCGCTTAAATGCTTTGCGCACAAGTTCTGGTGTAATACTCGGTCGTACAATCTGTTTATTCCACTTTGTCACCGGGGCAAACATCGCCACCAAGTCTAAATATTGGTGGGATTCGATGTGCATTCTATCTGTACCGACTTGCCCAGTGATTGCGACCAAAGGCGCACCATCAAGGTTAGCATCTGCTACCCCAGTCATCAAGTTTGTCGCCCCTGGACCAAGAGTCGAAAGACAAACTCCTGCTTTTCCTGTCAGACGTCCGTAGACATCTGCCATGAATGCTGCACCTTGTTCGTGACGAGTGGTAATAAACTGAATGGAAGAATGTTTTAGCGCCTCTAAAACGTGTAGATTTTCTTCCCCAGGTAGTCCGAAAACGTATTGCACTCCTTCATTTTCCAAGCACTGTACAAGTAATTCCGCTGTGTTCATATTTCCTCTAATTATTCCTCTGGGTTGATTGCACCTGATGTGGTTTCTTGAAGAAGAATTCAGGAGTCAGTTGTCAGAATCCAGCTTGGGGATTCTGTACACGTGGCAGATGAATTTTGGATTTCAGATCCCCGCCTGTAGGAGAGGTCTTAGTTGAGGTAGGGTATAAAGCCTTACTTCAAAATCTTCTGACTTCTAGATTCTGACTCCTATATTCTGTTTTGTTATTTCACCCACACAGTTTTAACATTTACGAATTCATGTATACCTTGGATACTCAATTCTCTGCCATATCCAGAACGCTTAATGCCACCAAAGGGTAAGCGAGGGTCAGACTTCACCATACCGTTGATAAATACTGAACCTGCTTCGATTTCTTCGATCAGGCGATCGCATTCTTGAGAGTTCGTTGTCCAAGCACTAGCACCTAAGCCAAACGGTGTCGCATTTGCGATTTTTATCGCTGCGTCAATATCCGGTACACGAAATAACATCGCGACTGGACCAAAAAACTCTTCCTGCGCCACTGGATTCTCTGGGGAAATATCCGTGAGAATGGTTGGTGGATAAAAGTTACCAGGACGATCTGATAAAGGATGTCCACCTGTCAAAACTTTTGCCCCACTCTTAACACCTGCTTGCACTTGCTGGTCTATTTCTTTAAGAATATCAGGAGTTGCTAATGGACCTAAGTCAGTTTCGCTTTCCATCGGATTACCAACTTTCAGTGCTTGGAATTTTTCTAGTAATAGCTTTTCAAACTTGTCTGCTATTGTCTCAACAACAATGAAGCGTTTCGCTGCAATACACGATTGCCCGTTATTCAACATTCTCGCTGTCGTTGCGGTGGCTACTGCCGTTTCTAAGTCTGCACTTTCCAATACAATAAACGGATCGCTTCCTCCTAATTCCAGGACAGTTTTTTTAATTTGTTTTCCTGCTGCAGCCGCCAGACTTGCGCCTGCTGGTTCGCTTCCTGTTAATGTAGCAGCTTTGACGCGCTCATCACTCATCAAATCCGCAACCTTGCTAGCACCTATCAATAGAGTTTGAAATACACCTTGTGGAAAACCTGCTTTTTGTATAATTTCTTCTATCGCCAAAGCACATTGTGGAACATTGGAAGCGTGTTTGAGTAATCCGACATTCCCAGCCATCAAGGCTGGTCCCACAAAACGAAACACTTGCCAAAAGGGAAAATTCCACGGCATCACTGCGAGAATAATACCTAATGGTTGATATTTTATAAAACTTTGGCTAGCATCGGTTTTTACTGAAGTGTCAGCCAGAAATTCAGCCGCGTGTTCAGCGTAGTAACGACAAACGAGGGCACATTTTTCGACTTCGGCGATCGCCGCTTTCAAGGGCTTACCCATTTCCAGTGTCATCATCTTGGCAAAATCTGCTTTTTCTTGTTCTAAAATCTCAGCAGCTTTTTGCATCCAAACAGAACGTTCTTGAAAAGAAGTTTTGTGGTACTTCTCAAAAGCCTGTTGTGCCAAATCTAATTTTTGAGCGATTTCTATATCATTTAGTGGCTCAAAAGTTTTCAGCAACTCTCCAGTTGCTGGATTAATTGTGGCGATCGCCATACCCTGACCTCTCCGTAAAAAAATCACGCTTAGGTAACTTCCGTATGTTACGCACACCCATCACGGAAACTACTTTATTGTAGTCTTTCAAAAAATACTAACTTTACTTATATTCAAATTTTGCAATTAAAATTGACACAAAGTATACATAATACATGTGTATTTATGCTTACAATCTCCATTAAGTAAATGTGCATTTCATTGACCCTGGTTGATTGTAGCAGGATGTGCCGCTGTAGTGAAAATAAATTTTAAATTTAAAATATTTTTTAGATTTTCGTTCTGACAATGACGTTGAGAATCCTACACCTACAAAGAAGAGAGCTATAAGCTACAAGCGCAACTCTCGGTATCCCGTTATATCATGTCCGCTTAATTACTTACAATTCCCAAATTTACCCCACCCGCCTAACG
>NZ_QMEA01000270.1 GCF_012912105.1 Brasilonema sp. UFV-L1
CGGGGTTTCTACCCAAATTTTCGATGAAATGGGAATCGCCGCTTATGCCAAAAGACTGGTTTGAATGGCACGATCTCTATAATACTGAACCAAAATTGCAGCAGCGCCTGGAAATAGTGCGAGAATACATCTCTTATAGCTTGGATGTGTCCCCACCAGGAATAATTCGTGTAGTTAGTGTTTGCGCTGGTGATGGACGAGATTTACTCTCGACGTTAGCAAATCACCCTCGTGCAAAAGATGTTTATGCACGACTGGTTGAGTTAAATCCGCAGCTAGTTGAACGTGGACGAGCAACCATAGAATCATTGGGTTTGGCAAAGCAAATTGAGTTTATCAATGGTGATGCAACTCTCTGGTCCAACTATGTAGGAGCAGTACCAGCAGACGTTGTCATTGTGTGTGGTATCTTCGGTAATCTTGCTGATGAGGCTGAGCTGAGTCGCTTGCTGGGGAACCTGAGTTTTCTAAGTAAACAAGGTGCTTTTGCAATCTGGACTCGCGGACACTCTAACGGTATCCCCTACTCTGAGACTGTCCGTAAAATTTTGCGTGAATCTAGATTTGAAGAAGTGAACTTCAAACTGACTGCTACAGGAGACATGGGGGTAGGTATTCATCGTTACCTAGGTGAAAATTTGGCTGTCCCCAAAGAGCAACAGTTGTTTGTGTTTTCCGGTGTTCCAAATAAAGCGAGGTAAAAAATGTCTATTCAGGGTACATTATCCAGTTGGGAGCAATTGTTTGAGGTCGCACAGAAAAATACTTCAGCTCGACGGGTGCGTAGACCAGGGCAATCCCCTTCTACTGCGCCAATCCCAAGCAGTCTCCAGAAACTACCTCCTGATACAATACCACCAGTCCTCCTTTACCGAGATACCAACTCTTGGTGTCCTTTCTGTGAACGGGTTTGGTTTGCCTTAGAAGAAAAGGAAATTCCGTTTGCGACGGAGTTTATTGATCTGAGTAACAAGCCTAAGTGGTATACTGACCTAGTTCCCACAACCCTTGTCCCTGCTGCAAAAATTGAGGGAAAGTTAGTCTATGAGTCCAAAGATATTCTATACGCTTTAGAAGAACGATTTAATAGTCCACCACTACTCCCTGAAAATCCAGAGGAAAATGCTATTGCTAGGCAGTGGGTAGAAGATGCCGAAACCAATGGTTTTAGAGATATTGGCTACAAATTTCTGAGGGAAACATCTGTAGATGCTGATGAACTAGCAAAATTACAGACAGCGTTTGAAGCTAAATTAGACGAGCTTGAGCAAGCCTTGGCGAAATATCCTGGTCCCTACTTTGTCTCAAGTTTTAGCTTGGTAGACATTATGTATAGCCCTCATTTAGATAGATTGGCGGCTAACTTACCCGTGTACCGAGGGTATCACATCAAGGGAAATCCACGCTTCCCTCTCATCAATGCTTGGTTTGAAGCACTCAATCAGCGTCCTGCATACCACAGAGTCAAGTCGGATGACACGACAAATAATTTACTCCTGCGCCGCAGATGGAGTGTGTCACCAGTTGGAAATCCATTACCACTGGATTTAGCAACTAGCCAGGAAATTCAATATCGAGCAGAAGCCGCCGAGAGACTGAGCGATAACCGGGAAGTTGCTATAGGAGATATCCTGAAAAACTCCGGAGTGCAAGCATTAGCGAAAGATGATGACATTGCAACAGTCAAAGAAGCAGTTGATTTTCACCTGAGACTACTGGCAGACTATCTCATCAATGGGAATGACGCACTCTTGCCTTGGGGTAGAGTTGGTGGAAAAGATAATATTGATCCGTTTTCGTCTGCTGTCGGAGCCATTACTCTTGCCTATGTAAGAAATCGCATCTGTGCGCCACGGGATATGAGTGCTGGTGCAGCAACTGCATTCCGAGCAGCAGCAGATAAGGTATTGGCATCTATTTATTAATGCTTATCGGTGACAGGTTGATACAAGTTGCATTCCAAACTGGAAAATATGAAAACCCGTAGCTATGTCTTACTGGCTATTGCTACCTGCCTATTAACGTGGCTTCTTTCCCTGACAGGTTGTAACTCCCAAAATAGCTCACAAAGCAATAGTTCTCAAGTTCCACAAATCTCTGGTAGTTCATCAAAGCTAGAGGTGATTAATATTGGTCATCAAAACGGTACACCCGGTCTCAATTTATTGAAGGCGCGGGGATTGCTGGAAAAGCGACTTGCCCCACAGAACATCCAGGTCAATTAGTGCCTATCGTAACGAATTGTGGACACAGCAGCAGCTATCTTGGTTATTTGGCAGTGTTAGTCTCGTTGGCGGAATGTTAGGTGCAGTATTACTGCTTCACACCCCAGCTTCTGTGTTCGATCAGCTTGTGCCTTATCTGTTGTTGCTTGCTACAGTACTGTTCACTTTCGGTAATTCAATCTCAACTTTGTTACAGATTGCTCGTGAACTACCTACACCGACCTGAGTACA
>NZ_QMEA01000271.1 GCF_012912105.1 Brasilonema sp. UFV-L1
CGATAGGGCGGGTGGGGTATTTCGGGATTTATAAGTGATTAAGCGAACTTGATATTATAAGTCAGTCAACCTAATTAAACGTAAAAGGCTCAAAATAAATAAAATCCTTCTGCTCTTAGCTTCAATAGCTGTTTCTTACAAAGAAAGGCAGAAGGATAGAAGTATTAATAAAATCTAGTTTTTTTGAATGATAAATGAGCGAATTTGAGTGTAAGCGAGTGTCAACCCCTATCTCGTTCCCAATCACCAATGACTTTTTGCAAATACCATTCCTCTGACATTCCAGGATAGTCATATTTTGCCTGATCAACCAATCTTTGGGCAATTTCCCAATATCCCCCAACTAGTCTCAACAGGCGTTGCCGTAGCAAGTTATACTTTGCTTTTTCTGAGTTAGAACTAGGGGAGTGAATTTTTTTTAAACTATCTAAGACTTGTTGGTAATTTCCCCAGTCTTCTTTTTCACAAAAGATACTTGCTGCACGCTGATAATCCTCAACAGCACGTTGCATTTCTTCCAAGCAAGCGTAGGCAATGCCACGATTGTAGTAAGCTGTTGGATCATCAGGATTTATTTGCAGTGCTTGGGTGTAGTCGTTAATTGCACCAAGATAATTCCCTATAAGCCGATAAGCATTTCCTCTGGCAGTATAGAGCATTGCATCTTGGGGTTGCATCTGGAGTGCTTGATTAAAATCGGCGATCGCCCCTTGATGATCGCTTACATGAGAACGTGCTTTTCCTCGGTTACGGTAGACGATTGCATCAACAAAATTCAGTCGCAGCGCTTGGTTAAAGTCTGAGATAGCCTCTTGATAGTTACCCAATTTACAACGCACAACCCCTCGACAGCAGTATGCTTGTGCATCCTGTGGATCAACCTGCAAAGCCCAATTTAAATCCTCCATTGCTTCGCGGGTGTCTCCCTTTTCTGCTTTTTCTAGTAACTGCGTGAAATAATCTTTTTCAGATTTGAGTGGCGCAATTGTCGGACTTGATGGTACAAAAGCAGGTTTTCGGTGAGGTTGAAGCTGTTTAATTTTCTCCAGACACTGGCGACAATTCTCTGCGTCTTTTTGCTCTAGATATAATTGTGCCGCTTTTTTAAAGTTGGCGATCGCATCTTGAATATACCCTTGTTTACGATAGACTGTTCCTCGTAAATTATAAGCAGCCGCATAATCTGGATGAAGACGAATAGCTTGGTCTACATCTGCAAGCGCCCCTGGCAGATTTTTCAGCGCCACTCGTCCCAAAGCGCGACAGTAATAAGCCTCTACACTTTGAGGATTCAGTTTCAGTACCTCTGTGAAGTCAGAAACAGCATTCAATATTTCTCCCAAATCATAGTATGCTAAACCCCGTTGATAGTAAGCTTGAGCAAAGTAAGGTGCTAGCTGCAAAGCACGGCTAAATTCTTGAATAGCTTCAGCATAATCTTTTTGCTTGGCTTTTTCCAATCCTTTATTGTAAAATTCGTCATTCATGGCATTTTTTGAAGAATCAAATCAGGATACAGGTTCAAGAGTGAAATACTTCATACTTTACACTTCATACTTCAGTCTTTAGGTGACTCATTTCCAATTATTAATAAAAAGCACTAAATGACTAACGACTACCTTTACCGCTATCCACCCTTGTATCCTGGTGTCTTACTAAGACGCTACAAGCGATTTTTTGCCGATGTTGAACTCGCTTCTGGGGAAATAGTAACAGCACATTGCCCCAATACAGGACCAATGACAGGAGTTTGTACTCCTGGTTGTGCAGTGCAGCTGTCTTACAGTGATAGTCCTAAGCGCAAACTTTCCTATACCTGGGAAATGATCCAGGTGCATGACAACGAACCAACATGGGTGGGTATCAATACTAACTTGCCCAATAAGATTATTAAATTAGCTTTAGAAAAATATCTTTTTCCAGAATTGGGAAATTATAGCCAAATTAATGCTGAGGTTTCCTATGGACAAAATAAATCAAGTCGGGTGGATTTCTTGTTATTTCCAGATATAAACATCAGCGTCTCATCTAGCAATTTATGTTTTGAAAATGAGAAATTACTTTTAACATATCTTGAAGTAAAAAATACAACTTGGGCGCAGGGAAAATTAGCACTATTTCCAGACACAGAAACAACACGAGGACAAAAGCATTTGCGAGAACTGACAGCGCTTTTACCCCAAAGTCGTGCAGTCATGCTTTACTTTATAAATCGAAGTGATTGTACTGAGTTTGCCCCTGGCGACAGTGCTGACCCTGCATATGGTAAATTACTTAGGCTTGGCATCGACCTTGGTTTAGAAATTTTGCCTTGCCGTTTTGAAGTTAACCCAGAAGGTGTGCGTTATTTAGGTTTGGCAGAATATAAATTTTGAGCCTTCGGATAAGGGGAAAACAACAAAAGAGCCTTCTAAAATTTTAGAAGACTCTTTTGTTGTTTAGAATAATAGTCCTGGCACCGAGCTATTGTAGCAGG
>NZ_QMEA01000272.1 GCF_012912105.1 Brasilonema sp. UFV-L1
AGCTCCCCATTTTCATATTGTCATCAACGCTTTCAGCCTTAACTGAACCGTATTGTATTATAGATTCCGAACGCGATCTGCCGAAGGCAGCAGCGTTAGCTCCGGCCCCCTAAGGGGCTAGCTATCGCTACCAAGTCTTACAAGTAGGTTGGGATGGAATCCGTCGCGTACATGGTTGTACGGTACATATCGACATTATCGGTGATAAAGTTTGGATTCAGTATGACGGTAGTTCTTACCCAGTCGCAGAAGCACTGATGGAAGCTGGTATCCCTGCTGAAGACATTGTTTTGGGTTTTCATCCAGAGAATTTACGTCAACATACAGGCTTTGCCATCTCTTGAATCAGAAACCTGTTTTGAGAAAACATTTTTCGCCACAGATTTTTTAAAATACTGAAGAAGGCATTGCCGCAGATTTAGAACGGGCTGGAATTCCAAAAGAACACATTGTACTTGGGTTTCGTCCACCAGAGTTAAGAATTTCTAGTGGTTATGCACTTCACTAGAGGCGATCGCTTAATCATACTCATTTTTTACGACTTGGCACAGTTCGCTCAGTTTTCTATCCCAAAAGTGCATGAGTTGATTTTGCTAATACTCAATCATAATATAAAAAGAAAAGTTCCCGCCAATCGGTAGGAACTTATTTTCATCATCAGATTTTCGTCAATGCGAAAGTCCTAAGAGTCATAAATAATCAGCAAACATGGTATCAAAACAAGCAATAGTTACAGGTGGCACACGCGGTATTGGTTGGGGAATATCACAGCAGCTAGCTAAAGATGGGTATGACCTTATACTCGGTTTTAATGCTAATGAAGAGGCAGCACATACTGCAAAGGCTACCCTTGAATCGACGTACGGTAGAAAAGTTTACCTTGTTAAAGGTGACATTGCAGAAGAATCCACAATTGAAACAATTTTTAAATGTCTAGAAGATAACTTTGAAGGTAAACTGACAGCATTAGTTCATAATGCTGGGCTATATGTTGGTCTAACGACATCTACTGAATCGAGTGAAGCCATTTCAGCGGCAAAGGTTACAACTCAATTATTAGGTACTGGTAATTGGACTAGCTTTGATAAGTACGATTATTATCAGAATGTCTATCCTAAATGCTTTATTAGATGTGTAGAAAGAGCGATTAATTACATGGAGGATGAAAACGGTTATATAGTAGCAATATCTTCTCCTGGATGTAACAGTAGCCAAACACCAAAGTTGCAATATGCCTTACCCGGTCAGGCTAAAGCAGTTGTTGAGTTTTTAGCAAGATACTACGCCAAGACACTAGCACCACGACGAATTACAGTGAATGTAGTTATCCCCGGTTTTGTGAAAACTCAAGCCTGGGAATTTGTAACATCTACGTCGGGTGGAGTAGATAGTGATATTATCAAAGCTAGGATACAAAATACACCAATGCAACGCTGGGCATCACCTTTAGAGATAGGTGATGTCGTAGCTTTTTTATGCTCTCCTAAAGCTGCATTTATTACTGGAGTTGCGCTGCCTGTGGACGGTGGGCTACATCTTATTTAAAACGAGTAAAACTTATATTGCTTCCTCAACTTTCCTTTTTTCTATAGCAGCAAACTTAATTAGAGTCGCTGAGTTTTAAGGACACACTGAGGATAGAGACTTGCACGCGGCAATCAATCGATGCGTTTGCACCGGATAATAAATGCAGTAGGGTCGGTTCGCCCCAAACTTAACGCTTGTGGACTGGAAGGATCCGACTCTCCAGGTTGAAGCAAGAAATGTTGACCGATGTTCAATGATGTGCAGTAAATATGGAACAGAAAGCATGAATCAACCAGATGAGCAATTACCTCCGCAAAAATTCGTGTCTTTATCTGCACAGCTTATGGCAAGTTTGAGGGCTTTGGAAAGTACAAGGAGTGATTGCCTATTTTCCGATCCCTTTGCTGCCCAATTAGCTGGTTCTGAAGCTTTCGCCTTTTTGGAACGACGAAAAGTCAAGCTAGAAGAAGAAGGGAGAGCATATGTAGCTGTCCGCACACGCTTTTTTGATGATTTTCTTCTAGATTCGATGTCTTGGGCATCGCAAGTTGTTATCCTAGCTGCTGGAATGGATATGCGTGCTTTTCGTCTTCCTTGGTTAGAAGGTACTAAAGTATATGAAATCGACCAACCACAAGTCCTTAATTATAAAAATACCATATTGAAGAATATAACACCTACCTGCCAAAGGTACACACTGTCAGCAGACCTGACTAAGCAATGGCATGAGCAATTACTGGATGCAGGATTTCGGAGTGAATTTCCTTCTATTTGGTTGCTTGAAGGTTTGTTGATGTACTTGAGGGAACAAGAAGTTCACGAACTTCTCAAAACAATCTCTTCTCTCGCGATGGCTCAGAGCTGCTTAGGGTTGGAAGCTGTAACTTGATTTCTGTACACAT
>NZ_QMEA01000273.1 GCF_012912105.1 Brasilonema sp. UFV-L1
GACAACAATAAATTGTACCGTTTTATGGTGTTTTGCACCGTTTTACGAGTCTCCCTGTAGTTGTGTCATGATTATATTTCGGGACTTACGCACTCTCCAAATGTCATGCTGAGCGAAACGCAGTGTAGCGAAGCATCTCGGAGATTCTATGTCTTTCAGACACGCTGCGCTAACGCTCCGCTAGCGCTACGCTCAGAATGACAGAATCTCGTTCTAATTGCGTAAGTCCTATATTTGTCTCCATTCAATATGGGGGTTTATAAAGCGATCGCTTATCCAATTGGCCCTGGAAGCGATCGCTTTTTGCTGTCTCTTGCAGCAATATATGTATCATAACTCATATTGCAGATAATTGCTATCTTAAAAACATTAAAAGTAATTGCATAAGTATATGTTAGAATCTAAAAGCAGATTATAGGATATGAAAGAGATGATGGAGATAGCGACGTGAGCAAACGATTTACTGTAACTCTTCCAGACTCAGTATTTGAAGATTTAGAGGTATTGGCAGATACACAAGGCAGACCAACAGCCAATCTTGCAGGTTTTTTAATTGAAATTGGTATCAAACAAATTAAAGAACGCGGCGAATTCCCAGAAAAACCAACCAGAAAAACCAAAAACCTCCAAAGCCAAGAAGGCTAATACCAATTCAAAATTCAAAATTCAAAATTCAAAATGAAGAAAACCGAGACGAAACTTGGGTTTGGGAGTGTGTATCTGTCGCATTCTTTTTTCAAATTGGTATAAGGAGGACAGATGAAAGGATTTTACTCGCGAACGAGTGTTTGATACTCGCGAACAAGTGTTTGTAACTTACGAACAAGCGTTTATAACTTACGAACAAGCGTTTATAACTTACGAATAAGCGTTTGTAACTTACGAATAAGCGTTTGTAACTTACGAACAAGCGTTTGTAACTTACGAATAAGCGTTTGTAACTCAATACAGTTCAGTTAAGCATTTCTTTCTTCTCTTTGTGTCCTTTGCGTTCTTTGCGGTTCGTTCAAAAAATTGACTTTGACAAAGAGTTTTAGCCTTAACTGAACCGTATTGGTTTATAACTTACGAATAAGCATTTGTAACTTACGAACAAGCGTTTTTAGTATATCTCCGCCCGTAAGCAAGTGCAAGTTTTCTAATTCTATTCTTGCATCTTCCAGTTCTTCTGCATCTTTCTCAGCAGCAGCAGCTTCCACCAGTAACCAAGGAATCCCAGCATTAGCAAATAAACTTAGTAAACAACCTAACTCTTGAGCAGACTCACTTAATTCTTCCCAACTTAATTCAAAAGCAGCCGCTACTCCACGTTTTATACTTAGAGTCCAAGTGGGATCATTTTCCTTGACTTCTAAAGAAGGATGCCCTAGCCCTTTTTCCTCCAAGCGTCGCAGCATTTCTGCCAAAGATATTTTACGTTTTTTTACATACCGCCCGACTAATTGCAACGCCAAAGGTAAGTAGCCTAAACGCTGAACGAGTTCTTTTGCTTTTATTGATTCTTGGGAGTCGTTTTCTTCTCCAATGAATTGAGTCAGTAATGAGAGTGCATCTTCCTCCGGCAAAACTTCCAAAAACAGAGAACCACGATTATCTAACTTGAGTCGTGTTGTTATCAGTACTTTAAACTGGGATGGTTGTGGTGGTAGTAATGGTTTTATGTGACTGTAATTTTTCACATCATCCACAACCACAAGCGTGTTTCCTTGCTGCCAATGCTGCCAACACCAGCGTACCCGTTCTGGTAAATCCAAATCTTCTGGCGGCTGCAAACCCAAATGTATTCTCGCAAATTGTATGATCTGCAAACCAATATCTTCTTCTCTTGCGCGTAGCCAGCAGATTCCACCAGGGTAAGTGTCCAACTGTAAGTGTAGCAGTGAATATTGGATTGCTAATTCTGTTTTCCCAACTCCCCCGATACCTTCAACAGCAGTAATGACGACTTCATTATTGGGTTGTAACTGTTGGTGGAGGCGTTCTAATTCCTTTTCTCGTCCGACAAACTTCTCTGTGTTACTGGGGGGAATGTTTTGGGGTATCTTTCGTGCTTGAAACTGCCCCTCTGAACTTGCACCGGAGTTTAAAGGGGCTGCTGAGGGTTTGCGGTGTTCTGCGGATTTGTTTGTTGTTGCAGAGGAATTAAATCATCTGCTGGAGGTAAAGGTTTTTGGGATGGGAAGCATTCTTTAATAAATCTTTTGACACCCAAATAGACTTTGCTATCTCCTGGTTTCGGTTTAGCAATGGAGTTATGGTCTGCGTCTACCGCAATTGGTTGTACGTTTCTAATACCAGGATTAGCACTACTCTCGTTTACAATTAAAACACCGTTCGTTGGGTTCGTTTCATAATAAACTTTTGTTTTAATCCCTAATGTATCAACTTTTTGGCGGTACCATTCATTAAGTCGGCGTAATTCGTCATTATCAGCTATTAATTCTCTGACATTAACCGTAAAAAAGCTTGCGAAAGCTTGTGTCCATTTAGCAACATCAGAACCAAGGTGCGGAGTAGATAAAAATACAATTCCTTGAGTAGATTGAAAAACTGCTTTTTTACTTTCAACCTCTAAAAAAGATTCCACAACATTCAACATTTTCTTGACAAGTAAGCCACCCATACTATGAGTGACGAAAACTATCGGACGCTCACCTATGCTAAAATTTTCTAAATCATCTAAAAAATTACTAGCTTGGTCAAAAAGTGGCATAGCTGAACCATTCGCTCTCAACCGTGCCGCACTGTAGCCAAAAGTCCAAATTCCAACATCTACTAAATCGTCCCCCAGCCAAGTTAACCAAAAATTATCTTTTTGGTAATCCCTATCTCCTGGATTTTGCCAATGCCAAGTATTGCGCGCATGACCTGCCAACCCATGAACAAAAATTATATCACCCCGCCGACTGGGGTTGTCGCATCCTGATATTTTAATCAAACCAGTTATGTTGCTTTCTTCATTTGGCTGCGAATTGTCAGAGGGTTTGCGACCAAACATACTAGCTTTCCTTAGATCAACAGCAATTCTGTAATCACCACCCAACCGACGGATAACAGCCAGAGCAATTTCAGCAGATCTTACAGTATCCATGCGTTAGCGCCTTGCGCGGCTCCCTGCTGGAGCATCGCCCACCGTCGGATGTATTATGCAGTTAAAATTGAATAATCAAGCCTCGTGTCTCAATTGCTCAAGAGAAACGATAACGTCAACACCCCTGCCTAAAGGCGAGGG
>NZ_QMEA01000274.1 GCF_012912105.1 Brasilonema sp. UFV-L1
CGTGGGGCTTACGGCGAAGAAGCTAAAGATAGCCAGAGAGTGTAATTGTTTCGCTGTCCATGAACGCTTGCGTTGAGTTGTGGGAATGATTCGAGTTGATAAAATTTGGCTAAATGTATTAACGAATGCTTGAGTTATTAACTGAATTAACCATAAAGTCAGTTGAATGGCAAATATAGCAACCAGAAAAGCAATAGCTGTTTTAAATATTGCCCAACCATCTCCCAGAAATATCTGTAGGGGAACGAAAAGAAAAGACTGTGCTGGAAAGTCGAGGTTAGTGACTTCTAGTTGAAAAAAGTAGAAATATGACCAACGGTAAATCCAGCCTGCAAAAAACAACGCAATACCTAATAAGCCTACGACACTGGCAAATTTACCTAAAATATTCGGTTCCTGACTTGGTTGGGGAGTCTGAGTCACACAAGCACTCCAAAGGTAAAGAAATTGATAATATAGCAGCTCTCAATGTAATACACATTGTTTGTAGGGGCACGGCTAGCCTCGTGTCAACTTAACGTTCAAACCTCTATTCCACGTTGGTTTGACCCCACCCTCGTAAAGCTACGCTTTACGTCCCCTCCCCTTAGCAAGGGGAGGGGCGGTTTTGGCGCAAGACAAAACCGGGGTGGGGTTATGCGACAATTGTGGGCGAGTAGAAAAGGCATGATATGACGTAATGACAAGGATTTCACCTTAGGTTGACACGTATGGGCTAGACGAAAGCCCCTACTGGGCTGCGTGTATTCTATGCAAATCAGAATCGCTGTATTTAGTATTACTCTTTATCAAATAGATTAATTTATTTGCCCTATTTTACGAAAATTTGGTAGATAGTTGTGAAGTATAACAAAGAAAGTGAAATGCTATAGAAAACACTTTTAAAATTATGAAACTTTATTTAAAGATATTTACGGCAATTGTAGCTCTGACAACAGAAATAGCAGCAAACTCCCAAGCTGTCACTGGTCAGAATACACAAAAGAAAAATTTCTTATTGACACAAACACAAGTTAAAGTGCAGCCAGTTGCAGTTTCTGTGGCGTTACCAGAACTAGCAGATGTCTCACTTAAGGGGGGTGAATCACGCAGTGGACGAGTGACAGCAATTGATCCATCAGGACAAACATTATCAATGCAGCGTAGTGACAAAACTCTCTCGATTCCGTTAAAACAAGTTGAAAAAGTTGTTTTTAGAAATAGTGCGACAGTTTACAGAAGCAATGGACAGCAGATTATTCGCGGTGAACGAGATCGTCCAAAAGGTCAGCAAGTCACTTGGAACGCTCTTCCATTCACTACTTTTACAATAAAAAACGCTAATCAGGGTCAAGCAGTGGTAAACTTGGAACCACCTGTTGTTTCTCCAGAGCGGCTGCTTGGTATTCAGTCAGTAGCGAGAGATAGACAGTATGTCGTGGATGAAATGCAGTTTAATCTGCAACAAAAAACGATGTCTGTTCGAGCCACACCTTATTAACACCGCTTCATTTTCCATGAGCCTTGGATGGACAACCACTAACAATGTCTACTCGTAAAACCGAAAATCTGGGTGTATTTTTGCGGCTCTACCCAAGAATTTGGGTAAAACTAGTTGAAAGGATACGCCGCCAAAATACAAGGGTTGTCCATCCTTGTCAAGGGTTTGCCCAACCCTACGGTGTACACACATCTGACTTAAAACCTCACCCTCGCTTTTAGCTTCGCTAAAATCTTTCCCTCTGGTGAACTCCGGCTACGGTGTACACACACCTCGCTCAAAACCTCACCCTCGCTTTTAGCTTCGCTAAAATCTTTCCCTCTCCTTACTAAGGAGAGGGATGCCCGATAGGGCAGGGTGAGGTTTTGCACCGGATGAGTGGGTAATTCGATGACTTGTGTGTACACCGTAGCTATTAACACTAGAGCGAATTGATATGAGTTGGTTGTATGAAAAAAATTATCAGCCCTCTACTGGTTTTGGGTGTGTGCATAACTCCTGTTTCCGCGTTGCTTATGGTTCAACCTAGTTGGGGACAGACTCAAAACTCTCAAACTCAACAAGCCGAACGATTATTAAAGCAAGCGATACAACAGACACAGCAGCAGCAACACCAACAAGCAATACAAACATTGCAGCAAGTTTTAACTATTGCAACAGAACTCAAAGATAAAAAACTTGAAGCAACTGCACTGGTTGGGCTTGGTTTTAACTTCCAAAGCATTGGTGAGCTTCAAGAAGCACTCAAATTCTACAACCAATCACTGCCCCTATTCCGCGCTGTCGGCGATCGCACAGGCGAAGCAAGAACCCTCAATAACATCGGTGGAGTCTACGACGCTTTAGGACAAAAGCAACAAGCACTCAAATTCTACAACCAATCTCTGCCCCTATCC
>NZ_QMEA01000275.1 GCF_012912105.1 Brasilonema sp. UFV-L1
CTGTCGGGAGACACTCATCAAGTACTGGCTCTCCAACGCGCTGCCTCAGGAATTGAGCTTTTTAAGAGACAATCCAAAATATGCAAATTAAATGTGGAACAGCTTAACTCAATACGGTTCAGTTAAGAAAATTGATCTAGCGTCAACCAATGCAAGAGACGTTGCATGCAACGTCTCTACACCTGGAAATTCATATCGTTCAGCCCTAACAGCAACCGTATTGGCTGATAACTGATAACTGATAACGGTTAAACACAACGGTTGCAAAATTTATGCTTCTTGCTACAAACTAGTTAACACGAAGATAATTTTGATCACAATTTGTAAGTAAAATAATTCCCTAAATCAGCTTTTTTATGCTATAATTATCGCTTCATTGAAAAGAGCTTGAATAACAATTTTGAAGTAAAAAAAAACGCCAATATATAGCAATTTTAACTACATCTTGATTTTTTTAAAAAATAAAATTTGTGACAACTTTACAAAAATATTTATGAGCAAAATAGAGGCAGAAAAGAAGACTGATAATTTGTGCCCGGAGGCGACGAATGGTAGCGCTCGCAGAGAACGTCCAAAAACGGCTAACTGTACAAACTGTTGAAATAGCTCCTAATACAACGGCGATTCGCTGTCTTGATTGGGACCGCGATCGCTTTGATATAGAATTCGGATTACAAAACGGTACGACATACAACTCATATCTCATCAAAGGTGACAGGGTTGTTCTCGTTGACACCTCTCACACCAAGTTTCGCGACCTGTATTTAAATACGCTCAAAAGTCTTATAAACCCGAAAGCAATTGATTACATTATTGTCAGCCACACAGAGCCAGATCACAGCGGCTTAGTTGAAGATGTTCTCCAGTTAGCTCCAAGAGCAACCGTCTTAGCATCAAAAGTTGCACTTCAGTTTTTGGAAAATCTGGTACACGATCCGTTTTCTAAGCGGATTGTCAAAAGTGGCGATCGCGTAGATTTAGGTCAAGGACACGAGATAGAATTCGTAAGTGCGCCTAACTTACACTGGCCTGATACGATATTTAGCTTCGACCGCAAAACCCAAACTCTCTATACTTGCGATGCCTTTGGAATGCATTATTGCAGCGATGATACCTTTGACATCAACCTAGAAGCGATTGAACCAGACTTCAAATTTTACTACGACTGCTTGATGGGTCCCAATGCCCGTTCCTTGCTGAATGCTATGAAGAAAATGGGCGAACTTGGGAAAATTAAAATTATCGCCAACGGACACGGACCTCTACTTTACCACCATCTTGATATTCTCAGGGAATGTTACCAAGCTTGGAGTCAAAGACAAGCCAAGGCAGAAACAATAGTCGCCTTATATTATGTCTCCGATTACGGACACAGTGAGCGTCTTGCCCGAGCAATTGCTGAAGGTATCCAAAAAGCTGGGCTTGGTATCGAAATCATGGATCTCACCAGCGCTGAAATCCAAGAAATTCAAGAACTCGCGGGTCGGGCGGCTGGAATAATTATTGGTATGCCCCCAAGTGCTAATGTTGCGGCTCATGCTGGTATCAGTTCGCTTTTAGCCGTCGTCAAGAAGCAAGTCGTTGGATTATTTGAGTGCTACGGCGGGGATGATGAACCCATTGATCCACTTCGTAGAAGATTTCTCGATCTTGGTATTAAGGAAGCCTTCCCAGCAATCCGCATTAAAGAAACTCCCAGCACAGCTACTTACCAGCTGTGTGAAGAAGCAGGTATGGACTTAGGACAATTGCTTGCTCGCGAACGCAACATCAAGCAAATCAAGTCCATCGACGCAAACTTAGAAAAAGCGCTGGGTCGGATTAGCAATGGATTGTATATTATCACAGCTCAAAAGGGTGATGTCCAAGGCACAATGCTCGCTTCCTGGGTAGCTCAAGCTAGCTTGCAACCTTTAGGATTTACAGTTGCTGTTGCTCGCGATCGTGCAATAGATTCTTTAATGCAAGTGGGTGATAAGTTCGTCCTTAACGTTTTGGAAGAAGGAAATTATCAAGAATTAAAGAAACACTTCCTCAAGCGTTTGCTTCCTGGTGCAGATAGATTTGCTGGCGTCAAAACCCAAACAGCCAAAAATGGTTCTCCTATTCTCACAGACGCTCTAGCCTATATGGAATGCGAAGTTGTGAGCAGCATCGAATGCAGCGACCACTGGCTTCTATATTGTACTGTTCAAGACGGTCGAGTCTCCAAACCAGATGGACTCACAGCTGTTCGTCATCGCAAAGTAGGCACTTACTACTAAGCGAGAGTAGGAGGAGTAAGGGAGGTCGGAGAAGTATGGGGAGAAGATACTTCCCCCACTCCCTCCACTTCCCCCACT
>NZ_QMEA01000276.1 GCF_012912105.1 Brasilonema sp. UFV-L1
CATCTGGACGCTAAATCAGAGATTATAGCGCCAGCCTTCTCTCCGAAATAGGTAATATCGCGGATGAGCCAGCGTAAGCCTACTCGTTGACCTTGTGAGTTATGCATACTAGTCACGGCGATCGCTGCTGGAAAAGGCGTGCCTTTCCGTGGCTGGAAGTAAACTTCCCAGTTCTGCTTTTGCTGCAACTGCGATAATTGAGTACGAAAGGTCTTGCGGTCTGATTTGGCAATAAAGATAACCAGGGGTTTACCTACCAAACGGTTTTGAGGCACACACAGTAAAGTGGCTGCTGCTTGGTTTGCCTGTTGAATCTTTCCGGCAATATCGGTTATCACATACGCTTCTGGGGCAAAATCGAACAAATCCTGGTAACGTTGGCGCTCTAACTCTATTTCCTGACGAGTGCTAGCTAACTCTTCGTTTTGCTCTCGCAGTTCCTCTTCAACAATTTGTACTTCTTCCACCAGCGCTTCTTGCAATTCCTGGTTCACTTGAATGAGTTCAATTGATTGTTGCTCAACCCGTCTTGCTTGTTGCTGTTGCTGTAAAGCTGCAACGCCAAATGTTTTCACACAATCAAACGCTTGTAGCAGATTTGTTTGCGTGACGATTCCTACTAATTCCTCGTGCTGATTTAATATAGGGATATGATAAATTTTGTGCTGTTGCATGAGCGATAAAACAGCGAAGACATTTTCAGCCTGGGATTGCTTTAAGGTAACAACAGGCTGAACCATCACAACAGCGATTGTGATCCCAGAAAAGTCCATTCCACTGGCAACCAGCCGAACGACATCCCCCTCCGTAAATATTCCTACTAATTGTGTACCCTCTACTACCAATACACAACTAGCTCGTTCCTGACGAAATTCTCCTGAGTCAAGTGAGGAATTTAAGCTATCAGCAGCGCAACCACTGTCTTGCACCTGGCTCATTAAGTTAATGACATCAACGAGCGGAGTATCAGGTGTAACTGTCAAAGGGTAACGGTCAATGGCTTGATTTAGATCGGGTAACTCATGACACCTGGTAAAATAAGCGTCACCTCAGAGAGTTCGGGGAGTGGGAAGAGTTGGGAGAAGAAGGGAATTTTTAGTAAATTTAAATTAGTAAATTTAAACACTATTTAATACAAGTATTAGTGATTTACTCGTAGTGGAGCAAGATATCAATTAATCGTTCCAGCCTAAAGCCGCTGCAATTTGTCCGGGCAGCTTCATGGCTTTGAATGGTTTGGTAATAATGGCTCGCACTCCCAGTTGGGCAAATCGGTGTTCTTCAGCGGCTTGCACTTTAGCAGTCAATAAAATTACGGGGATAGAATAGGTAACAGGATTAGCTTGTAAAGCCCTTAAGGTGGCAATTCCATCCATATCAGGGATCATCACATCCAGCAAAATAACATCTGGTTGTTCAGCAGCAGCTTTAGTCAAACCCTCACTCCCGGAAACAGCTGTCGATACTTGCCAACCTCCAACTGCTTTGAGAGCAAGTTCAGCCACTGCACGAATATCATATTCATCATCAATGATGAGAATCAACTTGCTGGTCATTGAGGCTGTCTGCTTCTTCGCTTATCCTTTCAATTATCAGTTATCAGTTATCAGTTATCAGTTACCAGTTTGAAGAATTCAGAATTGCTGAATACAGTATTCACCAAGGAAGAAATAAAGAATTCCGACTTCTGAACGGCAGTTGCTGTAGCCTGACCGAACCCGTCCACCGCACTGGCTCCTCCTGACTCCTGACTCCTTCACTGTTTACTGTGTACTGTGTACTGTTCATTGCTCATTGTTCGTTTTACAAGTCTCGATGCGAGAGAAGAGACAACAACTCCCCTCTACCACCACACCAAACACACCCAATCCATCAACGCCCACACCCATAGCTAATGTGGGGAGGTGTCCTTCTGGAGATGTTATATCAAATCTGACTCTCTTATAAGAGATCCAGTTTTCTTGTACTCTCCATCCCAGGCGATCGCCTAATTTTTTGTAAGTTTCTACATTTATCTTGTCGTCCGGCTTGCCACCGACCAAAAGGTAAATTTTCTTTTGAACGCTGAAGCCAAAGCGTCCATTGCTATATTTTACCCACAGTAGGTCAATTGTACGCAGGTCAGTACAGGGAAAGTTTGATAGTTCTTGCTCTCTAATGTAGTCATTTTCCTTGCGTCCGACAGCTTGCAGCATCACTAGGTAGGTTTCATAGTCAGCTTCTTTCCACTTTCCTGCTGCTAGGAAATCTCGTAGTTTAGTGTAGTCTACGCCTTTTTCTGAACTGAGGTCATCAATGCTTGTATGCAATTGAC
>NZ_QMEA01000277.1 GCF_012912105.1 Brasilonema sp. UFV-L1
ACCTCCTATTTTCTAATGACCGTAAGCAATACCACTAAGTGCTTCGTAGCACACCTACTCCGCCTTGTGGCGTTCCTTGTTCAGGGAATTCAATGTTAGCGCCAGCCTTTAGACATCTAAAGATGCCTATTTTTAGGCTTGATGGTGCTATTAGTTTTTCCATGATAGAGGTGTGGCTTATCCTGTCGAAGCATTTTTCAATATCAAGCTCTATGACTCTTTTATTGATTCCGTCGCTGTTAGACCTTAGGTTTGAAAAAATGTACTTTTGTGCATCGTGTGCACTGCGTCCAGTTCTGAAACCGTAGCTTCTGGCGTGGAAGGTTGCTTCGTGTGCTGGTTCTAGTGCGTATTTAGCTAGACACTGCCAAGCTCTGTCTGCAATAGTAGGGATTTTTAGCAGTCTGGTTGTTCCGTCTTTCTTTGGGATTGGGATTGCCCTTAGTTTGCTAGAATGCCAGTTATGATAATTGGTCATTAATAGCCGTTCAAGTTCAAATCGTTCCTCAAAGGTGAGTGCGGTTTTACCGTCAATTCCTGCTGTTTTCTTTCCAGCGTTTAGCTGAGTTACTTGTCTAATTGCAAGCATTCTAGCTGAGAAGGATTTTAGAATCAGTTTCTGTAAAGACCTAGCTTTACTCAGGTCACCAGTTCTAACTGCATTAAATAACCGTGTTTGTAGCCGGAATACGTTCTTACGAAACCTTTTCCAAGGTGACTTTTTCCATAATTCACTAGCATCTTTGCTGTGTCTAATCATAGTCTACTCTCATCTGATTATCTTCTAAACACCTTGCAGCAATTACGCCGCATCCTACCCGTCTCTAGGGGGTTCCGTCTCTCGTCTGACCTATTTGGGGTTCGACCTCCCCAAAACTCTAGAGTCGTTTTTATTCGTTCCCTGGATTAGATTGTTGTGTGTCGTCAGATGTAGCCATTTCAACCGTTAGATTCTCTTGCTCTTTGCTGCTTATCCGACCAATTATCAGCGAGAATTCTACTCTAACCAAGTCAGGGTTTTTAGTTATGCCCTGCTTCACCGCTAGGTTGCTTTTCTAGGCTATGTTTCATCTTGTACACTCCCTGTTAGCGCCAGTGTCAGCCCATAACAGCCGTCTGATTGCGCCCTGTTCCCAGCTTCAGTCTGCAAGATTCCGAGCTTGCTCGCTGTGGGCAGATAAGGAGTCACCTTTGAGCTTAAGGGGAGAGGTTTTCACTCTCATCTCTTCCAGAGTTCAACCCTTGGAGGGTTGGTTAACTTATTTACGGACTGGTTACCAAGATTCAGTTAACAACGAATCGCACGGACGGTGCGGTTGTGGGACAGCGAGGGCAATCCCATTGGCTCCCCCGGACGTGGGCATCAGGGTGGTGTCAAGTCCATCGCCTTCAGTCCCGATGGGCAGAAGATTGTCAGTGGCGGTGGAGACGGGACGGTGCGGTTGTGGGACAGCCAAGGCAATGCCACTGCCTCGCCCGGACGCGGACATCAGGGTAGTGTCTGGTCTGTCGCCTTCAGTCCTAATGGGCAGACGATTGTTAGTGGTGGTATTGACGGGACAGTGCGGTTGTGGGGCAGCAAGGGCAATCCCATCGGTTCCCCCTGGCGCGGACATGAGGGTTATGAAGTCAAATCCGTCGCCTTCAGCCCTGATGGTCAAAGGATTGTTAGTGGCGGTCTTGATAGGACAGTACGGTTGTGGGATAGTAAGGGCAATGCCTTTGGCTCTCTCGGACGCGGGCATCAAGGTGGTGTATGGTCTGTCGCCTTCAGCCCCGATGGGCAGACGATTGTTAGTGGTGGTATTGACGGGACAGTGCGGTTGTGGGACAGCAAGGGCAATCCCATCGGTGCTCCCTGGCGCGGACATCAGGGTGGTGTATGGTCTGTCGCCATTAGCCCAGATGGGCAGAGGATTGTTAGTGGCGGTGAGGACGGGACAGTGCGGTTGTGGCAAGGCGGCGATTGGAAAACTTGGCTTCAGGTAGCGTGCGACAGATTGCGCGACCACCCTGTCCTTGTCAAGCCTAAAACTCAGGAAGCCAGGGATGCTAAAAAAACCTGTCAAAAGTATGTCTGGAGCAAAGCTGATTCCTCAACTAAATAGTGATGGGAAAGGCAATTGGTTCTCTTGTCCGCGTGACCAAACGGGGGTGCGCTCTTTATTCGATAGGTACAAATAATCGAAAAAGCGAGTGCCCTTTTTACTTCCATACGAAATCAGAACTGTACGTTCGCTGATTTTTAGAGTCGAAGAGGAATTAATCGTTTGAGGGGAAAGGAATCGGGCGATCGCTGATGATGCACCAAATTCCTGTAATCTGTCAAACAGATTCTGGAGGGGGTGTGCGTATGATGGAAAAAGAACAGGTAAAAATTGATTCTGAGAGAATTGATGATATTCCCGTGGTAGTGGAATGGCTAAAAAAAATGGAGATAGCCAAATGTATTGACCAAAAACTTCGTCCCCTACACGGAAACCACAAAGGCTTGAACTACGGTCAATTGAGTGTATTGTTATTGACATATATAATCACTCAGTCAGACCATCGGTTGTGTGCTGTGGAATCTTGGGTACAGGCACATCGACAGATTTTAGAGTTAAGTACGGGGTGGTCGATAGGGGAAAAAGATTGCAGTGACGACCGATTGGCAAAGGTAGTAGAAGAGTTAGGCTTGCAGTCAGAGGCAAGGCAGGAAATAGAGGTAAAGTTAGGACGACATCTAATTCGTGCTTACGAACTACCTACAGAAGTAGTACGAAGTGATACAAGCAGTTTTAGCGTGAATCATCAACAGGGAGAACCATCAGAAGAAAACCTACTACGTTACGGCTACTCCAAAGATAAACGTCCTGATTTGTTGCAATACCGTCAATTACTGGCAACCCTTGACCCAATGGGAATGCCATTAGTTAGTGCTACCCTTGAAGGTAATGGAGCCGATGACCCATTATATTTACCAACATGGCAAAAAATGGTAAAAGTGATTGGACACAAAAAGTTTGTCTTCATCGCCGATTGTAAAGCAGGGGCCATTGCAACTCGCGCCACTATTGCAGCAAATGGAGGAATTTATTGCGTACCTGTAGCCATGAATGGGCAACATCCCCAACAACTAAAACAATGGGTGCTCGACCCACCAGCAGAGAGAGTGGAAATTCGTTTACCTCGTCAGGATGAGCAGGAACCTGCTGTCGGGAAGGGTTTTGAAGTAGAGTTAGGGAAGTTGTGGTTAAATCCACAGACCAACAAGTGGGTGCGTTGGCACGAACGCTATTTGGTAGTTTATTCTCAAAGCCTTGCAGCATCTGTCATCCGTGGTCAACAGCAACGCATCAATACTGCGATGGCTGCTCTCAAGAAATTAGCAGCAAAACCATCAGATGATCGCGAGCAACTCAGCCATAAAGTCGAAAACATTCTCAAGCGCTATCGTGTCAACGATTTCTTCTCAACCCAGGTTACAGAAGTTGTCACTAAACAAACTCGCCATATCGGACGAGGGAGACCATCAAAAAACTCTCCGACTGAGGAAGTCACTAGCATATCTGTTCAGCTTCATATTCAACAGATTGATGACACGATTAAGCTTTCAGAAACCTTAGCTGGATGGCGATTGTACGTTACCAATGCGTCACCTACTAAACTGACCTTACCACAAGCCGTCATGTATTATCGAGATGAATGGCTTTTGGAACGCGGTTTTCACCGTTTTAAAAGGGGTTCTTTGCCAGCCCTACCCATTTACTTTCAAAACCAATACCGAATCACTGGCTTGATGTTCGTGTTGAACATAGCTTTGCGCGTATTTACCCTGATGGAGTTTGTAGTTCGGTTGGCTCTTCAGCAAACTCAACAATCTTTGGCTGGTCTTTATGACGGCAATCCAAAGCGAAAAACTGACCGCCCATCTGCTGAACAAATGCTTAAGGCTTTTTGTAATTTAACTCTCTATTTTCTCCCTGATTCTACCATCTTCATCACACCGATTAATGCGCTTCAAAAACAGATTCTTTCATTAGACCTCTTGCAAAAGTCGGTCAAACAAAGCCAGTTTTAGCTAGGTGAAGCTCA
>NZ_QMEA01000278.1 GCF_012912105.1 Brasilonema sp. UFV-L1
CCCCATCTTCCCCATCTCCCCCTCCTCCTCTTGCACGGGGTTCGGCGCGTTCGATTAACTCGGTTGATTTATATCAATTAGTGAAAGACCAAGCACATTTGTTGCATCGATTTGGTGGACATCCTTATGCAGCAGGGTTAAGTCTTCCAGTAGAGAACATACCTTTATTTACAGAAGCAATTAACCAGAGGTTCCGTCAATCTTTGAGAGGAACAATCTTAACACCAACTGTACAAGCTGACTTAGCTGTAACGGTAGCAGACTTGGGGAAAAATTTATTTTTGGAATTGAAGCTGCTAGAACCTTGTGGAATGGGGAACCCAGTTCCGAAACTGTTGATTCAAAACTGCTGGTTTGAAAATGCTTGGCATCGCAATCAGCAAGATTGGCAGGGGAAGAAGGTACAGTACATTAAAGCTGAGTTTGATATTCGGGATGAGTCAACAAGAAGTCCTTTTCCTGGGGTTTGGTGGGGACATTATAAAGATGAATTACCTTTAGGAAGGTGTGACTGCATTGCTGAACTGGACTACAACACTTTTAAAAAACGCTACGAAATCCGATTGATAGCTGTACGTTCCCGGATGAACTCACCACTAGCATCGTCATCTCAAACATTTATCATCGACTGGCGCAATATTCCAACTCCTGATTTTCAACTCCCGACTCCTCCGCTTGTCCTCAAAGAGTGTCCGACAAGTTGGGATGATTTACGTGCGCATTTGAGGCGATCGCTTCACAACCAACAACCCCTAGCACTGGCTTGGTGTAAACCAAATCCCAAACCACCAGAACAAATCTGGCTCACTCTTGTAGGAATTGCCAAATATCTCAGTCGCACAAATCAACCTGTGACCCGTGTTCAGTTATTGGAAAAATTGGGTATCACTGACCAAGCTTTACTTTTAGGATTAAGAGCTTTGAGATATTTGGGTTTCCAAATCTCACGTCAAGACCGTATGTTGGTATTCATTCAGCAGTCTACCATTGAACAAACTTTAGCACAAGCTGCTGTGAAAAAATTTTTAGCCGCTGTTCGGGAAGAACAATTTCAGCGACAGTATTTTGCTGAAGTTCCTTTATCGACAATTCAGGCGATAGCTAGCCCCTTAGGGGGCCGTAGCTAACGCTGCTGCGCTGCTTTGCAGATCGCATATCAAACAGCGTTGAAATAGTGACAAATTTTCAGTGTACACTTGTGTCAGATAGACCCAATGAATACAAAGCTCAGGCATCGTTTAGCGATAAGCAACAATGAAGAGCCGACGAAAAGGAAATAATATGCGACCATCCTTTTGTCGAGGATACGCTCGCGCCACACCAGCACGTAGCATTTCTTGAAATTGAAGCTTTTGCTCCTCCAATTCCAACGCTTCGAGAAACGGACGCAGACCAGTACCACTTATCCATTGCACAATTGCATCTGGACTGTCCATGATGTGGTTATATTCTGTTTCCCAGATGTCGATTCGTGAGACTTTAGGTTGCAGCAGGTCGTAATAGAAAGACGGCTTTTCATTCACCAATGCCTTTTTTGCGCTGTGCATCTTTTGTCGCCATGCCGGATCATCCGCAATTTCATACATGAGTTGATGAACAGGCGACTGAAAATGCACGGGCATCTGTACTGCTAAAACTCCATGAGGAGCAACCTGTTCCAAAAGGTGTGGAAACAGCGCGGCGTGATTTGGCACCCAGTGTAAGGTAGCATTAGAAAAAACAATGTCAAATGGAGCGTCAGCCGTCCAAGTGGCAACATCTGCCAAAACCCATTTTCCTTCTGCATAAGCAATCGAAGCAGCGGCAATCATTTCTGGTGAGTTATCAAGTCCGATGATGTCCGCTTTTGACCAGTGTCGGCGAAGTATTTGGGTGCTGTTCCCTGGCCCGCATCCCAAATCGATAATCCGTTGAGGATGAGAAACGGCTATGCGTGCAACCAAATCTAATGACGGCTGCGTGCGTTCATTGGCAAATTGCAAGTAAAGGTTAGCGTCCCAAGTTAGCATCTGTACCCTAAACACTACTCCTTAGAAGTTTCTTTTTGCACCTTTAGCATTGATTTTTCCAACATGCCATTTCAATTCTACAAGACGTTCAGGAGCATCTGTTAAAAGTTAGTCAAGAATCAATGATCAATAAACAATTACCCCACAACGTGGCTCGCGTAGCGCCGCTATGGAGTGCGCGGCGATCTGGGGCTTGAATCCCTTAATCTGAACTTCCCCCGGTGCAAATGTACTAAATAGTCTGAAAAAGCTTGTATA
>NZ_QMEA01000279.1 GCF_012912105.1 Brasilonema sp. UFV-L1
GTCCTAAAGACTCGTGGATGAGTCCTAAAGACTCATGGATGAGTCCTAAAGACTCGTGGATGAGTCCTAAAGACTCGCTGACGAGTCCTAAAGACTCGTGGATGAGTCCTAAAGACTCATGGATGAGTCCTAAAGACTCGTGGATGAGTCCTAAAGACTCGCTGACGAGTCCTAAAGACTCGTGGATGAGTCCTAAAGACTCGTGGATGAGTCCTAAAGACTCGTCAACGAGAAGAAATATCTCGTTTGACTAACTTGAGGAATCAGAAGCAGGTTTAACAGATTTACTTCTGATTGCTTTAAAGCGTTCGCCTAGCTGTTCAGAAAGACTTTTTAAACCAGGAGTTTTTTTCGCCGCAGTCTTGACATAGTCATAAACCAGCAAACCGCTGCTCATCGCTTCACTACCCACTGCTAGTAGAGTATCATCTACCTGTTCACTGAGTTGCCGCAGTGCAATTAAAAGTTCTGTGAGTGTCGCGGCTAATTGATAATCCCGAACAAATTCCTCAAGGTTAAAACTGGCGGGTAAAATGTTGGGGTTTGACACAGCAGCTGTGATACTATTGTTGACAAACGCTAAACTTTTATCGCCCATTTTAAATAACTTGTGCCGTTCTTCTGTACTTAGAGTAATCAGAAAAGGCATCTTTTTTTGAACTGTCTGAAGCGCTGCTTTGATTTGTTGAATATCTTCTGGAGAAAGGGTGGCGCTAATATTTTGGGGAAGCATTGTATTTCACCGTATAAACACTAAGAATCAAGTAGCAATAATTGCTAATTTTATGATTCCCGCAGTGTTGAATAGACAAGATTGCAAAAATGCCTGATTTGTCATGTTGAGCGGAGCGAAACATCTGGTGAGATTCCATGTCTTTCAGACACGCTGCGCTAACGCTACACTGCGTTTCGCGACTAATGACATTCACGATTTTTTGAATGAGTGCAATCTTGTCTAATGCTGAACTCACCCCTCATGACTTTTAGATAGAAATTAAAATATTCTCTTTTTATACTGACGCTTTTACCCTACTTGTTCTACTTCGTTATGCGTCGTAATGCTGAAGCAGATGGATACTTACCTGCATCTATTAAAGCTTGCCGTTCTGGAATCCGCTCATTACTGTTAAAATCTAGAATGCGTACTGTGACTTCTCCTATATCTGTCAGCGGTTGAATCACAGCTTCATCTAGTCGAAAGTGATCTCCCCAAAAATCTCTACGTGGGTTGAAGAAGCGGACGAGTTCTCCAGTACGCCAATTAATTGAACCCAAATCAGTTCCTTTTTGAAGATTGCAGAAAACACAGGCGTAGCAGAGATTATCCTCTGTTGTCGCTCCACCATGTTTGACGCTAATGATATGATCAACTTGACAACCTGATGGTGTTTCTATTTCTAAAGTAAGGCAGTACTCACACAGATAGTCAGCACGAGCTGCAACTAAACGCCGAAGTTCTGAATTAACGTAAGGACGAGACACTTTTAATACTTACTCAGCACTAATATACTTATAAGCTCGCGCTTTTGCTAATCGCATTATATGCTCTAGCGTGAGGAAATGATCTAATTCTCGTTTTTCCTCTGGTGTTAGTTCCCCCATTTTGTGTTTATACACTAAGTCTTCTAAATGGTCTTTTGCTGAATCTGAAAGTTGAAAATCGACGACGCTTTGGGGAGTGGTTCCAGTAGCAATGAAGTCTATAATTTCGTCGTATACTTTTGTTGTTTGGGTAGGTGTATTCATAGCGCGTATCTCTTCTTTTTGCTAATTATACTTCTATGCTACTGTCCAGGATTTTGCTAGCGTTTGAGGTTCTGGCAGAGGTTCGTTATTTTCTAATGATGTTTCAATTAACATTTCTAGCACTTCTTGAGCGTTTTTGAGCGCTTCTTCGTAAGTCTCTCCGTGGGTATGGCAAAACTCTCCCCATTCGGGAAAACTGACAACAAAACAATTATCTTCATTAGATCACTGAATAATGATGGTGTAATGATAATTCATTCTTGTTCTTTTTAATTTTCTAATTTTCTTGGGCATATATTTAGCTTATATTCTCACTCTCTCACCCCTGAGTTTTTTTCCTTTTAATATTCCTTTTAATAATTATAATCGCCCACAATTGTCGCATAACCCCACCCCGGTTTTGTCTGACGCCAAAACCGCCCCTCCCCTTACTAAGGGGAGGGGATTAAGGGGTGGGG
>NZ_QMEA01000027.1 GCF_012912105.1 Brasilonema sp. UFV-L1
AGGAAAGCTCCGCCTCCGGTCAGGAGTCGCAATTCTTTATTTATTTCTTCTGAATCAAGAATTGCACCAATTGCTGAATTCTTCTTCAAACTGGTAACTGGTAACTGGTAACTGGTAACTGATAATTGATTGGTTAATAAGCAAATACTTACCAGCACGCTCATTTCTTCTTTTTGAATGCGTGAATTTTGAATGCGTGAATTTTTTACTAGCCTCCGTATAACATCTCATTACGATTAGCTGCGCCTAATTGAGGTATTGTGCTAGTAGTGATGTGGGGAATAAGAGACGCAGGGACACCTGTTGCAACTTGTAATTGCTGCACCAAACGTTGCAACAATTGGTCTTGTCCAGCGCGTAAAGCTCCAATGTTTGTACCACGGTTAATGATGGCATACCAGACCAAACCGCGATCGCGTGTAGGTACGACTCCTGCTAAAGCACTGACATCTCGCAGAGTCCCAGTTTTCATGATTGTAGCAGTAGGTAAGTGTCTGGAGTGCATCGTTCCACGATTGTCTATCCCTGAGACGGGAAACAAGTCCGCTAATGTCAACTGATAGGTAAGTGCTTCTTGTTGAATCGCCATAAACATAGCACAAACTGCTCTGGGAGAAATGCGATTTTCCTGCCCTAACCCTGAACCGTTGATTAACTGAATTTCTGAGTGTGGTACTCTTGCAAGTCTAGCAGCGGTTGATTGCACAACTTGCGCTCCTCCCACAGCATCTGCTAGCATCTGAGCCATTTCATTGTTACTGAAGACGTTCATTTCCCTGATAATTTGTTTTAAGGGTAACGAGTAGTGACGCAGTAGCAAGGTCTGTTGGGGATTTGCTTGTGCTTGGACTTTGACTCCCCCAGCAATGACAATTTGAGGCTTAGGAGTTCCTTTCGGCATCAGCGAGTGTTGGAAAGTGACTCCACGGGACCAAGTTGCAGAATTCAAGGCTTGCTTGAGTATTTGACCTGCTAGCAGTGGATGACGTTGGAAATTCATGGCAAAATTGCCAGTAATCACCAAATTTCCTGTAACTCGCTTAATGCCAATCTTATTGAGACTATTACCAATGGCAATCACTTCCTCCGAAACAAACAACGGATCACCACCACCTGTAATCACTAAATCACCCTGTAAGACTCCATTATGCAACGGTCCTGTAGCACTGACCAAAGTTTGAAATTGGTGATCTGGACCAAAATTCTTTAAAGCAACGAGTGAGGTAGCAACTTTGGTTAAGGAAGCAGCCGGTAGAGGAGTCGTGCCTTCGTGATTAGCCATAAGCATCGGTCCTGATTGTATCCAAATTCCCTGGCTCTGGATTTGATTGGGTGCCACTAATTTTAATGTTTGTAGTCCCTTAAGATATTCCAACACTGTACTTGCCCCAGCTGGATTTGGATCGGCGGCAAGAACTAGGCCGGGGCTACCTTGCCAAGCTAAGATATCCAAAGCATCTATAGGCTTGACATTAACTCCTGCCATTTCTAACCAAATAGAAATCAAACCTGAACCAAACAATTCCAGCATGCTTCACTGCCTCTGTAAAATGTGCTACGTTGTTTTGTGTATTATTATGCAAGTCTTCCCTGCTATTAAGCATTGAGTTATGATAACCGCCCTAGTTTGCCATGCGGAAGCAGCATTGAATTTAAACATGTAAAGATGCCATTTTCTGCGAATCCTTAACCGGATGCGTTAACAACGCCTGCTTAGAAGCGATTGTTGATACCATTTCACTTTAAGGTTGACAGAATTAAACAATTCTCTTGCCTTGAGCAAGAAAGCAGCAAAGAAAAGATTTATATCACCAATGAATGTGAAATGGTAAAACTTAATCAGGGGAGTGCTGTTTGCTTTGTGCGAGCACTCTGTCCTATAGGAAGAGAGCTCATCCACCGGAGTTCCCACCCATTCTAGAAACTGGCGTTTTCCAACGCCCTAAGGATATCACGGATGATGACTGGCTCCTCGGTAGGCAACAACTGTCGTACAAAGCTGGCGAGACCCGAAGGATTGGCAGATTTTTTAGTTTTTTCATGAAGCGGTAGATAAAGAAGTTTTTGTAGAAAGTATAACCTTCACTTCATAATATTTGGGCATGGAGGGTTGTCATCTTGTGCTATGGGTGAATCTAGTTCTTGCTGTCAGGCGACTCATTTTTGTCTATCCAACATTTTCTGAGGTTAGCGCTGAAATCAGGCTAATTTTTTGATTTTAAGCAAGCCTGTGTTTTTTATACTGCAAAAATGCCGTTTTTGTGAAAGCGATAAAATTTCATTCTCAACGCCGTAGTTTTGCTCGTCATTTTATGGAGGAAATTCATGTTATGTTGAGCTTGGCAGAATTCATAAGAAAACGTGAAGGAATTAGGATGAAGCTTGAAAATTTTATAATTTAGACTTCATCACTTTTGCCTTCATTCAGAATATCCACTACTTTCAGTAGAGGCATCTGGTAAAATTTGTAAGGTTTCTAAAAGCTCTGAGCAATGGGATCGACTTGCGCACGGATCGCAATTGATGCAATGGGAGGGGATCACGCACCCGGTGAAATCGTTGCTGGCTCACTGCGAGCACGAGAAGAATTGGGTGTAGAAGTCTTATTAGTGGGCGATCCCCAACAAATAGAAAGCAAACTGCCGCCAAAAACTCATCTGGGGCAGCTAGAGATCGTTCCTGCAGAAGGAACGATCACAATGGACGAGGAGCCTTTAAGCGCCATCAGACGCAAACCCAAGGCTTCAATCAACGTCGCAATGGATTTGGTCAAAACTCAGCAGGCTGATGCTGTGGTTTCTGCAGGTCACTCTGGGGCAGCAATGGCAGCAGCTTTGCTCCGCTTGGGACGACTCCGAGGAATTGACCGTCCAGCAATTGGTGCGGTGTTCCCGACGATGGTAGCAGGTAAACCAGTACTCATACTGGATGTCGGTGCCAACGTAGACTGCCGTCCTAAGTTTCTAGAGCAGTTTGCTGTTATGGGGTCTATTTATACACAGTATGTACTGGGTATTCCAGAACCCAAAGTAGGTTTGTTGAACATCGGTGAAGAAGACACTAAAGGCAACGACGCAGCCGTTCGTGCTAACCAACTGCTGCGTGAAAACCCCCAGATTTCATTTATCGGCAATGCTGAAGGACGTGATGTCCTTTCCGGTCACTTTGATGTGATTGTGTGCGATGGGTTTGTGGGAAACGTGTTATTAAAATTTGCCGAAGCGATTGGGGAAGTCATGCTGCAGATTCTGCGGGAAGAATTACCCCAAGGATTGCACGGTCAAATTGGGACAGCAATTTTAAAACCAAACCTCAAGCGAATAAAGCAGCGCATGGATCATGCAGAACATGGGGGTGCCTTGCTTTTAGGCGTTGATGGAATTTGCATTATTAGTCATGGTAGCTCCCAAGCACCTTCGATTTTTAATGCAATTCGCATGGCAAAAGAAGCTGTAGATAACCGCGTTTTGCACAGAATTCAGTCTCAATATCAAAGCATTCAGCGCGAGAGTGGTTAGCAATAATCATTGGTCATTAGTCATTAGGAGCCATTGCGTTGGTGAGGCAGTTCTTGATTGGGGTTCTCTCAATGAAGAACTGCCAAGAGCAAATGCCCGACTGTCGGTGCAAGGGGTACCTCCTTTGAGCACACTAGTTCGGAACCCAGCTATGCCCGTAGGGCAGGCTTCTACCAACAGAACGGATCTGACAAAGGACAAAAAGCTGATAGCTTTGGAGATGCCAGAGTGCAAAATTTAGGAATCGCAATCACAGGAAGTGGGTCACAAGCACCAGAAATCTTCCTGGACAACCAGGCACTAACAGAACTGGTTGAGACATCAGACGAATGGATTACCACAAGAACAGGAATTCGTCAACGGCGATTGGCAAAAGCAAGTGAAAGTATCACTGAGCTTGCGACTGCTGCAAGTCAGCAGGCGATCGCGATGGCTGGAATTTATCCACACGAGTTGGATTTAATTCTCTTAGCGACCTCTACTCCTGATGATTTATTTGGCAGTGCTTGTCAAATTCAAGCCCAATTGGGAGCAACCAACGCGGTAGCCTTTGACTTAACGGCAGCGTGTTCTGGGTTTGTGTTTGGACTAGTTACCGCCGCTCAATACATCAGGACTGGCGTCTATCAAAACGTACTGCTTGTTGGAGCGGATGTCCTCTCTCGTTGGGTAGATTGGCAGGATCGACGTACTTGTGTTTTGTTCGGTGATGGTGCAGGAGCTGTGGTCATACAGGCAAACCAAAAGGATTGCTTGTTAGGATTTGAACTCAGGAGCGACGGAACTCAGAACAACTGCCTGAACCTTGCGTATGCATCTGAAGCCATAGAACTCACTCAAGGCGTCAATGTTGGCAAAGGTAACTTCCAACCCATCACCATGAACGGCAAAGAAGTATACCGTTTTGCCGTGCAAAAAGTACCAGAAGTTATTGACAAAGCTTTGTTTCGCGCCAACCTTAATGTTGACCAAATAGATTGGCTTTTATTGCACCAGGCAAATCAGCGCATTCTCGACGCTGTTGCTGTGCGCCTGAATATTCCAGAACACAAAGTTATTAGTAATCTCGCCAATTACGGCAACACTTCTGCCGCTTCCATTCCTCTTGCTTTAGATGAAGCAGTGCGGCAGGGTAAAATCAAAACGGGCGATATTATTGCTGCTTCTGGCTTTGGTGCTGGACTGACCTGGGGTGCAATCATCTTCCAGTGGGGAAGATAGTTAAAAGTCAAGCCAGAGAAACTCTTGATTAATGACCAATTAACGGTAGCTGACGCCAAATACTCGTCCTGGGGAGACCCTAAGACGAGCCAAGTAGAGCAGTCCTTGTCTCCCATCAAGCTGCATGTGGCGTCCGCATTGGCTCTTGTAGCCTATGAAACCCGCTTTCGAGCACTGCCTCATAATGACCAATGACTAATGACCAATGACTAAAACTGCATGGGTGTTTCCTGGACAAGGTTCACAGTCTCAGGGAATGGGAATAGACTTACTAGATGTGCCATCTACGCAAAAAAAATTTGCTCAAGCCGAAGACATATTAGGCTGGTCTGTGATTGAAATCTGTCAGAACAATGCCGAAAAGCTATCGCACACTCTGTATACGCAGCCTTGTTTATACGTTGTAGAAAGCATTCTTGCTGATATTTTACGAGAAAAAGAAAAACCGAATTTAGTTGCAGGTCACAGCTTAGGAGAATATGTTGCCCTGTATGTGGCTGGCGTACTCGAATGGTCTGTTGGGTTGCGCTTGGTAAAGCGTCGTGCCGAACTCATGGAAAGTAGCGTAGGTGGTACGATGGTAGCTTTAATGAACTTTGATCGCGAACTGTTAGAAAAAGTCATTGCTGAAACTCCAGACGCGGTGGTAGCAAACGACAATAGTCCGGCTCAAGTGGTTATATCAGGCACGCCCACAGCAGTAGAAGCCGTAATATCACGAGTGAAGGCAAAGCGTGCTAAACCTCTGAATGTGTCTGGAGCATTTCACTCACCTCTAATGGCAGCGGCTGCTACTGAATTCCAAGATATTTTAGAATCTGTCGAATTTCACCAAGCTTTTGTGCCAGTTTTATCAAACGTAGAACCAGTTTCCACTGTTGATGCGGCTGTTTTAAAAAAACGTTTAATCCAACAAATGACTGGAGGAGTGCGATGGCGAGAAATTTCACTAGCATTACCAGAAAATGGTATTGAGCGAGTCGTAGAAGTTGGTCCTGGTAATGTGCTAACTGGTTTAATTAAACGTACTTGCTGTGATTTAATCTTAGAAAATATCAGCGGTGTGGCTGATTTAAAGGTACTGGCAAACTAAGGGATATAGGAAAAGACAGGGAAGATAAATTCATCTGTTTATCTTCCTTTGTTACTCCTTGACTCCCTCCTTCCTTCACTCCTCATCTCCCCTTCCACTTCACCATGTCTCAAAGCCGTGAACCGTCTGTAAGTTTGTTACTTTACCACGCTTTTAAGTGGTCAGTGGTCAGTCCCATGTTTCACGTTTACTTTAAAGGACGGATTTATGGTGCTGAAAATGTCCCTCAAACTGGACCATTAGTGGTTGTTAGTAATCATGCGAGTAACTATGATCCACCCATTGTTTCTAATTGCGTACGTCGTCCAGTTGCCTATATGGCAAAGGAAGAACTGTTTAAAATTCCAGTTTTGAACAAAGCAATTCAGTTATACGGTGCTTATCCTGTGAGTCGAGGAAGTGCCGATCGCACTGCTATCCGTGCTGCGATGAAGTATCTTGATGATGGCTGGGCTGTGGGTATTTTTTTGCAAGGAACACGTACTCCGGATGGACGCATTACAGATCCTAAAAGAGGTGCAGCGCTGATTGCTGCTAAAGCAAAAGTTCCACTTTTGCCCATATGTTTGTGGGGAACTCAGGCGATTGAACAACAAGGTTCGATTCCTCGTCCAGTTCCAGTGACAGTGCGAATCGGCAAATTGATTGATGCTCCCAATTCTGATGAGAAAGAGGAATTGGAGGCGTTAACGCAAGAGTGTACAGCAGCAATTAACATGCTCCACGATTTGGGACGATAATTTGGAAGAGCCTGAAAATATCCTTAAGGATATGCTAAGGATATGCTTGAAGGAAGTGGCGAGAGCCAGTAGATTTGTGTCAATTTAAAACCATCAATTTTAAATTTTAGATTTTGAATCATTCATGGATGTTGATAATTGTCACTCATTATCTGAAAACCAGTAGATTTTTTGTATCTCTATACTTGGTAAAGAGACCACAAAACCTAATATAAAATCTGAAATTTAACTTGATAGTTCTACACTGCTGGATTTAATTGACCTTAATTAGGCTTTTCTGAAAAATATATGAGTGGTTTTGATGGCAACAATTTTTGGTATCGCCTGAACAATGTGACGTTAGTTCGTTTTTTGCTCTTAGTTGCTTCTGGATGCGCAATTGTACTGCTTATAGAGTATTTTCAATCAGTTATTGTTGTTTTTACATTTGCTGCAATTTTAGCTTTTTTGTTGAGTTATCCTGTACAATGGCTGCGACCTTTTCTACCACATGGTGTAGCTGTTATTGTTGTTTTTTTATTAAGCATAATACTTCTTGGTGGTTTGACAATTACTGTAGGCTTAGCAGTTTTATCTCAAGGACAACAATTAATTGACAGCTTCACCGCATTCTTAAACTCTTTAATACCATTAATAGAGCAAATTGAGAATTTATTTCGTAAACGTAATTTACCAATAGATTTAAGCGTCATTGAAGAACAATTACGTAATCAAGCTATATCTATACTTGTTAATAGTTTAAATATATTCCAAAGCATGATTACTAATTTTGTGACTTTTATCTTGATTGCAGTCGTCGCTTTTTTTCTGTTATTAGATGGCGAAAAGCTTTGGTATTTATTGATCAAAACAGTACCACAGAAACGACGAGATAGATTTACAAATATAATCAAGCGCAACTTCTTAGGCTTTTTTCGAGGTCAGTTGATATTAACTTTATTTTTAACATCTTCAACTTTTCTTGTTTTCTTGATATTAAAAGTACCTTTTGGATTGATATTATCATTTATTGTCGGAATACTAGACATCATTCCTGGTATTGGAGCTACATTAGGAATTAGTGTCATTACTCTAATTGTGTTATCACAAAGTGTTTGGATGGCGTTTAAAGTCTTGGTAGCTTGCATCATACTTCAACAAATACAAGATAACTTAATTACGCCTCGAATTATGCAAGGTGCTCTCAATCTTAATCCGGTTGTTGTTTTCTTTGCTTTACTTGTTGGAGCTAAAGTTGCAGGTCTATTGGGACTTTTTATTTCTATTCCGATTACCGGGGTTCTAGTTTCTTTATTTGAGATTGATGAAATGAAATCAGAAGTTTAGTTATTACTCTTTAGCGCTTTCGTAAGAAAACAGAACCGTATTATATTAGACTTTTTGCAAAAATGCTTGAATTGTCAAGAATCAATGAACAATGAACAATGAGCAATTATCAAATCGATAATTGATAACTGGTAACTGATAATTGACTGGTTAGAGATTCTTCCCTCCGGTCAGAATGACATATTAGAAAACAACTTGGTATTAAGTCATAAATAAGGAGCCAAGAATTGGAATTTTACTCCTAATTCTTAACTCCTAATAACTTTTGAATTTGTTATGCTTCTTCCCAGAGTTGGCGAACCTTATCAGGTAACCAACTTGCAATTTCCTGAATTCTTTCTTGAGATAATTCGTCTTTCGTTGCAGAGAATACAGCCTTAACAGCCTGTTCTCGGTCTACATTGGGTGGTAATCCACCTTCATTTGCGACTCGGAATAAAAAGCGGTCGGAATCAATTTTAAAAATACCAGGACCTTGCCAAGGTGGGCGAACACGACTCAAGAAACCCACAATTGGATTTGTATCTTTCCAAAGCTCTACAATATCATTTTGCAGCGCTTTGTCATCACTGATTTCAGCTGGCTTACCTTCTAGTTCTTCAGCAACTCGATCTGCAGCTTCCGTGGTCATCAGGTCACGCATTACACGGAAAACGATTTCAGTAAAGTCCCTCGCGTCATAGATATCCTCTAGGTTACCTTTAGCCTTTACCTTCTCTAAAAAAGGGATATCTTTTGAAGCGATAGGAGATGATTGGTTTTCATCTACAGATTTTGGAGTATTTGTCATTCATCCTCCTCAAAACATGAGTTTTTATATAATGATTGATGCTAAAAGCGAATTTTTCCAAAAGAAATCTAGCAATTTGTAAAACTACTTAGAAATGTCTCAGAAGTAGTCATGTCAAATTGCTAGATTTTTTTGCTCACTTCATCAAGCATTGCCATTAACTTATTAGCTAAAGATACTTCTATGCATCTGTCACAGGAAGCACCCTTAAATCTATCACAAGAAATATTTGTTAAGAATCCAAAGTAACGGGTAAAATAACAGTGACAATAGTGCCCGTGCCTTGACGACTTTCTATTTGAATTTGACCTTGGTGGTTTTTAACTATAGCTTGAGCGATCGCCAGCCCCAATCCTGATCCAGTTGAGCCAGTTGTACTTCGTGTTACGATACTTTCGGTTGTGTGAGTACGTGCTGGATCAACTCGGTAAAAACGGTCAAACAAATGGGGTAGCGCCTCGGTAGGGATACCAATTCCAGTATCCTTTACCTTAAAGAGTAACTGTGGAGAGTTGTAACGCAGTCCAGAAACACCATTTGTCACCTCAATACGTGCTAATTCCACATTCACGCGTCCTTGAGGGGGAGTATATTGTAAGGCATTGCTGATCAAATTTGTAAACAGTCGTATCAGCTGATCCCAGTTGCCAACAACTGTAAACCAATTATCCAGTAATTCAGGATCAGTTTCGCAAACAGGAGGGTCAATCAAATCTAGAGAGAGGGTAATCTTTTTTTCTGTCGCTAACAGTTGTTGTTCTTCAACGACTTCTATTAACAAAGCATCAACAGGACAAGGAGAAAAAATCTCTTTGATTAAACCACTATCTTGTCTTGCTAAAAAGAGTAAGTCGTTAACTAACTTACCTAAACGTTGGGTGAGGCGTTCCACCACTTTTAATTGTTGCCGATAGTGGGATGGAATAAAACCTTCTGACTCAGCTAATTCCAAATCAGTTAGTGCAACTTGCACATTAGTTTGAATCAAGGTAATTGGACTTCTTAATTCGTGAGAAGCATCAGCGGTAAACTGTTTGAGACGTTGATAGGATTCGTGTACTGGTTCCATCGCTTTACCTGAAAGAAACCAGCCACTTGCTGCAACAGAAAATACCATTAATCCTGTCCCCAGTGCTAAATCAAAAATCAACTGACGACTGGGTTTTGTAACTTCAAACCACGGATGACTAACACGCAAATATCCTAATACTTGCCTACCAACTTGCACCCGTTGTGTCACTTGTCTCAGAACGAGTGGAGAAGTGGAGAAAGATTCCAAATTTTGAATTGATTTGTCCTCTTTCCTGACAACTTTTACAGTCTCACCTGTTGTGTTAAAGTGTAGTGGAAGATTTAAAGGTTGTGAGAAAGTAGACCAAAGTAATTCTTCAGTAGGGCTAAACCATTCTAAGTCAATGTGGTCATCTTCTGCGGTGTCAGTATTGTCACGAAAACTAGCTTCTACATTTATACGAGATTGACTCAAGTCTGAGTTTACTGCCTCAATAACGAGCGATCGCTCGACAACTTCCACCACATGATTCAAGGTATCATCAATCCGTTCAATCAGTGTACTACGCACATATAAATACACTCCAGTTGCAAACAACAGTAGTAGCACAGCTGTCACAGCAGTGTACCATATGGCAAGACGGCGACGAGTCGCTTGAAACATAGATATTTCCGAGTTGATAACTTTTTTTTCAATCGCGATTTTTTCAATCGCGATAAAACACTCCAGGTACTTATTAGCATCACTCCCAATGTTAAGGGTGCTTCAGGAATTGGCTTTATTTGTTTGGTGACACTGACATTTGTATCTTTCACATCACCTGTAAAATAGACATAATCAAAAGCACTTTTGTCACCAAGAATGCTGGCACGTAAAAACAATCCACTCCAACGGGCGATAGTTTCAGTTGCTACATCTTGAGCTATGGTAGGTGTGTTCTTCTCAAATCCAGACTTTGAAGGGTCATTAATATTCGTAATCCCGTAGTGGTTGGCACCATCAATGGTGACAAATAATTTGGGCGAATCTTGAATTTGCTCGTAAGTTAACTTTGCTGTCTCAATAGTATTTATGCTATCAAGCGTCCCGTGTAACAAGGCAACAGGAATTCCTGAATTATTGATAGGGACAAACTCTTGAGTTGATAGATTTCGTAGAAAAGAACCGAAAAACACTCCTGCTTTCAGTTCTGGTGGTCGGTTGAAAGAGTCTTCACAAAAAAAGGGAAGACAAGCGTTTGCAATCGCAGCTAATCCGGCATAGCCTCCTGCAGAATGACCAAGCAAGCCTAATTTTTGTGTATCAACAATACCACTCACAGGCGAAGTCGGACTTTCCGAATCTGCCTTCATCTGTGACAAAACAGCATTAATTTGTGAGGGTTCAGGTAAAAGTCCTATCATACCAGTTTGTGGCATAGTTCTTAGGTGATTGGGTACAACTACCACAAATCCGTAGCGGGCTACTAAATTAGCGTAATTGGAGTAATTTGATTTATCAATATTTGAACCTTGCAACAAAAGTGCCACAGGAAATGAATAATTACTAGTCTTTAAATTTGATGGATTGGGGTAGTAGATATCGGCTAAATCGTTATTAGCTGTGATAGTTGTCGTGTAGCTGGCAACATCTTGAAACAATGGAGCATCACTGAAAGTTACAGCAGTAGCTTTCCTTATACTCAATACCATTAAAGCCGCGCTGAAAAAAACTACTGACAGGATTTTACATGTAACCACAACAATGACTCCTTTTGATGAATTTTCTTAAAAAAAGCGATCGCTCTCTAGAATTGAGGTTAGTGTCGCAAAGTTTGAAATCTACCCAGTAAGCATCTCTACTTGGTCGAACACTCCTCCATCTAGCTGTTTTGATTCGGGTGTCCGCATCGTTCAACCCAACTTTCCCAATCCTTTCGCAAATTTCCCTTTCTCTTTGCCTTGAGATAGAAGTGATGGCTTTTTTTCCTCTACTATGTTTAGTATGCTATCCGAGTTGTGTTAAGCTACACCTTCCTTTTTGTGGTCATCATGCCAAAATCAAAGAAGACCGCTCATCAAATCAATCTCAACGACCCTCAATACTATTTCAACCGAGAGTTAAGCTGGCTAGAGTTTAACAAAAGGGTCTTACATGAAGCCTGCGACTCACGAACGCCCCTTCTAGAACGCCTGAAGTTTTTAGCAATATGGAGTTCTAACCTGGATGAGTTCTTTATGGTGCGCGTTGCAGCACTCAAGCAACAAGTAGAAGCAAAAGTCAGCTTGCTCGCTTCTGATGGTCGCACACCACAACAGCAACTAGACGAAATTAGCTCTACGCTGCGTCCATTAGTTGCCAAAGAACATGAACAATTTGAGAAAGTTCTGCGACCTGAACTTGCAAATCACGGTATACATATCTTAGATTACATAGATTTAAGTCCAAAGCAGAGAAGTTATTTAGACAAATACTACGAAGAGCAAGTTTTCCCTGTTGTGACTCCTCTTGCTGTTGATCCCAGCCATCCTTTTCCTTATATTTCCAATCTCAGCTTGAATTTGGCTGTTGTCGTCAAAAACCCGGAAACAGAAGAGGAATTGTTTGCCAGAGTCAAAGTTCCAACAGTTTTGCCACGATTTTTGGCTTTACCGCCAGATTTGGGAATTCAAGCTCACGATCAACCAGCAGTCTGGACTGGTGTTCCTTTGGAACAGGCGATCGCCCATAACTTGGAGTCCCTCTTTCCAGGAATGAATATACAAGAATACCATACTTTCCGTATAACCCGTGATGGTGACCTGGCATTAAAAGAAGATGAAGCCGATGACTTGCTGTTGGCGATTGAACAGGAACTGCGAAAACGGCGCGTTGGCGGGAGTCCTTTACGGTTAGAAATACATTCTCAAACTCCTGAATCCATCAGAAAACGACTGTTAGAGGATTTAGAATTAGAAGAAAATGATGTCTACGAAGTAGACGGCATCATGGGACTCAAGGATATGATGTACTTCATGTCTTTGCCCGTTCCAGAACTCAAAGACCAACCTTGGCAATCTGTTGTACATCCTCGCTTACAAAGAATTAAAGACGCAAGCATAAACCCAGAGATACGCGAGATAGAAGAAGGAAAAGATTTTTTTACAATCATTCGCGAAAAGGATTTATTTGTACACCATCCGTATCAATCCTTTTCGAGTTCTGTGGTAAACTTCATAACCTATGCAGCTTATGATCCGAATGTACTAGCAATTAAGATGACTCTTTATCGGACTTCTTTTGACTCACCGATAGTGAATGCTTTAATTGCTGCTGCTGAAAATGGCAAGCAAGTCTCTGTACTGGTGGAACTGAAAGCGCGGTTTGATGAAGAGAATAATATCTATTGGGCGAAGCGGTTGGAAAGCGTTGGAGTTCACGTAGTTTATGGTTTGGTTGGTCTAAAAACTCACTGTAAACTGATTATGATTGTGCGGCGCGAACAAGAACGCATTTCTCGCTATGTACATATTGGGACTGGTAATTATAACCATAAAACGGCACGCTTGTACACAGATTTGGGATTATTTACTTGCCATGAAGACTTGGGAGCTGATGTCACAGATGTTTTCAATTTCTTAACAGGATACTCGCGGCAAAAGTCATACCGAAAACTTTTGGTTGCACCCGTGACGATGCGCGATCGCTTCATTTCTATGATTCAGCGAGAAATGGAGAATGTTCATAATGGCATGAGTGGGCGGATTGTTGCCAAAATGAATTCATTGGTAGACCCAGAAATTATCTGCCATTTATACGAAGCTTCCCGCGTTGGCGTGCAGATTGATTTGATTGTGCGTGGAATTTGCTGTTTGCGTCCTGGACTCAAAGATATCAGTGAAAATATTCGCGTTATCAGTATCGTTGGTCGCTTTTTAGAACACTCCCGCATTTTCTATTTTTATAACAATGGGCAGGAGGAAATCTACATCGGTAGTGCTGACTGGATGCGACGTAATTTAGATCGTCGGGTTGAAGTTATTACCCCAATCTTAGATACAGATATTGCTAAAGATTTGCAAGAAATCTTAGGAATTATGCTGGCAGATAATCGTCAAGCTTGGGAGTTACAGCCAGATGGTAGGTACATTCAAAGACGTCCTGGTGAAGAAATCCCAGAAGCTAGTTCACAAAAAATTCTTATGTCAATGGCTTTAAACTCGCATGCGCTGATCGCGCCAGGTGCGACTTCCTCTGGAAGCATCGTCTAGCTTGTTATGTTGCTGAGAGTATTGCTGAGAGGTTTATTTCACAAACAGTTCTTAGCCCCTCAGCAATACTAACGATAAGGTTACTTCTTGAACTCTGGTGGCTTTGAGTGATTCAAGCAGTCCAACTTGCAGCCTGATAGGCAATTCGCTGCCTACGGCAGCAAATGAGCGAATGCGTGAATTTAAGTGTAGCGAGTAAGGCGGATATTTCTTTATATTTATTTCATACTTTTATGTCACAACTTAAACAGAACTGCTGTAAATCTTGATAGTGAACTCACTTCATAAAAGTTTATGCAAAAATTTAATCTTTTTTAAATATTCAACTAATTACTATAGAAACACATAAGTTATTCGGCGTTGCTGATTGACAATATGAATAGAGCAGACGTACCAGGCACAAAGAGCTAGTCTCATTTGTTGATTTTTTCATTTCATACTTGAATTGGGCAACATTAGTTATTCAACCATTGGATAGAGTAAGTGTAAGCAGCTATTCTCATAAACTGTAAAGGTTATCATAAGTTGTTTTTCTTTAACGTGGATGTTAATGTTATCCTGTGAGCCTTCTACATTGCGTGTTTTAGTAGTTGATGATCACGAACTGACTCGTTTAACCCTAAAATTAGCCTTTTCTAGGCAAGAGAATATTCAAGTTGTTGGTTTAGCCAGCAATGGTCAAGAAGCTGTAGAGATGGTTAAACGTTATAAACCTGACGTGATCGTGCTAGATTTACATATGCCAGTCATGGATGGTTGGCGTGCCTCTGGTCATATCAAAGCCATTGCTCCAAATACTCAAATCATTGCTTACTCCTCAGTAGAAGACACTAAGTGTCAGGAAACGAGGGAATTGGGTAGCTTGGACGCTTTTTGCAAGAAAGACACACCAACAACCGAGCTTATTGCTTTGGTTAAAAAGTTAGGACAAACTGGAGCCAACAGCTGGTGACAACAAGGTAAATGATACAGCGAAATAGCTTGATCAATCTAAAACTAAGTATCTTGGAACAGGAGAATATGGAGTTATCGAAAAGCATCGTCGGTCAAGTTGTAAGTTACCTTGTAAGTTACAGTTTCACCGACGCTGCTTTTTATCAAAAGTATCGTTTCTGACGACTCACCTAAATTTCTGCTTCTGGAAAAGTGCGTTTAAACTCATCAACCAGTTCATCCATTTCTTCTAAAGCTTGATTCACGTCAATTCTCAAAGTTCCCAAGTTTGGTTGTTCCAATAGACTCAGTAAATACTCTCGTTGACTCTGAACTTTAACGACTCGTTCTTTTATAATCTGTACTTCCATTTTTCTGTTCCTCTTTTCTACTTCAATCTACGATAATATATTTTGAGAAGAATACAGAATTCTGAATTCAGTAGTCAGAATACAATTAAGTAAAATTTTGTACAAATTAAATTTTTAACTCTCCCTGCTTTTTAAAGCAAGGAGAGTTTAAGCTCTTCCCTAAGTTGTTCGTGATCACCGATGTTGAACTCTCCACGCTTTGAAAAATGTGGATTCAGAACTGTTGTTGCGAAGTGCGGCTCAAGCCACAACGGGAGCAACGTTGTCCTGCCCCAAAGGGGCTTTGACTGGTTCAAACAGTCCTACCCGCCTCGACCAATTTTTGGCTGTGCGGCTACTTTTGTTTTTGCTTGAAACATTTAACTCTACGTTTTGTTTTTGGAGTTTTTCATCCTGTAGTGTTAAACTAATCCCAGATTAACACATCTATGGGATGATGCAACGATACAACCTAAGATTATCGGATAAAGAGTATGAAGACTTGAAGAAAATTTCAGTGTCAACCGAGAGGTCAATTAATGACCTAATTCGAGAAGCAATTAGAGAGTATATCGAAAGAGAAACAAAGGGCTAAAGCCCTACGCGTCGGGTTTCATCCCCTCGATAAATCGTAGGGGTTCTCACCCTCCCGTACTATTTTGATAGAAAAACTAAGGTACTTAGAATTCATAACGAACTAAAATATGTTACGCCAAATTTCCTTGGGAACCCTCGGTATAAGCATCGGCAGTGTTTTGACTATCATTGGTTTTGCTGCCTACGCTGGTAATAATGCTACACTCAATCTTGTAGGGTTTTTTTATGGAATTCCTCTTTTGTTAGGAGGATTAGCACTCAAAGCTAATGAGCTTAAGCCTGTGCCCTTCAGTCAACCTACGACGCCACAAGTGTTGACACTTAGAAAAGAGCAAGCAACTTCTACTCAAAATCAAATACGCGAAGACATTACTCGATATCGCTACGGTCAAGACGTGCATTTATACGAAGCGCTCTCGTTTCTTGGTCTTGGTTCTACAGATGATGATATACCAGTTGTTACAGGATTACAAGAAACAGAAATTGATGGAGCTTATGCTTTAATTTTGGAATTTGATTCGCCATCTGTACCAATTGATATTTGGCAACAAAAGCAGGAAAAAATGACCAGTTTTTTTGGTCCTGGAGTAGAGGTAAAAGTGACACAGCCAGAATCAGAAAGAATTGAACTAACCCTCGCTTCGCTCCAATTCAAAATTCAAAATTCAAAATTCAAAAATAATTAAGAAATTTAAAACTTTGAAATTTTAAATTCTTTGAATTTTGGATTTCAGTTGAAAGTGATTATTCATAAGTCCTTAGTTTTTTGTTAATGACTAAGGACTCATATCATCTTTGCCGAATGACAAATCAATTCAAAACTCTCCGCGTCCGGTGTGTCCCCGTGTCATTTCTTATTACAAGTGTTCATCCGGACATGATAATATCATATCTCATCTTTACTTTTCTAGACGAACCGCATACCATTGCAAATATTTTCCAGTACCAACATCTAAATCGCAACTCGTATCAATTAAATATTTTGCTTGTGCTTCTATAGAATCAAACGAGTGCAAATCACGTGGCAAATCCTCAAATTTCAGTTGTTGTAAAATTCCCTTGAGCTTCTCTAATAATTCTGAAGCAGAAAGAAATTGTTCAGGTTGGTTGGTTTCTAAAACAACAAAATAATCTTCTTGATACATTAATGAGTCTGGCATAAAAAAAATTGATTGATGTAAGCATTTACAAACCATTACCAATTAAAATGAAAGGTGCCCAATAATAAGGATGACTCAAACGATTAGCGATTTGTGTTGGTAGGTTATCGCGTGTAGATTTGAGAATTCCTTTGTCTTGGTCTTGAGTTATCTTTGAATAATCGCCTGTAATTGTTGCGATTTGCGCTTGACGTAAAGCTTCAGCCTTGCTCATTTTGCCTTGACTTAAGAAGGCGTAAAAGGCATTCATTAAAGCTTCTGTTCCACCATCGCTGACAGCCCATAAAGAGGCGATCGCCGCTCTTGCTCCTGTACGCTCTATTTGGTAACCAAAACCTAAAATTTCTTCTCCTTGACCTATTTGATCACCGACTGCTGTTTCACAAGCACTCAACACAACCAAATCTACATTTGGCAAAGATAACTGTTGAATCTCTGGTAGCTTAATTAAACCACCATCGCCCATTAAAATAAAAGAGTATTCTGGCTTACCGTTGACAAATTTGGCATGAGTTGCCATGTGAATAATTGTGTAGATATTTAAAGAAGAAATGATAGTTTGACGGTTAAATTCATCATCTAAAAGTGTTTTAGTTCCTGGCATCATGGTTGCGAGATTTTTGACCTCTGCTCCTGCATATTCCAGTGCTTTAAATGCTAATGAAGTAGACTCAATTTGTACAACACGACGCTGTGTGGTTGCTCCAGCTAAAACTTTTATTTGAGCTAAAGGTTGAGTATCAAGATCTGTTAAACTGACAGCAGTAATATTGTTAGTGCGGAAGCGCTGTGCTAACCATTGTTTGCCGTCATATAAAGCAGCTAAGGGTATGTAACGTAATGGTCCATCAGGAGCATAGATAATTGTTTTAGCATCTGCATTTGACAGGTCTTGTTCTATAGGTTTAATTAACAATTCATATAGTTTTTCTGCTGGGACTGTAGCATTAGATTCAGGATCTTCTAAGGCACGACGAAAATCTAGGATAACTCGATTGACTTCTTCTTTTTTAATTGAAACTGTACGATGAATTGGTGGTGCATTTGAAGTTGCTAAGACTAATTCTAGACGGTTTTCTAAAATCAACGGATACAACAGAACAGCATTTTGGTTAAGACGCTGCAAGTTATCCCGCAAGCTATTTAAAAAACTTAATGGTATCATCTGTTGTAAAGCTTTTGGGCTAAGTTGTTTTAACCAAGCATTCACTTCTGGGCTATCAATGAATTGGTTAAATTCGGTGAGAAGATTTGCCTCCAGTGCAACGATTTTTTCTTTTTGTTCAGGTTTCCTGTTAGTGGGTGGAATTTTTTGCAGATCGCCGAGTTGTCTACTAATTTCAATTTGTTTGTCGGCTATCACTTTTAATCCTTGATTAATTGACTGTTCTGGAGATGGTGACTCAACTCCTTTGGAAGTTTTTTCATTTCCTCGAACATCGCGCAGGTAATCATCTAGTTCTTGAATCTTGAGTAAATCTAAAACTTGCTGTGCTTCTAGTACTCTGTCTTGTTGTAGTAGTAAATCAGCTAAACGGCGATAAGTATCGGCAACAGTTGCAGTGTAAGATTGTTGTTGTTCTCGTGGAAGCGATCGCAATTCGTTGCGTATAGCTTCAGTTACATTCACAGATTGCTTGTAGAAAATAATTGCTAATTGTGGCTTATTTTGCCGCGCCAGTAAATCTCCAATATTTCCAAGTGTAATTCGTTCAGCACCTCGCTCACCAACTTCTCGACTCACAGCTAATGCTTGCTGATATGATGTTAACGCTTGAGAATATTTGCCCATACTTTTGTAAGCGCTTCCCATACTATCAAGGGTACGTCCAACGACAGCGCGTTCTCCGATTTTTTGGAGAATTGTCAACGCTTGCTCAAGAGATTCTATTGCTTGCGAATACTGTCCCAATTGTTGATAGACAAACCCTATATTATTGAAAGTGCTACCAATCTTGGTTTGATTATCTATCTTTTTAAAAACTGCTAAAGCTTGTTGATAATAATTGAGAGCTTCAGAGTACTTCTTCATCTGGTTATAGGCAAAGCCAATGTTATTGTAACTCGTAGCTTTACCTTCTTCGTTACCAATTTTTTCCCAAATAGCTAAAGCTTGCTGATAATATTTTAGTGCTTGAGAATATTGACCAATCTCGCTGTAAACAAGCCCAATACTCTCAAGATTGTTTGCTTCTTCTAGAGAGGATTTCGCTTTTCGGACACTGGTTAAAGCTTGTTGAAACAAATTAAGCGCTTTGGCATATTGTCCTGTTTCGTAATAGATTCCACCAATACTATTTAGAGCAGAACCAATACCTAGTTTATCTTCTATTTCTTGCATTAAGCTAAGACTTTGCTGATAGTATTTCAGTGCTTGAGAAGATTGTCCCATAGACTGATAAACGGATCCAATATTATCAAGGATGATTCCAATTGCTTTCTTTTCTTCCTGATTGGGAACTTTGCCAACATTAACTTCCCGACTAAACGCCAACGCTTGCTGATAAAATTTCAGTGCTTGCGAATATTGACCTAGCTCTTTAGAAGCTGCTCCTAAGCTATTCAGTGTATCAAGAATTCCTTGTTGCTCGCCTATTTCTTGATAAATAACTAGCGCTTTTTGGAAGATTTCTAAGGCTTTTTGAAACTGACTACTATCATATTGTTTAACTCCTTGTTCATATAGTCGTTCTGCTTCTTTCTTTAAAGTTTCAGATTTTTGTGCTTGTAAGAGTGTCCTAAAAGAATGACTTACAGTGTTATAACGACTGCTGACTAATGATGGTTTTCCCTGATCAACTGAGGCGTTTAAAAAACACAAAATCAGTGCGATGACACCAAAGCGAATAAAAGAAGACAAGTGCATGAAAAAACTTTTTGCTTAAAAATAAAGAGTTGCTTATTGAGAAAATAAGCAACTAAAACACTTTGTTATGAAAAATTGTTTATTGACAAATATTGAGATGCACCTATTGTAAACTTTATCGAAATGGCATTCAAGCATTGAGATACATTACATAGTTTATTAACTTTTGCTTCACTTACGACGGTTTATCCTTGAGCGCTTAGGTAATATACCACTAGCAGCACTTAAGTTTATTCTAGAATTACCAGACTTATCAGTGCCAGTAACAGTCAGAACTTTGCTCTGGGAGATCAGATACGAGATGAGAGTCGCAACAGTCTCTTCACCCATCTCCTGATAGATATCTAGTGCTTGCTGGTAAGATTTTAAAGCTTCTCCTAACTGTTGATTAGCTTTTGCTAATAGCTCTTCAGCTTCTCCCTTACGGATATCTGGATTGTGGCATAATTTTTGGTCATTCATTTGGTAGAACTCCTATTGTTGGGTGATTTCTGGAACACATTTCATTTTCGGTTAGAGACATATATGTATACCAACAGAAATCACACCATTCCGGATACGAGTATTTATATTTTGATTGAAAATTTACACAGTAGCTTTGTCTGTTTTCAATTCTTTTATCTGCTTATCTAGTTCTTCTACTCTTTTCGTATAACCTAGGGTTTTGTAATTATCTCGTGCTTGAGTCAGCCATTTTACAGCTTCTTTTTCGTCATCTACCGCTAGATACAAACCTCCCAAAGTTTCGGCAATCTGCGCTTGTTGTACAATATCTTTACGAGTTTTTGCCAATTTCTGTGCATCTAAATAATGAATCTCAGCTCGTGCATTGACTCCTGTTTGCCAGTAAAGATAACCAAGCTTTCGATAGATAGAAACTTCTTTCATACCACTAGTTATTAAAGCTTCTAGTGTCTCAATCGCCTCTGATTTTAAGTCAGCACCAATATAAAAAAAAGCACATTGCAAAGCTTTGACTTTGTCAGAAACTTTTTGATTATTAAGTTGGGTTATAGCTGCTTTTACAACTTGGGTTTCTTCCTGGGGTAAAAGACTAAAACCCCGTGCATTTGGTTTTTCTTCTGTTGATAATTTACCGTTGTCAGCTTTGACAATCAGCGAATACTCCACACCTGGTTCTAGTCTTGGTTCTCCTGGATACACAACTTGATTGGTATTTACTTTTGTTTGCCAAACAACCGAATTACCTTTTTGTAAACTGACATCATAGCTTTTAACACCCAAAACTTGATTCCAGTGTAGCTTTGGCTTGTCAGTTAGTAGCAACGTTCGGCGAGGACTGATAATGTAGGGAATATCAGGGTTGCTAGGACTGCGAGGATCACCAGTGTCGGCTCGTTTGCATTCTTGGGCTAAGGGAATTTGACTGACTTGAGTACTCTGTGCTGCTGAGAAAATTGGTGTGATTAATATGAAAAGCAATAAGCAAAAAGCAAATAAACAAACGGAAATTTTAGTTTTTTTACTCTTTACTATCCAGTTTTTTGGTAGCGCACTGAACTTCATTATTGAGTCCTTGAAGTTTGAGAAATTGAGGCTGATTGCAATATTTTGCTAATTTTTGTTGCTGCTTCATCAGACCACTGTTTTTCTTCTTTCGTCGCTGATTTTTTATATTTAACACAATTTTTTAAAGCTGATAACTCTCCTTGTTGATTATTTTGCTTTTCTAAAACTTTGGCTTGAAGGCAATATGCAGTAGCACGCTCGCTATTAATATTAATTGCCTTTTGAAGGTAGTTTTGAGCTTCTTGGTAATTTCCCTGTTCTAAATATGCCCAACCCAAGTTTTTGAACATTGCATATTTTGCTTTGTCATCTTCAGCACGTTGCAAGCCTTGTTGTAGGAGAGGTACTACGACACCATATTGTTTCTCCAAAATGTACAAGCGTGCCAAGTTGTTGTAAGCTCTATCGAACCCATTTAAGGCAGCCATTTGGTAGGCAGTGCGAGCTTGAGTTATCTTATTTTCGTCTTCATAAAGCAAGCCCAAATTATACTGGGGTTCTGGCATTTTTGGGTTAATAAGCATAGCCAAGTGATAATATATCTTGGCAGTATCAAAACTTTTCTCTTGGTATTTTGTAAATCCCAAATTATTAAGGTTAAATGCTATTTCTGGGGTAGTTTTCCATAAATTTATGCCTCCAGTACCTAAGACTAGTAAACCAGCCAACCAAAACTGAAAACGTTTTTTTTTGGAAAGCTTATCCTGTATTTTGTTTGGTCTATCAACGACTTTTTTGTCTGACTTAAAGACAAGAGAAAATGTGTTTTTTAAGAGGCTGTTTAAAGCTAAACTATTAACTCCAATCTCTGTATCTGGTGGTAAAGTATCTGTTCCATATTGAGAAAGTGGTTCAAGCTGTTGATTGCCTTTCAGGTAATTTAATATTGTTTGGCAATTTTGAGGTCTTTGTCCAGGAAAAGGAGCGATGAGGCGCTCAATTAAGTTTGCTAATTGTGGTGAAACACTTGGTGCTTGCTCACGCCAAATGAGTTCTCCTGTTTCTGAGTTTTTCGGAAAATCGAGAGGAGATTTCCCTGTCAGTAAATAGACAAAAGTTCGTCCCAAGGCGAAAAAATCCGACTGTGGAACAGCGTGTCCTTCAGCTTGTTCTGGAGGAGTAAACCCAGGAGAAACAAGTACAGTTCCAGTATGTTTACCCTGTTGTTTTTCTAAATAAGAGTTTGTGACTTCCCTAACAGCACCAAAGTCAATCAGCACCAGTTGTCCATCAGGTTTTAGCATGATGTTAGAGAGTTTAATATCTCGATGAAGATATTGATGCTGATGCAGTTCGTTAAGTATTTCTATGAGTTGAATTAACCATTCATGAGCTTGTTCTGTGGTTAGTGGTTGATTTCCTCTCTCTTGTAACCACTGTTGCAAATTTAAACCTGGTATTTTCTCCATCACTAAACAGTGTAATGGCTCACCATTGCCATCAGACCAAGTGAAATACCCATCTGACTCTACGCGCGGAATACCAGGATGCTTGAAACGAGTTAGTAATTCAGCTTCTCGTTGAAATAAGGCGATCGCCTTTTGTTTGATTGTTGGGTTATGGAAACGCTCTAGGCTCAAAACTTTTAAGACTTTGGGAGTGCCGCCATCATCCACTTCAAATACTTTACCAAAACCACCGCCACCAATTTGACAGATCACTCGGTAACGCCCTTGAAGTAACATTCCTGGACGAATCATAGCGACAACCATCATAGCTCAGTCTCTGCTCCATAAAACTTAATCATCAATCCCCATACCCCGTGAAGGAAATTCACGCATTCGCTCATTCAAAATTCAAAATAAAATAATTTTTGAGTTTTTGAGCGTCGCGAGGGTTAACTGAGCTTACAGCTCTTTAATTTAAAGAAGAAACTTTATTTTATTCTACAAATCAAAATCCGCTGATTCCAGAAGACGAATCTCGAGCAATCAGTGGAAGGCGAACGGTGAAAATTGATCCGACTCCGGGTTCACTCGTGACAAAAATCTCACCACCCATCATATGACAAAAGTGACGACTAATTGATAACCCTAATCCGGTTCCACCATATTTTTTGGTTGTCGAAGCATCTCCTTGGGAAAAGGGTTTAAACAGTTGCTGCTGTTGATGATAGGACATACCAATTCCTGTGTCTTCAACAGTAAAGGTAATCATTCCAGGAGTGTGGTTTCCTTGAATGTCTAATATTTCTCTGTTGACTATAAATCTCACCCTACCGTTTGTGGTAAACTTGGCAGCGTTGCTCAGTAGATTGTACAGTACTTGTCGTAGCTTAGTTTGGTCCGTGTACATAATACCAAGCTCCCCATCAAAATTCACTTCTAAAATGTTGCCATTTTTTTCCACCAAAGGCTTGACTGTGAACACAACGTTGTTGATGAGCGCGGCGAGTTCAAATGTCTCTGGGTAAAAAGTCATTTTCCCCGCTTCAATTTTTGATAAGTCGAGGATATCGTTGATTAATATCAATAAATGTCTACCTGCACCGTTGATAGATTCAAGGTCATCAATAAAATCTTTTGATATGCCAAAATCAATCGCATCATCGCGTAGTAGTTGGCTTAACCCAATAATAGCATTCAACGGTGTGCGTAACTCGTGACTAATATTTGCCAGAAACTGACCTTTTGCTTTGTTAGCAGTTTCTGCTAATTCTTTAGCTTGTTGCAATTCTTTCGTTCGCTCAGAAACCCGCTCAATCAAACGATTGAGAGATTTGGCGAGTGATCCAATTTCATCTTCTGTACTGACAGGAGCTCGCAAATTAAAATTAGACTTTTTGGCAACCTGTTCAGCGACTTGAGTGACAATAATAACTGGTTCGGCGATCGCCCGAGAAGTTCGCCATGCGACAATGGCGGCGATCGCCACTGACACTAGCATACTTGCTACGGCTATGAATTTTTCAACTCCTTTTGCGATCGCCAGATCTGTTGTGAATTTCTGCTCTCGCTGTTGAGCACTTTGCAAGTTGTTAGTTAAGCGTTTACGTATTTCATCTAGCCGTGTAGCTGTTTCACCACTCATCACTCCCAACAACTCATTTCTGACTACAAAAACCTTTTGTTGTTCTGGCTGCTCCTCAAACTGCTGTAAAATTGACTCAATTTGTTTAACATAAGATTCCAGGTTACTGGAGGAGTCATTCAATATAGTTCGCAGAGTATCTTCTGGGACTGCTAATTTTCCAGGCTTGCTATCTATAAATCCTGTAATTTTATCTTCAATCTTCTTAGCATTTTTCACACTGCTTAACAATTCGGCTTTTGTGCTAGAAAAGCGTTGCGGATTGTCTACCACAGCAATCAAGTTAGAGCCGTGCAATTGTGCATCTACTAAAGCATCCCTATAGCTACCCAGCACTTGTGCTTGAAACCGAGCATGTTCCAGTTGCTTAGTTTCTATTCCCAAATAAAAATTCGATATGACTAGCCCAGTAAATGAGCCTAAAAAACCAATCCCGATTGCCAGAAAGTACCCATAGCCAATTTTCTGATGAATACGCCAAGAGCTGGCATTGAATTTCCCTGGCGAGGGAAACTCTATAGTTGGGAGTTCATCAGTAGAGGGCTCTTGGGCTGACACTTGTGTTCTTTCCAAATTGCTGTCAACAGCGGTTGGCTTTTGAGCTTGCATCCCTCAAATCTCCTTGCCCTCCCGCAAAGGTTACCGTATTTTTTTCAAAGCTAAGATTTCGTTCAATTTGTCATTAACTCTTACTATATGATCATCATCTTCTTTTTTAACAGCAGCACAGGCTTTTTAATTAAAGAATGTACTTTCAAGTATGAAATCAAGGCTAAATTTTAAAGCATCTGCTATGAAGTTTTTATAAAGCGCCCTTATTATCGCTTACACTGAACTCTTCAAAAGTTGTCTACATCTTTCATTCCTTTTCAGGGCTGATACTCCTTTGTTCTTTTGCGTTTCTCTTCAGCTTCTGGCAATTCTTCTTGTCTTTATGGAAAACTATACTTCTTTTTAAAGACTACACATCATAGTAGACCGGGGAAAATAAATTGAGTCATGTAAAGATTTGTCAACACGCCTGTAATCTTTACCAATGAACGGCAGGTGACACCAGACGCTACACGAAAATAGAACAGGCTAGCTCCTATAGGAATACCCCTTGCGGGGGCACTACGCAAACGCCTCGCTAGGCGCTCCAGCAACTGTTAACCGGAGGCGGAGTATAGGCAGGGTAAATGCTCACAACGCAGAATAAAAAATAAATTTTCATCTGTTCTGGCGTACGCAGATAGTGACGGCTACTTAATATAGTTAGCATGATTTCTACTGTCTTTGAGCAGTTTCATATAAAGATTGAACAATGTTTCTTTGCTGTAAACAAAAATCATCATAATTAAGCAATTAGTAACATTTTGGGTTGAGAAGAATTCCGAACGCAGAATAAACCAACTCAGTTGGAACCCTACATTCCCTAAGCCATGCGTATACGCTAAGCTGACAGGGAAATTCAAAATATGCCCTCACCCTTTCGAGTACAGTTTGAATTTGAGGAAGGCGAGTGCGGCTTGTCACTAATACGAATGATTCACTCGTCGTGCAAACTATGCCCGAAAGGCACACTGCGAAAACAGAATGAGTCTGATGGATGACTCTAACTTTTTTCTTGATAAAACTGTATAATCCGTTTATTTTTATATGTGGAGTGAAATCTTATCACAATCTTGTCACTCAAAGAATTTATTCTCAAAAAAGATTATAATATGCGATTTTACTTATAGTAGTAGACACAAAGACAAATCTCATTCATGACTCATTATTAACTATTTAGTCATACATTGTTGATCAAATAACCCCCCTTTAGGGGGGTTAGGGAAATCAAGAGAGCTAAAAATTAAACTAATTTAGTCTCCCAACTCCTCATTGTATTTATGCAATCGTTGCCGACAGTAAACTATTAGCCGCCTGCTGCAACAATTCTGCTTTATCAGTACGCTCCCAAGGTAAGTCTAAATCGTTCCGCCCAAGATGACCGTAAGCCGCGACGTCCTGATAAAAACGTCCGCCTCGTTCGCTGGGCAGGTTGCGTAGATTGAAGGCATGAATAATGCCAGCTGGACGCAGTTCAAAATGCTTTTTGACCAATTCCAGTAAGATTTGGTCATCAACTTTACCTGTACCAAAGGTATCCAACATCACGCTGACAGGTCGCGCCACACCAATAGCGTAACTCAGTTGGACTTCACATTTGTCTGCAAGCCCCGCAGCGACTATATTTTTCGCCACATACCGAGAAGCATAAGCTGCAGAACGGTCTACCTTAGTGGGGTCTTTGCCAGAAAAGGCTCCACCGCCATGTCGTGAGTAACCACCGTAGGTATCAACAATGATTTTACGCCCAGTTAGACCAGAATCTCCCTGAGGACCACCGACGACAAATTTACCTGTTGGATTGACAAAAAAGCGAGTTTGTGCATCTGGCTTAACATCAATGTCTCCGAATACAGGTTCGACCACTGCTGACCACAGATCTTCTTTGATCTTGGCTTGTACTGCTGCTTCATCGGTGATGTCACCAATGGTAGCTGTATGCTGGGTAGAAACTAGAATGGTATCAATTCCTACAGGTCGCCCGTCTTCGTATGCTACGGTCACTTGCGTTTTCCCATCAGGACGCAGGTACGGTAAATCACCTGTTTTACGAACCGCAGCCAGTCGTCGAGCAATACGGTGAGCAAGAGAGATAGGTAAAGGCATCAACTCTGGTGTTTCGTTACAAGCGAAGCCAAACATGATACCTTGGTCACCTGCACCAACTGAGTCAAATAGTTCATCACTATTTTGCTCGCGAGTTTCATGAGCAGTGTTCACACCTTGGGCAATATCAGGCGATTGTTCGTCTAATGCGACAATCACTGAGCAGCTATTTGCACAGAACCCGTTCTCAGCATTGGTGTAACCAATCTCGGCAATTTTTTTGCGAGCGAGATTCACATAATTGACATTCGCTTTAGTGGTAATTTCACCAGTGATCAGTACCAAACCAGTGTTCACCACAACTTCAGCAGCCACACGGCTACTGGGGTCTTGTGAGAGTAAGGTATCTAGAATGGTATCAGAAATCTGATCGCAGATTTTATCTGGATGCCCCTCGGTCACTGACTCGGAGGTAAATAAATAACGACGAGACAAGTGTAATTCCTCCATAGAAGGTTTTTCTCACTGACTAAACGAAAGTGTCTAGTTCAGCCACTTTAACCTGCCATCATAACAATATTTTTACAATCGCAGTTCGTAAGTCATGTTACCTTTATTAAAATTATGACTTAAGACTGATTATTTTAAAGATAAATAAAAGTTACCCTACTAGATTATCGTTGTTTACAAAACAACAAAGATGACGATAAAACTAGGCAAACGCTAAGATGAAAATCGTACCTGCTTTTGATGACAAAAATCGGGGGAAACCCGTGAGCACCCCCAACAGCTTCGACATCAACAAGAGCTACCTGAACTAAACCTTAGCAGCTAGTTTTGCTTCCTTAGACGTCAATCGCTCGTAAGTAGCACGCATTTTTAAACCAGTCAGTACTTGGAATAAGCCAGTACCATTATTGGAACCAGGATACTCGCGGTGCTGAAGCAACAAGTGAGTCATCTCACCTTTGTAGTTGGTGGATGTGTTGCTCAGATGAGTTTCGATGTAAATGACTTCTTCGAGGTTGTCGAATTGACCATCTACTTCTAACACAGATACGTACCGACCGTAGTACACATCCGAGCCATAGTATAGCTGCATACCCGGATAAGAACAGGTCAGTTTGCGTCCACAGGGAGTCCACTGAATTGTTGACCCTTCATCAAAGAGGTAGACTGGGGTAAAGCCTTCTTTACCTTCCCGCTGGAGCATACGGACTCGCAGGACTTTGCGCTCTTTGTCGTCTTTGATTAAGTTTGTAGGCAATACCTGGAGAACCACATCAGCAAATTCTCTTTGCGGTTCAATGTATTTTGTAAAATCAGGTTTACGGGAATTGATTTGAGCTAAAACATCTTCATAGCGGTGACCGCGTTCTGCCATATCTCGTTGGATTTTCCAAGCAATTTTGACTTCATCACTGATGTCAAAATAGATACTGAAGTCGATGAGTGCCCGTACCCGCTCATCATATAAAGGATGTAACCCCTCAACCACGATAATATGATTTGGCTCTATTCTTTCTGGTGGATCAATAGCGCCGGTCTCGTGGTTGTAAATCGGCTTATTAATTGCTTGACCTTCTTTAAGCGCTTTGATTTGCTCATACATTAGGTCAAAATTATTTGCTCTTGGGTCAAGTGCAGTTATTCCCGTTTCTTTACGCTGCTTACGGTCTAATGAGTGATAGTCATCTAAGCAAATGACTGTCATTAAATCTTCACCGAACAAATCTATCAGGCGACGCAAAAAAGTAGACTTACCGCATCCGGAGTCTCCGGCTACTCCAATCAATACCACGCGTTCCGGCTTACTAGTCATAAATCTCCTCTAGATACTAAAGATGAATCAATCAATTATTTTTCTGACAGCAATTTTCAACCTAGGAGTAACCTAATGGTTTATCCTGCGTTTTCGCCCCAACAGCGTCATGACAGACTATACGGGTACACAACACTGTGTTGGCAGATACCTGTTGACTAGTCTGAATTTGTTGCTGGTAAGTATTTAATCCTAGTGTTATATTGGATTGTAACAGAAGGAAGTACTCGATACAAGGCTTGCTGGTATTTACTTTCGATTCCTTTTGCAGTCAGTAGAAACCAAACAAAATTTTGACAACCATCTGTAAGCGGCGTGGTGGTGTGAAAGGTTTCACTTGGTGAGTCTACTTATAAGTTTATACGGTATTTTTATTTGTTTTCAATTCTTTTGGAGAAGAAAACTAACATCTAGTCAATTTTAATTGCTAGACAGTCCTTGCCATATTGAAATCAGGAACTTATCAAATCCCACGCGCCAGTGGCGAGAATAACAAGATTTTTAGCACTGATTTTACGTCTCACCTCAGATATCACTTCAAACTCTGAATCAGAGCATATTAGCATTACACTGGTAGTAGTTGACAGATTTTTCACATCAAGTAAAACTTGTTTTAGTTACTGATATGAGGTTTTCCTCTATCAAAATTTTGTCGCTGAACTTTGCCCCTCAGTTGTAAAAATACTCACAATGGAAGATGTAAAGTCAGCTAGAATTGTTATGTCTAAAATTCCAAGATTCATGATTTGTAGAAAGAGGGAAACTAGCAAAATTGGGAGAGTCAAACTCGATCGCAAATAACTTGAGTGTGATTGATGTTTCCCAATCTAACTGCTCCTGAAGTTATAAACTTAACGGACAGTAAGAAGTTATCCCCCTCTTTGGGAGGTGGTGCTTCAAAAAAAAAGATTAAATTGATTCATTATTAACATTCTCCAAAAGACTTATCCTCTACTTTAGAAGGTGAACAGGTGTGTGTGTTTACAACTCCTGCATGTCTATGGTGAGTGTACGTAGAAGGCATTGGCTAGTGATGCCGCTTCCCAAAAAGCGCCAGTTTTGTCAAGCCAAAATCATGTAAACTAAAGCTGGCGCATTGTGCTGGGAAGGATTTTCAAAAAAAGGTTAAGTAGACATCGGAGTGGTAAAAGGAATGTACATAAAAGGTGCTGTTGAAGGTGCTGCCAACACAGAATCAGGTAGCCGTGTTTTCGTATATGAAGTGGTGGGTCTACGTCAGAGCGAAGAAACTGATAAAACGAACTACCCAATTCGTAGAAGTGGCAGTGTATTCATCACAGTGCCTTATAACCGCATGAATCAGGAAATGCGGCGTATCATTCGCCTAGGTGGCAAAATTGTTAGCATCCAGCAATTGAGCGCTTTGGAGCAACTCAATGGAAAAATCTCTACAGCAAGTGTGATCAGTGAAGCTGAGACTGCTAACAATCAAGCAAATGGTAAAGCCACACCTGTAGCTGAGCAACAGCCCAACAAAAAAGACAAAAAAGGCAACACCATGACTCAAGCGAAAGCCAAAAAAGAAGCACACGCTGACGTTCCCGTCAATATTTACCGTCCGAACGCTCCATTTATTGGTAAGTGCATATCCAATGAAGCATTAGTAGAAGAAGGCGGAATTGGTATTGTTCAGCATATCAAGTTCGATATTTCTGATGGTGATCTGCGTTATGTAGAAGGTCAAAGTATCGGTATTATCCCACCCGGATTGGACAAGAACGGCAAACCAGAAAAACTCAGACTGTACTCAATCGCCTCAACTCGTCATGGCGATGATGTGGATGACAAAACAGTCTCTCTTTGCGTGCGTCAGTTAGAGTACAAGCACCCAGAAAGCGGCGAAACAGTCTACGGTGTTTGCTCGACACACCTGTGTTTCATTAAACCAGGAGAAGACGTAAAAATCACAGGTCCAGTTGGTAAAGAAATGCTATTACCCGCTGACCCTGAAGCCAAAGTGATTATGATGGCAACAGGAACAGGTATCGCTCCCATGCGTGCCTATCTGTGGCGGATGTTTATGGACAACGAAAGAGCAGCAAACCCAGATTATCAGTTCAAGGGCTTCTCGTGGTTGATATTTGGTATTCCTACAACTCCTAACATCCTCTATAAGAAAGAACTGGAAGAAATACAACAGAAGTATCCCGACAATTTCCGCCTTACTTATGCCATCAGCCGCGAACAGAAAAACGCCCAAGGTGGTAGAATGTATATTCAAGATCGCGTGGCAGAACACGCAGATGAACTGTGGAAATTGATTAAAGAAGAGAAAACCCACACATACATTTGCGGTTTACGGGGTATGGAAGATGGTATCGATGCGGCGCTGACTGCAGCTGCTGCAAAAGAAGGCGTGACTTGGAGTGATTACCAAAAAGACCTCAAGAAAGCTGGTCGTTGGCACGTAGAAACTTACTAATTTAGTCATAAGTCATGAGTCATTAGGCTTTTGACAAAAGGCTATAGACTGTAAGTAAGTAAGAAAGATAATTAGTAGGGTGGGCAATGCTTACCCTACTATTGTTGTTTTGTATTTGACAAAAGAATCTAAAATTCAAAATCTAAAATTGGTACAAAGCTTGTGGGTGTAAAGCTAGGAATATTGGGATTAGGCACTGTAGGGACGGGTACAGTGCAATTGTTACAAAATAGCGGTTTTCGTCACCCGTTATTGCAGTCAGTAGAAATTTATCGTGTGGGAGTGCGATCGCTTGACAAACCCCGCACAGTCACACTACCAGAAAGCGTGTTAACCACAGATTTAGAGGCAATTGTCACTGATCCAGCGATAGATATTGTGGTCGAGGTGATGGGGGGATTAGAACCAGCGCGATCGCTCATCCTCAAAGCTATTCAAAATGGCAAGCACGTGGTGACTGCGAACAAAGCAGCAATCTCCCGTTTTGGTGATGAAATCTTTAGCGCTGCTAATCAAGCTGGGGTTTACGTTATGCTGGAAGCTGCCGTGGGTGGCGGTATTCCAGTCATTCAACCTCTCAAGCAATCTTTAAGTGTCAACAGCATTCACACGATCACTGGGATTGTTAACGGGACGACAAACTACATCCTCTCACGGATGCAAACCGAAGGCAGTCACTTCAGTGATGTCTTAGCAGATGCCCAGCGCTTAGGTTATGCTGAAGCTGATCCAACTGCTGATGTCGATGGCTTAGATGCCGCAGATAAAATCGCCATTCTCGCATCATTAGCTTTTAGTGGACGTATTAAGCTAGAAGATGTCTACAGTGAGGGGATTCGGCAAATCAGTAAGACAGATATTGCCTATGCCGAGAAATTAGGATTTGTCATCAAACTGCTTGCCATTGCCAACAGAACTACACCCTCATCCTCCTTATCTCCCATCTCAGTCAGAGTCCATCCCACTTTAGTCCCGAAAACACATCCCCTAGCGAGTATCAACGGCGTGAATAACGCTATTCTTATTGAAGGTGAACCCATAGGACAAGTGATGCTTTTTGGTCCTGGTGCTGGTGCTGGGGCAACAGCCAGTGCTGTATCCTCAGATATTTTGAACCTCGTAGCAGTGCTCAAAACAAGTACATCAGTACAAAATTCTCTGCTTAAGTGCGGACATCAAGACTACTGCCAAATTGTGCCAATGGCAGAACTTATCACCCGATTTTACACTCGTTTTCTCACCCAAGACCAACCTGGAGTGATTGGCAAATTGGGAACTTGCTTTGGTAATCACGGAGTCAGCTTAGAGTCAATCGTCCAAACAGGTTTTCAGGGAGAACTTGCAGAAATTGTTGTTGTCACTCACGATGTTCGAGAAGGCGATTTTCGGCAAGCATTAACAGAAATTCATACTCTTGCAGCAGTAGACACCATTCCTAGCTTGCTGCGAGTCCTTTGAAAAATAAGAGTTATAAGGATTTTAACAAATCCGTAACCTAAAAACTGTAACCTATTACTTAATAACCATTATTCTGTCGCCTGTTCCCTGTTCTTTATAAAGATAACAAATATGAATCCTTCAGATCCGGAGTCATCTCCAAACAATACTCTTGGCTTTGATGAATTTATCGGTATTCTTGTTGCTTTTGCAACTATTGGGGTCATTCTGTTTTGGTCATTCTCCCGTAAGAATTCTAATTGGAATTTCACAGGGTTGACATCCCCGAACCCAACTTCCTCTGCTTCTCCTGTGATTCCTGTGATGCCAAGTCTTCCTGGGATTCCTAAACAACAGCCAATTCCATTTCTTCTTCCTGGTGTAAAACCAACACTCACTCCATCCCCAACTAACGGAAAAACCTCGGACGATGAGTTACCTCCAGTTTATGATTTAACTCCAAACGAACCATCACAAGCACAAGATCCATTCTTCTCTTTTCCCACCACGACTACAGAACAATCTCGTGTCCTCACTCCGAGTGAAAAATTGCCAACAATTCCCCCACCACTCGCTTTTACAGATGTACCTGCCGAATTTTGGGGACGGCGTTTCATTGATATTCTCTCATCTCGTGGAATTATCAAAGGTTTTCCTGATTACTCTTTTAGACCTAACCAACCTGTAAACCGTGCTGAATTTGCTGCCATTTTGCAACAAGCCTTTGACAGAAGAAATGGTGGAAATACTACAACTTTCAAAGATACACCGGCAGACTTTTGGGCAATTCCAGCAATTAACCAATCGATCACGACTGGATTTTTAAAAGGTTATCCAGACAACACCTTCAAACCAGATCAAAAAATTCCACGAGTACAAGTTTTAGTTGCTCTTGCTAGTGGGTTAGATCTCAAAGTCCCTTCTTCCCCTGAAAAAGTTTTAAGCATCTACAAAGATGCCAAAGAGATTCCTCAATACGCCCTTGATAAGGTAGCAGCAGCTACAGAAAATCGTCTTGTAGTCAACCACCCAGACTTACAAGTTTTGGCTCCAAATCAAGAAGCAACTCGTGCTGAGGTTGCTGCTATGGTTCATCAAGCTTTGGTGCGCATGGGAAGATTGCAACCCATTGAATCTCAAAGCATTGTGAAAACACCTTGAGAGGTTTGCAGCAATACGGTTGCTGTTCTTACTTGACGGAGGAAGAGGGTAACTGGTGGCGTCCAAACGCTAAATCAAGAGTGTTCGCAGCAAGCACATCCAAAGGATCGACCCAAGGCAGTGCTAATGTTTTCATCCTGGCAAAACAAACCGATAATTCGGTGCATCCAGCAATCGCTATCTCTGCTCCTTGCTCTTTTAAGGAGCAACTTGCTTTTTCTAAGATGCTCATTGCCTGCGATGAAACCTGAGTGCCAGTTGCCTTAATTCCCCAATCACAATCGTAAATAGCTTTCATCACCAGTTGCTGCAAGCAAGAACCAACCTGCGGTGATATTGGGGTTAGGTCAACAGAAGCCAAGCTCTTACTATACAAGTGCGAATATATTGTTCCATCAGTTGCCAAGATACCAACTTTGTTGATATTTGGGTAACTCCTGCGAATAAATTCGGCAGTGGAATCTATCAGATGAATCCAAGGGATTGAGATCTGTGGCTGCACTTGTTCGTAAAAAGCGTGGGCAGTATTGCAGGTGACGACTAGAAAATCAGCACCAGCCGAGTACAAAAGCTGCCCATACTTGACAAGCATTGGAGTACAGCTTTCTGCTGCTCCTAGCAAACTTTGAGTTCGATCTGGAATATCAGCAGCACTGACAAGCAGCCAAACGGGATGCTCCTGATCGCTTTGGGCACCCCGTTGAACGTTCTTTGCAATCAACTTCCGCTCAAACTCAGTATGAGAAAGGGGACCATTACCTCCAATAATTCCAGGAATGTATATTTGTTTATGAGTTTGTTTATGAGTTGTCATAAAATCAAGCTCTTTAATTTGTCGCTTTCACGGCAGATTGACTCGATTGAGCTAAATATATACCGAATAAAACGACCACGAAAGCTACCCAATCAGAAAAACTGACTTTTTCATTGAAAATAACCCAAGCAAAGAAAGAAGCAAGAACTGGCTCGAGAAGCAGCGTAACGGCGACAACTCCTGAGGATAATTTACTAAGGCTGTAAGCCAAAAGTCCTTGACCAAACACTTGGCACAACAAAGCTTGGAAAATCACGAAAAACCACCCCATCCATGTATAGGGAAGCAATCTATCTTCGACTGAGGGCAGGACGGGCAACAGAAACACTGTTGTGACTCCGCAGCGCCACAGCATAATAGTTGCAGTGCTAAATCGCCTTCTCAGGCGTTCTACCAACATTAGATACGCGGCGATAAAAATCGCAGTTAGTAAAGCGAGCGCATCACCAAGTATTTGGTCAGTCGCAAATTGTACCTTATTGAGTTCAATGGCGATCGCCCCACCTACCGCCATAATCATACCAATAACGAATCTGTTATCGAAGCGCCGACCAAATAACAAGTACCCCGCCAAGCCGACAAACAAGGGGTTCAAATTAGATAGTAAAGCCACGTTGGCAACGCTAGTTTGAGTCAGGGACCAAGCCCACAAAAGTAAATACGTAGCTCCTGCAGTTCCCATTGCCACCAATAGCGCCAGTTCCCCTCTCGTCAAAGGCTTCTGTTCTATCGGTTGCTCATCAGACTTTTGACGCAGCAAAGTTTGAAGTCCGCACCACAACCCGAAGACGATTGTGGCAATCCAAGCACGATGAAATACGACAGCATTTGCACTAATTTCACGTTCGCACAATTTGACCAAGACTGGTGCCAAAGATATGGGAATCAGAGCGACAAATAACGAGGCAGTTCCTATGAAAGTTGATGTTTTCGACAGTTGCTGTTGTGGTAATTCCAGTTTAGCTGTCATGACTTTTGGCTAATGTGTTGGCAATAGTTGTGCTGATTTCTTGAACCGAGTCTTTCTATAAAATACTTTCTATAAAATAAACAATAGCAAACAGTGGCTACTCATAAACTCAAAGCCTGCTTACGCAGGCTTTGTTTTGCTAACCTCAGACTTCCATCCGAAGACGTTAAATTTGGAAGGCAATACTCCTGTCCCAATAGAGAGCGCATCAGCCAAAAGGGCTTAGCACTGCGTCAATAGCAGCTATTTAGCTTCCTGAAACTTGCTTGCCAACAACTTGTGATTTGAGAGTTGTAATCTCATTGGTTAACTCTTCCCGAGTTGAAGCTTTGAGTAGATAGCGGTAAATAAACCATGTGGAGTAACCAATACCAATCAATTCAAAGGTAGGTGCTACCAAAGGAATGTCATTCAAAGCATCCAATATCGCCAAGACTATCTTGACAGCGACAATTGCTCCCACAATTAAACCAATGCTAATCAGGGGTTGTTTGTATTTATTAAAAAAGATTCCCAGATAGTCGGGCAGTGTCGCTAAAAAGCCAGAAACTTGTTCTCCATATTTTAGCCATTGTTCCTGAGACTGCACAGTTGGCTGGAGTTTGGTTATGGTTCCTGTTTGGTTGTTGATATTTGGCATTGTTGCCTCTGGAGACTTAGTTTCCACATTTTCCGGTTCTTGCATTTGGGCTTCCATTATTTTCAAACTTAAGTTACTTTCATCCGGACAGTTACAACCAAAAGGCTGTTGACTAGGCGATGCACCGGTGCATCCACACAACTAATTTTGGCGTACAACCAGGTCATAGTTGTCTATAACCATAATTGTCTCTCGATCACTACTTCATCAACTACAAGGTAGAAAACCGCTAAAAAGGTAGTAGCTATTTAACCAGTAGCATGGCTTAGAAGTCGTGTTCTAAGTTCATTTTTAATGGACCACAGTCTTGAATGTAGGGTTGTCCTACGCTGTGTAGGTTGCTTCATGGTACTCGTCTAAAGTACAAATCATGCAAAAATTCAGTCCACCTTTCATTTATACAAGTCTAAACGCCGATTTTACCCGATATTTAAGCTATCTTAAGCTGCTATCTTTGAGCAAGACATTTAGTTGATATTCATACCTCAGAAAAGTTGCGTATTATACTGAATGCATACAACAAATGGTTGAAATCAGCTTAATAATTTTTATACTTTTTTTATATTTTTTTAGAAAAGTTATTATAGAGTCGCCATCATGAACTGTGTACACTCGTGATCATAAAAATCTTCTTTTCCTGACTCTCTCCCTGCTCATTGTCAACTCAGGTGGAGACACGCTCTTTTGCGTTGTCAATTTACTTGTGTAAGGTGAAGCAAAATATTTTCTACACTTTTGCTGTTGCGATACGCCAAAAAAATTTTTGCTTCTTATATCCGCGATACACCTTCATACAGAAGCCGAAACAAATATCTTTGATTAGCAGGGCTGTTCCATTCTCCAACAGAGAAATTAGCAATCGACTATTGACAATTCTTTGCCTTACCTGATAACCGCAGTTTATTTCTATCCGCCTCATACATCTTTCCCCTTATATAAGGAGAAAAGAAAAAGGCACAAGTTTTTTGCTTTTAGACTCAAACAGCCCTGTGTCTCTAATCAGAGGAAGAGGGTTTAGGGATTATCGCCCATAGTTAACCTGTTTTTCGGCTTATCTTCACTTATGAGCGACTGATTAGTAAAACTAATAAACCTAATCAGAAAATCTGTTCCGTTTTCAGCCCTAATCCCTACTTCTCGCAATCGATGCTAATACTGTAGTTAGTTCTATTTCTCTATTTCCAATCAGGAACTTCTCCGTCTTCACCACCAACACCGATACCTGTGTTGAATATTTCAGCATTGGTAATATTGAGGTCATTCATTGATGCCCCATATACATTAGAATCGTGAATCGTAGCACGAGTGAAATTGACTTTATTAAGATTGGCTTTCTTGAAATCAACATTCGTTGCAAAAGCTGACGTCATGTCAGCACCTGCTAAGTTAGCACCTGTAAGATCAGCACCTTCAAGATTCGCCTTTGTCAAGTTTGCTCCTTGGAGATTTGCATCTCTCAAGTCAGCACCAATCAAATGTGCGCCACTGAGGTTTGCTTTCGATAAATCACACCCAGCACACTCCCCAGTAGAAAGCAACTTTTTAACATGCTGCGGATTCGCTGCGTTGACTGAAGTAGCTAAGAATAGGGGAGCGAGTAAGGTTAGAGCTGCTATAATCTTGGATTTCATATGATTTCCCCCTTTGTAATACAAGTAGCTTCCGTTTATCTCCTCACAGTTCTATTATCACCCCTATCACTGCTTCTCGTGACAGATTGGCAACATAAGTTATCTGTGATATTCGTCAGCTTTTTGGTGCGATGGATGGTAAACGAGTTTTTATAGTTGTAGATGACTGGTAACTGATGCAGTTTGTTTTACCACTGAAAAAAATAATAACACCTGGTTTGAGTGGAGAATTCTGCCATTGGGCATTCATCGATATCTGCTATGAGACGTAAATTGCAGGGTTGGATACAACAACAGAACCCCTATAGGACTCCTCCAAAGATTTTTGAAAACATACTGAGACTGGACTGAGACTGAAAAACCTGTTTCATAAGGTTTCATAAGGGTTTTATCTGCAATCCTTTGCTCAAAATCAGACAGGATGGCTATGTGATTCTTGCTTTTCTATACTCCTAAGAAACACAGGGGTGTAGGGGTGTAAGGAAAAAAGGTGTTTCTTTCATATAATGCTTGCTGCGAAGCCACTAGTCGGAGGCTCAGATCTTGCACCTGAGTTAAAAACCGGGTTTCTTGACAATGCCTGCTCTTATAAACCTTAATTTCTGGTTCTCCAAACCCGGTTTTTTTGGGTCTTGTTGAGAATGCTGCAAGATATCAGTATAGATAAACTAGATGATTACCATAAGTTAAGACGCATTCCATAAACTTTTTACTAAGTAGCTGGGCGGGAAAATTTATCAGTTTGTCCGCAGTGAGTGGAACGCAGTGGAACGTAGACCCCGGAGGGGGCTTCCCGCTTTCTTAGCAATCGCTGCGGGTTTTGACAACTTTATATTTTGTTACATAGTTAGGTTTATTTGTGCCTACCTACTTATCTCAAAAACGAAGAACTCATGATTTTTTCATAACCAATTATAGATGAAACAAATGGTTACCATCAATAAACACTTATTAAATAGACTGATTACTATCTCAGAAGCGAAGAACTCATGATTGTATTTATAGTAATCATTTAATATTTTGTTTATTTTTTGATTTTTTTGCTAATTAATCATTAGCTATAAATGGTAATCTAATACTTAAGTTGAAATTCAATAAAATAATGTAATAAGTCGTTGGACAGAATTCAACGTAAAACGGCACTCACAAAAAACAAGAGACGCAAAGCCTTTTACTTTCTGTTTTCTACTTATTACATCAGACACAGTGAAGTCATCTTAGGTGATATTCACTCAAATCATAATGAAAATTTAAACGATTTTCAAGTTTTATGTATTCAATCAACCATAATTTCATGGCTGATTGAATAGCCGGAGCTTGCACAAAATACTTCCAAGTCAGGTTACTAGTTTTCATAAGGATTAGTTTAGTTAGTTGTCAGGAGATATTATGACCGATTTTTCAAGATTTTCCCGCCGGAGATTTCTGTTAACTGCTGGAGCGTCAGCAGCCGGTTCTATATTACTACATGGCTGCTTGGGAAACCCACCAGATTTTGGTAGCAATACTCAAGCACAAATAAGTAGTCCTGTTAAACTGACACCAGAACAAAAACCGGAAACATCCAAAGTCAAACTAGGATATATTGCAATTATAGAGTCTGCTCCTCTGATTATTGCTAAGGAAAAAGGCTTCTTTGCTAAGTACGGCATGACTGAAGTTGAAGTTTCCAAGCAAGCGAACTGGGGTTCAGCAAGAGACAATGTAGAAATTGGATCTGCGGGCGGTGGTATTGATGGAGGTCAATGGCAAATGCCTATGCCCTATCAAATTTCTGAAGGTTTAATCACCAAAGGTAACAAAAAAATTCCCATGTATGTGTTGGCTCAGTTGAATACTCAGGGGAATGGAATTGCAATTGCGAATAAACATCTCGGCAAAAATATTAATTTAAAACTTGATGGTACAAAGTCCCTTTTTGATGGACTCAAATCATCAGGCAATAAGTTCAAAGTTGCTTACACATTTCCTCAAGCAAACCAGGAATTGTGGCTTCGTTACTGGGCAGCAGCAGGAGGCATTGATCCAGATAATGATATCTCACTTCTGACAGTTCCAGCCGCTCAAACTGTTGCCAATATGAAGACAGGATCGATGGATGCTTTCAGTACGGGCGACCCCTGGCCTTATCGAATTGTTGCTGAGAAAATAGGCTTTGTCGCTGCATTAACCGCAGAAATTTGGAAAAACCATCCTGAAGAATACTTGGCAATGAGAGCAGACTGGGTTGACCAACATCCCAAGGCGACTAAAGCAATCTTAAAAGCAATCATGGAAGCCCAGCAATGGTGCGATAACTTTAATAACCGTAAAGAGTTGTCAGAAATTCTATCTCGGCGCGATTACTTTAACGTTCCAAAAGAAGTTCTTTTTGACCCATTCATGGGCAAGTACAACATGGGTGAACGCGTTATTGATGATAAATCAATGGCACCGTATTACTGGAAAGATCAAAAAGGTAGCGTTTCTTATCCCTACAAAAGTCACGACCTTTGGTTTTTAACAGAATGCGTTCGTTGGGGCTTTTTACCTAAAGAGAGATTAGCAAATGCAAAAACTCTTATCGATAAAGTCAACAGAGAAGACCTTTGGAAACAAGCTGCTAAAGAAGCAGGGATACCCGATGCTGACATTCCCAAGAGTACATCTCGTGGTGTTGAAGAATTTTTTGATGGCGTCAAATTTGACCCAGAAAACCCAGAAGCTTACTTGAAGAGCCTGAAAATCAAGAAAGTCAAACTTTAGTGAGTTTAGTTCTTTGCTGTTTGTAGCTTGCTCATAAGCATTAATCAACAATCCATCATTAACATATAGGAAGAATCAAATCATGACAACACTCCAAAGACGCGCTTCAACTCGTAATTTCCCAAACGCTTGGGTGTCGCGACTGAAGAAGCAATTTCCTGAACTTGTACCACCCGCAATTGCGATCGCAATTTTTCTGGTTATATGGCAGCTCTTTTCCTGGACTCCAGGAGCAACACTACCAGGTCCGATACAAGTTATTCAAGACACCTGGATACTGATTGGCTGGCCTTTTTATGATCGAGGTGGAACCGATAAGGGTTTGTTTTGGCAGATTCTTGCTAGTTTGCAGCGAGTCGCTATTAGTTACACACTTGCAGCGATTGTTGGTATCGCCTTGGGTATCTTGATAGGTACAAATAAGATGATGTCCAAGGCTTTAGACCCTATCTTCCAGTTACTGCGAACCGTTCCGCCTCTGGCTTGGGTGCCGATTTCCTTAGCCGCTTTGCAAAAAAATGAACCTGCCGCACTTTTCGTAATTTTTATTACAGCAATTTGGCCAATTCTTATCAACACAGCAGTGGGCGTGAAGCAAATTCCTCAAGATTACAACAACGTCGCCAAAGTTCTGCAACTGACAAAGCGAGAATATTTCTTTAACATCCTAATTCCTGCTGCTCTTCCCTACATTTTCACAGGTTTGAGGATTGCAATTGGTCTAGCTTGGTTGGCAATTATCGCGGCAGAAATTGTGATGTCTGGTATTGTCGGAATTGGCTTCTTTATCTGGGATGCTTATCAGGCTAACAAAGTTAGTGAAGTTATCTTAGCCCTGGTTTATATTGGTGTGGTTGGTTTGGTGTTAGATAAATTAATGTCTTGGGTTCAGACGTTAATTCTGCCAACAGAACAGCGATAACAACCTATTCTTTGTAGTAGGTTTAAGAGATTTAAAACCGATTTAAAACCACAGATATAGCAATCCTAAATCATTTGTGAAAATCGAAATACTCTCTCTAATTCTCTTCCTCTGTGTCTTAGCTCTGTGTTCTGGAGCGTCTGGTGTGGTTCGTTTCTTCATAGATATTTTTCACAAATCAGATAGGACTCCTATATCTCTTCGTTGATTTGGATCAGTTAAAGGCTTCTACACTTTTGAAACTTCATACTTTTTATTGCCATGTCTGTTTTTGTTGCTGTTGACCAAGTTGATAAAGTTTTTTCACTCGCCGGAGGTGGCGAATATATCGCTCTCAAAGGGATTGACCTTCAGATTAAGAAAGGTGAGTTTATCTCGTTTATCGGTCACTCTGGTTGTGGTAAGTCTACTCTATTGAATATGATTGCAGGTTTGGATTTGCCAACTGAGGGAGTCGTGACTCTAGAAGGGCAAAGAGTTAAACAACCGGGACCAGACCGAATGGTGGTGTTTCAGAATTATTCCCTTCTACCTTGGCGGACAGTGCGAGAAAATATTGCTCTTGCTGTGAACGCAGTCATGAAAGATGCGCCTTTTGGTGAGCGCAAAGCCATTGTGGAGCAACACATTGACATGGTTGGGTTACGCCCTCATGCTGATAAAGCTCCTGCAATGTTATCGGGTGGACAAAAACAGCGAGTTGCGATCGCCCGTGCTCTTGCTATCCGTCCCAAATTGCTTCTCCTCGATGAACCCTTTGGGGCGCTAGATGCTCTAACGCGGGGCAATTTGCAAGAGCAGTTGATGAAAATCTGCCAAGAAAACCAAGTTACAGCAATCATGGTGACCCATGATGTGGATGAAGCGGTGCTCTTATCTGACCGAATTGTTATGCTGACAAATGGACCTTGTTCCAAAATCGGTCAAATTTCAGAGGTGGATATTCCCCGACCTCGTAAGCGGATGGAAGTGGTAGAACATCCCAGCTACTATAGCTTGCGCAGTGAAATGATTTACTTCCTCAATCAGCAAAAGCGCATCAAGAAAATGCGGGCGAGGAAAACAGCTGTCGTTGCACGTCATGGTTTGGAAAAAGTTAACCTCGATATCGGTTTTGTTCCCCTAAGCGCTTGCGCTCCCCTTGCTGTTGCTAAAGAAAAAGGTTTCTTTGCTAAACATGGCTTAGACGAAGTTAACCTTGTGCGCGAAACCAGCTGGCGTGGTATTGTCGATGGTATGGTTGGAGGTTATTTAGACGCGGCTCAAATGCCTTCGGGTATGCCCCTCTGGTTAACTTTGGGAGGACATCAAGACCGACCTTTGTCCGTCGTCACTGCCATGACTATGACTCGTAATGGCAATGGTATTACCCTGGATAAACGCTTTTACGAGCAAGGAATACATACTTTAGCCGATTTTAAGCGGATGCTGCTCAATTCCCCGCAACGTCTGCACCGGATGGGATTGGTGCATCCTTCCTCTATGCATAATTTGCTGCTACGTTACTGGCTGGCTTCTGGTGGTCTTGACCCCGACCAGGATTTGTCACTCCAAAGCATTCCTCCAGCTCAGATGATTGTCGATTTGCAAAAAGGAACCATCGACGGATTCTGCGTTGGGGAACCGTGGAATACGCGAGCAGCTATGGAAGGAGTTGGTTTTACCGTCGCGACAGACTTGGAAATTTGGCCCGGACACCCAGGAAAAGTTCTTGGTGTTCGCGAAGACTGGGCAAACGCTTATCCCAACACTCATATTGCTTTAGTCAAAGCGTTGTTAGAAGCAGCGCAGTATTGTGCTGACCCCAACAACGACCAAGAGGTGCGTCAGATTGTCGCCCAGCGAGAGTATGTCAATACAGATGTCGCTTATATCCATTTGGGAAATCCCAACGAAGTTTTTTGTTCATTAGATCAACCGATGCGCGAGTATGCTCATCACCTGTTTTTTGGAGATGGCGTCAACCGTCCCAGTCGAACCGAACACCTTTGGCATATGACTCAGTTGGCGCGTTGGGGACATACGCCTTTCCCCCGGAATTGGGTAGAAATTATGGAACGGGTGTGTCGAGTGAGCGTGTTTAGCACAGCCGCACGAGAACTTGGCGTGTTGGATGTGAAGTATACCAGCGGTGCGATCGCCATGTTTGATGGTACGACATTCACTGCGGAAGACCCCATTGGCTATCTCAATAGTTTAGAGATTAAACGTGATTTCAGCATCGCGGAAGTTATTCTTGATGCACCTCGTATAGCGATCGCCGTTTAGAAAGTAGAAGGTTGGTATAGCAATCCTATTTCATGTGTGAAAACTATTTTTTTTACAACCGCCAAGACGCCAAGAACGCCAAGAAAAGAGAGAAGAGAGAATTTCACGAATCCTGCGCGGATTGCTATAGCTTTTTCTAACCTTCTAACTTTCAATTCTTGTTACTTGTCCATTTGACTCATACTTACAATCAAACCAATGGTTAACCGTTCTCTGAATTTTTCTGCTACCGAAGCAACTCAAAAATCAACGACAACTACCACAAGACGCGAGCCATTTTTAGCAATTGAGAATGTTTCTAAGGTTTATCCTACCAAGAAAGGTCCTTACACAGTACTCCAAAACGTTAATTTAACTGTAGGACAAGGTGAGTTTATCTGCGTTATTGGTCACTCTGGCTGTGGCAAATCAACGTTGCTGAATATGGTATCGGGTTTTGCTCATCCCACAAGCGGAGAAGTGCGCTTGCAAGGAAAGCAGATTACCGAACCGGGACCTGACCGCATGGTCGTGTTTCAAAACTATGCTCTCTTACCTTGGCGGACAGCTTTTGAAAATATTTACCTAGCCGTTCATGCTGTTTATCCAAATAAGCCACAAGCTGAAAAAAGAGCGATTGTGCGGGAAAATCTCGCGATGGTGGGTTTGTTGGAAGCCGCTGATAAAAAGCCGCCTCAACTTTCCGGCGGTATGAAACAACGGGTTTCTATAGCAAGGGCTTTAGCAATTCGTCCCCAAGTCTTGATTTTAGATGAGCCGTTCGGTGCTTTGGATGCGATTACCAAAGAAGAGTTACAGGAAGAACTGCTGAAAATCTGGAACGACCACCGCTGCACTGTGCTGATGATTACCCATGACATCGATGAAGCGCTGTTCTTAGCAGATAAACTGGTGATGATGACCAATGGTCCTGCAGCAACCATCGGTGAAGTGATGCGGATTCCATTTCCACGTCCGCGCGATCGCGTCCGGATTATGGAAGATCCTCTATACTACAATCTGCGAAATCAAGCCTTGGACTTCCTCTATCACCGTTTTGCTCACGACGAATAAATTTAGATAATGCGGCAACAAAATAAATTTGTCAAGCAAACAGCAACGAGCTGGAAAGACGAGAATTTTCTGTGGTTCATCAAACAAATAGAAAATTTTGTCTCTAAAGCATTAGCTATTGCTATGGTAGTTGTGATCTTGGTGGCAATTTTTGATTTGGGAGTCTTCCTATTTCAGGAGTTAATTTCACCTCCAACGGGCTTTTTCAACAAGATATTGATTCAAGTCTTTGGTTTATTTTTGAATATCTTAATTGCCCTAGAACTTTTAGAAAATATCACAGCTTACCTGCAAAAACATGTCGTTCAAGTTGAGTTAGTGATTGTCACATCTTTAATTGCCGTTGCTCGTAAAATCATTATTTTCGATTTTAGTAAATCTTCGGGAATAGATTTGATAGGATTGGCAGTTGCAATTTTTTCATTGGCAATCAGTTACCTGATTATTCGATACATGAACAATAAGGAGCAGCGCAGATGAAATCTAAAGAATGATGAGAGGATGTCTGAAAATGTGAAATCAAGAAATTGGGTGAGGGAGACAAGATAATTCAAAATTCAAAATGGACCGGAGGCGGAGCGGCTCCGGCTCCGCTGCGGAGCGCTGCGCTAACACGCATTCAAAATTTGGAATCTCACTTCATCTGCCCACCGCCCCTAATCCCCAACGCCAGATGCTCCACTTGGGGAGCCAGTGCGTTGGCGGGGTTCCCCCGCTTAAAGCACCTGGCGTGAAACCCCAAGACGAGCCACTGCTGCTTTGAGGGTTTCCCGACAGCCAGGCATGTGGCGTCCGCACTGGCTCCTCCGTGCAGGCTCCGAGTTCCCCACCTTCCTTATATGATGCTTTCGTCTTTACATATATTTTTTCAACAACAATTCCAACTTCTCCTTCGTTGCGGCGGGAGCCTTATCTAAGTTTGTCAAAATTGCATACTTGAGTGCAGAATGTGCATCACTTGAGGGTGGGTTTTCGCTCAAACGCCGTACTGTTTCTTGAATCACTTTTTGAGCGTTGACTGCATTTCGCTGCAAATTAGCAACCACCATTTCCACTGTCACGCTATCGTGATCTGGATGCCAACAATCATAATCTGTCACTAAAGCTAAGGTTGCATAAGCAATCTCTGCTTCCCGTGCTAACTTTGCTTCTGGCAAATTGGTCATTCCAATCACCTTTGCTCCCCAACTGCGGTAAAGATTTGATTCCGCCTTTGTCGAAAATGCTGGTCCTTCCATACATACATAGGTACCACCACGATGCACTGTGACATCTGGTAAGTTAAGTCCGGCGATCGCCTCTGCTACAACAAGTGCCAAATTTTTACAAATCGGGTCACCAAAGGCGATATGAGCAACAATTCCCTCGCCGAAAAACGTTGAAACCCGATTTTTAGTTCTATCAATAAATTGATCAGGAACCACCATATCCAGTGGTTTGACTTCTTCTTTCAAAGAACCTACAGCGGAAGCAGAGATAAGATACTCCACACCCAGTTGCTTCATTGCATGGATATTAGCGCGAAATGGCAGATCAGAAGGCAATAGCGTATGATTACGATCATGACGTGCTAAAAAAGCGACTCGTGTACCTTCTAAAGTCCCTAGTATCAAAGCATCTGATGGTGAACCAAAAGGTGTCTGGATTTGAACCTCTTCGATATTTTTGAGGGCATCCATTTTGTATAAACCACTGCCACCAATAATTCCAATCCGAGTTTCTGCCATTATTTTTAGATTTCCAAAACAAGTGAGAAATCAAGCGACACAATCAAGAGTGAGGAATTATAAGTTATGACTCCTCACTTTTCGCTCGTAGCTCTTGACTTTTAGAAGTATTCTACCCGCGCATCTAACCCACGTGAGCGTAACCACTTAGATAAATCTTCCGCTTGTGAGCGTTCTCTAAATTGTCCAGCATTGACATAGGGACCTAATTTAGATTCAGCGCGGAAAGCTTCAGGAATGAATTGACGCACTTGATCTAAAGTGTCGTTCCTAGAAATCGGGATGATGACAACATAGCGATTATCTTGAGGATTCAATTGTGTAGAGTTGTTAGCATTGTTGCTCAACCCCAATGCTTGCCAAGTTTGAAAATTGACAGTTCCTGTCGTTTCTAACCTATTGTATTGCTGAAATTGAACGATCGCATCTCTAGTTGCTGAACCGTAATAACCAGTGACATCACCTCTAAAAAATCCCAAATTTTGCAAACGTTGTTGTACGAGACTCACTCGCTGACTTTTCTCACCTTGACAAATATCTCCGTTAGCCGAACAAGCATAACCTTGTCCAGAGTTTTGTTCATAACCTTGTCCATAACCTTGTCCATAACCTTGTCCAGAGTTTTGTTCATAACTTTGCCTTTCTAAAATTGTCGTTATTGCCCCTAAGGTTTGTGAGTCAACAACACCACTGGGTACTATGCCATAATCTTGCTGAAAACGTGCTACTGCTTCCTGGGTTGTTGGACCAAAATAACCAGTTGGATTTAGTCTAAAATATCCCAACTGCTGCAAATCCTGTTGCAATTGTCTGACTTGCCCACCTGAGTCACCCAAATTTAAAGCATTGGGTAATCTATCTTGATCGACACCACCAAAAGAATTATTTCTGCTAAGAACAATACGTATTGCTTCTTGTGTTCTCGCACCGACAACACCATCAGCAGTTATTCCACGTGATTGCTGGAATCTGATGACTGCTTGCTGAGTTTCTGGACCAAAGTAACCTGTTATCGGACCATTAAAGTAATCTAGACGCTGCAAATCCTGTTGTAACCTGGTAACAGCTTGACCCTTGCTACCTGTTTGTAGACCACTGCTGACACTTGCACCAGGTCTTCTAGCTTGACATTGAGATTGTAGCAATTGTTGAGTTCTTGGACCAACAGATCCAACAGTTGGTAGTCCATTTGCTCGCTGGAATCGAATGACAGCATCTCGGGTTAAAGAAGCAAACTTACCTGTTACCGGACCATTATAGTAGCCCAACTTGCTTAAACACCTTTGGATACTTGAGACTTGAGCTCCAGTACTTCCTACTTGCTGGTTTGCTAATGCACGCTCTGCTATACTCGATACTACCAAAGTCAGTGCTACTGATAAAAGATGTGTTATTGCATGACTCGACAGTTTTCTCCACTTCAACTCAGCAAAAAGATTAAAATCAAACTGCACAGAAGGAGTATGCTCATTTGTTGTTGATGCTTCGTTTGCTGTTGCAAGCTGAAGATAACCAATTCTTTCCATAGTAGTTATTTCGGTTTGTTATCTTAGATAATTCCCCTGTTGTGTTGTTGTGAATTTCACCTTCACACAGAGTCTTAGTCAATTGTTTGTACATGCAATTATTAACACACTGCTGTGACAAGCAGTTCCTGATGACTTGTTTTGTAATAGTAAAAATTTTATGAATTCAGTAACTTTACGGTTATTGGACAAATTTTTTACAGTTCAATCTCGTATCTCATGGAAAGCTTAGAAATACGAGCCACTACAGTTTGATACAGTAACTAACTTTCACTTTGACTCGATAGTAGAAAATGGCTTCTACAAAAAAGATACCAAAAATATACCCGTTTTTTCACTAAGCGGGTTCATCCGTGGAATTATTCCTAGAACATTGATTCAATATTCATAATTGTGACTAAAAAACCTGGTTTATTCCTGTTAAGCAAAAGCGTAATTTCGGTCTTTGCGGTAACAGAAACTGGGTTTTTGGGATGAGTGAATCGGTGTTCTAGCTCAACAGTTCTACGTTCTGTGTTCTTTTCAACTGAAATACATGACTAGAAAAAATAGAGCAAAAACAGTTTAGTGAGTCATAGACTTTTATCTAACGTGGGGGTAAGGGAGGATGTCACAGTACAAGACATCAGCTAAAAATGATGATTCTTTGGGGTATTTTCAAGGTAACAAATGATAGGATTTGTTCCTATTGTGTCCCATCTATTCCAATTTGTTGCACTCTTAGTGTTTCTCACATCTTGAAAAAGAAGACTGTGTAAAGTTTGCAATAATTCCTTTGTCGTATAGGGCTTAGAAAGAAATGCTTTAACTCGTGCAGTCTCTATCAGTTTGTCGCCAGCTACCAAACCGCTGACACCAATAATCAAGACATGCGGATTCATTTTTTGCAATGCGCGAATAGTTAGTGCTCCGTCCATTGACGGCATCATCATATCTACTAACACGATGCTAATTTTATCTTTGTATTGAGCATATAATGCAAGTGCCTCAATTCCATCGCTAGCTGTTAAGACTTTGTAATTGTAAGTTTCTAACGAGATTTTGGTCGTTTCTAAAATTGGGGCTTCGTCATCTATAACAAGAACCAATTCTCCATTTCCTTTTGGCAATTCGAGGTTTTCTACAAGCGGTGTTGCTGTTGCTTCCACAGCTGGCAAGAACACTTTAAATTCAGTTCCTCTACCAACGTGGCTGGATACATTGACAAAACCACCGTGGCTTGTGATAATTCCCCTGACGGTTGAAAGACCTAATCCTGTACCTTTGCCAAATTCTTTAGTGGTGAAAAACGGCTCAAATATTCTATCCACGACTTCTGGCGACATACCGATTCCTGTATCGGTAACGCTTATCATAATGTAAGGACCAAGGTTTGCCTCAAGATTCATGCGGGCATAGTGTTCATCTATAAACACATTTTTTGCAGAAATCTTTAAAGTTCCGCCATCGGGTAGGGCATCGCGAGCGTTGACAACTAAGTTCATGAGCACTTGATGCAGGTGTGTCGCATCACCAACGATCGCCCAAAGATCTGACTTTATATTTATGGAAAATTCGATAGATTTAGGAAATGTTTCTTGAACAATTTGCTCTATTTCTGAGAACAAGTGGTTCACTTGCACAATCGTGCGTTTCTTGCCTTCAACGCCACGTGTAAACTGTAACACTTGCTTGACTAAAGCTGCTCCGCGTTTAGCGTTAGTTTCTATTGTGCTAAACATTTGCTGACTCCGCTGATCAATATTTGGCAGTTTTAGCTGCAACAGTTGCGCTGCTGTCAGAATTGGAGTCAGAATATTGTTCAGGTCATGTGCAATGCCGCCTGCAAGTGTGCCAATGCTCTCCAGTCGCTGGGCACGAAGAAACTGTGCTTCGAGTTGTTTTTTCTCTGTAATATCGGTGTTGACTGTAAGAATTGATTTTGCTTGCCCATCTTCATCGCGCATCAAAGTCCAGCGGCTAGCAACAATGATTTCCTTGCCTTCTTTCGTCACTTGATGTAACTCGCCCTGCCATGAGCCACTAAGAGCTAAACTTTCTTCGAGGTTTTGAAGTTGAAATTCGGTTTCCACTGAATACAGAAGCTGATTGACATTCTTGCCAATTGCTTCTATTGCTTTCCATCCGTACAAATCTTCAGCCCCTTTGTTCCAAAAACGGATTTGGTTGTCCAAGTCTTTAACAAGAATTGCATCTGTGGTAATCTCTAACAGAGCAGCCTGTTCGCGGATTTGCTGGTTTTGTTTCTGAAGTGTTTTTGTTAGGTTCTGCAGCCTCAGATGGAGTTCGATCCGGGCTAAAACTTCTTCGTGCTGAAGCGGTTTGGTGATATAATCCACTGCACCAAGATTCAATCCTTTGACCTTATCCACTGTTTCGGAAAGTGCGGTCATGAAAATGATCGGAATGTCTTTTGTTAATTGATTAGCTTTTAGACGGCTGCAGGTTTCAAAACCATCCATTCCTGGCATGAGTATGTCCAACAAAATCAAGTCAGGTGGCGCATATTCAGATCTGGCGAGCGCACTTTCACCATCTTCAGCAACCAAGACTGAAAATCCAGAAGCGGCTAAAAAATCGAACAACACTTCTAAATTAGTGGGAGTGTCATCAACAATTAAGATGACACCTTTTTGAGTCGGGTCAATATTCATAAAACCTCTTATTAATTTATCAACAAAGAGTCAGGAGTCATATCAAATCCGGTAGTATTTGAATAATCAAAAAACCGCACCAGACGCTCTTGAGCGAAAGGAAGGAGAAATAATTCTGCTACAAATTGATTTGATATCAGGAGTCAGAATCTGTCAACATCAATGAACAAATAATGAACAATTATCAAATCGATAACTGATAACTGATAATTGACAAGGGAATTGGTCATGAATTCTCCAGGAGTGGTACTGGTTGTTGGTTGAAAACCGGACTTCCTCCCGCGACGCTAACGTTCCAGAAGAGGCGAAATCAGTATAAATACTCTTCCTAAAACTCATTCCTTTATGAGTGAAGTATTCTGAATTTACCAATTCAGCATTCTGACTCCTTTTTTCTTAATATTTTTTGAGAAACTCCAAGATTTGTTTTCCTTTAAAACCTTTAGCCAATTGACGCAAATGAGTAGCAAATGGTACCCATTGTTCATCCAATTCCTCTAGTTTTGCAGCTCGTTGTGCAATACTTCTGAGATCGCCCCTCATTGCTAAATCAAGCAAGACTGCAAGTTCTTCTGCGGGTGGAGCGATAAGTGAGTCTTGAGTCTGTGCAGGTGCAACGCTTTGCGCCCTGACTTGATTTTCGGGCTGCTCATAAATCCATTCCAACCCTAAATGCACCTGTAATTTTTCTAAAAGCTCCGCTTTTCGGATCGGTTTGGGTAGAAAATCATCGCAACCAACCTCTCGACTTTGCTTTTGATCCCACTCAAAAACACTAGCTGAGATCGCAATGACAACCACTTCCTTGAAGTCTGGTAACATTCTGAGGCGACGGGTGGCTTCAAAGCCGTCCATCACACTCATGACTAAGTCCATAAAAATCACATCTGGTTTAAATTCACGCGCTTTGTCAAGAGCGTCTAAACCATTTGTTGCTTCTGTGACTTCAAACCCCAATGGCTGTAGTAGATTCACTAAAACAGAGCGATTTGCCCATTTATCATCTACCACCAAAACTTTCCGCGCAGGTTCCATAAAACCAATGATATTGGCGTCATCGATGCTCTGAACATCACTTTGTTGAAAAACCTCAGGCAAATCTAAATCAAGCCAAAAAACGCTGCCTTGACTTAAAGTACTCTTCACCTTTAGTTCGCTACCCATCATCTGAACTAATTGACGGCTAATTGCCAATCCCAATCCTGTTCCTTCAGTTTTACGACTCTCCTCACCCACTTGGTGGAATGGCAAAAATATTTCTTCTAGTTGCTCAGATGGGATGCCAATACCTGTATCTTCTACTTGAAAACGAAGTTTATCCTCCTGATAGCCTACTTTGAAAGTTATACTACCTTTTTCTGTAAATTTAACCGCATTGCTAAGTAAATTAATCAAGACTTGACGCAACCGTTTTTCATCTGCTCGAATCAGTCTTGGTAAGGGAGAAAGCGTTTGGTAAATTAACGAAATTCCCTTTTGTTCGGCACGGATGCGGCAAATCTCAGCAATAGTCTCAATAAATTCCGGAAGATGAAATTCTTTTGGATAAAGTTCCATTTTCCGTGCTTCAATTTTGGACAGATCTAAAATATCGTTGATCAGTGTCAGTAGATGTTCACCACACTGATGAATAACATCAATACCATTCTTTTGTTGAGCAGTTAAAGCTTTATCTTTCTTAAAAATTTGAGTGTAACCTAAAATACCATTGAGCGGGGTACGGAGTTCATGACTCATGTTAGCCAGGAATTCGCTCTTGGCACGGTTAGCAGTTTTGGCTGCTTCTTCTGCTCGCTGGCGTTCTTTGATTTCCTGTTGAAGTTGTAAATTTTTATGTTGTAACTCCAGCGTTCGCTCTTCGACTTTCGCTGCCAATGTCCGATTATATTCTTCTAAATCATTGTAAAGACGTGCATTCTCAATTGAAATTGCTGCTTGAGAAGATAAAAGTTGTAAAACTTCCAATCGCTCTTGTGTAAATGCTCCAATTGTCAAGTTATTTTCTAAATAAAGAATGCCAATGAGTTTACCTTGATTCACAATTGGCGTACATAAAATAGATTTTGGTTTATAATGAATAATATAGGTATCTGTTGCAAAGACTGGTTCCAAGCTAGCATCATTCAGTAGGACATGTCCTTGAGTGCGACGCACATAATTGATGACGGATATAGGTAGCTGCTGACTGAATTCTACAGGTGTCGATGGTTGGACGGTTATCTCATCTTGCCCGACACTTCCAGAAGCTTCTATGAGTAACTGTCCTGCTTTTTCTAAAATTAAAAATGCTGTTTCTGCTCCAGCATTTTCAAGGACAATGTGCATCAATTTAGCTAGCAACTTATCCAAAACCATTTCACCAGAAAGGGCAAGAGATGCTTTCATGACTGCAGCTAAATCCAGAACTCGGGGAGTACCTGTAGTCGTAAAACTAATTGTCCGATTCATCTCTAAACCTTTGGTTTGTCGGTTCAGTGTTTGGGCGAAAATGTGAGGATATCTGGCTGCCAAATTTCTAACTTTTGCAGTTGCTCCCCAGCGAATATATCCATAGTAAGCATCAGTGAGATAAGTCTGAGCCACCTTTTCTCTACCACGCTCAAAATAAAACTTTGCTGCTAGTTCATTTGCAAGCGCCTCTTCCTGAATATATCCCTGCTCCTTCGCTCCAGCAATGGCTCGGTCATAATATTCCGTTGCTTGCCAATATTGACCTAATACCCGCGCTTTCTCTGCCTCTACTAAGTCATACTTATGCTGAAAATTCATTGGGGCATTTTCTGCCCATTTTCGCATCTTTTCCTGGTTCTTGATCACTCTACTCAAGAGGTGTTCTTGTTGCGAGTGTGGTACTGATGGATAAATCACGAGTTGTGCTAAAGAATCATAAAAATGAAACACAGGCACAATCAAAAATCCTTTTACCCCATCTAAATACTGTTCGGCTTGAACTCCATTTTCCAATGCTTGATGATGCTCTCCAAATAAATAACAGAGTATCAGTTTGTTTGAATAGAAGTAGTGAAGTCCGGTTCTGTCATTTGCTTGCTTAAGCAGCGGTAAAGATTTCTCCTCGTTGTATGCTTCACCCAATAAACAGCACGGTTTTTCAAAAGGTTCTAGCAAATTAAGAATTGACTGCTGAAATATTTTATTCCAACTCAAGGCGTTCTCTTGCTTGAGTTGAGCAAGGATATTACTGGTTGCTGCCATTTCTCGTTCAACTTTTGCCAGTTCTTGACCGATGAGATATAAATAGTAGCATTTTTGCATGGCGGCATAGCCACCATATTCAAAATGTCCGTTCTCCAATCCACTAGAGTATGAATTCTGCAAAAGTGGCAACGTTTCCTTAGCATGAACTTTTCCATGAAACGCAGATGAACCTGCCACAAAAAAGACACTTGTTTTGAGTTCTACAGCATTGAATCGTTCTACAAGACTTAACGCCAACTTACCAAATTGATAAGCCGACTCAATGTCCTGAAATAACCCGTTGATCATGATGCTGTAAAGAACATAACTATAAGCTGAGAAGGGTGAATTTCCATGTTTGATTGACAAATTGAGCTGTTCGCACGCAATTAACGGCAACAACGCAGGTCCAGCTTGATACGTCGGAGAACCTAGGCATGCTAACATCCGTACAGCGGCTAGTTTATCAACCTCGGTCATTAATGGTAGGTTAATCAGGTCTTCGATATTTCTCCCGCTCAAATTTCTTGCTGTTTGAGTCAGTGTTTGCTCGATATCCAAAAGGCTAGGCGACTCTGGGAAGCTGATTCCTAGTAGTTCTAGTGCTTGTAACCCAATGTTGATCGCTTCAAGCTGTTTCACTTGCGCCATGCAGGCTTGGATTTTGACCTCATAAACTTTCATTTTGTCAATAGGGGTTTTTGCCTGCTGCAGAACAACAGTTGCCCATTTCTCCATCTGCTCAAAATCGCCGTTGAGGTACGCTGTTTCTACTGCTGACTCATAAAGTGCCAATGTTAGCTCATACTGATTCTGCCAGCTATTGACTGCCAATAATTCCAAACCCACCTTCAGATAGCGCATAGCAGATTCATACGCCGCTGCTGCTTTCGCTTTCTGCCCTGCAATCAGATTAAGTTCAGCCAGCTCATATTTTTCCGACTCTAAAGTGAGTAAATCGGTACCATAATTCAGTTGGTTGACTAAAGCAAAGATATTTTCTTTTCGTTCTTCAGGCGTAATATTTTGTAGTAATAATTGACCAATTTTGAGATGAGTTTCTTTTTTTTGCGAATCTGGAATGAGAGCATAAGCTGCTTGCTGTACTCGGTCATGTAGAAACTTGTAGGCAATTGTCAGTTGTTCTACCGTACGGGAAGTCGCTTGCTCGTCTAGGTCATTTGTTAGTTGTTCATTTTGCTGACTACTAATAACTAAAGGAATTTTGTAAGATTGGTCTAAGGGTAAAACGAGACCCGTCTGCAAAGATTCCCACAAATCTGCTGCTGTTTCAGACAAAGATTTTTGATTAACAATACCCAAAACATCTAAGGTAAATTTATCTCCAATACAAGCAGCTAATTTTAGGATATTCTGTGTCTTCAGTGATAATTTCTGAATCTGATTAATCATCAATTCAACGACATTATCAGTGATATCAATGTCTTTCAGTAGCTTAATATCCCACTGCCAACCCCCCTCTGTCCCCCCT
>NZ_QMEA01000280.1 GCF_012912105.1 Brasilonema sp. UFV-L1
GACAACAATAAATTGTACCGTTTTATGGTGTTTTGCACCGTTTTACGAGTCTCCCAACTGTGTCACCAATTTCCAGCGTTCTTCACCCAATTCGGCTTTCGTCGCCACTCGTCGCGTATCTTGTCTGTCTTCACCCGGATGCACTAATTGGATGAAAATCCGCCGTACCTGTTCTTTCTGAACTGCACTCAATTTACCATAATTCTGATCTGCATGACGAGCCAACGCACCTTGTACCTTACCTATGTGCTGATAAGCTGCATGAGTTAACTGTTTACCCTTTCGCTCCTTCCACAATTGGGTTAACGCAAACTCCAAAAGAGGTAAATTCCCCGGTTCATCTTCCACATCATCCAAAATGCGTTCCACCAGTCCCCCTTCAAATGTCACCCCCAACTTTTCAGCAGGCTTTGCAATCACCTGTAAAAGTTCATCATGATTCATCGATCTGAGCTTGATATCAGTTTTTAATACATCTCCAAAAGCGGGATATGACAGAGCATTCCCCAAGAAATCTGCCCGCATGGTTGCAACTAGCACATGATTGTATTGGGACTGATACCAAGTTGCATTTTGTTGTGGTAGCGCTTTAGGGGAGATTGCTTCGTTCCACTTCGTTTCACTCGCAATGACAGGTGGTACTTTTGATTGCAACTCGGTATGATAAGCAGAGGATTGAAAGCTGGCTAATAAACTATCTAAAAAACTATGCCGAATTTTTTGATCCGCACACAAAGTATAAAGTTCTTCAAATTGATCCGCAATTAGCAACACCCGATGTGTAGGGTGATTTTGGTGAATCTGGGCAAATACATCAGCTAGAGGAATTTCACCATCGCCAAGAGCTTGTGCTAATTTACGAGCTTGGATTATCTTATCAGTATTATCTAGATTTTGCGTGTAAAGGGGAACTAGCGCCAAAGCCAGAGCATGGAAAGGCTCGGAACCAGGACGGAAGTGAGTAAATAACCAGTGACCTTCATTTTGCAGCTTTGGCACCAATCCCGCCAACACCACCGAAGATTTACCGCTTCCCGACGCACCTAACACAGGTATAAAATTACGGACTTGAGTCGCCGCGAATAGTTCTTCTACAAATACCTCACGTCCAAAGAAAAACTCCGCATCATCAGGACCAAAGTGAAACAAACCGCGATAAGGACAGAGAAGATTTTCATCAGCGCCATCAGTATATTCAACAGGGATTACTGTTGTATTTTCACGGTAATAGTAATTAGTGATGGTAATAGTAGCGGTGTTACTATCACCAGTAATAATGGCACTACTGTCAGCACTCCCTCCAACTTTGGCGCTGCGATCTTCTGCTGTCATCCTCCCTCACTTATGAATTCTAGACGGTTTGTACTGGTTTACAGCAATTAGGGTAAATAAACCACGCACTCAGGCGCAAAAGCTAGCTCATTAGTGTCAACTGAAGACGAAACCCAAGTTAAGAACGTTACATTACGGTTATCCTACTCGCTCACAATTGTCGCATAACCTCACCCCGGTTTTGTCTTGCGCCAAAACCGCCCCTCTCCTTGGTAAGGAGAGGGGATGTAAAGCTACGCTTTACAGGGGTGAGGTCAAATCAACGACATGGTATAAGGATTTGAGCTTTAAGTTGACACGTATGAGCTAGCTTTTGCCCCTACGACAGATGTGGTTCAAATAAATGAAAACTGTTTTAATACCTTACATATATAGTTGCCAGTAAAATCAACATATGCATCCATTGGAGTACTTCAGCACAAAGGGCTGTAATTACGGAAAACTTCACGACGGTGAATGGAAGTGCAGAAGATGAGAGATTTTATTCTTTCTTTTGCATGAGTGACTTTTAACTTTTGACTTTACAAGGCGATGCTCCAGCAGGGAGCCACCCAAAGGGTGATCGCACCCCAGCAAACATATGCGCCATGATTGATAAATACGGGCAATTTAAAACAGGAGCGGCTTTAATGCAATCAGCGTTACGAATTGAGACTAAAGTTTTACCAGGCAACAAGATTGAAATCAACCTGCCTGCCGACACTGCCTTAACCTCAGTGGGGCAAACCGTTGAGGTGATAGTCCTTCTACCAGAGCTGACGGTGTTACGCTGTACATCCCTG
>NZ_QMEA01000281.1 GCF_012912105.1 Brasilonema sp. UFV-L1
GATGGGGTGGTGGACAAAAAAACAGAACGGTAGAGTGATAGGAGGGAGTTTTGTTTCCTGGCTTTTCCAATTTGTAGAGTCACCACTGCTTCTAAGACTCGCTGAATGGGAGTATCTACAGAAGATGAAGAAGTTTCGGGGTTATCAGTCTCATTTCCTTGCAATTGGGGCTTGCTTTGTTGTTCGTTTGTATGCAGTTGTTTACCACTTGACTCAGTGACTTTGCGAAACAGCAGATACACTGGGTAAAGTAGAGCTTGTAATGACCAATTAGCAGTGACTTCTAGATGCTTTCTGGTGCGCTCAAACTGCTCGCCCCAGCGCCGAGATTGCTGATGGAAGAAGTTAAAAAGTCTGCTTTTATAACGACCAGAGGTAGCAGGAGGCATAAAAAATTCGCTCATTCAAAATTCAAAATTCAAAATTAAGAAAAGTGGTGATCGCGAGTCCTCTAGCTTGTACGTGACGCTTCGGTGAATTTTTTGAGAAGTGTTGTTAGTTGCCGGACTCTCACCAAACAATAAATCGAAAGACTGTTGTCATGAATGAATCCCCTCATCTTAACGAAATTATGACCTCTCCAGTATCTCAAGCTAACACTAAATTTATCTCGGAAGCGATTGAAAAGTTACGCTCTTATGTCAGAGTGAATCATTTGTCATCCTGGCAATGTCAGACAGGTGAGTTATCTGTAGGTGATATTAGCACTTGTGATTTTTCTGGTTGGAATCTTGCTCAGTTAAACGCCAAAGAACACATTGCTTGGGCTGGAGGACAAAAAGTTTTATGGCTGATGCAAAAATTGGTTGTTCCCCAAAATTTACAGGGTTACCCGCTACAAGGTTTGTCTTTGCGCCTATCACTAGTTTGGTGGGCGGACTCTGCTCAAGTTTATGTCAATGGGAAGTTGGTGCTTGAGGGAGATTTGTTTGATTGTTCACCTAGGGTGTTACTGAGTTCTGGGGTGACACCAGGCGATGAGTTTATTGTCGCTTTGTGTTTGGTGAGTCCGAGTCATTGTGATGGTGCTTTGGTAAAGTCACTCCTGATTTATGAGGCTACTGATGAGAATTATCTTGATCCTGGTTTTGTGGCTGATGAGTTGGGTGTGATGCAGCGGTTTTTGGAAAGTTTTGAGCCTGAAAAGTTGGAGAATTTGGCCGCGAGTGTGGTGAAGATTGATTGGGAAACGAACCGCCTTAGCGCAGCGTGTCCGAAGGACATAGGCGCAAAGGACGCCAAGGAAGATAAGAAAGAGTTTGAGAATTTATTGTTTGCAGTTCGTCAGAAGTTGCTGGAATCGAACATCCAAAATCTTGATTCAAAAATTTATTTGTTGGGTCATGCTCATCTTGATTTAGCATGGCTTTGGCGTGTGAGTGAAACTTGGAAGGCTGCACAAAGTACTTTTGAGTCGGTTCTGAAGTTAAGCCGGGATTTTCCGGAGTTGATTTTTTGTCATTCTTCACCGGTGCTTTATGCTTGGATTGAAGAACATCGTCCGGATTTGTTTGATGCAATTCAACAAGCGGTAAAAGCTGGGCGTTGGGAAGTTGTGGGGGGTTTTTGGGTTGAACCGGAGCTGAATTTGATTGCAGGTGAATCTATTGTCCGTCAGTTGTTGTATGGTCAGCGCTATACACAGGAGAAATTTGGTAAGCTTTCTCCTGTTGTGTGGGTACCAGATAGTTTTGGTTTTTGTGCAACTTTACCGCAGTTTTTTGCTGGTGCTGGGGTTGAGTATTTCGTGACTCAAAAGTTGCGCTGGAATGATACGACGAAGTTTGATTATGGTGCTTTTTGGTGGCGATCGCCTGATGGAAGTGAAGTCTTTAGCCTCATGTCCGCACCTGTTGGTGAAGGTATCGACCCTGTGAAAATGGTATCCTATGCTTGTGAATGGCAAACGCAAACAGGTCTTTGTGATGCTCTTTGGCTTCCTGGTGTGGGTGACCACGGCGGCGGTCCCACCCGTGATATGCTAGAAATCGCCCAGCGTTGGCAAAAGTCTCCTTTCTTTCCTCAACTAGAGTTTACGACCGCCGAAAATTACTTACAGCAAATCAAAACTAAAAGCGACAAACC
>NZ_QMEA01000282.1 GCF_012912105.1 Brasilonema sp. UFV-L1
CTCATAATTCAATCAAGTCCCCTTGTCAATAGGGTTTGAGACGCGCTAACCCTGCAATTACTCATGACCCACTGACTCTTAAGTTTGGTAAAAAAGACTTGTATATTGATCTGGGTGCTAAGCAATTGTTGGCAGCGCAGAAAGCAGAATGTAAGATTGCAGTTGAGATTAAAAGTTTTACCGGCAGATCAGATGTTGATGATTTAGAAAAAGCATTGGGTCAGTATATCTTGTATCAGGATATATTAACTGAACTGGAGCCAGAGCGAGCGTTATATCTTGCAGTACCTAGCAGTGTTTTTGATGATTTGTTTGAAGAACCCATTGGCAAACTGTTGCTGAAAAATCGCCGTTTAAGGCTGATTTGCTTTGATCCAAAACAGGAGGTTATCAGACAATGGATTATACCCAGTTAGACCACTATCGCCAGGTGGTTGAAACTATCTTAAGTGAATACGCTTCTTTGCCCTATTCCTATGCGGATATTCAACCGGAAGTTGTGTTTGATCGAACGCGCGATCGCTATTTGTGGATGGATGTGGGTTGGGATGGCGATCGCCGCATTCATGGCTGTCTGGTTCATATTGACATCATTGATGGTAAAATCTGGATTCAACGCGATGGAACTGAAGAAGGCATTGCCGCAGATTTAGAACGGGCTGGAATTCCTAAAGAGCATATCGTACTTGGATTTCGTCCACCGGAGTTAAGACTCTACACTGGTTATGCAATTACTTGAAGAGCAATTCGCTAACTTTTCAAACAAGCGCGATTTGAACGAAAAAAGAAGATAGAAGAAAGAAGTTTGAAGTTGGATTATGAACGTGACGATTGGTAATCACTGCCTACCGGGTGATTGAAACGATACTGACTTCAAATTACAAAATTGTAATTCAGACAAGGGGCAAGCTGTCATGTTGGGTTGGTGTAATTAAAACCATAGACATCTCAATACCTCCAACATCAAGAAGCTAATTGTTTATGAAAATTCGTCAGTTGTTAGCTGTATTTGCCATGCCGCTTGTCATTGGAGCTGGTGTTTTGGTTAATACAAATCATACAACAGCCAATCAGCCCGACTTGGTAGCACAAGATTCATCGCAACCTAGCGGGGAACAAAAACCACCGAAGGGAAAACGACGCCGCCCAAATTTTGCAGCAGCTGCCCAAAAACTGGGAGTGACTGAAGCACAGTTGAAGGAAGCCTTGGGGGTGCCAACTCAACCACCACCACCAAATCAGTCATCTGAGGGTCGTCCTCGTCGTCGTCTTGATATCAAAGGTGCAGCTACAAAGCTGGGTGTGACTGAAGAACAGTTGAAGGAAGCCTTGGGAATTCCACCTCGTCCTCCAGAAAAACCTTCTACAGGTCAATAGTTTTGTCATGACCTTTAACGTAAATACAACACAAAGAGGTTTATTTTTTATGAAGATTAATCGGCAACACTTTACTTTTGCTGCTATCTGTGCTGCTACAGTTTTCTTGCCTACATCTGCCTTCGCTGGTGATATCTATTATCGTAGAGTTTATTCACCGCCGCCTAATATTGTCAGAAGTGTTAGTCGCCAAGAGAGTCGAGACATACAACAAATTCAAGTAAGACTTCAAGCAGCAAAAAGACGGGCTTTGAGAGATGGACGTATAAGTCGCCAGGAAAGAGAAGAAATCAACGACTTGGAACGAGAACTGAATCGGGCGATACGTAGCGCAAGGCGTTACTAAATCAGTGAACAGTTATCAGTGACCAGTGAACAGTACACAGTACACAGTACACAGTAAATAGTACACAGTGAACAAGCAATTGATAACTGATAACTGATAACTGATAACTGATAACTGGTAACCCTTCGGGGAAGACCTCCGGTCTCGCTGCGCGTTCCGCCAGTCGCCTACGGAGGAGCCAGTGCGGACGCCACATGCCTGGCTGTCGGGAAACCCTCAAAGCAGCAGTGGCTCGTCTTGGGGTCTGGTGCCAGACCGCTCAAGTCGGCATCCCCGCCGCTTCATTTTTCATAGACAAAAATGGACAACCACTAACAATGTCTACTCGT
>NZ_QMEA01000283.1 GCF_012912105.1 Brasilonema sp. UFV-L1
CACCTCCCCATCCCCCTCACCTTCCCCTAAAATTGCTACAGCTCCTCAACCTAGGGCTATTCCCAGTGTCACACCTCCAAAATCAGATGAAGCAATTGATCAACTTGAACAAGCAGTGCGGTTTGATGTTGTCCCTAACTCACAAGCACCAATTAGCCGACTTGAAGTACTTACTTATCAGCATGAGCTAGAAAATCTTATTGGTAGAGTCGAGAGTGCTCATCTTGCAGCACTCGCTATTTCTGAAAACGCTGACAATGCAACGTTAGCAAAGACGCAACAGACACAACAGGTAGCATCAACAAGAAGTCAAGCAGTTGTTCTCAGCACACAACAAGCTTTAGATGCTGCTCGTGAAGTTGTCAAAAACTTGCCTGAATTGATTGCACAAAAAAACTATGCTCAGGCTCGTCAGCAATGGTTAATGGCTAGAGCGAATTTGTGGAACCAATTTCCTCTCAATAAGAGGTTGGCTCAACCAGAAATCAGAGCAATGTGGCTTGATAGAGGAACAATTATCCGTGCAGGGAACGAGCAGGGACTCGCTGTGATTTTTGATCGCATGGCGCAAGCCGGAATTAATACAATATTTTTTGAAACAGTTAATGCTGGCTACACCATTTATCCGAGCAAAATTGCGCCTCAGCAAAATCCTTTAGTTCGTAATTGGGATCCACTCGCATCTGCTGTTAAGTTAGCTCACGAGCGAGGTATAGAATTACATGCTTGGGTTTGGGCTTTTGCTGCTGGGAACCAACGTCATAATCAACTGTTGAATATAAATCCTAATTACCCAGGACCAGTGCTTGCTGCTCATCCAGATTGGGCAGGCTATGATAATCGTGGTCGAATGATTCCTTCTGGACAGAGTAAGCCATTTTTTGACCCGGCAAATCCTCAGGTACGGCAGTACTTGTTAAGCTTGTATGAGGAAATTGTCACTCAATATAAGGTAGATGGTTTACAACTAGACTACATTCGCTATCCCTTCCAAGACCCAGCCGCAAACCGGACTTATGGTTATGGTAAGGCGGCCAGGGAACAGTTTCAACAACTAACTGGCACAGATCCAGCAAAGATTTCCCCAAGACAACGGCAATTGTGGCAAAAGTGGACAGAATTTCGCACTCAGCAAATTGATAATTTTGTTGCTCAAGTATCGCAACAACTGCGAAAAAAACGACCATCATTGATTTTGTCAGCTGCTGTATTTCCCCTTCCAGAACAAGAACGCATTCAAAAGCTACAGCAGCACTGGGAGGTTTGGGCAAGGCGCGGCGATATCGATTTAATTGTCCCTATGACTTATGCTCAGGATACTCCGCGCTTTGAGCGACTGGCACAACCTTGGATAATAACTGCTACACAACTGGGTTCTTCTCTGTTAGTACCAGGAATTCGTCTGCTTTCTTTACAAACAGTCGGAGCATTTGATCAAATTCAACTACTTAGAGACTTGCCTGTTGCTGGTTATGCTCTATTTGCTGCACAGAATTTTACGAATGACCTCAACCAAGTCTTTAGTAATACTCAAGGTAGCACTCAACGTACACAAAAAGAACTGATTCCGCACCGCCAACCTTTTCAAACTGCTTGGGTTCGTTACACTACGCTACAACGTGAGTGGAAGTTGGCACAGCAAAATAACAAGCTGCGAATAACTTCCACAACGCTTTCAACTTTTAACTCCGAAGCCCAAGTTGTGCAAAGTGCTTTAAATCAACTGGCTACTAACCCTGATAACACGAAATTGGTCACAGCAAGAACATCGTTTTTAAAGTTACAGTCTCGATTTAGAGAGTGGATGCGTCTACAAGCTTTGGAAAATCCATATCAAGTCAGAGTTTGGGAAAATCGTCTTGCCACGATAGAGAAGTTATTGCGTTACGGAGAACGAGTACAGTTGCAACGCAAGTGATGATGCACATTGTAGGGAAATGAGGGTGTAAGGGAGTCGGGGGAGTCGGGGGAGTGGAGGGAG
>NZ_QMEA01000284.1 GCF_012912105.1 Brasilonema sp. UFV-L1
ATTCCTATGCCCTGCGGGCACGCTGCGCGCTCCGTGTCCTATGCCCTGCGGGCACGCTACGCTAACGCGGTTCGTTTTTTCATAAATTTGCGTAAGTCCTGAGTTATCTGACAACTGTGTACTGTGTACTGTGTACTGTGTGCTGTGTGCTGTGTAGTGTGTACTGGTCACTGTGTACTGTTTTAAGAGACAATCGAAAATATGTAAATAAAATGTGGAACAGCTTACTCTTCTGGTTTCTGCGGAAATTTCCGCACTTGATACTCGCTTGACTCCACAATTGGATAGTATTCTCCCATTGCTTGTGTGAATTGATGATCAATAATTTCCAATGCGGCTTGGGGTACAGTTCTCCAATCCTCTCGTGTCGCCCAGTGAATGACTAAAACGATTTCTGTCGCATCGTTGGGATTGATCCAAACTTCTTTACCTAGAAACCCTGGATATTTAGCCAGCGCCTTTGTCCAAATTTCCGCATCATTCTGAATATATTTTTCTCTTTGTTCGGGCGGAACTTTCACCTTCAGCAGTTCGATTATCACACTTTTTATCCGTTATGTCTCTCTGTCAGAATAGAGCTGTAGTCTATATTAATTATCCTTTGAAGAAGAAGTAGCGAATTGGTGAATTGGTGAATTGGTGAATGCAAGAGTATGGGGGATTGGTGATTCGTCGCTCATTAAAGATTACCCTTACGGGTTCATCACTCGCAGATTCGCCATTCAGACTCGGTGACTCCTTCTTTGGTTCATCTATCATAGGTCTATAAAATAGATTTATGAAAAAGGGTCATTTGATTTGAAAAAAGTGATAGAAAGGCATTATGGACAATAACAATTGGATGCAGCAGTTATTAATGTTGGGTATTGGGACAACTTCTGTTGTTGCAGATAAGCTGCGGGAAGTGGGCGATCAACTTGTGAAGGATGGTAAGCTTGACCCTGAGCAAGCCAAGACGGTTATGGATGATATGGTACAACAGTTGAAGTCGGAGCAGGGAAATTGGGAAGGCAATATGCAACGACAACTGCGAAACATGTTACAGGATTTGGGGGTGGCTCGTCAGTCGGAAGTGGACGAGTTGCGTGGTAGAATTGACCGTTTAGAACGTCAAGTGCGTGATTTAGAAAATAAGCTTTGGCGTTAGGCGTCGCTTTGTGATTTACACTAAGTTTTGTCCTACTGGTTATCTTAATTTTTAGACTAATTAGGGAGGATTAATTTTGAAAGCGATTTTACTGAGCATGGGCTTCATGCTGGTTTGTGTTTCGGTTTTAGTGTTAGCACAAATTGGTGGTAACAAACAGAATAGCGTTAATGCTGCCAATTTGACCGAAACAACTTCAGCAGCCATCCAGCCACAAGAAAACGATACTCTAATTGCGAGAAAAACTATGTCTGATGCCAATGTCGTTACTACGCCCTCTGGACTGAAATATACTGAGTTAAAAGAGGGGACTGGGGCGACTCCTAAAACTGGACAAACAGTTGAGGTTCACTACACAGGGACTCTCGAAGATGGTACGAAATTTGATAGTTCACGCGATCGCAACAGTCCGTTCAGTTTCAAACTCGGCGTTGGACAGGTTATCAAAGGCTGGGATGAAGGACTGAGTACTATGAAAGTAGGCAGTCGTCGTCAGTTAATTATACCTCCAGAGTTAGGTTATGGCGCTCGTGGTGCTGGTGGTGTGATTCCACCCAACGCGACTCTCATTTTTGATGTGGAGTTGTTGAAGGTTAAGTAAGAAGAAGTCACCGAGTCAGAAGTCACCGAGTCAGAATTGGTGAATATCCCCACGGATAAAAATCCGGAGGTTTTCTCTCGTTTTGACTGGGAAGAAGGTAACGAACACTCGTGGATGAGTCCTAAAGACTCGCTGACGAG
>NZ_QMEA01000285.1 GCF_012912105.1 Brasilonema sp. UFV-L1
TCTGGATTCAGCAATACTGAATACTTCTTCAAACTGATAACTGATAACTGATAACTGATTCGGTCAGCATGAAGTTGTTCCCCCCTTCATTTTACGCACAGGTTATCTGCGCTTGGGGTCGAAAAATCGCGAGCATCTAACGAATAGATCCGGTGCGTAGTGACGGTTCGGGGATCGCAGTCTTGGACGCCACTTCCGTGACTGTCGGGAAACCCGCAAGGGCGGATTGGCTCCGGCTCTAATGTCGTTGATGTCTGCGTGGGTTACCTGCGTAAAAAGCTAGGTCACGACTATATTGAAACAGTCAGAGGTATGGGCTATCGGCTGCGAACGTGAAAATTTTCTCATCAATTATTCATACACAATTCATAAGTTTTTATAAAAATAAAAAAGAACAGTAACAATCAGGATCTGTTGATTGTCGCCTATGGTCATTTTTTCAACTTCATACCAAGTTGTGTTCAAATGTGTAACTTAGTGTCAAGAAAGCAGGGTGAGTACTATTTTTGACTAGAAGTTAGTATCAGTAAGTGAACTATGAGATGCCATTTTGAAGGTCAGGAGAGTACCTACAACTGCGTCAGGTACTAGGCGCGAAAATTTACGTTCTGTTTGCGGAGGAAGTGAAGAATGCTGGTTGAAGGATATTTTTGGGAAAAATTATCGTGATTAGTTTAACCTTTACTAGAGTAGCAATACTTATAAACAAATACGAGAAAAGGAAGATGACAATCAGAGATTTCAAAGCAAAAGGCTCCATTGTCAACGACTTAGTGCCGTCCGTAGTTGTGTTTCTCGTGGCTCTGGCACTGTGCACAGGGATTGCGATCGCTTCAGGGGTTCCTCCAGAGTAGGGAATCATCTTTTTGTCAATGTGCGAAAAACAACAGCAAAAGAAAGGAAGTACTGTCGTCATGCAGTAGGAGCGCTTGGTAGAGCGCTACCGCAAACCGCTGATCGGGCGATTGTCCGTTGCATTCTTCGTGTCTGTAACGACTCACGCCAGCGGCAAAGCTGATCGCACCTAGCAGCGTAGAAGTTTTCACTACTCAACTTTCACAAAACAGGAGTTTACTATGAATACCATAGACGCAGTAATATTAACATTACTGAATACTATTGCTTGTTTTGCTTTCCCCAAACTTCTGTCTGTCATTATGGCTCCTAGAAACAAACGTACTGTAGCTTTGCCAACTGCCATAACATCACAAACCGAAGCTTACCAAAGTCCTTAAGCAGATTCCTCCTGGAAAGGAAATTCATTTCTTCTCGTTCCCAGGCTGCAGCCTGGGAATGCCCATACACAGCTGTGCTGATTGGGCAAACAGCATTAGAAACGCTCGATTTGTTAGTAGATTGGCTGAATGCTCTAACCATCACAATGTCATTGCTTTATCTTGGACATTGCCAATTTGTTCTTCTTTTGTTCTTTTAGGCAAGTTTTATCGTGCCAACTTACTTATCCCTTTAAGTTTTATTCTCGTTTTCTCGTTCTTGGGCTGCAGCCTGGGAATGCTCTAAAAAGAGGCTCTGCCTCTTATGCTCACACCTTCGCGTACTCTATGAGTCGTTCTCGTTACCAATTTTTAGAAAACCAGCCTCATTTTCTCACCTGCACAGTTGTTAACTGGATTGCTGTATTTAGTAACCGTTACATAAAACCTACCCAAAGC
>NZ_QMEA01000286.1 GCF_012912105.1 Brasilonema sp. UFV-L1
GGGATACCCCCCTTTATCCCCCCTTGGTAAGGGATACCCCCCTTTATCCCCCCTTAGTAAGGGGGGAAGTGGGGGGTTAAAAATTGTTATATTAGGTGATCCAGGTTCAGGGAAGTCTACATTATTACAATACCTGGCGTTAGATTGGGTAGAAAAAACTCTTGATAGACTTGATAAGATAAAAAATCTTCCGCCGATTCCCTTGCTGATTGAGTTACGCACTTATATGCGGCGACGGGAGGACAAAGAATGTAGTAATTTTCTGGAATTCTTTCATAAATGTAGTGGTGCGATCGCCCACCTCAACCAACATAAATTGCAAGAACAACTCAAGGCTGGTAACGCCTTAGTCATGTTTGATGGTTTGGATGAAGTTTTTGACCCCGGTAGGCGAGAAGATGTGATCACAGATATTCACCGCTTTACAAATGAATATCCCAATGTGCAGGTGATTGTGACTTCTCGTGTGATTGGATATAAAGCGCAACGGCTGCGAGATGCTGAGTTTAAGCATTTCATGCTGCAAGATTTGGAACCAGAACAAATTCGGGATTTTATCAATCGTTGGCATTCTGACACTTTTACTGACAAGATTGATGGAGAGAGAAAAAAAGAGCGACTACAAAGAGCCATTGACACATCAAACTCGATAGCAGAACTTGCAGGAAATCCCTTATTGTTGACGATGATGGCAATTTTGAATCGTAACCAAGAATTGCCAAGAGATAGAGCCGAACTTTATAATCAAGCATCGCGGGTACTGCTGCATCAATGGGATGTGGAACGTGCTTTGGTGGAAGATAAAAGGTTAGATCCAAAAACAATAGATTATAAAGATAAGCAAGCAATGTTGCGTCAAGTTGCTTACCATATGCAAACCAGTGAGAAAGGTTTGGCGGGCAATTTGATAAGTGCGAATGATTTAGAAAGGATTCTGACTGAGTATTTAAAAACCATCGAAGTTGACAAAGCAAGAGAAGCTGCGAGGGTGATGATAAATCAACTGCGGACTCGCAACTTTATGTTATGTTTCCTGGGTGCTGATTATTATGCTTTTGTTCATCGGACGTTTTTAGAATATTTCTGTGCTTGGGAGTTTGTCTGGCAGTTTAAAGAAACGCGATCGCTTGAACTTGAAGAACTCAAGACGCAAGTTTTTGGCAAACACTGGCATGATGAAACTTGGCATGAAGTCTTGCGGCTGATTGCAGGAATGATTGAACCAAAATTTGTTGGCGAGATTCTGGAATACTTAATGGGGCAAAATGGTGAGGCGGAGAAATTTAGCAACTTGTTTTTGGCGGCTAAGTGTCTTTCTGAGGTGAGGAATAGGACAGTAATTGCAAAAACTGCTCGCGAATTGCTGAACTGCTTTAAAGACTTAACCAAATACGACTTAAATTACTATTATGACCCCAGGCAAGATGAGGAAGAAAGAAAACTCGTTCAGGAAATTCGCACCCAAGCAGTTGCAGCAGTTGCAACGACTTGGAAAGATGACGCTGATACAAAAGCCATCGTCAAAACTCGCGCTACTGATGATCATAGTTCGGATGTGCGACGTGCAGCACTCCAAGCTTTAGCCAGCAACTACAAAGATGACGCTGATACTTTAGCCTTCCTCAAAACTCGCGCTACTGATGATCATGGTT
>NZ_QMEA01000287.1 GCF_012912105.1 Brasilonema sp. UFV-L1
CTATTCGCCCAACACCCGCCCCGTTTTCGTGCCGAATACACTTCCCACGCCGTCGTTGCCGCCAGCGGTCGAGGTGGCCGAGCGCACGCTGGTACGGGCGCTCCTTTCCGCCGACTGGCTCCCGATCATGCGCCGCCGCTTCGACCGCCTTCCCGACCCGACTGCCTATGCCAATCCGCGCACGGCGCGTTTGATCGAGGCTCTCCTGCCGCTGCTTTCCGGACAGTTCACCCCGAACGCAGCCCTGGCGCAACTGGCGGAACCGGAACTGACGGCCTATGCCTACGCTGTCCTGATGGATGAGGGCAACCCGGAGCTATGCGAGGAGGCGATTGACGATGCCATCGAAAAACTGCAAAAGCGCGAAATTCAGACGAAAAAAGAGGAAATACGGGTGCAATTGTCACGAAACGCGGAAGGAAAGCCCGAAACGGACGATGAACTGTTAAGACGTTGGTCAGAAAACGCGCGAACGCTGAAGGGGCGTGGCCCCGGCCAGGATACGGACAGTGAGTAGCGTCGGCAGGTGGCATGAGGCCAGCGCCTGCTCTTGTCGTCCGAATGCGGCGCAGTGAATCGCAACAGGACAGGTGAGGACAGCGTGGCGATAGAGCGGGATGAGATGAAGCGTAACAGCGCAACGCTCGTGCGGAATGGTTTTGCTCTGGCGTCCGGAAATGGCGCGGTGGCCCGGCGGAACGGCCTTCCCCGTCGGGAGCGGGTAGAATTCTCCGAGCTTGGTGAGGGGGAGGAGATATGCTCGCTGGATACAGGCCTTCTTTTTGAACTTTCGGCGGGCACCCTGCCCGTCGTGCATCCGCCCGCGGACGACCCCCTGATGGCCGTGACTGGTGTGTTGCCGGAAGTCGTGGAGACGGAAGACCGCCTCGAACAGGAGGAACCGCCTCCCACGGACGGCATTCCCCTCGATGATTCGGTGCGCATGTGGCTGCGCGAGATCGGTAAGACCCCCCTCCTGTCGCAGGAACAGGAGATTTCGCTGGCCCGGCGTATCGAACGCGGCGACGAGGAAGCCAAGGTCATTCTGACCCAGGCGAACCTGCGTCTGGTCGTCTCCATCGCCAAACGGTACGGCGGGCGAGGAATCTCCTTCTCCGACCTGATTCAGGAGGGCAATATTGGCCTCCTGCGCGCTGTCGAAAAGTACGATTATCGCAAGGGTTTCAAATTCTCCACCTATGCCACCTGGTGGATACGTCAGGCCATCACCCGCGCTATCGCCGATCAGGGACGCACCATCCGTATACCCGTCCACATGGTTGAGACGATCAACCGTCTGGTCAAACTCTCCAGCCAGTTGCTTCAGGAACTGGGCCGCGAACCCACCCTGGAGGAGATCGCGCGCGAGATGGGAACCACGGTGGAGCGGGTGAGCGAGATCATGCGTATCGCGCCGGAACCGCTTTCGCTCGAAACCCCGGTCGGGGAGGAGGAGGATTCACACCTCTCCGACTTTGTGCCGGATGAGGACAGCCGCCCGCCCTCTGAAGCGGCGGCGCAGGCGGTTTTGCGCGAGCGGATTGATATGGTGCTCGGGCTTCTGACCGACCGCGAGCGCGATGTGGTGAAGATGCGGTTCGGACTGGAAGGTGACGGTTCGCCGC
>NZ_QMEA01000288.1 GCF_012912105.1 Brasilonema sp. UFV-L1
GACTGTCCGGCTTAGTTCAACAGCTCTTCCCCTTATTCTCAAGTGCTTTCTGGCAAATATGGCTCTAGCTTTTTTACGTCCTGATGAACCTTTTTTCTTTTTGTAAATGCGTCTTTGAGATTGTTTAACTGATTGTTCAGCCTTCCTCAAAAACTTTGGATTAGATTCTTGATGTCCGTTTGAATCGGTGTAAAAACTCTCAATCCCAACATCTAAACCTATTTCATTACCCGTTAATGGTTGAATGTCTTTAACTTCAACATCAACACAAAACTGACAGTAATAGCCATCGGCACGGCGTACCAATCTAACACGCTTAATTGATTTAACAGGGTAGGTTTGAATATCCCATTTACCCAACAATTTCAATTAAGCGATACCTTTTTTATCAGTAATGGTAATGCGTCTTTTTGTTGGGTTTAGTTTCCATCCTGACGTTTTGTACTCAACCGAACGGTTATCCTTTTGGAATCTGGGATATCCTTTTTTACCTGATATCTTCTTTTTGCAATTTTCGTAAAATCTTGATATTGCTAACCATGCCCTTTCGGCTGATGATTGTACCGCCATTGAGTTTAAGTTAGCCACAAATTTAAATTCATTGCGTAGTTCTGTTGAATACTTGTTAAGCGCAAATCTATCAATTTTTGCTTCTTTTGGCGCATCCATCCAATATCTCAAACACTTGTTTCTAATGAATTGAGTAGTTTTGATAGCTTCCTCAATTGCTAAATATTGAAGTTTTTTAGCTTTAACTTTGTACTCTAGAACTAGCAACTTAGTCACCCCCTTGTTGTTTATGCATTATCTTGATAAGACTATAGCTATATACAAAATGACAATATGGATTCCGGGAAAATGGCTAGTTTTTCGCCAGATGAATACAGGCATGAGGGGAACGCTATATCATTACTCAATTACCACTTTGTTTTTATTCCTAAGCGTAGAAAAAAAGTATTGGTGGATGATATAGCAGCTAGATTGCAAGAAATTATTTGTGATGTTTGCAATGAGAATAGATGGCGCATCATTGCGATGGAAATCATGCCAGACCATGTACATCTATTTATTAATGCTAAACCTACAGACAATCCTGCTCAAATCATGAACAAAATTAAAGGTAGGGCATCTCATCACCTTAGAAAAGAATTCCCTGAATTGTTGAAATTACCTACACTCTGGACACCCAGCTATTTTGTATCGACTGCTGGCAATATCAGCACAGAATCAGTAAAACGATATATTGAGCAACAGCGTGATTGAAAACGTCACTGAGGCGTAAACGCCTTAAGGCGGCTTTCATCCCTTGCCTAAAGTACGGAATACGGCGCTGTGCGCCTGTTCCTTAAGGGTTTTCAGCCTACCTTCCTTATAAAATTTTCTAAGTGGATGTCTCCTGACAACTTTGAAAATCGACTGGTTGCAAAGACAGAACTTAGCAAGCATAAAATCATCGTTTCTACGGTGTTCTTAGGCGTAGATTATTCTGCCTCCTCCACTGAGGAAAGACAGCTATTTGAAACGATGGTGTTTAACTGGACTTTAGACTAAAGCAAGCGATC
>NZ_QMEA01000289.1 GCF_012912105.1 Brasilonema sp. UFV-L1
GACAAGGGGAGGGGGAGAAATATTTCCAATTCCCCACTCTCCCACTCTCCCACTCTCCCACTCCTTCTTCTGCCCGCGTCCTCCTTGTCGATGATAATGCCGATATGCGAGATTACCTGACGCGTCTGCTCTCGAAGCACTGGCATGTTAAAGCTGCGAACAATGGAGCTGCTGCACTAGCTGCTATCGGTGAGCAACCGCCAGATTTGGTGCTGACTGATGTCATGATGCCAGAAATGGACGGTTTTCAATTGCTGAGTGCATTACGTACTAACCCACAAACAAAAGGAATACCTATTATTCTGCTGTCGGCTCGTGCAGGGGAAGAAGCGGCAATCGAAGGACTGCAAGCGGGGGCTGATGACTACCTAATTAAGCCCTTCTCTGCTCGTGAATTGGTAACTCGCGTTCATTCTCACTTGCTTTTGTCGCGTTTGCGCCAAGAGCTATCCTCCAATCGCATGAAGGATGAATTTTTAGCAACGGTTACGCACGAACTGCATACTCCCTTGGTTTCTATCCTTGGCTGGACTCGCTTACTACGTTCAAACCAGGTTGATCGGGCGACTGCAATACGAGCCTTAGACACAATTGAGCGCAGTGCTAAGAACCAGGCAAAGCTTATTGAGAATTTGCTGGATATCTCAACTATTATCTCAGGTAAAGTCTGCTTGGATCAAAAGCCAGTTAAACTGACTCCTATAATTGAAGAAGTTATTAATACAATCAAGCCTAATGCTAAGGCTAAGGGTATTCATATTGTAGAAACGTTGCATGCACAGACGTTACATGTAGAGAACGCCACATCGCTCAACGCGGGAAACCCGCACACGCAAGTGGCTCCGTTGCATGCAACGTCTCTACAAAAAGATATTTCGGTTTTAGGCGACTCAATCCGCTTGCAGCAAATTGTCACAAAGTTGCTTGAGAATGCCATCAAATTTACTTACTCGGGGGGAATAGTAGAAGTTCGGCTCGATACTGTTGACTCTTGGGCTACTATCCAGGTTAAAGACACAGGTATCGGGATAAGTGCTGATTTTCTGCCCCATGTCTTTGAGCGCTTTACTCAAGCTGAAGTCCCTAGTAGGCATTTGCCTGGGGGGTTAGGGCTGGGACTGGCGATCGCTCGTCAACTCGTAGAACTTCACGGAGGTACAATTGAGGCAGCGAGCGATGGAGAAGGACGCGGTGCAACGTTTACCGTCAAGCTGCCGTTAGTTTGACAGGGGAATATGGCAAAAGACAATGGATTTTCAGCTATCTATAGAACTAGCAAAATCAATAAATATCTTCGGTAAAGAATATGCAAGCCAAATACGACACTGAGCAAGATATTCTACGGATTCGTTGGTCGGATGCACCAATTGAAGAAAGCGACGAAGAGCAGCCCGGAGTCATTCTTGACTACGACCAAGAAGGCAATGTGATTGGTGTAGAAATTCTCAACGCTTCCCATAAAATTAGCGAGTGGCAACAGTTAACCTCATCGATTAGGGTTGGGCTTTTACCTAGAAAAACTGCGGTGCCTCCGGAAAAATCGCCCCATGA
>NZ_QMEA01000028.1 GCF_012912105.1 Brasilonema sp. UFV-L1
CCAGAAATTAAGTTACAGCATCAAACCCCTCATAAAACGCCTCAAGCGGTACCAATAAGTAAGTAGCACACTTAATACAAACTACTTCATAGCCACTATGCCCAACAAGTTACATGCCAACCTTAACCCAATAGCAGTATAATTAATATCCTGTCTTTACAAAGTAATACCCCTAGACCAGACATATCTGCCTGAACTAACTTGAAAAATCGTAATATTTCTTACATAATTATCCCGATTTTTCGCTCTAGAACAAATCCATCCTGACCGCTACTATACGGAAACGAAGTTTTTACACTTGTATCTTCTGTAGAAATACAGCCCTTTGCTTTGAAACAAGAGGTCAGAATGTTTACCAGCATACCCAAACTGCCCAGCCGTCAAAATTCGATTGAGAAATTTTCTATGTATATGACTGTGGAGAATAATAAGGGTTACTCAACGATTAAATGGAAAACAGAACCTCAAATGCATTGCAATATTGAGTTATACAAAAGCAGACACTATAAGTTTGCTACAAGTTTGCATTGTTAGGAGCAACTCTCCAGGAATTTCAATCACGAACTTAAGATCACTTGATTCAACTGAAACGATTTACATGCCCAAAAATAAAAACATTCAAAATCCAAGTGACTATCGATAATTTCAGCATTACGGAAGATTTTGTGGTTTAACAACTTGCGCGATTAGAAAAATGAGTAAGTTAGTGATCTTAAATTTGGGAAGGGGTACTCTACAAGATGGCTTTCACTTTGTGACTGTTCAACTACAGTCAGAGAATAATTTCAAAATGAGTCAATTTCAGGGTTGTTTACCAGCAGCCCCAAATCTTCTTGACCTGTATCGTCGTTGGCAATTGCTGTATGATTTAATTTATTCGGCTCGCTCTATAAATATAGGTTTACGTCAACACAAGCTCATTGATGAAGATATTAAAATTGATGAATCTGACATAACTCATGTTTCCGATGCTGAATTTGATAAAGTCTGTCAAAAGTTACAAAAAAGCCTGAATAATTGGCTGGATTATCAGGGTTTTCGTTCCATTGAGTTCCAACTAAGAACAAAATTATCCAAGTCAGATGAAATTCGATTTGTGATTCAAACTGAAGACAGCTATGTCAGAAAACTACCCTGGCATGTTTGGCGCTTTTTTGAAGATTATCGTTTGGCAGAAGTCGCCTTAAGTCCAATTGAGTTTGAGTCAGAAAATCAGGTGATCAATTCGGCTCTTAAAGTCAGAATTTTGGCGATTCTGGGGAATAGCACCGGAATTGATACTGATGCTGACAAAAAGTTTTTGGAAAGCTTGTCATCAGATGCAGAAACGGTATTTTTGGTAGAGCCAACACGCTCAGAATTAAATGAGCAGCTTTGGGATAAGCAGGGATGGGACATTCTCTTTTTTGCAGGGCATAGTTATAGCAAAGATGATGGGGAAACAGGTTATATACATATAAATCCTAGCGAAAGATTAGCAATTTCGCAGTTAAAAAATGCTCTGAAGAAAGCTATAGAACGCGGGTTGCAGTTGGCAATTTTTAACTCTTGTGATGGGTTGGGATTAGCACAACAGCTAGATGATTTACATATTCCCCAAATGATTGTCATGCGAGAACCCGTACCAGATAAAGTGGCGCAAGAGTTTTTGAAGCGCTTTCTCAAGGGGTTTACTGATAATAAATCGTTTTATTTAGCAGTGCGGGAAGCGCGGGAACAGTTGCAGGGTTTAGAAAGTGAATTTCCTGGCGCAAGCTGGTTACCTGTGATTTGTCAGAATCCTGCTGTTGTGTCGCCGACTTGGAAAGAGTTGCAAAACAGAACTAAAGGCGATCGCCAACCCCGAACCCTACCTGTACGCCAACCCAAACTCAATTTCAAAACAGTTTTGATGATGAGTTTTCTAGTCACAAGCTTGTTGATGGGGGTGCGCTGGCTTGGGATACTACAAGCATGGGAGTTACAGGCTTTCGATCATTTCATGCGGCTACGATCTCCTGAAAAACAAGATAAGCGAATTTTGATAGTTACAATCACCGAAGATGATTTGAAATTACCAGAACAAAAGGAAAGAAGAGGATCACTCTCTGATCTCGCACTCGCCCGACTTTTGGAAAAACTTGCACCCCTCCAACCAAAAGCCATTGGCTTAGATATCTATCGTGATGAGTCATCACAACCCAAGCAAGCTTCTTTGGCGACTCAATTCAAAACAGATAACAGGTTGTTTGTGATTTGCAAAGTTAAAGAACGCACAAATAACCGTTCGGGGAATTCACCTCCAAAGGGAGTTCCACCAGAACGCCAAGGATTTAGTGATGTTGTTCAAGACGCAGACGGCGTTTTGCGTCGTCATTTATTAGCAATGCAACCAGCAGATCCAACATCTCCTTGTACCACGCCCTACGCCTTTAACACCCAACTGGCGTTCTACTACTTGGAAAAGGAGGGTATTAATCCCAAGTACACCAAAGCAGGGGATTTGCAGCTAGGTAACGTTGTTTTTAAGCGGTTGCGATCGCACATGGGCGGCTATCAACAAGTAGATACAGGAGGCTATCAAATCTTGCTCAATTACCGCTCTTACCACCATTCTCCTTTAGAAATTGCCCCAACAGTCACGCTAAAAGAAGTTCTCAAGGGTATGCTTAAGCCTGAACAAGTGAAAGACCGAATTGTCCTCATCGGTGTCACCGCTGAAAGTGTCCGTGATTATATTCCTACTCCCTACAGTGCTCAGCAAGAATTTTACCAAAAAATGCCAGGTGTTATTATGCAAGCGCAAATGATCAGTCAAATCATTAGTGCGGTTAAAGATGGGCGACTTTTGTTGTCAGTGTTACCTGTTTGGGGCGAAGTCTTGTGGATTTGCAGTTGGTCTTTTGTTGGAGGTTTTATCGTTTGGCGCTGTCGGTCAGGACGACTAATCATACTGGGGGGTGGAAGCGCAATAGGCATTTTATACTTTTTTTGCTTAATTTTGTTTTGCTCTGGGATTTGGGTTCCCCTCGTCCCGTCAGCCTCAGTTTTAGTCATGACTGGCGGTACTGTGGCGATTTACCTGACTTCACTACAAAGGCAGCGACAACTGATTTTTAAAACTTAAAGCATTATAAACATTATAAAAAAGATGAAATTATTTGTGCAAAAGATTCAACTTTCCTACGCCATCAGTTTTATATTCCTTAGCTGTATACAAGTGCGGGCACAACCTGTTAACTCTCTTCGTGTTGGGCAAAACCCAACATTAGAACCCAAGGGACAATTCAACCAATCATTGATTTTCGCTGCGCCGCCCCCACCACCAGACATCGGGGAACCAGGTAAGCGAACAGAAGCAGGTAGCCGTGGCTGTGGAGGAAACACGAATAAGCCCCTGGCTTCTGTTTCTCGAAAGCGTCTCACAGCTTTAGTACCTGTTTATTCAAAGTCAGAATTGGTGTATGCAGCAACGATTGCTGAGTATCCTAGTTTCTGGTTTTATGTTCCTTATTCGTCGTCGTTGGCTTATGGAGAATTTGTGCTAGAAGATGAAGCACAAAATCAGACTATTTACAAGACTTCTTTGACAGAGACACCAGGAGTCATTAGCCTGAATTTACCATCAAAAGCAGCACCTCTGAAAGTGGGTAAGCGATATCACTGGTATTTCAATATTTACTGTCAGAGGGATAAGCAAATTATTGCGAATGTTGAGGGACATGTAAAACGGGAGCAACTCAACTGGGCTTTGAAAACTCAATTGGAAAAAGCAACACCCAGCCAACGGGTAAACCTTTATGCTGCTAATGGTATTTGGTATGAAGCACTGAGTGCTGCTAATGAACTGCGTCGAAGAAATGGGCAAGAAACTTCTTGGGCTGCGCTGTTGCAAACTGTTGGTTTGAATGATGTTGCAACTGAACCAAAAGTGGAATGCTGCACTTTAGAAAATCAGCAGTGAAGTCCAACGCTAACTTGCTGTGCAATATGCGGAATTATACCAAGAGTTATGGGAAGTGCTAGGATAATTTGCTACGAGGAGGACTTCCCCTTTTGCGTTTACTATCCAACCAGTTGCTTCTACAATCCGTTCTGGTGTATCTGGTGTAGCGGTAATTGTTTTAATGGTAACAACTGGACTTTTGCGATGATCACTGCTGGGATTAAGAGTTATCAAATCTACTTGAACCGCATCAGTGTTCAGGGGTTCACTTGGGTTGGGCGGTAAGCCACCGCGTCCGGTGATCGTAAATTGGCTCTTCGCTAGAGGGCTACCTGCAGTACAGGTTTGGGCTACTTTGGTGTCAACTGGTACTGATGGTAAGTTGACTAAGCCACTGTTGGGATTAATATCAGGTGAATTGATAATCACCTCACCATTCAACTGAGGGTTCTGTAACGAAATAGCGGTGATATCACTCAGCGGAGTTGATTGTTCACGGCGCTCTATCCCGAAGACTCCCTGAGCTGTAATATCGATGAAACCACCTCTACCCTTAGAAGCATTGGCGGTAATGTCGCTATTTTCTACAGGAACAGAGACTAAAAATTTGGTGTTGATATTAATATTGCCACCATCCCCGTTACCGCCTGCTGAAGTGGATATCGTACTACCACGGCGCAACTGCAACAAGTCCGCTACCTCCAGCTTAATATCCCCGCCTTGACCTGATTCGGTTCGAGCTGAAATTTTCCCTTGGTTATCTAGCTTAATGGATCTCGCTTGTACCTCAAGCTTGCCTGCATCCCCTGATCCTTCAGACTGAACAAACAAGCCGCTGGAATTCTTACCATCTGTTCCACTCAGTTCTACGTCAGAAGCGTTAATTGTTAAACTTCCGGCTTTCCCTGTACTGACACTAGAAGCTGATATTACTCCCACATTGCTGGTACTCAATCGTCTGGTGATAATCGTCAAATCTCCGGCATTTCCAGCACCTTCAGTTTGAGTAAATAAGCCACTTCTATCAACCAGTTCCACAGCATCGGAAGCCTTCACAGATAAATTTCCCCCTTGTCCTACTCCATAGGTGGTAGTTGATATGAATGCATGTTGCTGGACACTTAAGCGTCTAGTATCAATTGCCAAATTTCCTGCATTTCCAGAACCTTCAGCTTGAGTAACCAAGGCACTGCTGTCAACCAATTTCACAAACTCTGAGGCACGGATGGTAAGATTTCCTCCCTGTCCCTTCCCTAAGGTACTCGTTCTTACCAATGAATTGTCGCTCTGGATACTTAATTGTCCAGTTTCAATCGTCACGTTTCCCCCACTTTCAGTCCCTGTTTGTGTAACATCGGCTGTTATCCGTGAGCCTTCACTGAGAGTGATCCCCTTAGTTGTATGGATAAGTATGTCTCCACCAGCCTCTGTACCTTGTGTGTCGGCATAAACGCGTGCTTCTTTTGTCATATCCAATTGATTGCCCCGGATTTGAATGTCACCACCACCAGGACCGCTAGCATTGACAAACGCCTTATCTTCAAGCCGGATATCTCTAAAAGTATTAACCTGGTCGTACCCAAGAACCCAACTGTTATTTCTGTAATTCAAGCTAACTTCCCCAACGCCTGCCACACTACCCAGCGCAATCTGTCCTCCAGGCGCTGTCATGACTCCCCCTGGAAGGTTGACCGAACCACCCACCAGTGCCAGGGTTTTGCCGGGAGCAACCTGCAAACCACCAGGCAACGGCACACCTTTATCATCCAAAACTGGATTACCCGTGGTGGGGTCTATTACGAGGACGCGGGATTCATTACGGATTTCTCCCGGAGTTTGCCCAAACTGCAAACCGATAGGAACACTTACCGTTAGCAGAGGTGTGTTTTGGGGAGCCTTTGTACTAAATTCTGTGCCATCAGCAAATTTCAGGCTACTCGCTGTACTTGCTAAGAAAGAACCACCAATGTTCAATTGAGCATTAGGACCAAAAATGATCCCATTCGGATTAATCAAAAACAGGTTAGCAATGCCATTGGCTTTAATCACACCATTGATGTTAGAAACTGACCCACCCGTGACGCGGCTGATGATGTTTTGAATATCTAAAGCGTTGTTGAAGAAAGCGGTAGAACCAGTAGGGACAGAAAACTCCCCAAAGCTATGGAATAAGTTGCTTCCTACTTGGGTTCCACCTTCAATCATAATTCTCGTGTTCCCCTCTAATCTGACGCTGGAATTATTGGGTAGAGTGCTATCGGGTGTTATCTGAGCAAAGGTGCAATCCCAAGAAAAAGCAAATGCACCACTAATTGCTAAAGAACTGGCTAGCCCTAATGATCGGCACCAACCGCCGCAGTTTTGAGCCATCTGGTGAAATTACCTCGATAGAAGAAACAGCGCTTGTCAGTAGTTGCAATCTCTTTCAAGTTAGCGGTGAGCCTTTAAGCTCTAGCATCAAGTAAATGCAACCTTAGTATAAAATAGCTAACTATAAAAGGTCACCGTTAGTTGTGATCTAAACCACTAAGAAGCAGTGTTTGGCTAAGAAGTAAGATGGTGATTTCAAGCAAGGGCAGGTTTGAAATCATGGGAAACGCTCCCTTTGTTATGCAAGATTTTGCGTCCTCTTGTGGATAACGTTAATTAGTTGACGATAGCTAACAAACTCAAATGTAAGTAAGTCGGCACAAATAAACGGAACTATCTAACAGAATGTAAAATGCACAAAATCCTTGCGATTGCTTCGTTTTACTTCGTTCCACTCGCTGCGGACATACCTTGAAATTTTTACGCCGACTTACTTACTTTATTTTCACGAAAGTGTCTAATTACTATTGATTTTTGGAAAGGTGGGCGTTCTAGAAGGATCATCAGAAGTAATAGAATCAGCAGCTACTTCATCAGTATGGAGACTAATAAAATGCGCAAAATTATGATGATCTCCACTCCCACCTACAATATTTTTAGCCTCCTCAAGTGCAAGTTCCTGCTCAACAGATGATATCAAATTTGGTAGCCTTTGAATCATTAAAAAACCGCTGCAAATGCTGAGGGCGCAGAGACAGAGGAAGGATAAATAACTGCGATACAAACAGATTTGAGATGATTCAGTAGGCTTTAAATCAGAAATTTGTACTTTAGAAGGAAGACGCATTGTAAAAACCTCATTGATAAAATTTACTGGCTGTGAACATCACAGGAGTGAAATTTAGTAGATTATCTCCCCCTTAGTAGTCCAAGCAACCTCTAATTATTTTTCTGTCCAAGTAACGAGTTTTACGCAAAACCTAATATTTATTTACAAAACTTCATTAATAGATAACTGCATAAATGCAAAATTCAGTACTAGTACTCACGCCGCTTCGATCTAGAGTGATTCAGACTCGTTCCCATGTAGAGTATCTGTCATTACCCAGATTTTTTCATTCACAGGCGTTAAGCGTAGCTCTCCGTAGGAATCGCCCTAAAAATCAGATGAAAAATCAGATTTTACAAAGATAGGACTTACGCACTCGCGACGAAAAATAAGGCTTTGCGATTGCTTCCCTTTGATCGCAATGACTCCAATTGCGTTATTTTTGCGTAAGTCCTGAAAGACTCATTTTTCCGTTGTCATTTTTAAGGTTGATACAAATAAAAAGCAGAGAGCACCTGAGCAGGGGATAAGTATCTTCTACAAACATATAAAAGACAACAACAGACAATAAATGTGCGGCATTTGATTGCATGCTCAGGCAAGCAATGTCTTGCGATAAGCTGTAGAAACGTCTATGCCTATGGCTTATCCTTAACTGATAGTTGCTTCAGTCCTGTTCAATTTATGTTTTGAATTTATATTTTTAATTGCTTATGCGTCCTCGCCAAGAAATTACGGATATGTTCTCAACCTTCGCGCAGTTGGAAGGAGACAGATTCAGCAAATGGTTGACTGATCATAAACTGTATAAAAACATCCAAAATCACTTGGATCATTCATCAGAAGCACTGAAATCAGAAAACTTTTGGGCGCTTTACTGGCATAAGCACTGGCGCTCTGGCTCAAATAACCTTGCAAAAATGCATTTGTTAGCTTATTTACAAGAGTCATGTTATTGGACGGCTTCAAAAACAGTTGCCAAATTTACTCTTAGGCAACATAGTCTAGCTGATTACTTCCAAATGGCGATCGCTGAAGTCGAAACAATTCTTAAAGACTTCAATCCGGAAAAATGCTCTAGTTTCAAAGCCTACGCCATTATGGCAATTCCCAGTCGGCTGAAAGATATTTTACGCCAACGCAAGGAAGCTGATCTTTGCACCAATTGGGCATTGTTACGTAAAGTGAGCAAAAAGCTGCTTAGTGAAGCTTTGAGTGAAGCTGGTTTATCACAAAGCGCAATTGCTCAATATCGCTTAGCTTGGACTTGTTTCAAACAACTGTACGTCCAAAACCAACCAGGAGGTACCAGTAAGTTACCAGAACCGAATCGTCAACTTTGGGAAGCGATCGCCAACCTCTACAACCACCAACGCCAAAGCCAACTCACTCAACCAACTCTCGCATGCAACGCACAGACAATTGAACAGTGGTTAACCCAGACAGCTCTCTACGTGCGAGCTTATCTGTTTCCACCAGTAAAATCTCTAAATGCTTTCAAGCAAAATGATGACACGACAGTAACGTTTGATTTGCCAGACCCATCCTCATCATCACCAATGGCTGATATCATAGCCCAAGAGGATGTCCAAAATCGACAAAACCAAATATCTCAGATGTCTGCTGTATTGTTAAAAGCTTTACAGAACATGGATGTAAAAACCCAAGAAGTACTGAAACTTTACTACCAACAGGGACTCACTCAGCAGCAGATAATGCAACAGTTGCAGATGAGTCAGCCTACGGTGTCTCGCAGACTGGTTAAAGGTAGAGAATCAATGCTTGCAGCATTAATTAAGTGGAGCCAGGATTTGAATATTTCTGTGAACTCCAACCAAATTAAAGATATGAGTCTTGCTTTGGAAGAATGGTTGAGAAACCAGTATGGTGAGTACAACATGAATCCATAGTTTTCACAAGGTAGTAAAAATGACTTGCGCGTTTGCAGATCCAAGAGAATGGTTGTTAGAAATATCACCAACACTTCAGGCGCAATCCTGGCAGCAAAGTCAGGTTTATGCCACGCCTAGCAGTCGCTGGTGCGCTTACATGAATCAAATTTGTCTTTATGCCTTCTTGGATTGGATTTCAACTGAAGATTTTCCCCAAGCAAGTGTTTGGTACACTTTCCCTGGTACGCCAGCTTTTTGGGAATTTGTCAATGGCACAGCAATTTTGTTAGACAACAGACGAGTCGTATTGATCCCCAGTGAGGCAATTGATGATAGCGAGTTAGAAGTCCCTCAGGAATGGGTGGACATTCCCAATTGGGCAGCAGACTACTATTTAGCAGTCCAAGTCAAACCAGATGACGAGTGGGTACGAATTTGGGCTTACACAACCCATGAAGAACTGAAATCTCTGGCTCACTATGACTCAGTGGATAAAACTTATTGTATAGATGCACGGCATTTGACAAAAGACCTCAATGCTTTCTCTTTGAGCTATAAATTTTGTGGAGAAGAGCAGATGAAAACTGCTATAGCTCCTTTACCACAATTATCCACCCAGCAAGCAGAAAATCTTGTGCAACGGTTAGGCAATTTCTCAGTGACTTTCTCTAGGCTTGCAGTGCCATTTACAACTTGGGGAGCACTACTAGAGAATGAACAGTGGCGGCAACGCTTGTACCAACAACGACAGCAGTCACAATCTTCCCAAGTGCAAGTGAATCTCAGTCGTTGGCTAGAAGGTATATATGATAATGCTTGGGAAGCAATAGAAACATTTTTGCTTTTCGATTCCAGCAGTCTATCTTTTAATTTTAGGAGTAGCTCTGGGTTCGGTGTTGGTAGTATCAAACGAGCCAAGCTGATTGACTTGGGCATGGAAATAGAGTCTCAAAAAGTGGTGCTATTAGTTGCCTTCATACCAGAGGATAGCCAACAAGTTAGTATTCGCGTGCAACTACATCCTGTTAATGGAGAATCTTACTTACCTGTTAATATTAAGTTAGGTTTGCTTTTAGAGTCAGGGGAAATTATTCAACAAGTGCAAGCAAGAGAACAAGATAACTACATACAATTGAAACGCTTTGATGGAGAAGTAGGAGAATGTTTTAGCATCCAAGTTGCTTTTGATAGTTACCAGATAACAGAAAATTTCGTTATTTAGTCATTAGTCATTAGTCATTATATTATATTCGGATGAACACTTATAAAAAACGAAAAACCTCACCCCGCCCTCCGGGCACCCCTCTCCTTAATAAGGAGAGGGGATGGGGGTGAGGTCTTTTTATTGTAAGTAATCAAACGAACTTGATATTAGTTATTGATCAGATCGTTAATGACAAATGGTTGCTGGACAAATGAGCGCTAACAACTCACAATTACCAAACAACAAATGAGTAAGCTAGTCATCTTCAGCTTGTTGGGAGGAGACTTAAATCAAGGATTTCCTGTTGTCACAGTTCAACTTTGGCACAATAACCAATTTTTCAAAATAACAGGGAGTCTGCCAGCAGTACCAGAACTTAGCGAACTCTACAGAAGGTGGCAGTTACTCTACTGTGCTGTCCATCAACGTTTGGGCAGCAATCAACGTATAAAAGTGCATTCACAAGATATTACTAATATTTCTGTGAATGACTTTGATGAAGTGTGTCATCAGCTACAAGCACATATCAATGCTTGGTTAAAATCTGAATCCTTCCAGAATATTGAACGACAGTTAAGAACTCTACTCAGTCGGGATGATGAAATTAGAGTTATTTTTGAAACAAATATAGCTTTACTACATCGGTTACCTTGGCATCTATGGAATTTTTTTGAGGATTACCCGAAAGCTGAATTAGCTTTGAGCAATCATGAGTATGCATCTGTTCAGGTAGTGCGAAATTCTTCCACAGGTAAAGTCAAGATTTTAGCAATTCTAGGTAACAGTTTTGGTATTGATATTGAGAAAGACCGCTGTTTGTTGCAAGGTTTAACAGATGCCCAAACCACGTTTCTTGTTGAACCAACACGCAGAGAACTTGATGAGCAACTGTGGAATCAGGATTGGGATATTCTGTTTTTTGCAGGACATAGCGCTAGTATTGCAGATGGAGAGTTCGGCGAAATTTACATTAATCAAAGCGAGAGTTTAACAATTTCCCAATTTAAGAATGCACTAAAAACAGCAATTGCACGCGGTTTAAAACTGGCAATTTTCAACTCCTGTGATGGAATTGGTTTGGCACGAAATTTAGCTGATTTGAATATTCCCCAAATGATTATGATGCGGGAACCAGTACCAGATTTAGTCGCACAGGAGTTTTTAAAAAACTTTCTTGTCGCTTTTGCGGGTGGGAAGCCATTTTATCTGGCTGTACGAGAAGCGCGGGAAAGACTTCAGGGATTGGAGAATAACTTTCCTTGTGCTAGTTGGTTACCACTCATCTGCCAGAATCCTACTTTTGAGCCGCTGACTTGGCAAGAAATGAAGAATTTTCCCAGTAGACTACCGACTCGACGATGGCGACTTCTCCGAACAGTACCTCTGGGTGTATTAACAACTGCATTGGTGATAATTCTACAGCTGCTAATTCCATCAATATTACCATTTCAGAAAAAATTACCAACAAAACAAGGAATTCCCCCTACCACTCACACAGTACAAGCTGGTGAAATATTATTCGACATCGCTAAAGTATACTATGGTGATGGCAATAAGTGGCAAAAAATTACTGCTGCTAATGGCAATATTAAACCTGAAAGTTTACAAGTAGGTCAAAAACTTACAATTCCTGCTGATACCAATTCTCTATGAAGATACATAGAATCAAGCTTTATGGAATAGAGCTTCGAGGATGAAATCATAAGAGGATGAAATCATAACAAGTCAAAGAGGAGATTAACGAGAGAAGATATTTGAGCTAACTCGTGTTGAAGCCGTTGGCGCAGTTCGTGTAAATTAGAGAAATTCTCACCCTTGAACTAGTTGTGTAAGTCCTAAACAAATGAGTAAGCTAGTCATCTTCAGCTTGTTGGGAGGAGATTTAAATCAAGGATTTCCTGTTGTCACAGCTCAACTTTGGCATCATAACCAATTATTTAAAATAACAGGGAGTCTGCCAGCAGTACCAAAACTCAGCGAACTCTACAGAAGGTGGCATTTACTGTATGAAGCTGTCCATCAACGTTTGGGCAGCGATCAACGTATAAAAGTACATTCACAAGATATTACTAATATTTCTGTGAATGACTTCGATGAAGTGTGTCATCAGTTACAAGCACATATCAATGCTTGGTTGAAATCTGAGTCCTTCCAAAATATTGAGCGACAGTTAAGAACTCTACTCAGTCGAGATGATGAAATTAGAGTTATTTTTGAAACAAATATAGCTTTACTACATCGGTTACCTTGGCATCTATGGAATTTTTTTGAGGATTACCCGAAAGCTGAATTAGCTTTGAGCAATCATGAGTATGCATCTGTTCAGGTAGTGCGAAATTCTTCCACAGGTAAAGTCAAGATTTTAGCAATTCTAGGTAACAGTTTTGGTATTGATATTGAGAAAGACCGCTGTTTGTTGCAAGGTTTAACAGATGCCCAAACCACGTTTCTTGTTGAACCAACACGCAGAGAACTTGATGAGCAACTGTGGAATCAGGATTGGGATATTCTGTTTTTTGCAGGACATAGCGCTAGTATTGCAGATGGAGAGTTCGGCGAAATTTACATTAATCAAAGCGAGAGTTTAACAATTTCCCAATTTAAGAATGCACTAAAAACAGCAATTGCACGCGGTTTAAAACTGGCAATTTTCAACTCCTGTGATGGAATTGGTTTGGCACGAAATTTAGCTGATTTGAATATTCCCCAAATGATTATGATGCGGGAACCAGTACCAGATTTAGTCGCACAGGAGTTTTTAAAAAACTTTCTTGTCGCTTTTGCGGGTGGGAAGCCATTTTATCTGGCTGTACGAGAAGCGCGGGAAAGACTTCAGGGGTTGGAGAATGACTTCCCTTGTGCTAGTTGGTTACCACTCATCTGCCAAAATCCTACAACTGTTTCGATAACTTGGCAAGAACTGCGCGGTGGTTGGAGTGACACCGAGACTCGCGGCGAAGTTTCGACGAAAAGCACAATTTCGACCCCTAAGACGAAAAGCACAATTGCGACTCGAAAGACCAAACTTTGGACTGTACTATTTAGTAGTGTTATTGTGACTCTTTCAACGATAGGTCTAAGGTACTTAGGGGTTTTTGAGAAACTCGAACTGCAAATCTTTGACCAAATGCTACTCCTGCGACCAAAGGAAGAGTTAGATCCAAGGTTGCTCGTTGTTGAAATCACAGAAAAAGATATTCAATCCCGACAAGAGATGACTCAAGGACTGAAATCGATTTCTGATAGTACGTTAGCTAAACTACTCAACAAATTACAAAAGCATCAACCGCGAGTCATTGGATTAGATATTTACAGAGATTTTGCTGACCCCCCAAATAAATCAAAGCCGATACAACTTGCAACTGAACTGAGCAAAGAAAATGTTGTTGTTGTCTGCAAAGGCAGAGATCGTAAACACGATCCTCAAGGTGTTAAACCACCTCTTGGAGTCCCTGTAGAACGTCAGGGTTTTACTGATGCAATCCAAGATCCAGATGGTATCGTCCGTCGTCAAATTTTGATGATGGCACAAGAGCCTTCGTCTGTTTGTACAACGCCTTACTCACTTTCGTTGCAATTGGCTGCTCGTTATTTATCTTACAAAAATATTCAACCTGATTTAAATGAAGATTATGTAAAGTTTGGCTCTAAAGTCTTTAAACGCTTAAAGCCTGGTCGTAGTGGTGGCTATCAACAAGGAGTTAATTTAGGCGGAATTCAAATACTTGTTAATTACCGTAATGCAGATTACCAAAGAGTTTCTTTGGAAGATGTATTGAGTGATAAAGTTAACTCTGATTTGCTCAAAGATAAGGTAGTTCTCATTGGAGTGACAGCTAACACTATCAGCGATACTTGGTCAACTCCCTACTCTGCTGCACAGCAACCTTACGAGGAAACGCCAGGCGTATTTATACAAGCGCAAATGGTCAGCCAAATTCTGAGTGCTGTTTTAGACGAACGTCCAATTCTTCGGGTTTTGCCTTTTTGGTGCGATATTCTCTGGATATGGGGATGGTCGAGTGTGTCTGGTTTGATTGTTTGGCGTGTGCGATCGCACTCAGATAAGGGATGCGCCATATTTGCGATAGTTATCATTTTATATGGAGTTTGTGCGATCGCTCTCTGCGCAGTGCCTTTAGGGGCGATCGCACTTTTAAAACAAGGAGTATGGTTACCATTTATTCCCTCAACTTTTGCTGTGGTTGCAAGCGGCGTTGTTGTGTTGTTTATTCAAAGTCGTCGGGAATTTCCCACTATTTCCCACCCATCAGTTGAATAAAACGACAAGAGCAAACCAATTCATCAGTAGAGAGGTTTACGAGCGGACAAGCAAGGTTGGTAAATTCACATCTTGCATTTGACGGTTAACTTAATATATTTTTACCTAATTCCAACCGCATTATACTTGACAAAAATGCCTACTTTGGATTTATTTGATTGGTTTTTTACAAGTCATACCAGTAGCTAGAAATTTATTGATATCCAAAGCTTGTGCATAAGTTGATTTTGCTAATACCTATATTCTTAATTGAGGATTCAGTCGCTAAATTTCCTTTTTTATAGGAGAGTGCAATGTCTGGGGTATCTAAATATTTGTACTGGTGGCATTTAGGAATTGTGATTGGGAGTGCGATACGCGTTTGCGATAGGCTACGCCTATCGGGGCTAGCGTCAAGCCAGAGGCTTATCGGCGCAGCCGTGTTGCAGACACTCGCCTTATATACAAATAGCGCTATCGCCCAAATTACGCCAGATGGCACTCTGCCAAATAATTCCAATGTGCAATTAGAGGGTAACACCAGAATTATTTCGGGTGGAACGCAAGCCGGAAGAAATCTTTTCCACAGTTTTTCCGAATTTTCTGTCCCTACTAACAGCACGGCTTTGTTTAACAATGCCGCAGATATTCAAAATATTATTAGTCGGGTAACGGGTAATTCTATTTCTAATATTGATGGGTTAATTCGCAGCTTAGGTACGGCGAATCTGTTTTTGATGAATCCTAACGGCATTATATTTGGTCAGAATGCTCGGTTAGATATTGGCGGTTCTTTTTTTGCCACATCTGCTAATAGTATGAAATTTGCCGATGGGTTTGAGTTTAGTGCTACAGCTCCCCAAGCTACACCACTGCTGACTATCAGTGTGCCGACTGGATTGCAATACGGAAATAATGCGGTCTTTCATGGCAGCAAGTATTCTGGGAAAGGGAAATGCGGGCACTATTACGATTAACGCTACAGATTCTATTTCCTTGGATGGACTGAATCGAAAAGGATTTCCGGGTGGAATTTACAGCGAAGTGGCTAGGGGGGGTGTGGGCAAAGGGGGCAACATTAATATTAATACGCGATCGCTTTCCGTTACTAATGGCAATGGGGGTAACATCAATATCTTTACGCGATCGCTCTCTTTAACAAACGGTGCTGCGGTGAGCACCAATACCCTTGGACAGGGAAATGCCGGAAACGTGAAGATTACTGCTACTGATAACATCTTGATTGATGGAGCGAGCAGTAATAGTTTGCCTAGTGCAGTCAAGAGCGTTGTGGAAACTGGATCTGTGGGTAATGGGGGCGAAATAGATATCACATCTAGGTTGCTCCAAGTCACTAACTTTGGTGAAATATCCAGCAGTAGTGAAGGAAATGGAGCCGCAGGCAACATGACATTAAATGCTCGCTCTATCCGTTTAAACAACTTAGGCTTACTCAACGCCAGTACACGCAGCTCCAAAGTTGACCCTACTAGGGAACAGGCGACAATTAACATTAACTCAAAAGATTTGATCATGACTGGCAATAGCAACATCAGAACCGATGCCACAGGAGCAAACGTTATCGGCGGCAACATCAATATTAATGCCGATATCCTGGCTGGCTTTGAAAATAGCGACATCACTGCCAACTCTGCTAACTTTCGTGGTGGTAATGTCACTCGCTAGCCCCTAAGAGGGGCGCTACGCAAACGCTCAAATTCGCTCATTCGCTCATTCAAAATTAAGAACCACCAAAATAAATTTAGGGGCTTGAAACAAGGACGCCGTTTTCCGCACTTCGTGCCGCTCCGCTAACGCGCTATGCGTCTTTTGAAAACATTTTTTACATTCTCCATACCATAAGTTGGGGGCTTGTATCCTTTTCTTTTTCGGTCATAATTAATACCAAAGGTATCTTTGGCATTCAGTTTCGGGATATACCTTCCCCAAACACAAGCGACATTACCGCCACTGGAGCAACTCGCCAGTTGAGCGGTAATGTGCAAATCACTACACCTGATGTTGACCCGACTAGCGGTTTAATCGAACTCCCAATTAATCTCGTTGATGCCTCGCAACAAATTTCCACCGCCTGCACTCCCGGAAGTCCGCAATTCCAGAGTTCCTTTGTGTCAACAGGACGTGGTGGACTACCGATGAGTCCCACTGAACCATTACAAGATACAAGTACTTTATCAGCCTGGGTGAGATTAAAACCAAAACCAGCAAACTCTGCTAAAACAACAATTTCGCCACAACCAACAGCAGTCTCAAATACGACTAAAGTTGCTGCTGCACCTCAAATTGTAGAAGCTACTGGTTGGATAGTTGATAGCAATGGAAATATAGAACTCGTGGCGCAATCTCCTCAAGTCACTTCTCACAGTTCTTGGCAAACACCTGCTTCTTGTCAAAATTCAAAATGATTCATTGCTGTAAAAGCGATTATCAAGGTTACTTGTATAGCAGTCGTAAATCATTCCTAACGACAGCTTGTTGTGATCTAACGACAATTTGTGCGTTAGGAACGCACAAATTGTTGTGGAATAGCGATCTGCCGAAGGCAGCAGCGTTTGCGCAGCGCCCCCTAAGGGGCTAGCTATCGCATCCAAATGCGAGTCCTCTGAAAAATACCTCTTTGTACGAAGTCTTTCTGAGTGCAGCGTCTGTTGCGCACCCATTGGGTAGAGTAGCATTTGTAACATCTGGCACTATTCTTAATAAGCTCAAAGAAACCGGGTTTCTGTACGAAAAATCAAGGTTTTGACTCTAAGCCGTTCTCAAGAAACCCGGTTTCTGACAAGAGTGCAAGATCTAAGATCTCCAAGATTCTGATAGCAAATCTAGACGCCTGCGGTGTATCGCAATCACAAAATGTTTTTGCTACCCCTATAAATGGATGAAAGTGCATAAGTCGATCGCCCTAACATCTATATTCTTAATTGAGGCTTCACTCGCTGAATTTCCTTTTCTACAGGAGAGTCCAATGTCTGGGGTATCTATACGTTTTTACTGGTGGCAAGGTCTAGGAATTGCGATTGGGAGTGCGATAGTCTTATTATATGCAAATAGCTCAGTTGCTCAAATCACTCCAGATGGCACTCTGCCAAATAATTCCAACGTGAAATTAGAGGGTAATACCAGGATTATTTCGGGTGGAACGACAAGAGGCGCTAATCTGTTCCACAGTTTCTCTGAGTTTTCTGTTCCCAGTGGCGAGACAGCTTTCTTCAATAATGCACTCGATATTCAGAACATTCTGACACGGGTAACGGGTAAGTCTATCTCTAATATCGATGGTTTAATCAAATCTAACGGCACAGCCAATCTGTTTCTGATTAATCCAAATGGCATTGTCTTTGGTCAAAATGCACGGTTGGATATTGGTGGTTCGTTTGTTGCTAGTACCGCTAGTAGCTTGAAATTTGGAGATGGCTTTGAGTTTAGTACGACCACTCAATCTACACCCCTGCTGACTATCAATGTACCTATTGGTTTGCAATTTGGATCAAATCCAGGAAAGATTGAGGTAATTGGCGATAGTGAACAGATAAGGGACTTTCAAGACCCTATTACTGATACCATATCTGAGTTACGGGTGCAACCGAATCAAACCTTAGCATTGGTAGGGGGTGATGTTTCCTTAGGCTCTGCAACCCTAAAGACGGCAAACGGAAGGATAGAATTGGGGAGTGTAACAGGGAATAGTCTAGTCAGCCTCACATCTACAAATCCCGGCTGGTTATTGGGTTATCAAGGCATTACCAATTTTCAGAACATTCGTCTGACTGATGGTGCCAATATCGCAGTCAATGGTGACGGCAAAGGAAGTATCGCCATTAACGCTAACAATATTGATATTCACTCTGGTAGCAATATTAAGGCTGGTATCGATACAGGTTTGCAATTTTTGGGTACTCAAGCAGCAGATATTACGCTGAATGCCAGTGGTATTATTTCAGTTGATAACGGGATAATTGCCAATGAGGTAGGAGGAATTGGCAATGGTGGCAATATCAACATTACAGGGCGATCGCTATTTTTAAGCAATGGCGCTGTACTTTCTACAAATAGCTATGCACAAGGAAACGCTGGCAATATCATAATTAATGCAGACAACGCCGTTTCTCTAGATGATGCAGGCAGTACTAGAGGATCCGCTATTTCCGCAAACTTAGTAGGAACAGGCAACGGGGGCAAAATCGCCATCAATGCACCAAAACTATCTTTATCAAATGGTGCTACTGTGGTTGCTCACACTGAGGGGCAAGGAAATGCTGGTAGTATCCAAATGACTGCCACTGAGGACATCTCAATAAATGGGGTAGGCACTGGTGTGGGTAGCCAAGTATTTCCTGGTGCAGTTGGTAATGGTGGCGCAATTACTATGAATGCACCAAAAATATCTTTATCAAATGGTGCTACCATAGTTGCTCACACTACTGGGCAGGGAAATGCTGGCAATATCGAAATGACTGCTGTTGATCGCATCTCAATAAGTGGGATAAACTCTGGCGTGGGAAGTCAAACGTTTGCTGGTGGTGTTGGCAACGGCGGCAAGATCGCCATTAATGCACCAAATGTGTCTGTATTAGACGGTGCTGCCATCATAGCTCACACTCATACCCGAGGAAATGCTGGCAGCATAACGATTAATGCAAATAAAGTTATCTTAGATGGAGTAGCAAGCAATAATGGGGACGCTAGTGGTGTAGGCAGTGCAACCTTTGAGTTTGCGCGTGGGAACGGCGGAGAGATTATCATCAATACTGGCTCGCTAGCTGTTACAAATGGTGCATCAATATTGGTCAGTAGTGTTGGAGAAGGAAATGCAGGAAGCGTGACGATTAATGCTACTGGTGCAGTCTCCTTTGATAGTAGTGCAAATGAACGTTACAGTAATGCTTTCAGCAGCATAGAACAAGGATCTACGGGCAACGGGGGAGAAATCAAGATTACAGCGAATTCATTAAATGTAAATAATGGAGCTATTATCGGTGCTAACACGAGTGGGCAAGGAAATGGTGGGAATATCAAAATAAACGTCAGCACTTTGGAAGTCCGAGATGGCGGACAAATCGTCACAACGAGTAGCGATCGCGGCAATGCAGGTGAAATTTCAGTAAATGCAACTGACAGCATTACCATTAGTGGTAGCGATCCGACTTTTCCTGAGAGATTGGCACTAATTGGTAGACGATTTGTGCGGGGTCAAGGTGCTGTCAGTGGTATATTCGCTAACACAAATGTCAACTCTACAGGTTCTGGCGGTAATATCAATGTCACGACGCAACGCTTGTCTATCAACGAGGGTGCTCTCATAAATGCCACCAGTCAAGGAACTGGAGTGGCGGGCAACATAAACGCTAAAGCTCGCTCTATCCGCTTAGACAACAACGCCACCATCAGTGCTGACACCCGAAGCATCAACACTGACCCCAACAAACCACAAGCAACTATCAACATCCGCTCTAGAGACTTGATATTACTTCACAGCAGCAACATCACCACCGACGCCAAAGGCGAAAATGTCATCGGTGGGGATATCAACATTAACACCAACATCCTTGCAGGATTTGAAGACAGCAATATCACTGCCAACTCTACTAACTCGAGAGGCGGTAATGTCGAAATTAACGCTAAAGGTATCTTTGGCATCCAGTTCCGGGATGTACCTTCTCCGAACACAAGTGACATCACCGCCACAGGGGTAAATCGCCAGTTGAGAGGCAATGTAGAAATCACTACACCTGATATTGACCCCACTAACGGTTTAATCGAACTCCCTACTAATCTCGTTGATGTTTCGCAACAAATTTCCACCGCTTGCACTCCTGGAAGTCGGCAATTCCAGAGTACATTTGTGTCAACAGGACGCGGCGGATTACCCATGAGTCCCACTGAACCATTACAAGATACAAGTACTCTATCAGCCTGGGTGAGATTAAAACCAAAACCAGCAAACTCAGCTAAAACAACAATTTCCCCACAACCAACAGCAGTCTCAAATACGACCAAAGTTGCTGCAGCGACAACTCAAATTGTGGAAGCCACTGGCTGGGTAGTTGATGGTAATGGGAATATAGAACTCGTGGCGCAATCTCCTCAAGTCAACCCTCACAGTTCTTGGCAAACACCTGCTTCTTGTCAAAATTCAAAATGATTCATTGCTGTAAAAGCGATCGCGCCTTGCATCTCGAACTGACTGGGCAGGACATTAAGCGTGTGGTTGAAGGCGATAAACCTCTGGCTTTAGCTTTTGCGTATCGCATCCGAATGCGAGTTCTCTGAAAAATAGTAATCTTATGAGAGCAACTCATACTAGTAGCTAGAAATTTTCTAATATCCAAAGCTTGTGCATAAGTCGATCGCCCTGACATCTATATTCTTAATTGAAGCTTCACTCGCTGAATTTCCTTTTCTACAGGAGAGTGCAATGTCTGGGGTATCTATATGTTTGTACTGGTGGCGAGGCCTAGGAATTGTGATGGGGAGTGTGATAGTCTTGTCTGCAAATAGCTCTGTTGCCCAAATCACGACAGATGGCACTCTCCCAAATAATTCCAATGTGAGATTAGAAGACAACACTAGAATCATTGAGGGTGGAACCGCAAGAGGTGCTAATCTGTTCCACAGCTTCTCTGAGTTCTCTGTCCCTACTAACAGCACAGCTTTCTTCAATAATGCAGCAAATATTCAAAATATCTTGACACGAGTCACAGGTGGGTCGATTTCTAATATTGATGGCATCATCAAAGCTAATGGTACAGCCAACCTTTTTCTGATTAATCCAAATGGCATTATCTTTGGGCAGAATGCAAGGTTAGATATTGGTGGTTCTTTTGTTGCGAGTACCGCTAGTGCAATAAAATTTAAAGATAACTTTGAGTTTAGTGCAAAAAATCCTCAGTCAGCACCCTTGTTGACGATAACCGCGCCTGTGGGATTGGGTTTGGGCAATAATCCAGGAGAAATCAAGGTTAATGGATTGGGGCACGACATTGTATATAACGATATCAAAGAGGAACAACCTCGTCCCCGTGTGACAAGCGGCGTTTCAGGATTGGAGGTTCAAGAGGGTAAAACGTTAGCACTGGTGGGAGGTAAGGTATCCCTTGAAGGTGGTATTCTCAAGTCACCAGAAGGACGTATTGAAATCGGCAGTGTTGGTAGCAATGCGAATGTAAGTCTCGTTTCAGTATCAGAAGGTTGGAAGCTGAGTTATCAAGGCATGACTAATTTTGAAGATATCCAGTTTTCTGGTAAAACGTTTGTCGATACCACAGGAGATGGTGGTGGTTTTATTGCGATCGCTGGCAAAGACATCAATATCACTGGACAATCGATTGTTCTATCTGATACCTATGGTGACCGTAATAGCGGTGAAATCAGCGTTCTCAGTGACAACAATATAACAGTCAATGAGTCAGATCTGAGCACGAACACCTTCGCTTCCGGTAATGCTGGACCAATTCAGCTAGTTGCCAAGAAATCGATTTTTCTAGAAAATAACGGTAGTGCAGGCAATCATACAGAAGGAACGGGAGATGCTGGAGAAATCACCCTCAAAGCAGGTTCTATTGTTGTCAAAAATGACAGTGGACTAGGCAGTAATACTTATAGTGAAGGAAATGCCGGACGTATAAAGGTTGAAGCGAATTCTCTACGGATTACTGAACAATCTGGTTTTAGTACTTTCTCTCAAGGAAAAGGTAATGCTGGGGAAATCAACATTACTGTAGATGGCGAGTTGGTACTGAGTAATGGAGGAGGGTTCGGGAGTCAAGCCTATAAAGCAGGTGATGGTGGAAAAATTAACATCACTGCAAATTCTTTCTTGATTGAAAAGAATTCAGGGTTTAGTACCGACACGGAACCAGGTAGCTCAGGTAACGCTGGAGAAATCAGCGTTAACACAAATTCTTTTGTCATCCGCGAAAGCTCTGGTGTAAGTAGCAACACTTCAGGCACAGGGAACGCTGGAAAAATCAGCGTTAACACAAATTCTTTACTACTAGAAGAAAATGTGGGACTCGATAGCTTTGTAAAAAAAGATAGCAGTGGTAATGGTGGAGAGATAGATATTAAGGCAGGTTCTTTGACCGTTCAAAAAGAATCTCGCATAACAACAAACTCTGAAGAAGGTGGAGGTAATGCTGGAAAAATCAGCATCACAGCACAGTCTTTGCTAGTTCAAGACTTTGCGGGAATCAGTAGTAATACGGAGCAAAGTAGTAAAGGTAATGGCGGAGAAATTAAGGTTGATACAGGCTCCTTAACGATTCAAAGGAACGCAGGTATAAACACTAGCTCTTCAAATACGGGTAACGCAGGAAAAATTAGCATCACAGCACAGTCTTTGCAGATCCAAGACTCTGCAGGAATTGGTAGCAATACACAAAAAAGTAGCACAGGTAATGGTGGAGAAATCACGGTTAATGCAGGCTCCTTATTGATGCGTAATAATGCGACTATAAATAGTGGTACAGAGGCAACGGGAAGTGCAGGAAACTTGACTGTAAGAGCAAATAACTTAGTTCTTGAGAATAATGGCAGATTGCAAGTTGAAAGTACTGGTACTGGGAATGCTGGTACTTTAAATATTACAGCAGATAACATTCGGCTTGATAAACAGAGTCGAATCAGTGGAAGTACTACCTCTGGGAATGGGGGCGACCTCATACTAAACGTTACTGACTTATTGCTACTTCGCCGCAACAGTCAAATATCTGCTACCGCAGGAACTGAAAATCAAGGAGGTGATGGTGGTAACATTACTATCAATGCCCCGAATGGTTTTATTGTTGCTCCTCCCAAAGAAAATAGCGACATTACTGCTAATGCCTTCACAGGCAAAGGTGGTCGAGTTCAGATTAACGCTAAGAGTATCTTCGGAATTCAGCCTCGTTCTCGGTTGACACCGCAAAACGACATTACTGCCAGTTCTGAACGTGGAATTAGTGGTACGGTGGAAATCAACACACCTGATATAGACGCCACTCGCGGCTTCATCGAACTCCCAACAAATCTTGTTGATGTCTCAGGGCAAATTTCCACCGCCTGCACTCCCGGAAGTCGGCAAAGCCAAAGTTCTTTTGTGTCAACAGGGCGCGGCGGGTTACCCATGAGTCCTACTGAACCATTACAAGATACAAGCACTCTATCAGCCTGGGTGAGATTAAGACCAAAACCAGCAAACTCAGCTAAAACAACAATTTCCCCACAACCAACAGCAGTCTCAAATACGACTAAAGTTGCAGCGGCGACTCCAATTGTGGAAGCTACTGGTTGGATAGTTGATAGCAATGGGAATATAGAACTCGTGGCGCAAACTCCTCAAGTCAGCCCTCGCAGCCCTTGGCAAACACCTGCTTCTTGTCCTGTTAAGGACTATCAAAAATTGTAAGGAACTGTTAATGTCTGCCAAAGATATATGATCCCGTTGAAAAGGTAATTGTGCAATGGCAAAAATAGAACAGTATCGGCAATTTATTCAAAGTCTACTTACAAAATATGCTGACAATACATCTAATAGTGATGTTAGTGATGTGGAAGTTCAACTAATATTCGATACAGAGCGAGATCATTATCAATGGATGAATGTAGGCTGGCGTCAGCTTGACCGGATTTATCGCTGCATCATCCATTTTGACATCAAAGATGGCAAGATTTGGATTCAACAGAACTTGACTGAAGTAGATCTCGCTGAGGAACTCGTCCTTATGGGGGTTCCAACAGAAGACATTGTTCTGGGTCTCATCGCTCCCTATAAGCGGCAATATACTGGATTCAGCGTAGCTTGAATGACGAGTGCTTATTCGAGATTCAAGATGACATTGACGAACTATATGCCCCAGTCCTGTTTTTGACTGAGGCTATTTTTTCAAATACCCAAAAATCAGCCCCACAGCCTTTAGCAAACACCTGCTTCTTGTCCTGCATCTCGCTAAGGTATGAAATATGCATCCATTTGCGCTGACCAAGCGACTCGTTAGATTTGCGGTGACTCATGTAGTCCTATTTACCCTTGCTTTTTCCCTAACTATTATCCCCAGCACATTCGCCAAACAACCCCAGATAAATTCAGGAGACAATTTTCACACCCAAACCACCAAACCCTCAACCACTACACCACAGCAACTTGTCTCTCAAGGAGAAGCGCTTTATCAAGCAGGACGCTTTGCTGAAGCTGTAACTGTTTTACAACAAGCTGTCCGCATCTATCAGAAAGAAGGCGAGATCCTCGCACAAGCCGCAGCACAAACAAATCTCTCTCTAGCCTTCCTTGCACTCGGCTCATGGAAAGAAGCGTCAAAAGCCATCAACACCAGCTTAAATCTACTTGGCTGGGATGAGAACAATCAAAAGTTAAATGTCAACAATCCAAAGTCTGAATTATTGGAAGTTCTGGCACAAACTCTAGAGATTCAAGGCGGACTGCAACTGTCACAGGGACAAGCAGATGTATCTCTAAAAACATCACAACAAGCAGAGGAAATTTGGAAGCGCTTAGGTAAACAACACAGTGCTGGAGTGACGCGCAGCCGCATCAACCAAGCACAAGCGTTGCGAGTTTCTGGTTTTTACCGTCGTAGCTTAGACATATTGAATACAGTCTCCCGACAGTTACAAACCCAACCTGACTCACTTGAAAAAGTAACTGCTTTACGCACGCTTGGTAATGCCCAACAACAATTAGGTGATTTAGAACAATCAAAAGAAAATTTACAACAAAGCTTAGAAATTGCTCAACGTCTGCAACTGCCCCAAGAAATTAGTCTGACAGAATTTTCTCTAGGTAATACTGCTAGAGCTAATGGTAACAGAGAAAATGCGATCGCTCATTATGAAAATGCAGCTTTAATTGCACCAAACCCACTCACCAAAGTTCAAGCCCAAATCAATCAACTCAGCTTGCTTGTCGAGAATAAGAATACAACAGATGTAGAACGACGGGATGCAACATCTCAACTAATCTCCACAATCCAATCTCAATTAGCAACTCTACCGACAAATCAAGCTGGTATTTATGCACGTATCAATTTTGCTCGCACCATAACCAAAATTGGTGACAAACGAAACATCGCAGAAATTCTAGCAAGCAGCGTTCAACAAGCCAAAACCATAGGTGACGAGCGTGCCCAATCCTATGCACTAGGTAGTTTAGCAGAAGTCTATGAGCAAAACAAGCAATGGCAAGAAGCGCAGAATTTGATGCAGCAAGCGTTGTTTATCGCACAAAAAATCAATGCTTCAGATATAGCTTATCGTTGGGAGTGGCAGTTGGGACGCTTGCTCAAAGTACAGGGAAATATTTCGGGAGCGATCGCCGCTTATGATAGCGCAGTCGCAACTCTTCAGTCTCTCCGCAGTGACTTAGTAGCAGTTAACCGAGAGGTGCAGTTTAATTTTCGTGATAGTGTAGAACCAATTTATCGCCAGTCAGTAGAACTGCTTTTACAACAGAAAGGACAAGGAAAACCTGATTTAGATAAAGTCCGCAAGCGAATTGAAGCCTTGCAACTAGCAGAACTAGATAATTTTTTCCGAGAAGCTTGCTTGAGTAACCAATTTGTGGTATTGGACAAAGTGGTAGACCGTGATCATCCTAATACTGCTATTTTTTACCCCATTATTCTAGATAACCAGTTAGAAGTTATTTTCAAACTTCCCAACCAACCGTTAATGCGTAAAACTTCTGTGGTGAATCGTCAGGAAGTAGAGCAAGTCATTACACAAATGCGAGAGACGATAGTCGAACCCGATGCTAGTAAGAAATTTCAGGAAGTTTCCCAAAAGCTTTATGATTGGTTAATTAAACCAGTTGAAGGTGACCTCAAAAATAGTAAAGTGAATACTCTAGTTTTTATTCCAGACGGGTCACTACAAAACATCCCAGTATCTGCATTGTATGATGGCGCATTGTATTTAGTCCAGAAGTACGCTGTAGCCATTAGCCCAGGATTGCAACTCTTTACCCCCAAACCTCTAGCACAGGCAAAGTTAAATGCCCTTGCTGGTGGACTATCGCAACCACCCAAGAACGAAAAGTTTCCACCGCTTCCCAACGTTAAAGTTGAACTGAAATCAATTCAGCAATCGGGCGTCTCGACAACGACATTATTGGATGAAAATTTCAAAAGTACAACTTTAGGAAAAAGCATCAACTCCCAACCTTTTAGAGTCGTTCACCTGGCAACTCACGGGAAATTTAGCTCTAAAGCCAAAGACACTTTCATCTTAGCAGCCGATGGACGTATCAATGTGAGTGAATTAGATAGCTTGCTCAAAAGTAGAGAGCAAAAACGAACAGAACCAGTTGAATTACTTGTTCTGAGTGCTTGCGAAACAGCAGCAGGAGATAACCGTGCTGCATTAGGATTAGCAGGAGTTGCTATTCGAGCTGGGGCGCGGAGTACTTTAGCGTCCTTATGGCAAATTGGTGATGACTCTACTGCTTTGTTTATTAGTGAATTCTACCGTCAGTTAACAACTGGTAAAACTACAGCAGAAGCTTTACGCTCTGCTCAATTAAAGCTGCTGTCTGGTACTGAATACACTCGTCCTCTTTACTGGGCACCTTATGTATTAGTTGGCAACTGGTTGTAGAGAAACAGTTATCAGTTATCAGTTATCAGTTATCAAGGAAGCGCAGTATCAGTTTGAAGAAGAATTCAGCAATTGGTGCAATTCTTGATTCACCAAGGAAGAAATAAAAAATTGCGACTTCTGGCTCCTGACTCGGTGACTCCTTCACTGTGTACTGTGTACTGTGTACTGTGTACTGTTTACTGTTATTTCACCAGAGGAGCCGTAGCAATATTATCTAAATTGACCGATCGCAATAAACTTTGCCAATCTTCAGCAACAGATGCATCATTAAAATTCTTCTGGCGCATTTGTGCCAGCATAGTCAGAGAATCAAACCAAATACCATTAGCTGCATAAATTGTAGCCTTTTGCCTTGGATCAACTGCTGCTTCTAACTGCTGCACGACACGAGAATCCAAGTTGACTCTTTGAATGTCTCCTTCTACATAAATAGGAACACTGGCTGTTTGTTGTTGATTGCAACGGACTTTTAAATACCAGCGATATGTTTTCCCGACTTGCAAGGATGCATTGGATGAGAGAGAAACACCTATGATGCCAGGTTTTGGAGGAAGTGCGATCGCATTTCTATAGATATCGTTTCCCGCACTATCCTGTAAAATAAATTCAGCACTAGCTGTTAAATCATTGGTGTAGGGAACATAAAACCAAAACGTTGGTTGTTCAGAGGTGGTTAACCCCTCCACAATCCCCAAAATTGGTTTGTCTGTCTGTTTGCTAACCTTTTGTTCCTCTCGTAACGGTACTAAAGCCGTGAGTGCGGTTGGAACTGTAGGACAATTATCCCGGCTACCCATTCCTGCTCTACGCCCAGATACAGGACTTAACCGAGTGGGTGTCTTTGGGAAAACAAAAACTGGTCGAGAAGTACGTTGTTGAGGTGAAGTCTTATCTTTAGTTGGTTGTACAGGCTGCTTGGTTGTTGCTGGTTGTTGAGTTTGGGCTGTTACCTTTGCTGGACAATAGATGACGCTGCTCAAAATCAGAGCGATTGTTAGCATCCATTTCATAGGGTACGTACGCTTACAGCTATCGTTAGCATAGCATGGTGCGGATTTAACAGTACACAGTACACAGTGACCAGTACACAGTACACAGTAAACAGTACACAGTGAAGAATTCAGGAGCGGAGCCACCAGCCCTATGCCTACGGCACGGCTACGCAAGAGCGGGTTCACAGTCGCCTGTTGTCGGGAAACCCTACCAAGAGCGCTGCTTCACCGCAGAGCCTCCGGTCAGCAATTCTTGATTCAGAATAAAGAAATAAAGAATCCAGCATTTCCTCCTGACTCCTGATTCCTGACTTCTGAGTTCTTTCTGATAACTGATAACTGATAACTGATTCGGTCAAAGCCAATTACCTAGAAGAACATAAGGTGACCAATACATAGGACGTCTATACTTAGGATTATGTAAAAGAGCTAACTGGGCGCGACGAAGTGCCTCGGCTTTCGTGAGTTTTTTGTTTGCTAACTCTTGGTAAAATTTACTCATCAACACGGCGGTAGACTCATCATCCAAGTTCCACAGAGAAGCAATAGTACTACGTGCTCCCGCTCCAAAAGCGATACCAGCAATTCCCAATCCTGCTCGCTCATCTCCAGCAGCTGTTTGACAAGCACTCAGGATAAGTAATTCAATAGCTTCAGGTCTGTTTAATTCTACAGTTTGCACTAGCTTATTCAACTGCTTGACATAAATACGTTCATCCCAAGCAACAATAAATGTCTCTTCAGCTTTGGAGCTAAATTGACCATGAGTTGCAAGATGAACAACTGGGAAAGGTAGAGAATTAAGTTTTTTTTGCAAAGCCGATCTTGTAAATTCTTGATTGAGAAGTATGCTACTGGGTACCTGAGAGCGGATTTCGTTTAATTCACGCTTCACGTTGTCTAGTGCAGAAAATCCGGAACGTGGTTCAGACAATCCTGCAGCTATTGTCTTTAATTCTTTCCGTAATGGTTTAGGTGAAATCAGTTGCAAACTGGGGGTCAGTGCAATGCTATACTTCTCAATCAAATACTGTTTGCCGTCGTAGAGAGCCGCCATTGGGATATTCCGCAACGAACCATCTGGCACAAATGCCAAAGTCGAAATTTTACTATCAGCCAAGACAGCTTTAGCAGGTTTAATCAGCCAGTCATAGACCTTTTGGGATAAGAACTGAACCTGTCGCAGTGTGTGGGGCTTTGTTAAATTTTCCCGTAATTGTTTTAAAGTACTTTGCACTTCTTTTTCACCTACAGCAGTGGTGTAGTGCTGCCAGCCTCTTTGTGGTAACTGGAGGATAACCTCTAATCGGTCTGGCAAAATAAATGGATAGAGAACTGCTGCTGCTGTGATTTTGTCTTCTTTTTGACTTTGAATCTGAGCATTTAAACAGGTGTTGCGAAAAAAGTTGTCAAGTTCTGCGACTTGCAGCTGTTCTATTGTTTCACGAGCTTTTTCGATATTTTTTTGACTTGGTGGAGAATTACCCTCAGGTTGCAAAAGCAACTCTACTAACTCCCGATATACAGGTTCAACTTCATACCGAAAGGAAAATTTCACTTCAGGATTGACAGCAACTAAATCGTTACGTAAGGCTTGGAGGTTGTTAACTGCTTCTGTGTAAGCGGCGGTAGCCCCTTTGATATCTCCCTTAGCTTTCAGCAAACGTCCCAACTGCCATTGCCATTGATAGATAATATCTTTAGCATCAATCGCTTGAGCAATTAGCAAGGCTTGCTGGGTGAGGTTTTGAGCATCAGATTTTTGTTGGGTTTGTTCGTACACTCCTGCTAGAACACCAACAGCATAAGATTCTGTTCGTTTGTCTTGCAAGCTTCTTGCTTCCTGGATAGCAGTTGATAGTAGTTGGGCAATATCCAACCATTCGGGAGTCTGTGCAGTAGTTTTTTTTCTAAATTGCGTTAGACTCTGAGCAAAGTTGATGCGAGCAGAAATTGCTGTGCGACTGGGGGGTAAGTCGTTAAGTTGAGTTAGAATTTGGGATGATAATGTTGGGAAAGTTTGGAATTGATTGGTTTCCAGCAATAGTCTTAGTTGATTGACTTGAGCTTGGATACGCGTAGTAGGTAAAATGCCAGTTTTGGCAGCTTTTTGATAGAAATCTATTGCTTGTTGGGTATGTTGTAGGGCGCGAGCTGTGTTGCCTAGACTTATTAAAATATCACCTATTGCTTGCGTATCTGACAATGAGTCAGCAACTTCTAAACTTTGCTGCAATATCTGCTGAGATGTTTCTAAATCTCCCGTGACTTGCAAGACATTACCGAGACTACGCAGTGCTGTAACTTTAACAGGTGAGTTGGGTTCGCTTTCTAGAGTCTTGATACTTTGAGTTAACGTCTTCTCAGCTTGACGATAAAACCCTAAAGCTTGTAATGCTTGAGCTTGGTTGATGCGGTTACGAATAACTGCGTTTTTGTCTTTGATTTTTTCGTAAATCTCAGCACAGAGTCGCCAAGTCTTTAAGGCATCTTCAGCTTGAGAAAGAGCCAATTGCAGACGACCTTTGATATCTAGGACTTGAGCTAAAATTTGAGAGTGCTCTAAAGTCTTTCTATTTTGTGAGGTTTTTATCAGATGAAGACTTTGGGCGTCAAGCGAAGCGATCGCCTTGCTAATCGCACTTTCTGCATCAGTCCACTGTCCAAGTTGCTGATAAGCTAATGATAGATTCCCCAGTGTTATGGCAAGTCTGAGTTCATCTCCATTCGCTTTGAATGCAGAAGTAGCTTGTTGCCAAATTGCAATTGCTTGGGCAAACCGTTCAGCTTCATAAAGTTTTTTCCCTTGTTCAAGCAGGTTTTGGGCATTGGGCAAGGCTTGAACAGCTGAGATTTGTGCAGTCATATGTGCAAAAGTGGGGGGCAATAATCCCGCGCCCAAGAACATAGCCAATAGCAGCAGTACACTTAAAAAGCGTTTGATTCTGCGGAATCTGGATTTTTTTTTGACCATGTGATTGCAGTTCCTTGCCCTCATTTGCACCACGTCTTTGCTAACTGGAGTTTAGGCGATAGCTAGCCCCTTAGGGGGCCTGCGCTAACGCTGCTGCCAAAGGCAGATCGCTACTTAATAACCTATTGTCCATTTATCCTTGCTTAACGCGCAAAAGCTAAGTCGCGAATGAGTGGGACTCTCGAACCAATATAAGCACTCATGATACTGATTTCTTCATCGTTAAGTCGTTTCCTGTTTTTCAGCAGTCTGATTAACTGCTGGACTAGTTCTGCATCGCTGAAGTTTAGAAGAGTACTGGTTTGAGTTTCTTCAATCACAGACCAGATGTAACGTAACATTGATGAGTTCATAGGATATACCTCTTTTGTAGATACTCGCTCTTAGTGTGAGCACACATTAGTTTTTTTAAGAATCTAAAGAAAATCTTAAAACTAAAATCTTAAGAAAAGATTAAAATTTACATAAATTAATTAGATGAAAATCTAATTACAAATGCATGAACCCCCTTAAGATAAACCAAAAGGGGGCTATTTCGTTCCCAAAGGCAATCTCTTCAAAAGTGCCAGGGCAGTTTTAGGGTTAGTTGCTGTGCTCATCCCCAGAAAGAGTGAGGAAAGATATTTTTCCACACTCTCATACACTCTCTGACTTTCTCACTTCTGTTTTTGGTCAGAGTAGCTTTATAAGAAAGTTAGCACTGTACAAAATCCATTCAGCCTTATCGACGCAAGTTTAATAGTTCTTCAGGAGAAGCCAGCATGTCGATCGCCAAGAAGAAAATTTTGCCTTCGGGATTGATTAAGAAGCGCCATCCGATGTTCATACCAATTTGAACACCGAACCAAGGCGTTTGGACTTTACCTGTAACTTTGAGCTGCTTAGAGCCATCTGGTAGAACCTCAGATATACCTCCAGAAGGCATAATATTGAGTCCCTGTGCTTCTGCACGCATATAAGCACCAATGGCTTCACGACCAACAATCGGCTTTTGGAATGGTGGTTGCAGGGCACCATCAGGAGTAAATAGAGCCAAAGCAGCGTCAAAGTCGTCTTTGTTCAGGGCTTCAATATATTTCAATACTGCAGGTTCTGTGACGCCTTCGATAGTGATCGCAGTAGGAGCAGGCTGCTCGCGTGCGAACAAAGGTTCTGCTTCTGTTGGATACTTACTAGGAGCAACCTCCTCCTCAAATCCCATGTCTACGACAGTGTTACGAAGTACTGTGATTTGCTGACCTGGATCGAGTTTCTGGATTGCTTCTAGCACTACTCTGACGCCACCACTCATTTGATATCCAGGGGGAATAGGAGCGACTAAGCCCTGTTTCATCAACTCTCCTAGCTCGTACCAGAAAGCTAGCTTGGTGTTCACACTGAAGTTTGCATAGGAACGACCGATAGGAGTGTCAACACGGTTAGCAAGATCCCTCATGACTTGCGTTTGCTCGTCATTAGACATCTGCTTAATTTGATTTAGCATTCCTTCTGCAAACTGTAGGCGTGCAGCACCAGGAGCAGCGGGGGTGATGGTACGACCTAGTTCAGCGTAGGCGTACCAGAGTAATGCCAGTTTATCGTCAACGTTGAGTTGATCGAACAGCGCTATGGTGGCTGGAATCGGACTAGGAACTCGAGTGCTAGAAAAAATGGTTTGAGCGGACTCGATAGAATAAGCCATCGTCTGAATCTCCAGGTCTATTTGTATTTAATTGCTCAAAATGTACTTTTTCGGATCTCCACACTAAGACAGGCTTGCAGTCCTTCCCATCAAGCTGTATTCAGTAAGAATGCAGCTTAACTAGAAGTGATGCAATTCTGGTCTTGGCGCTTGTAAAGGTTGAATTTTTTTGTGTTGCAGTGAAGCCAGCCCGTGGGTTTTCTAGCTACTACATCAGTTAATGGTAGTTGGCAGTGATGACCACCTTAGTCATTAATGACGTAACTGTGTGTATTGATGAAAACTTTTTCCACATGGTTAAGCTATCACGTTAAATAATGTAACAAATACTGCGATTTTTGTAAAGTTTTTTAAACAAATATGATAAATTTGTCTATTAACAGAGTCCTATAAGGAACTTTTATATATCCAGTTCAATTGCCTGCTGTCTTTAGAGCCACTCCAAACGCCGACGGGTGATTTCTGAGAGAATATTGTAAAGCTTAACAATACTTGGATATACTTAGTCAAGCTATTGAGTACAGAAAAAATGCTTCTATCCTTTTTGCCTCTTGCACTAATAAGACATCGGGGTTAACTTCTTCAACTACCTCTTTTTGAGCCAAGAAGCGGCAGTCACTCGCTCCGCTCAAATTCAAAGTATGCCTACGGCACGCTGCGCTAACAAAATTCACGCATTCACGCATTAAAGACAATCGGTGGGGGCGGTGAGTACCCACCACCGATTTCAGACCGCTCTCCACTTCGTTTTCAGCGGGAGCCTGTACTCAGAATTATGAAATTTAAACCCCGTCCTTAAGGACGGGGACTTCAATTCAAAAATTTTTCTCTTCTTCATTTTGAACTTTGAATGAGCGAATTTTGAATTCAAAAAAGGTCATCCGTCCCATCAAATCCACCAAACAAGGTGTTGTAACTCAGCACTTTCATACCGATATTCTCCCATACATCAATAGAATGGAGCTGTTCGTAATTTGTGCAAGCCATCTAAGCTTGATTTATCGCTTGAAAAATCTCCTCAGCCAGAGCACAATTAAAACTCCCAACAATAGCCAGAGAACACCAATCGCCCCAGCAGCAATCCAATTTTTTGGTTTACCCTGAGACTTCATTGCTTCTGCTTTCTCCCGACACTCAGCCAAAACATGGGTCGGAATCAGCTTAACCACTATCCAAATTCCCACCGGCACTAGAATCAGATCATCAAGGTACCCCAGGATGGGAATGAAGTCTGGAATTAAATCAATTGGACTAAAAGCATAGGCAACAATCACAACGGCTAGTAGCCTTGCATACCAGGGAGTTCTGCTATCTTTACTCGCTAGATAGACTGCATAACCCTCATTTTTCAGTTTCCTGGCTAGTTGTTTAAGTGAGTGCATTGTTTAGAGTTAAGTTAGAGTAGTGTTTGATTATCCTAAACACTACTCTACAGGTGTCCGCTTTCGACCCAAGCATGCCAACCCTCTTTGAAGCCATAGAAAACAATCACCAATCCAGCAACAGCGTCAGCCCACCACCAGCCCAAGAAGGTCACCACTGACTACATCACAGTTCGTTGCTACCGTAAGTGGAGTTGATTTTACCTTCAATAGAAAATGCGATTGGCAATGTGAAGTGAAACTCACTGCCCTGATTTTTCCCTGCAGATACAGCCCAAATCTCTCCCCCTAGTCTTTGAATGATTTGACGACAAATTGCTAAACCCAATCCAGTACCGCCAATTGTGCGTCGTAGAAAACCTTCTGCTTGATAAAAGCGTTCAAAGATAGCTTCTAGCTGATTTGGCTCAATTCCTCGACCTGTATCTGCAATGATCACTTCTAACATCTTTTTAAGCTGAGGCTGACTCTCGGAAACAAAAGAAGTCACTGAAGTCACTGGCTCAGTTTCAGGATTAAGAGCTTGGGTACGAATTGTCACTGTACCATCTGGATTGGTGAATTTAAAAGCATTATCCAGTAATTTTGTCAAGACTTCTATAAGTCCTTCCCCATCAGCTTGTACCAAAGGTAACTCAGGTGGTAACTCCAGAACAATTTGGGGTGAAGACTGCGCCAAAGAGCGTTCTTTGAGGCTGCCCAGAACTAAATCCAGGCAAGTTTTGAGGGAAATTGACTCCACATGCCAGCGCGTTGAACCTCCTTCTAAACGAGAAAGGGTGATAAAATCCTGTATCAACCGGCGCATCCGCTCAGAATCACCTAATGCCGTTTCTAGCATTGACTGCTGAAACTCTAATGGCATTTCAGGTTCGCTTGCTAAACTCTCCAAACAAACTTGGATGGTAGATAGAGGAGTCCGCAACTCATGTCCCACAATCGCAATCAGGTTGCTTTGTGTACGCTCTAAAGCTGCCAGTTGCTGATTAAGAGTTTCCAGGTTGTGGTAAGCTTGAGCTTGGATGAGGGTAGCTCCGACTTGAGTGGCGATCGCCTCTACCAATGCTCTGTCAGACTGACTCCAAACATAAGCAGAGTCACCACAGTGGTGCAGTTCCAATATTCCTAACCAAGTTTGATGATAGCGGATTGGTACCAGAAGACACGAGCGAATAGAAGCTTGTTGGAATTGAGCACTTAAATCGGGATATGCTTGTATACCCAAATCTTGTGTGGTGTCGGCGATGGCGATACTTCCAGAGAAAGTTACTCCTTGGGCTAAAGCCCGTTCACCAGTCAAAGCAGCTTCAAACAGTGGGTGATTTGCCAAAGACCAAGTTTTTCCCAATAGAGTTGGAAGTCCCAAAGCAACCCATTCATACTCAATAGGTGCTGACACTTCAGAAGGATGATAGCGGTAAAGAAGACAGCGACAAGGGCTAAACAGTTGTCCTAATTCTTTAACTGTAATCTGAAAAATCTCTTCCGGTTTTAAAGAACTACGGATAGCAGCAGTGATCACATTAATAAGGCGCTCGTTGCGCTCCTTTTTAGTTATAGTACGATAGGCTTTGAGCTGCTTGTATTGGCTAGCTTGCAAATATGTTACCAGACAGTCTGTAAACAGTCTGACATCAACTTCTGGTACTCGCTCAGTTTTCACATCAGACAAAGTTTTGCTTTTGAAACCGTAGCGTTTTCGTGCTTGTTTCAGGCTTGCCGCTAGTTCCGGTCGATAAACTAAAATCTTATCCAGTAAAAGTTGGGCTGCAATCATGCTAACCTGACGGTCAAAAGTCCAAATTCCTTTAAACTGTCTGGCTTGGTCTGATGATACCATGTCTACCGGGGAAGCAAATTCAAGAGCAACTATGCAGGCAGCATACTTCTGACCAATGATAATAAGATGCCACTCCTGCGCCAAACTGTCATCAGGGTCAAAAGAAATAGTCGTATAAGGAGTTGAAGCCGCCATAAAATCAGATTCTGGTGCAGCCAAGACATAAACCTGATCTGTGTGTTGGGCAATTCGCTGATAGCGACGACTCTCCTGCCGATAAAAGCGCTCTTGCTGAAAATTTGCTAGAACCAGTGGTTTATCTGTCCCTGCGAGTACAAGGTCTTCCATTGCGTGAGAAAGAGCTGTTAGGGAAGTCTTGAAATAGACTTTAGGATGGAGATGTGGTATTATTTTGAGTAAATCCTGCAATATAGAATCTGAAGTCTTCATAACCGATAAACACTGGATTTCCCTTCATCCGCTCATTTCCAGTCAAAATTGGAGGAGTTCTAAACAGCGTTAGCTCCCCTAAACATAATGTCCTATAATTATAGTTATCATCGCTGTTTATTAACGACTGTTAACTAATGGCTGTAAACAAGCATGTTCTATTTGGGCATCATGTAAATCAACTCCATCCAAGTTGATGTTGCTAAGATCAGCGTCGCGCAGGATGGTTCTAGACAAAATGGCTTTAGCTAAATTGGCGTTGTACAAATCTGCCTGACTCAAGTTTGCACCTGTCAAGTTTGCCTTGCTCAGATTCGCACCTGCTAAGTTGACACCAGTAAGGTCAGCATAACGCAGATCCGCACCCTCCAAATTTGTATAGCTCAGATCAGCGTCGCGCAGATTGGCTAACCGCAAGTCTGCTTTAGTAAGGACAGCCTTGTGTAAATCCACTTGAATGAGGTTTGCCCGAATCAAAGAAGCTTTGGTGAAATTCGCCCAAATCAAAATCGCTTCAGTAAAATTGACTCTCCACAAAGTTGCTTCCATTACAAAAGCTTCACTTAAATTGGCTCCACGCAAAGAAGCACCTGATAGATTTGCCCCACTCAGATCTGCCTGACTTAGGTTGATTCCTGGTAAAGCAAATTCGCTGAGGTTAGATTGCCGCAAGTTCGCTCGCAAAAAATCCCTGTTACCTGCAGCATAGTTTATGAGAAGTTCATCAGTATCCATGATCATATTATTGATTTCACAACCAGAACAGAAGCGGTATGATTGGGAGATAGTGATATCCATCTGCTTCCGCAGGAGACAGCGTTTCCTAGTACCTTCTCAAGAACCTTCTACATCAAAAGCATGTTGTGTTAAAGCCTTCGATTTTCAAATCGTTGAAATTCTACAAAGAACTCAACATTCACTGTTGGGAGTCCAATACTTTCTATGTTAAGCGGAAAGCACAGTTCGGATTGACTCTCAGTATGACTAGAAAAGTTAGGTGAGGCTCAAGCCTCAGAATCTCTCATGACTGAGAAATATGATATCAGACCAGTAATAGAGTAACCGTTTCACCACGGGTTTACCCGCGTAGGTGTTGAGAACGCCTCTGTCATCAGTCGTGTAAAGCATGGTTATGTTTTGATTTGTAAGTTTATATCAACAATTGTAACAAAATGTGACAAAAAAGCAATAATCTAGAAATTATCTGCTAAAAACTTTGGTTTTATCACTCATGAGGATTGCTGAACACCGCATCAGCAAGGGATTCGGTTGAATGAAGTAGCCATCATGAACTGCGTACACTCGTGAGCATGAAAATCCAATACTGTTGCTGTTACTCCCTTTGGTGCGGGGAAGAATACCTATTTTTTAACCCTACCAGGCGCACCAGAACACTAAAGAGTAAATTACTGTAGGTAATTTTAGACCACCGAAGGGGTAAGACATGAGACAGCAGGGGAGAACGAAAGTGTAAACTCCCCTGTGTTGCGAAACTCAATTCATATTCTCAATCAGCAACGCTCGTGTACCCACAGGTTGAACGTCTTTTGCCAAACCAATATGCGCCAACAACAGTGAGGTATTATTGTACTTCATTCCACAATAAGCCCACTGAAGCTCAAGTGTCCCCACCCAAAAGCGTGCCCGGTTGATGACATCTGGTAACATAGGATAGTCACTTTGCATACGCTGTACAATATTTTCTCCGTAATTACCGAGTAGCACGGCAATGTCACAAGCTGGGTCGCCCAAACCAGCAGTGCCAAAATCGATCAATCCACTGATGCTCTCTGAAAAAGGGTCAAAGAGAATGTGATACACTGACAGGTCGCCATCGATAAGTACGGGTGTGTAGCTGAGGTTAAGTTTACCTGTCACCACAGGCGCAAAGAGTTCGTGTATGAAAGTTTGCTGATGACGCCACAGGTGAGGAAAGAGAGTTTCCTGAACTTGCTCGTACAATTCCAACCAATCTTCACGGGAACGCGCAGCACCAGAAGAAGACACCCCAGCATTGACTAAAACTTCGTTTGGAATGCTGTGCAATTGTTGGTGAAATCTAGCTAGTTGGGAGATGATACGGGTTTGTGATGCTTCACTTAGCTTCACCAGGGTGTTACGCGAAAGTGGTTCACCTTTTATAAATCTGTAGCTAACAAAGCCTTCTTCTAGGTGTTCAAAGTATGGAAGCTGTAACTCAACATAATTTCGTACCACTTCCAACACCTTAGCTTCATGGGAAAGAACCTCTTTTCCCCAGTCATCTTTGGCAAAGCGACATACAATCTGATGATTAACAACTACTACATCGTTCACCATGCCATCTTGATTAAAGTCGAGATGCTCAAACGAGATATTAGGGTAAACAGCACGAATTTTTTCGAGATACTCAGAAGGAATATTCACAGTAAGTCTTAACGGTATTACAACAGATAATCAAAATTAGTCGGACATTTAGCCCGATTGCAGCGACTTAACTGATTTGCGTGTTTGTTGTATTAACGTATCACTGTGATTTAATTTTCCAGAGCATCGTCATAGATAAGTGTACCATCATTTTACGGTTGGCAAATATCAATCCCAGCGTCCACTCTCTCCCTATCAAAGATGTCAATTCCTACCCATGACTGAAGACAATGTGACATATGACAAACAAACTGAAGGTGTAGACGTAACTGTAAATTCAACAGAAATAGATGAAATATAATCTCAAAGAAATTTTTCGTGTCATCCTTGCAGTATCTATGCTTGTTGCTGGGATAACACACTTTACATCTGCTGACCAGTATGTCAAAATTGTGCCGCCGCAACTCCCTTACCCTCTGGAAATTGTTTATTTGAGTGGGTTTTATGAAATATTGGGCGGTATCGGGTTATTAGTTCCGCCTGTTAGTCAAGCGACAGCTTGGGGGCTGATTGCTCTTTTTATTGCTGTTTTTCCGGCAAATATCAATATGGCGGTTAATCTGATTCCAATTGACAATATACCTAATTCACCTTGGGTACATGTGATCAGACTTCCTTTTCAACCGGTTTTAATTGCTTGGGCTTGGTTGTACACACAACCTTCAGATTTAGAAAAACAAGCTTCTATTATTCCTAAGTCACTGATTCCCAAGAAACTGCTGAGATTGGAGTAAGCCACTTTTACCAGAGGGAACAGGTTAAAATAACAAGGGCGCAAACGGATTAAATATGACGACATCAAAGACAGTGCAACAACTGCAGGCCCAATGGGTAACGTCAGAAAACTTTCGTCGATACGGACAAGTGATTTTTCCCGATAAAGACGGCAAATCCTTTGATGCAGAAGATGCTCAATTAGTACTTGACAGAGGTACTCCCCGCTTTTATATTATGAGGCTGCACCGCAGAGGGCGCAGATTTCACACCATCACTCGCCATGTGCAATGTACTCAGTGTTTGGGTTCATTGGAAGGGAAGGATTGGTTAATTGCAGTTTGTCCTCCTGAGAATAATATTGATCAACCATCTCTAGAAGACATCGCAGCTTTTCGCATTCCCGGAAATTGCTTCATCAAGTTAGAGGTAGGAACTTGGCACGCTGGACCTTATTTTGAACATGAAGTTGTAGATTTTTACAATTTGGAATTAAATGATACAAATGTGGTAGACCATTTCACTCACAATTTTCTTAACAGTCACAATTTAGAGTTTGAGATTTTGTCATGACTCCTACTACGGGCGCTTTGCCCTTACAAAGGGGCACTCGCGTTCACCAACGCAGTGCCTCCCGTCTTGGCTCTTTAAACACAACTTCCCTTTACACTAGTGCAGGTACTAAATCAATACGATATTGATACAATATTGCAGGTCAGTTTTTCCTTGCTTATAATTAAAGAAAAAGGTGTAAGACAAAAGCACCAAAATCTAAAGAAAACGACAAACAACTAGCTTAAAATTTTTAAAAATTATCGGGTCTCAAAAAACCAAAATTTAACTATGCTTGATGATGCTCAATAATTTGAGCCTTATAACTGTCATGAAAAATTGAGTATCGTTCAAGGATGTTTTTCGTGTAGAAATTTTTGATTTCCAGTTTAAGAGTGCATAAATTGACTGATTTTTTTCATATTGGGTTCGACTATATAGCCAACCCAAACTTTGTCATTTTCAATATGGCTAGTAATGGTCAATATGGGGAGAATAGGAAAATGTTGGAATTACAAATAAAAGATTTTAACTGTCTTAGTAGCTATGCTTTAGAAAATATTTCTTCTATAGATGTCGATAAGCTTAAGCCATTCTTTATCAATCTTCCCGCAGATCCATACCTAGTAGGTGGCTATCGTTTCAGGCGCTTATCTCATTTTACAGTTTCTGGTAGCAGTATAGTCAAGTTGGCACATCGTCTTTTTTATCAACCCAAACAGCATAATCCTTTGTTGGGTGATGTCGTCAGAGAGTATGCAGAACTAGATGATAAACTCATAGAATTGCCAGATTTTCAGAGAATGATTTTAGAATTTTTCGAGTTTTGTAAACTCTGCTCAACTTCTAAAGAAGTTGCAGTTCATCAAATTAGAATCACCGCTTCCCCAAAGCAAATTGGTAAACCTGCTCCTGAAGGAATCCATAGAGATGGAGTAGATGTGATTGCGATCTTCTCTGTGAATAGAGAAAGAATTGAAGGGGGAGAAACTCATTTATACAAATCTAAGAAGGACAGCCCAATTTTCAACAAAATTCTCAACCCTGGAGAAATGTTAGTCTTTGGTGACCGAGAATTTCTCCACTTTACATCTGTTATTAATGCAACTTCTTTAGAATGTGGAGTCAGAGATGTGTTTGTATTAACTTGTCCAGGATTAAGTCCGTCGAACGATAAGTAAAGAACCAAATTTAGTATTCAGATCGCAGCATCACAAATAAAGGAGTTTTTTATGGTTGATCTTGACTTAGGGTGGATACGTAATCAGTTTCCAGCACTTTCACAACAAATCAATGGTCAACCTGTGATATTCTTTGATGGACCTGGTGGAACTCAGGTACCAAACTCAGTTAAGATAGCGATCGCCCAATACCTAGTCACCTCAAACGCCAATGCACACGGGGCTTTCGCCACAAGTCAGCGCACAGATGCGCTCATCACTTCAGCTCGTGCAGCTATGGCTGATTTATTGGGGTGTGCTTGTGATGAAGTGGTTTTTGGTGCCAATATGACTACGCTGACTTATATGTTGAGTCAGGCGATGCTCCAGCAGGGAGCCGCCCAAAGGGCGAACGCTCGCGAACTTCAATCAGGTGATGAAATTATTGTCACCAAGCTAGACCACTATGCTAACGTTTCCCCTTGGTTTGCGCTTTCTGAACGCGGTGTAGTCATTCGTGAAGTCGAGATTAATCTAGAAGACTGCACGCTAGACATGAACCATTTCAAACAGCAGATAAATGAACGGACGCGGTTAGTAGCGGTAGGGTATGCATCCAACGCTGTGGGTACAATTAACGATATTGCAACAATTGTGCAATTAGCTCATGCTGTTGGGGCAATGGTTTTTGTGGATGCGGTTCACTACGTTCCTCACGCTCCCATCGACGTACGTGTCCTTGACTGCGACTTTCTCGCTTGCTCTGCTTATAAATTTTTTGGACCCCATGTTGGGATATTATATGCAAAACGCGAGCATCTTGCTCGATTGCGTCCTTATAAAGTGCAACCAGCCCCAGATGAAATTCCGTCACGTTGGGAAAATGGAACCCAGAACTATGAAGGGCTAGCCGGGGTAGTAGCGACAATTAACTACCTCGCTGAACTAGGTCGCAAAGTCTTACCAGGTGTTCACAACCGCCGAGAAGCCCTACTCGCAGCGATGATAGCAATTAAGCAATATGAAAAAGATTTGTGCCAAAAGTTAGTGAGACAATTGCTAAAAATTCCTGATATAACTTTATATGGCATCACTGATTTAACCCGCTTTGACTGGCGAACACCAACTGTTAGCTTACGGCTTGCGGGGCAGACACCTCACGCTGTTGCTAAAGCGTTAGGTGAGCAGGGTATTTTTACCTGGAACGGTAACTTTTATGCGCTCAGTCTTACCAAAGAATTAGGAGTTGAGTCAAGCGGAGGACTTTTGCGAATTGGGCTGGTACATTACAATACTGTTGAAGAGATTCACCAATTGTTGAAAGCACTTATCAAGATAGTGCAGAGTCATGAGTCCTGAGATAGAGTTATTCTCAGTTGTATCCACCCCCTGGGGCATAGCAATGCTGTGCCCCTCTGTTCCTTGCGCTTACCTTCAAGAGCAAATTTCTTATCTGAACTGTATTGACTGATAACTGATAATTGAATTTCAGGCAGTAGTCCCGGAAATTGATAATTGACAAGGAAATTGGTCAGAGCGTATGTGTCAACAAATAATCCATACGCTTGTCTGTGCAGTTGTTTAACGCTTTTAAAGGTGTAAACATTTATATTCTCGCCATCAATTAGCCTCTCACACAAAAGTGTTAGCACTTGCTGCACAGAAAACATTACGAAATTATGACAAATATTTGCAATTGATAAGTTACCTCCTGTAGAGTTTTCTCAAGTAAGTCTGTTAGCTATGCCAAGAAATTGCAATTAGCTGCACAGTTATCTACTCCAAGGTCAGGTAGTACTACCGATTGTGACGGGCAAAGATGAGAATAAAGCAAAAGCTGAAAGCTCTATTATTGACAAGTTCTGTTTGGATGTTAGTAACAACTCCTGCTTGCGGTCAGATGGTTAAAGTTCAACGAGTACAGTCTAGTAGTTCTGCAACGATTACCTGTGCTGTTCAAAGCAGGGCTGGTTGAACCTATAAAGGAGATTCGGCGATCGCGCAGGCAACCTTGTCAACTCCTACGAGATTCCTAGCTATGTTTGCTTCGATAGTTCAATTTTCTAACGACGGGAGAACAGGCGATTGCAACTGAATTTCCAAAATCTGTTCAATTGTGTTCAATACAGAATATTATCTTGGCTCACCAAACAGTGATCCCCTAGGTGTGATACCTAGCGCACCTTCTAGTGTCATAGGAATGATTTCAGTGCAGTTTTGATTGCAATCACAAGACATTTAATTAGGGCTATCCACCATGAACTCTAAACAAATACGTGATTTTACATTTTACATACACCGCTACCTCGGCTTAGTTGTCGGACTACTGTTAATCATCGTCGGCTTAACTGGCAGTTTACTAGTCTTTCAGCGGGAAATCGACCAATTCCTAGTCAGTCAACAATTTGGGCAAGTCATTCCTCAAGGACAACGCGTCCCTGTGGAGTCCGTAGTCGAAACCGTCAAAACCGCCTACGCCTCGCAACCTGAACTGAAACTATTAAGCATGAACACACTGCCAGATTCCCACCTCCCCTATCGCATCTGGCTGCAATCTCCAGATGAAAAACGGACGCAAGTATTTGTCAATCCCTACACAGGTGCAATTATGGGTTCCCGTCAGTGGGAGCGTACATTGATTGGGTTCACCTTCAAACTCCACTATGAACTTCTTGCTGGCAAAATCGGAACAATCATCGTTGGGATTGTCGCTTTTGTGCTATTGATTCTTAGCATCACAGGGATTATTTTATGGCCCGGTTGGCGCAGATTGATTCCTGGCTTCAAAATCAAGTGGAATGCACATCCCAAACGAACTAACTTTGATATTCACAAGGTGGCAGGTATCATTGCAGCTGTTTTCCTTGGTATGATTGCCTTCACAGGCGTGTGCTGGAATTTTTGGGATTTTTCCCAACCTGTAATCCACGTTGCAACCTTTACTCCCATCCCACCGAAACCAGTTTCTCAACCTATAGAAGGTAAGTCACCTTTGGGACTAGGCGAAATTCTTAAAAAAGCTGATGCTGCTCTACCAGGTGCTGTTACTACCTACATTAGCCTACCGCAAACCCCAGAAGGAGTGTTTAGAGTGGGCAAAAAACAGCCTCAAGAAACGTGGGAGTACGGTCACTCTCAGGTTTATCTCGACCAGTATACAGGCAAAGTTGTCCAACTAAAAAATGGCTTGCAGCCATCACGAGCTGACCAAGTTTTCCACTCGTTTATACCAATGCACTATGGCACCTTTGGTGGTTTACTTACCCGCATTTTCTACATATTTGTCGGACTTGCACCGCTGATTCTATTTATCACTGGCTTTGTGATGTGGTGGTATCGTTACCGAGGAAAATCTCCAAGCCGGAATGATGCTAGAGAACTACAGGTGGAACGTCGAGTTTGAGAAACCCGTTGTAGACGCGTTCCGCAGCGCGTGTCCCAAGGGGACGAAAGTTAGGGGTTTGCATCCTCGAATTGATAATTGATAATTGATAATTGATTAGACATCTCCAGAAATAAAACCTTAGTTCAGATAGAGCAAAGGTTTAAGATTAATTGTCGAAGATGTCTATTTCAAGATTGAAAAGCGTATAATAGAGTTTTTGCAATGATTGCGTTATCAACCTGCAACGACACGTTGTAGCGCATTAGAACCTTTTAGCTCTTTGAGTGTTGCATGACCACTGCATAATAATGCAGTTTCAAGTTCAGCAATCAGAATTTCGACCAACTCATCGACTGCCGCTTCCGATTCTACAGCTGCTTGTAGAAAAGGTCGAGCCAGACCTGCTAGATCTGCTCCTAAGGCGATCGCCTTAGCAATGTCCAATCCATTACGTAGTCCTCCAGAAGCAATTAAGGGAATTGTTGGCGCAACTGCGCGGATGGAGTTCAGACACTCAGCGGTTGGTAACCCCCAATCGGCAAAAGTTTGTCCTAGACGTCGTTGCTTGTTGTCTTGAGCTCGTTCGCTTTCCACTTTCGCCCATGAAGTTCCACCAGCCCCAGCGACATCAATTGCTGTCACTCCTGCATCTATTAACTTTTGTGCCATGACACCAGAAATTCCATTTCCCACTTCTTTAACAACAACGGGAACGGGTAATTGCTGACAAAGCTTAGCAATTTTACTCAACAGTCCCCGGAAATTCGTATCTCCTCGCGATTGCACGCACTCTTGTAAGGGGTTAAGATGCAAAATCAGAGCATCTGCTTCCAGTGAGTGAACAAGATGTAAGCACTCATCAAAACCACATCCATAATTCAACTGAACAGCTCCCAAGTTCGCGAATAGGAGAATGTCAGGAGCAAAAGAACGCACGGCAAAGGTAGAGGCTAAGTGAGGTTGTTCGATCGCAATTCGTTGAGAACCAACTCCCATTGCTAATCGGTAACGTTGAGCAACAGTCGCTAACCGAGTGTTAACTAGCTTTGCCAATTCGGTTCCCCCTGTCATAGAAGAAATGAGAATTGGAGCACCGAGAGTTTTGCCAAGGAAGGTTGTTTGAAGATTGATGTCACTAAGGTTTAGTTCAGGAAGACAGCAATGACTAAAGCGATAGCATTCCAATCCACTTGTCACATGGTGAAATTCTACATCCTCTTCTAGGCAAACACGTAGGTGCTCGGCTTTTCGGTTTTCAATTTCAGTGTTGACTGGCGGTACTGTAGTAGTCATAATAGCATTTTTTGGTGACGGGTTATTGACAACTTAGCGCGGATAGCTTATTGAAACTTGGCTACATCAAACTCAGCGACACTAAATACTCCTATCTTCTCAAACAACCGCGACGAAACGCTGTCTTGACAGACAAGGCTATTGGTAGAAAAATTAACAATTATTTCCATATAAAAAAAGCGTCCTGCCTGGGGTCAAACTAGATTGGAACACAGCAATACTGCAAAAAAATGACTAATTTTGCGCTGGTTGCGAAAGAATAGAGAGATTTTCCTAAAGATTTTCTATTGTGAGCGATTCTGTTTACTGTCAACTTATATACAAAGTAATTTTTGTTCTCAGTAAAGTCCTCAAAAAATCTTGAAATCTTAGGAGCCACAACAAGCGTAGATGATGAAAATCCACAAAACTATTAAAGCTGTGATTATTGCTAGTATAGTTGCTGTCTTGGTCGTTTTCGGAACTCCAGCACTTTCTCATAATCTTGAGCATCGTGAGCATAAGCAAGCATCAAATCAGGTGCTCAGCGATCATTCAAATACCAAGCTGACTGCACTCTATCACGACAGTGCAATTGATGAAATCAAGAGTACTCATTCTGATCTTGTGAGCAAAAAAAAAGCTTATGGAGTTAGAAAGAACGTTGTTGACCTTACCCAAGAAGAGAAACAAGCATTCGTTGATGCTGTGCGCACATTAAAAAATACAGTTCCACAAGGTAGCAGTATCAGTATCTATGACCAGTTCGTTGCAGTACATGTGGAAGCAATGGGGCTGATGTCAAGCCAAGCCCAGGGTCCAGCTGCTGGGCATGATGGTGCTCATGAAAGTTCTCTATTACTACCGTGGCATCGTGAGTTTATACACCGATTTGAAAAAGCTTTGCAATCAGTCAACCCCAATGTCACGCTTCCCTATTGGGATTGGACAGATTCCAAGGCGTTGAAAGTTATCTTTCAAGATGACTTTCTGGGATCAAATGGTCAAGGAGTCACCCTCAGCATTCCGGATTTGGGTGATGTCCAAGGAGGACCTGTTGCATCCGGTCCTTTTTCATCAGCCAATGGATGGATTTTGAACCCAAACTTACATCTCAAACCATCTGGAGAATCATTAGGTGAGGTTCTGTTACGCTTTTTGCAAGTGCCGCCTGTAAATAGTTACCCTACTCCCAAAGAAGACTTGGAGCAAATTCTTGCTGTTGACGACTATGACACACTCCGCCAAGGTCTAGAAGGATTTAACAAATTGGATAGCCAGGGACAACTCACAATTCGTGGAGTCTTTATGCATAACTATATGCATGGCTTAGTCGGTGGGGGTCGTTTTGACTTTACCACAGGTCAGCTCGATCCTCTAGGCACAATGGCTAGTATTATCAGTTCTCCCTACGATCCAGTATTTTGGCTAATTCATTCCAATCTGGATCGCCTTTGGGCCGAATGGCAGGCAAATGGACACGCGGGTCCCAATTATTATCCTGCCACTGGTGGACATTATGGAGAAAATCTTCATGACCGATTGTGGCCTTGGGATGGAGGTGAGTCCATACCAGTAAATCTCGGTCCAGCGGATGTGCTATCCTTACTTCCTCATTTGTCCCCAGATGACATTGTCACACCTGCAGACACTCTGGATTTTAGAAAGTATGGGTATACCTATGACACCCTTAAAGGAGCAATCAGATCAACTCATCAAGTCTTATCTTCATCATAGCGACGGAGAGTATAAACCCAGACGCGACCATCGCACCGTTGAATCGTCCGGGTTTTGCTTGACCCCACAATAATAACTGTCCGCATATCAGCGAGTTCTGGTACTAAATCTTTCAAAGTGCAAACCTGAACAGATTCTCCATCCCTACCAAGGTTACGGGCAAGTACGACTGGGGTATCAGGATGTTTATGACGTAGCAGTATATTTTTTGCCTCTGCCAGTTGCCAAGTGCGTTGCTTTGATACTGGGTTGTACAAGGCAATCACGAAATCTGCGATAGAGGCAGCAGTAATTCGCTGTTCGATAATTGACCAAGGTTTTAAGATGTCAGATAACGAGATGGTACAGAAATCGTGACCTAGGGGCGCGCCAATCTTTGCAGCTGCTGCTTGCATCGCGGAAATACCTGGTGCTACCTGAATTTCGATACCCTGCCATTCCGGCTTTGCTTCTTGTTCAAGCACCTCAAACACTGCTGCGGCCATAGCATAAATACCGGGATCACCAGAAGAAACTACTGCCACAAAGCGTCCTTGTGCTGCTAAATTTAGTGCCATCCTTGCCCGTGCGATTTCTTCCCGATTGTCGGACTCGTGCCACGTTTTACCTTTGCCCAGAGAGCCGACTAATTTTAAGTAAGTGGAATAACCAACCAAATCAGTGGCATTACGTAAAATTGTTTGGACTTCTGGCGACATCCAATGGCTTCCTCCAGGACCAGTGCCAATGACTGCCAATCGACCGCGTGGTCTACCTGTGGTGTTGATATTAACAGGTAAAGGTGAGAGGGCGATCGCACAGCTAAAGTCAGATAACTGACGTTGGATCACCAACTGTCCAGAGGAAGCGGCTAAAGCGAGAGCTTTAGCTACATCTACGGTATTATTTTGTGACATCACAGCAGCAATTTCATCGGTCGTAAAAAACCGAATAGGCACATTGAGCGCATCAGCAATTGCTTGTAAAACTGGATTGGGAGCATCAAGAGTACTGGCGAAGATTCCTGCAACGGATGCAGGCGCTAACTCAGCATCAAGCAGCATTTTCTGCACAAAAGCGATTTCCTCTGAACCACCTCTCGACGAACAATTGAGGGAAGTGATCCCAATCACTACTGTTGCAGGATGATAGACAAGGCGGGTTGATGTAGAAACGACTTGCTTTTCAGTAATTTGTATAATTCTCTGTGCATCCTGGGCAAACGGTAACGAACTCTTCTTCAACCAAGGTGCGTTACCCTCCAACCTCACAGAGTGTCCCGCCAGTAAGTCAGACATAAAAGATTTGGCGTCATCGGGGTTAGCCAAACAGTATCCTGTAGGGGGATCTTCCAGTGCAATGCCAAAACGAATATCACCTGTCGTTGTGATCGCGGGTTTCACACTCAGCACAAGAGCGATTTGGCGTGCAAGCGAATTGACACCATTGAGTCCGCCCAAAAGTGGCACCACTGCACTACCATCCTCAGCAACAGCAAGAACTGGAGGTTCCTGTCGCTTATTCGCAAGCAGTGGCGCGAGAGTTCTGATAAGAATACCCGTAGCACAAATGCCAATGATAGGCACTTCATTACTGAATAACTCTCGCAGTGTCGTTCCAAACTCAGTAAAACTGACATCTACATCACAAGTACGACCTGCCAGCCCGTATAACTGTGCTCCTGGCAAGACACTGATAATTTTTTTAGCTACAGGGATACTGTTGTTACCCAGTATGACAACAGCAGGTGCAATTTTGGTCATAGGAGTGTAGTGGAAGTTAGCAGCTATTGTTTGATGATGCTATCTTTTCAGTATCTATGGCACAAAGTGCCACGCTTACGCTATCACACAAGTCTCAAACAGTTGCAGCAAGATACGGAAAAGGTTCAGAATGTTGTTGTTAGTTTTAATCTGTCACGCAAATAAGCTTGCACATAGTCTATAGATAAGATGCTTGCCAGCACGCTCGTTTATTGTTTTTTGAATTTTGAATTTTGAATTGCTTATGACACCTGTTCCAGTAGGGGAGAAAATTGCCCGTCAAATGAGATTGAATGAAATAGAAATCAGCCAATTTGCTCATTTAGCCGGAGATCCTAATTTACTTCATCACGATGCTGAATATGCTCGCAAAACTCGGTTTGGCAGTATTATCGTCTGTGGTCCACACATTAGTTCTTTGATGATGGGTTTAGCTGCTCAACACTTCTCTCAAAATTATGCAATTGTTGGTTTGGATTTTTCTATCCAATTCCTTAAAGCTATTAAAGCAAGAGAGTTAATTGATATGGAATGGGAGGTTGTTGGAAAACAGTATAAAGACAGTCTCAATGGAGAAATTTTAGACCTTACAGGAAAGATCACAAATGAACAGCGAGTTATTGCTGTCACGAGTTCTAGCAAAGTTCTTGTAACTAAAGAGTTTTAAGTGCTGAAGTCAAATCAGCAACATTTTGAATCATCAAATCGCCCCCCATGCAATGCACTTAAAAGACAAGGCTTGCCTACAAGAACCGTTCGATGATGATCTCGTCTACATACGTTCCGTTGAATTTGGCGTGTCTTTGTGCCGTTCCAACAATCTGAAAGCCACGTCGGAGGTAGCTGGCTAACGCTGTTACGTTATCGGCACGAACGTATGTAAATATTTTTTCATATCCTTTGCGGCGAGCAACTTCAAACGTGGCGTCGAACAGACACGTGCCAATGCCTTGTTGTCGGTATGAGAGATCCACGTATGTTCCGATAACTCCGACGTGATCAAATGCGTGTGTGAAGGTCGCAAATGGTTCCATACTTTGAAAACCAACAACCTTTTCATCTGCACGACATACAGCAACATGGAACACCCCACGCTGGGGAAAGTTTAAAAGGAATATCAGGTCAAGGTTTTGGTATTCGATCCCGAACTGGAGATCATTACACAATGGATAAACTAAACCAGTACCGTCAAAAAATCAAGCAAATTTTGACGCGCTATAGTCAGATCAAGCCTTCCTTTGGTGACATTGAGCGCTATACTGCATTTGATAATGAGCAAGATCACTATCAGGTGATTAACGTTGGTTGGGAAAATCGTCGCCGCGTTTATGGATGCTTAATCCACATTGATATTAAAGGCGACAAAATTTGGATTCAATACGACGGCACGGAAGATGGAATCGCCAATGAGTTAGTGGAGTTAGGCATTCCCAAACATGACATTGTTCTGGCATATAAATCTCTGTTTATGCGTAAATATACTGATTTTGCGGTTGGATAAAATAGAAAAGTTTAGTATTTTCACAAACGTTACTAGATTTCGTAAGAGCTGACGGTGTTAGGCGAATAGCGCCTTGCAAAGTCGTAGAGCTTAGCTAAGATTAAAATTACCACCAAATGGTTTCCTGTAGTATCACCAACTCTTTTGGGAAGATACGCAGACCACCACCCAGCAGATTCATCAAGAATCTACATAATGTAAATATGGAAAGAAATATGGAAAAACAAACAATTCATGTTATCGGAGGTGGACTCGCTGGAACAGAAGCAGCTTGGCAAATAGCCTCTGTTGGAATATCGGTGATTCTTTGGGAAATGCGCCCAAATCGCTTCAGTGGCGCACATCACACGGAACATTTGGCGGAATTGGTGTGTAGCAATTCTTTTGGAGCAATGGCAAGCGATCGCGCTGCTGGTCTTTTGCATGAAGAACTACGCCAACTCAATTCTATTGTCATCTCAAAAGCTGATGAACACGCAGTTCCTGCTGGTGGAGCACTTGCAGTCGATAGAGGACAATTTAGTCAGGACTTGACGCAAACTCTCGCTCAACATCCCTTGATTTCACTGCGTCGAGAAGAATTACGTGTTATCCCTGAAGGTATTGTCGTTTTAGGAACTGGTCCTTTAACAAGTCCCGACTTAGCAGAAGATTTGCGCCGCTTTACGGGGATGGAATACCTCAGCTTTTTTGATGCCGCAAGCCCAATTATTGTGGGAGAATCAATTAACCACAATATTGCTTTTCTTGCCTCTCGCTACGACAAAGGTGAAGCTGCATATCTAAACTGCCCGATGAACAAAGAGCAGTACTTGCGGTTTTGGCAAGAACTGAGTGCAGCCGAACAAGTAGAATTAAAAGATTTTGAACGAGAAACAGCAAAATTTTTTGAAGCTTGTCTACCGATAGAGGAACTCGCACGGCGAGGAGAAGACACAATGCGTTATGGTCCCCTCAAGCCAGTCGGGTTATCCGATAGTCGAACTGGAGAACGTCCGTATGCTGTGATACAGTTGCGGCAAGAAGACAAAGCTGGTCAACTGTGGAATATGGTGGGATTCCAAACTAATCTGCGTTGGGGTGAGCAAAAGCGTGTTTTTCAAATGATTCCTGGTTTGGAAAATGCTGAGTTCGTACGGTTAGGAGTGATGCACCGCAACACTTTTATCAATGCACCTCAGTTGATGCAGCCTAGTTTGCAATTTTTAAACCGTCCGACATTGCTAGGCGCTGGACAGTTAATTGGAACCGAAGGATATACAGCAGCTGCAGCAGGTGGTTGGTTAGCGGGAACGAATGCAGCAAGGCTGGCTTTGGGGAAAGAACCCTTGACTCTACCCAACACAACAATGATGGGGTCACTGTTTGAATTTATCAGTTCCGCTTCGCCTAAACATTTTCAACCCATGCCTCCTAATTTTGGGATCTTACCAGAATTGGGTCAGAAAATCAAAAATAAACAAGAGCGTTATGGACGTTATCGCGATCGCGCTTTAGCTGACTTGAAGGAATTCATCAACACTGCGCAGTTATAAGTGCTGAGTGAGGGAGAAATTCAAAATTTTGAATTTTGAATTTTGAATTTTGAATTTTGAATTGATTTGTCTCCCATCAATACTCAGCACTTCACTACTATTTTGATACTTGTCTGTGGTCTTGATTTGTCTCTTCTTTTGTTGTTGCGATTCCATGTACGCCAATCGCTGCGATCGTTGCACCAATAAAGCCCCACGTTCCATTCGTGAATGCATTCATACGATGAACGAAACTACGATGATAGGCAAGTTCCAACTGTCTATTATTGGTTTTTCCATCCCTGGCTAACTTTTCCACATACCTTTCGGTTCTTCCTAGCGCTGTGTAGTCAATGTTGAACGAGTAAAGCGATGAACCCGCTACCAATAAACCCGGAATAACCAAGGCAATAAAAAGAATTGCTCTGCCTATGCTCATACAACCTCGTTAGGCAATATATTTGAGTTAATGCTGACATGGTGAGCATTTGCTGATAGTATCTGGCGAACAAATTAGAAAAGTCCTGCACCCTAGGGTGAAACTAGATTTTGGGAATAATACTCATGATGTTTGTAGCCATATCTTGGCGAAATCTAACAGCATGAGAACTCTACTTCAAAAAAATAAAGGAAATTTTAGCAGTTTCATTCTTGTCTTTTTCTACACTTTATGCATTAACTTAACATTAACTTCAATATCGCCAGTTTACGCAGTAGTCTCAGGCAAATCAAATTCTCTGAAAGTATTACGTCAAAAACAGTGGGTGATTAACCAAAAGCGTCAAGACATAGCGCAAAAACACCACCGCTTATCTAATTTGCAACAAGCAGCACAACAGCGCTTCAACAGCATAAAAAGAAACTTAAACACTACAGATACTCAAATTCAAGATAGCCAGACGCAACTACAGCTTGCGACTCAACGGCAAAAGCAGTTGCAAGCAAATGTTGCAGCATCAGAGGTTTCCTACCAGCAGCGTCAACAGGGGACAATTGCAAGACTGCGTTTTCTACAGCGATCGCGTCTGAGTCAAGGATGGACGATTTTGTTACAAAGCCAAGATTTGACCGATTTTCTTGACCGTCGTCATCAGCTGAAGTTAGTTTATCAAGCTGATCAGCAGATTTTGGAACAACTCGCGACACAAGTTAAGTACATAAATCAACAAAAAACGGCTATTGAGTACCAGAAAAACGAAATTGACTTGATTCTTTCGCAATTGCTGGCACAAAAAGCTGATTATCAAGCGCAGGCGGAGTTACAAGCAAAAATCATCCAACGGCTTGGGAGCGATCGCCGTGCGCTACAAGCATCGTTAACTCAACAACAGAAAGATTCAAAAGCTTTGCAAGTGTTAATTCAACAAAAGGTTGCAAAAGTTGAAGCACCACAAAAGATGCAAATCAAAGCCTTCAGCAGTAACAGCATTATCCTGCGTGGAACTCATCTTTTTGCATATCCTAGCAATGCTTCTACTAGCAGTACTTTTGGTTGGCGGATGCACCCAATTGTTGGGGAACGTCGTTTTCATGCAGGTTTGGATTTTGCCGCTGATTATGGCAGTACAATTCGTGCAGCAGGTACTGGAACAATTATTTTTGCCGGGTGGTATGGTGGTTATGGCAAAGCTGTGATTATCCACCACGGTAATGGGATGACGACCTTATATGGTCATACTAGCGAGTTGTATGTTTCGGAAGGTCAACAAGTGAAACGAGGACAGCCAGTTGCTGCTGTCGGTTCGACTGGTTTATCCACAGGTCCCCATCTCCACTTTGAAGTGCGTCGCAATGGGACACCTGTAGACCCGATGAATTATCTATGAAGTACATCTGTGAAGTACCCCAACCTGCTTCGCCTCGGTTGGGGCTTTTAAGAAACTTCCAACAACAACTCAATGAGCGTGATGGTTTTATTCGTGGTGATACGGCTATCAGGTAAAATAAGAATGTTGACAGTCTATCCCGCATGAGCGAAACCGTCTACATTGAAACCAGTTTGGTTGGCTACCTGACAGCTAGACCCAGCAACAACTTGATCCTTATGGCAAACCTGGAGATCACGCGAAGGTGGTGGGAAAATCGTCGTAGTCAGTTCACCCTCTACATTTCGCAAGTTGTTTTAGATGAGGCAGCACACGGTGATCCAGAGATGGCACTCAAGCGGCTTGAAATATTGCAAAATCTCTCTGTACTTGAATTAACTGAAGCTGTGCAAGATTTGGGCGAACAATTCCTAACAAGAAGCAACCTTCCCTCAAAGGCATCTGATGATGCAATCCATATTGCTGCGGCTACAGTTCATGCACTGGATTACCTGCTAACGTGGAACTGTAAACATATTGCTAACGCCCAAATTCAGAGGAAGCTTGCAGAGATCTGCCTTGATTGTGGATATAAGTTACCGACTATTTGTACACCGTATGAACTGATGGGAGAGTAGAGTATGTGGGAAGACGAGATTTTAGAAGAACTGCACCGAATCCGTGAAGAACACGCTAAGTCTTTTAATTATGATTTCAAAGCGATATTTGCTGATTGGCAGAACAGACAAGCTGCAAGCGGAAGAAAGTTGGTGTCTTTGCAACCCAAGCAGCAGTCTAACAATGCGGTACAGCGGATAGAATAAAAATCTTGGTGGAAAATATGCTATGATTGATTAAAGTGGCGGACTTTAGTGTTTGCTACCTTAAGGGCGCGTGGCTCAGTGGATAGAGCAACAGGTTCCGGTCCTGTGGGTCGGGGGTTCAAATCCCTCCGCGCTCGTTTTTTGGAGATTGATAAATAATTTGACTGCGTTGACAAATTATTGTCTGCGATACGCCTCTCTTGTCTGCCCTTTGGGCGGCTCTACTTTGTTTTAACCCCACCCCCGTTTTGTCTAACGCCAAAACCTCCCTGCCCCTAATCCCCAAAGGGGTTGGGCTAATAAAGCGCGAAAAA
>NZ_QMEA01000290.1 GCF_012912105.1 Brasilonema sp. UFV-L1
CGTGGGAGAGTCTTAAACACTCGACGACGAGTCTTAAACACTCGTGAGAGAGTCTTAAACACTCGACGACGAGTCTTAAACACTCGTGGGAGAGTCTTAAACACTCGACGACGAGTCTTAAACACTCGTGAGAGAGTCTCAAAGACTCGACGACGAGTCTTAAACACTCGTGAACGAGTCTTAAACACTCAAATGACTCATTCCCCAACTGTGCTTTTGGAACAGTTGCGACTGTGTGAGACGCAGAATCTACGTCCAGTACTCATTTTTGACCAATTTGAAGAGTTTTTCTTTGTTGATACGGAACGACAGCAGAAGCAACAATTTTTTGAATTTTTGGGCGAGTGTCTTAATATTCTACCGGTGAAAGTCATTTTGTCGCTGCGGGTGGATTATCTGCATTATTTGCTCAAGTGGAATCGTCTGCCTAGTATGGCGATTATTAATAATGATATTCTCGGTAAAAATGTTCTTTACGAGTTGGGGAATTTTTCACCGAGTGATGCTAAGTCTATTATTGAGCAGTTAACTGAGCGTTCTCGTTTTCACTTGGAACCTGCTTTGGTTGAAGAACTGGTTCAGGATTTGGCGCGGGAGTTGGGTGAGGTGCGCCCGATTGAGTTGCAGGTGGTGGGGGCGCAATTGCAAACTGAGAATATTACAAGTTTGGCAGAATATCGGGAGCGTTGTACAAAGGAAGAACTGGTAAAACGCTATCTGGATGATGTGGTTCACGATTGCGGTGCTGAAAATCAGCAAATGGCGGAGTTTGTGCTGTACTTGCTGACGGATGAGAAAGGAACTCGCCCACTCAAGACTCGGGCTGAGTTGGAACGGGATTTGCAGGCGTTAGCTGCAGATGTGACAAAACAAGCGAGTAAGTTAGATTTGGTTTTAGAGATTTTTGTGGAATCTGGTTTGGTGGTTTTGTTGCAGGAAAATCCGGCAAATCGCTATCAGTTGGTGCATGATTATTTGGCTGAGTTTATTCGCCAGCAGCAGGAACCGAAGTTAAGCCAGGTGATGGCGGAGTTGGAAAGGGAGAGGAAGCAACACCTGCAAACTGAAGAACAGTTAAAACAAACTGAACAAGCTAAGCAGATATTGACAAAGGCTAACCAACAAGCACAGCAGCGGATTCGTATTGGATCAGGAGTATTGACTGCATCTTTTGTTGTCGCAGCCATTGTTACATTACAAGCATTTGGGCTTGTGGGCAAGGCACAGAAAATTGCAACGCTAGAACGACAAGGCGTTGCAACTGAGAAGCATTTTCAGTTTCAGCTCCAAGAAATAGAAGCATTGCTTTTAGCTTTAGATACAGGGCAAGAGTTATACAATCTTATAAATAAAGAAGATGAACCAGCAGAATATCCAGCTGCTAGCCCTGTGTTAGCTTTACAGACAATTGTTGACAACATTCACGAGCAAAATCAACTCAAAGGGCATACAGATTCTGTCATCAGCGCCAGTTTTAGCCCAGATGGCAAACGGATTCTCACTGCTTCATCG
>NZ_QMEA01000291.1 GCF_012912105.1 Brasilonema sp. UFV-L1
AATTTATGTTTATTTGCTTGCTTACAATGAGAGCGATTTTTTTCGGGGGAGATGGGAATGGCAATGCGGTAAGATGACCCAATGACCAATTCTGAGCAACTTGTTATTTACCAGCTTCATATTTTTATCTTGGGCATCAGTCCCATGATTTGGCGTAGAGTCAAAATTCGCAGCGACAGCACAATCGCCGATTTGCACTACATCATCCAGATGGTAATGGGATGGACTGATTCCCACCTACATCGCTTTGTAATCCACGGTAAGCATTACGGGATTGCACAAATTGGTGGAATAGAGTTTTCTGACGATCCAAAAGAAGTGAAATTATCAGATTTTGGTTGGCGAATGCGAGAGCGTTTTTTATACGAGTATGACTTCGGTGATAACTGGCAGCATCAAATTCGAGTTGAAGCAATTCTCACGCCAAAATCAAATTGCTTTTATCCAGTGTGCATTGATGGTAAACGCGCTTGCCCTCCAGAAGACTGTGGTGGCCCGTGGGAGTTCATGGCACAAAAGCAGGAATACTCAGTAAGATACATAGCTTCTCGGTACAGTGAAATTCTGGAAGAAGGTGATATCCCTGGCAATATTGAAGAAATGTACGAACTACGCCAATGGTTAATGGTTGACCATTTTGACCGTCAAGAAATAAACCAACGTTTACAGCAATATGTGGCTAGGGATAAAGAGATGTTATTTGAACAGGAAATACTGTGAAAGTCAAAATCCAAATAGTTGTGGAGTCAGATAATGGAGAACCCCAAGTTGTCCAAGAAATTATGCAAATTGAGCGTGATTGCTTACAACCAGAAAACTTGGGACTAAAACTAGCAGAAGCCAAAACATTACTACAAAGCCTCCAACGCACCTTAGCCTCGCAACAGGTAGCAGAGTATTCTCTTCAACAGGAATTATGTTTGCACTGTAACCAAAAACTGTTGCATAAAGACAAGCGCACAATTGTATACCGCACATTGTTTGGCAAGTTACATCTCAAATGCCCTCGACTATTTCACTGCCCGTGCCAGGAACAACCAACCCGTAGCTTTAATCCAGTAGCCAACTTACTACCAGAACGTACTTCCAGAGAACTATTGTATCTGGAGTCTAAGTTTGGGTCTTTGATGTCTTACGGACTGTCTGTGAAACTATTGCAGGAAGTACTACCAATAGAAGGAGAAATAAACACTACATCGGTACGGAATAACTTACACAAAATTGGTCAACGCCTAGAAGACGAGTTGGGGGAAGAAAAGGGAGTATACATTGAAGGCTGTCCAAGAGATTGGGAGGAATTGCCCCGACCTGATTTACCCTTGGTATTGGGAATGGATGGCGGATATGTTCGTTCCTACGACTTTAAATCGCGCTCCAAAGG
>NZ_QMEA01000292.1 GCF_012912105.1 Brasilonema sp. UFV-L1
TGCGGGGCGAGGGCGCGAAGAAGCTAAAACCTCAGCCAAGTTTCCCTGTTGCAAAGCAGGGACTGATAACCACAATCCTGGAAATACTTGAGAACAAATGACTCCTGCTGAATTCGCTTCCAATGAGATATATTGCCCTTCTTCTAGCCTGAACCAATTCAGCCGATTCTCATAAATTTGCCAAACAATATATTCTTGCACTCCATTGCGGCTATAGGCATTCAGCTTGTCTTTTAAGTCATAAGAAGCACTACTAGCAGCAATTTCTACAATCAGTTCTGGTGCGCCTTCAACATAATCATCATCACTGATGCGAGAATTCCCTCCTACCTCTGGTTCTAATCGTAATAAGGCATCAGGTTGAGGTTCATTATCAGCATCAAGGCGTACAGTGGCGTTGTCACCCATGTCTACTCCTGGTGTTGCAACCCAATAAGTTGTTAACCAAGCCATAACTTGAGCATGAGGTCTTGCATGGTTTTTAATTCGCACTGGTCAAGCCAAGTACACGACTCCTTCTATTAATTCAGCTTTCTTAAGATGTGGCATTTTTGTATAGCGACGCTCGAATTCGTAGCGAGTCAGGCGATCGCCACTTTCTAATGGAGGAAGTTTGAAAGTCGTAGACTTTGCTGACATGGCAAATACTCATCTGCTATATAGAACTTGACCAAACTTATTTAAAGCTAGCCATTCAACTAAAGTTTCCTTTAGAGGGTCTGCTTCTTGCTTCTACGCCAGTCGCCTCAACGGGGGGAACCCCCGCACGGCGCTGGCTCACCAAGGGAGTCGGCTCCTACTTGTCCACAAGCGTAAATTCGGGTGTAGCCCACCCTATTTTTGAAGTCAAATATTTTTTGAAGCTTTTAGCCACTCGCCATCCGTCATTTTCAGCAAATTTAACAAATCGTGGATTTCCGTTTGACCTTTTTACAGGTTTGCTAGTTTTGACTCGACTATGGTTTACAAACCAGAATAATTTCGCCTTGGTTTTCAGCTTAAGTACGAGTATAGCAGATATCGAAACACAATACATCTCAAAAAACTTGAGTTTTTTCCCGAACTTTAACTAAGTTTGATAAGGTTTATGGCTATTTAGTAAGACTCTACGTTTTCATTTTCGCTCACTCATTACCCAGTGCGCTGAAAAATAAAGAAGAAGGGGTGTAGGGGTGTAAGGGTGTAAGGGTGTAAGGGGGAAGAGCAATTGGAAAAGGTGTAGTACCTAACCAATTGCAAGCTAGCGCCACGCAAGCTAGCGTGGCGCTAGCCATAGCCATAGACAGCCAGGAGGGTGGGGTTTTAAACCCCCACAGCCGGTCGAGGTGTACACTTTCAAGTCTTTCCCCCACACCCCTACACC
>NZ_QMEA01000293.1 GCF_012912105.1 Brasilonema sp. UFV-L1
AACCCTTGAGATACACTGCATACGCCTTTTGTCAATCAGGGAAGTTCAGTTTAAAAACGAGCGTCGTTATGACGCTCGCTTGAATGGGGTATATCCCCGCGCTTTATTTATAGAGATTAGTTATAAGTTGCTTGTCTAATAATGACTACCACACTGCGTTTATCGATTTCGGAAAATTGAAAGCAATGTTGGGAAAATGATGGGTGAGTGCGATCTGCGCCCTTGCGCTCCGCCTCGCTTCGCACTGCGCCGAACGAAGCGCGCTTCTCGTCTCTGGGAGCCGCGTAGCGGAGCGCCCGATTCGTGCGCTTACGCTATCGCTCTAGTAAAAAGCCCTCTGTTATACTTGTCATAAGCGCAATACAAGTATGACAAAAGCCATGCTCACTGTCAGACTAGACGAAGAAACAGAACGCCAACTAGCCGATATCTTAGCTCACGAGAAAACAGACAAGAGTGAGTTGATCCGACGCTTGATTGCTGAACGCTGGCTTAACTTGCAAGCAGGTAGAACTTTGGTTGATAGGCGAGGTGGACACCCTCAACACCTCCTGCAAGATGCACCGACAGACTTATCTGAACGAGCAAACCGCAAGAAAGCGATCGCGCAATATCTCAAAGAGCGTCATTCATGACTTATCATCCGCTCATACTCGCAGATAGCGGGTTTTTGTTTGCGTATTACAGCGCCAGAGATAAGCATCATCAACAAATATGTCGTTTCTTTGAAAGTTGTACTTCCAAGCTGGTAACTACGCCTATCTGCATTGCAGAGGTGATGTGGTTACTCAGTTCTGATTGGCGCACACAAAACGAGTTTCTTCTAGACATTGCTAAAGGACTCTACGAGTGTGAGCAGCTGTTACCTCAAGACTTTTCCCGCATTGCTGAACTGAATGCCACCTACTTTGACTTACCAGGAGACTTTGCAGACTTATCCCTAATCGTCATTTCGGAGCGCCTAGATATCGCTGCAATAGCGACTTTGGACAGTGATTTTGATGTTTATCGGCGTTATCGTAAAAAACCTTTCGAGCGGGTGTTCTTGCCGGAATAGCGATTGCTCGTTTCAGTTCTGGGGGAAATTAGCAAGTAGAAATTACGCATACGTGATTTTCTCCCTCAGCATAGGCTCGCGCCCACTTTCCCCCAGAACTGAAATGGGCGATTGCTCGTTTCAGTTCTGGGGGAAATTAACAAGCAGAAATTACGCATACGTGATTTTATGCAAAAGCATAGGCGATACGCCGCCAGAAGTCTGCCCTGAGTCGAATGGCACTAAGAAAAGCTGAAAGACTTGTAGTTTAAGCAGTTTGCAATTGC
>NZ_QMEA01000294.1 GCF_012912105.1 Brasilonema sp. UFV-L1
TCGTCAACTGGTATACAAAAAGAATAACTTTTCATGGGGCGATTTTTCCGGAGGCACCGCAGTTTTTCGCGCTTTATTAGCCCAACCCCAAGTTAACCCAAGTCTCAGCCTCGCGCTCAAAGTTCTCTACACCCGCTTCATTTTTCATAGACAAAAATGGACAACCACTAACAATGTCTACTCGTAAAACTCAAGATCTGGGTGTATTTTTGCGGTGAATCCAGCGCCGTGCCAAGAGTTGTTTGAGCGGAGGTTTCCTCCGATCAAAGCTATGCCCTACGGGCACGCTGCGCTATCGGGGGGTTCCCCCCGTTGAGGCGACTGGTGAACCCGCTCTTGCGTAGCCGTGCCGTAGGCATAGGGCCCTACCCAAGAACTTGGGTAAAACGAGTTGACTGTCGCAGACAAAAATACAAGGGTTGTCCATTTTTGCCCAAGGGGAGTGCCCAACCCTTAGTCCGTACTGCTGAAACCATCACCTCCAGCTTTTGATATCTAAACATGGACAACAAAGACGGATCAATAAACCAAAAGAACACCAGCCAGCAAGTCGAATTAAGGAAGTCGGCTACTGGCTGGTCATAAAGTTAGCAAAAGGTCTAAGCAAAAATACACAAGCAGTCAACTGACATTGCCTTGGGAGCAGTGCCAGGTATCGTAACACCCTGAAGTAGCGAAAGTGGTGAAATTTATCCAAGTCAACCGAGCCGTGTGTATTTGATGCGCACTGCCCGGTGTTATAGACAGTGGTTACAAAGTGTCATCACTTCTACCAACTGGAACTATACTCAACTCCATCTACAACAGTCTTACTATAACCAGGCCCAAACTCATATTTTCCTCCTGGGAATGTCCCACTCCCACCATTATAAAAACCCCCCACTATACCCCCCACTATATTCATACACTCAGTATCAGAGAGTTCCACCATACACTCAGTTGCCACTTCTTTCATTCTGTTTGCTTCTGTTTGGCTCAGTGGGAGTATCTGTGTATTTATTGATATCATGTCAGGTACCTCTTAGTGAACAAATCAATTGTGTACAGTTTTATATTATCAGTAGTTTTTTATACTTTTACTGAGGTATAAAAAAATCATCACAAAGGAATAAAAATTTGACTAAATTAGACAACTGCACTATTTTCAACCAGTCAGTACTACTTCCTTCGACGTAAAATTACCGATGTGATTTCTTCTCTCCGGCTCCAGATCACTGTGGTACCTAAACAGTAATCTATTTTACAGAAAAACCTAGGGCGTATGGGCACCGAAAGGAGTCACCTCAGAGAGTCGGGGGAGTTGGGGG
>NZ_QMEA01000295.1 GCF_012912105.1 Brasilonema sp. UFV-L1
GCATCCCTCTCCTTACCAAGGAGAGGGAACCTCACCCTGCCCTGTCGGGCATCCCTCTCCTTACCAAGGAGAGGGAACCTCACCCTGCCCTGTCGGGCATCCCTCTCCTTACTAAGGAGAGGGAAAGATTTTCGTGTCGTACCCGTTGGGAACCTCACCCTGCCCTGTCGGGCATCCCTCTCCTTACCAAGGAGAGGGAAAGATTTTAGCGAAGCTAAAAGCGAGGGTGAGGTTTTGAGTGAGGAGTTCCGAGATTTGGCTAATTTCAACAACTGACAACTCGGCGCATATCTCACTCCACCAGAAAACTTATCCAAAAGATAACTCTCTCCCTCCCCGCAAACTGGTAAAGCATGAAGCGGTAACAAATGCAGGTAGCGATGAGGTACGAGAATTAAAGCTTCGCAAGAAGATGGTATGAGGTTGAGAATATCATTAATATGTAGAATCTCAGCTAACTTGCTCAGTTCGGTAGCCAGTTGAAATCGCCAGCGTGGTTTATCGGTGGTGTAAGTTTTTAAATACTCATCTTTCCAATTCTGTAAATCTTTGACATCTTGCTGGGAAGATTGCCAAATTATCGGCTGTTGATTGTTGTGGGTGATGATAAAAGCGCGAAAGCAATCACCAAAAATATACCATTGCAAAATAGCAGTGTACTCATCCACAAGTTCTGGAATTTCGGCAAAGCGGATGTATTCCAAGGGGATGACTTGCCCGATTAACTCTTCTCGTTGTTGACGGAGTTGGTTGAGGTGTGTTGTATCTGGGTTTTCTACTGTTTCTAGACGACGCTTTTCTTCAGCAATTTTTTTGTCGAGTTCTTGCAATGGCTGAGAACGCTTTTGACTTGCTATCAGTTCCACCAAGTTACGCGTTTTGCTACGCTCAATATATTCCATTGCCTGATCGTCGTATCCTAATTTCAGGCACACTTCTACCATCTGGCGATAAAGCGAGTTCCATTCTTCCGCGTGTTTTTGTTTGATTTCATCACCAGAGACAATTTCACCCCGCAGAAATTCTACAGTGTCGATGGCAGATTGAAAAATGTTGTAAGCATCCGCATACCGTTCAGCATCAATGTAAGCTAAACCCAAATTAAACGCAGTCTCAGCATGGTTTTGGGGAAAGCTTTCGCGGGAATAAACAGACAAAGCTGCAGAGTAAGAAGCGATCGCACTCTCAAGATTCTCTGCTTTCTCCCCGCGTATTCTGTAA
>NZ_QMEA01000296.1 GCF_012912105.1 Brasilonema sp. UFV-L1
TCCCCATTTTCATATTGTCATCAACGCTTTCAGCCTTAACTGAACCGTATTGAACTAAGACGAACTTGAATTCCTTTAGCTTTAAGCTCATCGATAACTGTATGTCAGATGCTATTAAAAAAAGATGTTGTAACTACGTTAAGGCTCATGTTAGTATCAGCTTGAACTTTGAAGAGCGTGGTAATCGTTTCTTTAGTTCCCTTGCTACTGTCTGGTGGTTCTTTCAGTAAGCAAGAGAGACAAGCTTTCTAGTTTGTCGCTTAATAGTTATCCCCTGTCGTCTGGTGGTTCTTTCGGCAGGGGATAACTGTTGTTATTAACAAGTACAAAAAAGCTCGCTATGCGGTTTGCTTCTTTTTGGCTTGAACACGCTGTTTTAATTGTTCGATGAGTCCCAACTCTTCGATCATTCCTATAGCTTCGTTGATAGCAATTGAACGATTGCGGTCGCCTAAAGTATCCAGTACATCCAAAACTCCATATAGCAAGTGTACACTGACCTTCTCTCTTTGCGCCACACGCGATGCCGCCGCTGCTTTTAGTGCTTCTATACTTTTGGGGTTTTTCCCTCTTCCTTTGTATCGCTCCATTTAATATACTCCCTACCTTAGTACTTTTTGCTCTCATCATAGCATCTCTTTTTTTCTGTCTCAAAGCTATGTGGCACAAGGCTTATAAGCATTCCAAATAAAGTTAGTTATAGATCGCGTAACTTTATGCAATCTATAATCAAAAAATAATTAAGCCAAGAATAAAGAGCATTATTTCCTGTCGTTATCTTGAAGATACTTGCTCAAGCTAGAAGGCTTAATTGAGTAGAAAGATTCTCTGCCACATTGCTCTTTTTCTACGATTCCAAGTACTTCCAAGCTCCCTAGAGTACTAGAAGTACTCTGTTCAGTTGTAAAGCTTCTGTTTGCAACTGTTTTGACGTTCACTCTTGTAAGCTCATGCACAATCATTGTCAGTTTTTGTTCTTGTCGGGAGAGCGATCGCATAACCTTTCTCCATACCAAGCTATTGTTAGAGTTTTGAGCAATACTAATAATTTCTTGTTTGCGCATTGATTTTATGCTTGTCGAACTTCTTGTGTAGACAATGAGGAGAAATGATTAGCAAGCCAGAACTTAAGTGCTGTTTGGAGATCAGCGCCTATACTTATTTGATTGATAAGTAGGTCAACCTAATTAAACGTAAAACGCTCAACTTGGTACTGACCTT
>NZ_QMEA01000297.1 GCF_012912105.1 Brasilonema sp. UFV-L1
TGTGTACAGAAATCAAGTTACAGCTTCCAACCCCTCTCAAAAGATTCTATAAAACCTGGAATATCGAGTAATTCTTGGGTTGCGTCTTCACTTTCTTTCTCTGCTAGATAAGCTAGAAAATCAGCAACTAGTTCTAGGCGTTCTGAAGATAATCCATCAAGATATTGGTTGATTTTCTCACGAATTGTAGTGTTGTTCATATTTTTAGAGCTTCTTCTACTTCTCTAATTCTGCCAACTTCTTCTGAGCAAACTCCCGCACTTGCTCATCGGGGTCATTCTCCGCTCTGTCGCGCAACAGTGGTAAAGTTTGGGAATTGTGAGGATGTTGTTTGATAATGATCTCAAGTGCTACTCGCCGAGGATTGGTTTCATTGTTTTCCTTGCGCTCAAAGGGATCGTTGATAGCGCAGTTATGGTAAATATCAAACAACTCAGGCAGATAGGTGAAATTTTTACCTAAAGCTTTGACTGCTGCATATCGCACATTCCAACTATCATCATCAGTAGCGCGAGTTTTGAGGAAGGCTAAAGTATCAGCGTCATCTTTGTAGTTGCTGGCTAGAGCTTGGACTGCTGCACGTCGCACAGCCGAATCATCATCAGCAGTAGCGCGAGTTTTGAGGAAGGCTTTAGTATAGGCGTCATCTTTGTAGTTGCTGGCTAGAGCTTGGACTGCTGCACGTCGCACATACGAATCATCATCATCAGTAGCGCGAGTTTTGAGGAAGGCTTTAGTATAGGCGTCATCTTTGTAGTTGCTGGCTAAAGCTTGGACTGCTGCAACTCGCACATGCGAATCATCATCATCAGTAGCGCGAGTTTTGAGGATGGCTAAAGTATCAGCGTCATCTTTG
>NZ_QMEA01000298.1 GCF_012912105.1 Brasilonema sp. UFV-L1
GAACAAAGGGCAAGGAAGTCCTCACGCAACCACGCACACCACCCGAAAACCGAGATCGTCGTCACGAAGGTCGGGGTAGTTCCCAACGCGAACCGCCGAGCGGCAATTCCCCGGATCGATGCTCCACGAACCGCCACGAAGCAGCTTTTGTACATTTGTACTACCACTCGTTAACCATGCACTGCCATCAGTGGGTGTACCTTGATAATTGTCATGCCAGTCATCCTGACACCACTCCCAAACTAACCCATGCATATCATATAAACCAAAAGCATTGGGTGGAAAACTTCCCACATTTGTTGTCTGTTGGCGATATTGACCTTTTGGTCCAGAGGCGTAAGTCTTCGTTCCGTCGTAATTTGCTAAATCAGTTGTAATCGTTTCACCAAAGTAGAAAGGTGTAGTTGTTCCTGCACGAGCTGCATATTCCCATTCTGCCTCGCTGGGTAGTCTGTAGGTGCGTCCCGTCTTCTGACTTAAGCGTTTGCAGAATTCCACAGCATCATTCCAACTGACCTTTTCCACTGGACGCTTTTCTCCTTTAAACTCGGAAGGGTTATTACCCATAATTGCCTGATACTGCGCCTGAGTCACTTCATACTTGCCCATAAAAAACCCAGGAACTGTGACTGGATGTTGTGGTCCTTCGTCTGACTGTCTTTCTTTTTCCCCTGCTGGTGAACCCATGAGAAATTTACCACCTGGTATCTGTACTATCTCCAAGGTGACACCATTCCCCAAGTCTTGCGCGAAGTATTTCGCCTGACGGTTGCTGCGGTTGTTAATATTTCCCTGTGCATCAACAGTGACAGTTTCAAAGTCAAAGGTTTGTAGGGATGGGACTTTTTCTCTAAAACCACCTTCCAAAAGCCGTTGTCCGACAATAGCGGTTGAGCAGTAAGCCTTAAACCTAAGTAAATCTTGGCAAAACTACTTGC
>NZ_QMEA01000299.1 GCF_012912105.1 Brasilonema sp. UFV-L1
GGTAGAGTAACGCCAGGTTGTTGAGGCTTTGTGCGATATCAGGATGTTCATCTCCTAGCAGGCGTCGCCTGAGTTCCAAAGCTTGTTTGTACAGAGGTTCAGCATCTGCGTATCTTCCTTGGGAGTAGTAGAGATTCGCCAGGTTGTTGAGGCTAGTTGCGACAGAGGGATGTTCATCTCCCAGCAGGCGACGCGTTAGTTCCAAAGCTTGTTGCAACAAAGGTTCAGCTTCTGTGTATTTTCCTTGGGAAGAGTAGAGATTCGCCAGGTTGTTGAGGCTGAGTGCGACATCGGGATGTTCCTCTCCCAGCAGGCGTCGCCTGAGTTCCAATGCTTGTTGCAACAAAGGTTCAGCTTCTGCGTATCTTCCTTGGGAGCAGTAGAGTCCCCCCAGATTGTTGAGGTTAAGTGCGACATCAGGATGTTCATTTCCCAGCAGGCGTCGCGTGAATTCCAAAGCTTGTTGGTACAAAGGTTCAGCTTCTGTGTATTTTCCTTGGGAATGGTAGAGTAACGCCAGGTTGTTGAGGCTTTGTGCGATATCAGGATGTTCATCTCCTAGCAGGCGTCGCCTTAGTTCCAATGATTGTAGGTACAAAGGTTCGGCTTCTGTGTATTTTCCTTGGGAACGGTAGAGTTCTGCCAGGTTATTGAGGCTAGTTGCGACATGGGGATGTTCATCTCCTAGCAGGCGTCGCCACAGTTCCAAAGCTTGTTGGTACAAAGGTTCAGCTTCTGTGTATTTTCCTTGGGAATGGTAGAGTAACGCCAGGTTGTTGAGGCTTTGTGCGATATCAGGATGTTCATCTCCTAGCAGGCGTCGCCT
>NZ_QMEA01000029.1 GCF_012912105.1 Brasilonema sp. UFV-L1
CTCCCCCACTCCCCCATCTCCCTATCTCAAAATCTCCCTCACCCGACAACCATGAATAATCCCAATCCTCGCGACGTACAAGTTCTACCAATCGCTACAAACACGACAGTACTAAGAGCACGGAGTTGGACACGTCTACGGTTTGAAATTGAATACGCACTTGCAAAGGGTACTACCTCCAATTGCTATTTAATAGAAGGTGATAAAACTGCAATCATTGACCCACCTCCGGAAACTTTCACACAAATTTTTATTGATGCATTACAGCAATCTCTTGACCTGAAACGCTTAGACTACGTTATTTTAGGTCACTTTAATCCCAACCGAGTCGCAACTCTTAAAGTTTTATTAGAACAAGCACCACAGTTGACCTTTGTTTGTTCTCTTCCGAGTGCTGCGAATTTGCGTGCAACTTTCCCTAATCATAAATTGAACATCATGGTGATGCGAGGGAAGGAAACTCTGGATTTAGGTAAAGGTCATGTTTTGCGTTGTCTCCCTATTCCTAGTCCTCGTTGGCCTGGAGGTCTTTGTACTTATGACCAGCAAACCCAGATACTGTACACTAATAAGCTATTCGGTGCTCATATTTGTGGTGAAGAGGTCTTTGATGAAGATTGGGGCGTTTTAAAAGAAGACCAGCGCTACTATTTTGATTGCTTGATGGCTCCTCATGCAACTCACGTACAAGCAGCTTTGGAGAAAATATCAGAACTACAAGTCAGAATGTTTGGTACTCTTCACGGTCCCTTGGTACGCTATGGCTTAGTGGAACTGACTCAAGCTTATCAGCAATGGAGCCATTCTCAAACCGCTCGCGAGATTAGTGTTGCTTTACTTTATGCTTCAGCGTATGGAAATACAGCAACTTTGGCGCAGGCGATCGCCCTTGGTTTGACAAAAGGAGGAGTAGCTGTAGAATCTATCAACTGCGAGTTTGCTCAACCTGAAGAGATTCGTGCAGCTGTAGAAAAAGCTGAGGGCTTTATCATCGGTTCTCCTACCATTGGTGCTAACGCACCGACTCCCATTCACACTGCTTTGGGTATTGTGCTAGCAACTGGTGACAACAGTAAACTTGCTGGAGTATTTGGTTCTTACGGATGGAGTGGCGAAGCTTTTGACTTAATTGAAGGTAAACTTCGTGATGCGGGATATCGGTTTGGGTTTGAGACTATGAAAGTAAAATTTAAACCCTCAGATGTTCTTCTTAAAGAGTGTGAAGAAACAGGTACAGACTTTGCCCAAGCCTTGAGAAAAGCTAAAAAACTACGTCTGACTCAAACCGCAGCAACTCCTGTGGAACAAGCTGTTGGTCGGATAGTCGGCTCAGTTTGTGTTGTGACAGCAAAGCTTGGAGAAGTCTCTACTGGAATGATGGGATCTTGGATTTCTCAAGCCACCTTTAACCCACCAGGTCTTACTGTTGCTCTTGCTAAAGAGCGGGCGGTTGAATCTCTGATGTATCCAGGCGGTAAGTTTGTTCTCAATATCTTACCTGAAGGTCATCAACAAGAATACATGAAACACTTCCGCAAATCTTTTGCGCCTGGAGAAGACAGATTTGCAGGTTTTTCTACACAAATTGCGGAGAATGGTTGCATTGTCCTCACTGATTCTTCAGCATATCTTGAATGTTCTGTCAACAAACGCATGGAATGCGGTGACCACTGGGTTGTGTATGCGACTGTTGATAATGGGAAATTACTGAAACCTGATGCGGTGACAGCCATTCACCATCGCAAAGCGGGAAATCATTATTAAGCTTTGAACAAGTAGTCAGAATTACAGCGTATTGCAAGTAATTGAAGTACAGCGCTCTTGTCTAAAAGCCAGACATAAAGCCATTTTTACTTCTGACCGGATCTCCGGAGTCTGGTGGCTCCGCTTCTGAATTCTGCTGTAACAATTTTAGTTAATCCCCATAACTAAATGTTAGGGGATTTAACCCACATTCGGCACCCTAGAATATCACAAAGGGTTATTACTGAAACAAAATATGAGACAAAGAATAAAATAATACTGATTGTCGTTCATCAGTCAGATTGAATATTTGTATTTGATGATGATAATTGTGGCACAACGGCTCAAATCAGCGGCGGCAGATAACTTTGAACTCAGCACCAGCAGCTTTCGTCTGTCCGCTGCATTTGATATTGTTAGATGCCCTCCTGACACGCTAGAACTTCCACACATGGTCTGGATTATCAAGTGCCGCTTTCACAGTAGATAGATCAGCAAGATCTTTGAAAGGACTGGACTTTGCTAACTCCACAATTGCATGTAGTGCCAAGCCAAGCTGTTGATTATCACCGGATGACATCGCCTGATCAACTGCTTGAAAAAGTGACTGAAAATTTTTAGCACGCTCATCAAACGAACACTCAAGATAACCAACTAGGAAATCGCGTTTTGCCTTAATTTCAGCAAGAGTAATTTTCTCCCAAGCCTCGATTTCACGGCGTTTAGTTTTTTCCTCTTCAGCAATTTTCAAGTACTCAGTCCACGCTTGAACAATTTCATTCAAGTATTGGGTAGGACTAGCAAACGCTTCAACACCTCGCACAAAATCCATAGAGGGCTTTTTACTTGCCATGTTTTCCCTTAAATAGTGTTGTAACTTGCTTTTAACCTTGCTGTAGCCTGATTTAGATTGCCCTCAGCATCTAAAATAGGAGTTTTCATAATTTTGGCTAGTGCTTTAATTAAAAGTGCAACTTGTTGAAATTTCGCTGCATCTCGCTCACGCACAAAAGGCTTTGACTCAAGCTCTACCAAGCCATTAATAGCTCTATCATTTAAACCCTCTACAAGCTCCTTTAATTCTGTAATTCGTTGTTGTACTTGTCCAAGAAAATCCTCAAAGGCACTGAGTTTTGCGATCTCAGTATTTGCTTTCGCTTCATAGTCACGCGCCTCAGTCAAAGCTTTTTCCCCTTGTTCTCCCAATACAAAACCACCAATCATCAAAGCTGGTCCTACTGCAATCCCACCTAGCACTAAAGTACCTAACGCCATGCCACCACCACCTGTTGCTAAGGAACCTCCACCAAGCCATGCAAGAGTAGCATTCCAGGCAGCAGCACCACTAAGCCCACCGATTGCTGCTCCAGTGCTGGCTGTACCAAAAAGTCCCACGAGTGCTACTGTACCTTGACCTGCCGCATACGCAGCTCCAACGGCTGTGAAACCACCTTCTGCAAAACGCTGTGCCTCCAACGCCGCTGTTTTATATTCCTGGAGCTGCTGAGGCGAAACCCCCTCCAATCCCTCCAAAAACTCCATATCGCTTTGCGAAGCCTGTTGACCGATTCGTTCAATAAAAGTAACTAAGCGTCCAATGGTTTGAAGTTTGATTTGGATTTGAAGCTGACCATATTCTTCTGCCAAATCCTGAGTCACCTGTAACGCGCTCTCTACCGATTTTTGCTTCTGTTCATACCGTTTTTGAGCAGCTTTTCCAAGCTTCTTCGCTTCTTCGATTTTGGAAACGCCATCTACTCCTGCTGCAACTCCGACACCAGCAGTAATCAAAGCAGCAGCACCAAGAATGATTGGAATGATGAAAATCATGAGGAATCTCCTAACTACAAGGGTACACTTCGCTGAAAAAAAGGATGTGGTAAATTTCAAATAATTTATACCAACATAGCAATAGAGAACGTAACGCACCCTCAGTAGATACTCTTATTCTGATGTTTTAGGGCATCTAACTCTTTTATGTATAAAATTTTATATATTAACCAAGCAAATAGAGCATTTAAAAACTTCTCCGATTCAAACAGTTATTCCTAGAAACCAAGCATTTGTAGTCGGTTCTAATGCTTTCTAGCTGGGCATACAGTCGATTTTACGAGCTACTAGAAAGTATTCTAAGCAACCGAGGTATTTACCTTATCAAAGTCAATCCGGCGTACACCAGCGTTATTGGATTGGTAAAGTATGCACGTCAGTATGGTCTAGCTAGTGGTGAAGCTGCTGCTATGGCTATTGCTAGACGTGGTATGCGCTTGAAAGAAAAAATGCATGGCTCCGTCTCCGCCTATCTCTCCGTGAAGGATGGAAAGCACGTGTGGAGCCAGTGGAATCAACTGAATAAAACTCTTAAGTCTCGTACTCTAACTGGGGATTAGTGGTGAGCCAGGCGCTAACAGCAGGTTCCCCTACTTGAAGCGACTGGCGTTAGCGCAGCGTGTCCGAAGCGCGCAGCGTGCCCGCAGGGCATAGGTCATACCCGTAAGGGTCAAGGAACCTGAGTCACGAGGCGATGGAACCAAGCAAAAACGCACTTCTAATTGAGCGAACTTACACCGTGGAGTTGGACTTGTTCACATTTGCTGATGCTTGAGTAGGTTTGAATAGGTTTTTAGAAGCGGTAGCTTTATTTCCACCATTGTGTACTAGTAGGATGGTTTTTTACGCTTGAGTACTAAAGGTGTGCCGATAGTGCCGAGGACAAGTAAGCTAAGGATGGAGGTGGTTTCAGGGACAGTGATTATGGTTGCAGAAAAACGAATGGGTAACTCACTATCTTCCACTCCCAAATTTTCAAAACCGGGTACAATTGGCGGCGCAGAAAAAACCTCTAAATAACCCGGTGTCGCCAAAAAACTAGCGAAAAACGGACTAGAATAGTTTCCCCCTGAAGTGGAATACCCAAAACCGTCACCCGTTAATTGCTGAGTATTAAGACTAATTAAATTGTCAACCTCAAAAGGTTCGTTTCCTGGTATCGGAGTTCCCACAGGTTGTAGAGCAGTAATTGTTTCACCATTTCGTGTACCAGTAATTCCAGTAATCTGGTAAAAACCTAAATCGTTAGGGGTGTCATTAGTGGTGAAAGTACCGCTCGCTGTTATGCCAGTACCAGAATAATTCCAGTTCCAATTTAAAGCAAAAGCGTCTTGCATTGTCCCGAAAATCAATCCAGATGTGGCAGCAAGGGCTATGACAGATAGTTGAGCTAGATTTTTCATGAGGTCATTAGTGTGATCACGGATCTTGTAGCTTGAGTTAAGCTACAGCTCAACTTAAAACCTATGGTAGTTTAACACCACCGTGAATCTTGCGTATAATATCCCTCTAAGTAGGTCAGTACAAATGTGGATTGATGATCATTGTGCCTACAGCCGTATGATGCAAAAGTTTTAAGTACGGTTTTGTAGGCGAGGCGGAATGACGACCTTAGACACTGGGTCATTCAACGTACAGTTAAAACTTGCCGTCGTTGCCAAAATACGGAATCAGTCCAACGTCTTTCCTGTTTATAATACTCTACGCGTGTGTGCAGATAGTTTGTAAAGTTTTTTTCTACTTCCTGAGTGTATTTGTCTAGTGAATCCTGACAACCGTTTTGGCTTTCGTTGATAACTTTAGCAGCAGCAATACCTGATTGCAGAGCCTTGTAAATTCCTTGGGATGATAATGGATCGAAAGCAGAGGCTGCATCTCCAATAGCTAGCCACTGAGCATCAGCAACGCAATTTCTACGATAGCTCGAAGCTCCTACACAAACAAGACTAGAACTCCATGAGCATAATTGAACACGTGATAGGGTGTGAGGAGCTTTTTGAAGACATTTTTTCCAAAAATCAGCCAAAAGAACATGACCTTTTGGAAGTAAGTCAGCATCTGTCATGTAAGCAACAACGAGATTGTTATCAGGCAAAACAGCAGAATACCACCAGCCTTCCTCACTGGCTTCCACTAAGGTATAATAATCACTCTCAAGAGTGGGAGAGTTAACTTTCAAAAGCTTTATCACTCCCATAAGTTTGTCGTAGACAATTTTTTTTGTTGCAGGTTTCCCTGTGAGTGAATGGGTTCGTCCAGTCGCCTCCACTAAAAAGTTCGCCTGGAAACGAATCGGTAAACTCTCATGCATTGCTTCAATCCACCAACAACCAAATGGTTGCCGAGTACAGGTTACGACTCGTGTAGAAAGGTGTATACTGACTCCAGTCTTCTGTGCGGCTAATGCAAGCATCGCATCAAAGCGGCGGCGGTCAAGATGCCATCCACATCCGTAGGGATTGAAAATAAAATCGTTTTCATAACGTTCTGGACTACCCCAAGCAGAAATAATTCCAGGAGACGGGATATGACCATCACTTTGGAAATGGTCCCACACTCCCAGTTGGGATAGCAACACGCGTGCTGCTGGTGCTAGAGTTTCTCCGACTCGGATTTTCTCATAGCGCGATCGCTCAAGAACTGCTACGCTATATCCGGTTTTTGCCAGCGCGATCGCACAGGCGGTACCTGCAGGACCTCCGCCAATAACAACTACATCCACTCGTTGATTGGATGGCATATTTAAGACAAAATTCATTTCCAACAAATAAAACACATAAATATATGAGCATAAGTTATCAGCACTCAGCTAAAAGCTCACAGCTGAGTGCTACTGAGTACAACATTGCACAAGTTCGTAGCGTTATGGCAACTATAGCAATCCGCGCAGGATTCATGAGATAAAGAAACCCGGTATCTGAGAGATACCGGGTTTCTAAGGCTCAGTATCTTCTTACAAATGATTCCGGATTGCTATGGTTGCGCTAAGGGGGGACCACAAAAATAAAATACCAGCCGTCAGACCTAGATCCCTCGACACCAACCCGTTACCGTTAAACACGGCTGGTATTTTATTTCCAGGCAAATGCCTAAGCGCACGCTTAGCGCAACTACAAGCTTTTATTGCGATACGAATTGATGAAATGCAGTACTTAGGATCACAAGGCTAAAAACGACAAGGGAAATTAAGGACGAGGGAAATCAGAGTTACGCTCTTGTTCTATAAAAACGGCCGCCCCTGCTGAATTCGTTGTTTGTACGACAAACCCAAGCTTACTAAAATTGTTAACCATGTCGCTGTGACTAGAAATTCCAGCTTCCCACTGTTGTCTTGGTGGACCAGATTCAGGTGTTAGTTGAACCCTGTTAGGACGTTGAGAGGGCCACCAATTGGTACCGCATTTCCAAAAATCTGCTTGCCAGGGTATAGACATTTCTTCAGTGATTTCGCCAGGAACAAGAACCGTGTGAGATAGTCGAAAAGCCTCAGAATAGATCTCAGGTTTTGTCATGCTTTCTCCTGCTTCAATACCTGGTTCAAAACCTCCACCAATACAGGCTTCGAGTGCTGCTTGATCTAACTTTTCAGGTGTCACAGTTAGATCAGGAGTGGTTGGGGTTGTCCAATCATCCTTATAATTACCATTTCGCCACTGGTTAAGTATTGACAATTGAACCTGTGTAAGCTGCAAACTATTAATCCGATTTGTTCTTATACGGTTAAAGGTTTGTTCTCGTATTGGCTGTGCAGTTGGATCTTGCTTATCAGAAAGCTTTTTCCAGTCTTGCGAAATTCCATTCCAATAGTTCCAATCATTAACCCACCGTAGTGAAGCTGCACGATTCAAAATTGGAAAGATATCAAACTTAAATGATGGTTCGCTGGGTGCAGACAACCATCCACGGTCAACAGCTATTTGATAGGCTATGTCATACAAGGTAACAAGAGGTTGAATCTCAGGTGCAAAGTCTGATGGTCCTACAATCACCCAAGCTGGATGGTTAACTTCTTGTGGGGGTTGTCCAGCAAATGTAATTTTTGCTGTAACAGGACCATCTGAAATATCATCATACCACTTGGGATTATGTATAAAATTGACCTCTTCGCCAAATGGAGAAGCTGCATTTCCTCTACCACCAAGAACAAGGAGTCGTCCCAAAGAGTCCGTCTTTAACTCTCCTAAATAGACTTCGACTCCAAAACATTTGCCTTGAAATTCAACACCCTGTTGCTGTTGTCCAGAAATATTTTTTGCTCCTGGATCGTTAATGAGTTGGTCTTGAGGGATGTCTGGATTAAGATTATTCCATGCTGGTTTACGATTCGCAACATGAACCTGCCACTCGATAGTAGCTTCGTCAGAAGTGATCTCACGTCCGGCGCTTAAAGCACCTGTCGCATCATCCTGCTCATATTCAAAAACTCTAAAACGAGCAGCTTGTCGCTTAATCAGACCATTTTCATCTTTATACTTTGCAAGAGGCTGTTCTACTCCATTAACAATTTCGATGGGCGATGCACCTGGTATTTCTGAACCTATATAAAACTGAGTCGGACTATTTCCTACTCTAGCAATACCAATTGATGGATGGATTTTGTAGATTTTTGCCATTGATGTCTCCTGGATAATTTCTAAACAATTTAAAAGTTAAGCAACTCAATTTACCAGCTATTTTTAGCTATAAAATCTCGCTTCCGGTTGAATCTGAATAATTTAAAAATCGCACGAGGCAAGAGAGAACACACCAGAGAAAAAGGAGAAATAATTCCGAGACAAACGGATTTGATGAAATCAGCTAAAATTAGGGCGAAACAATCTTCAGCCAACTGGAATTTGAGCGTCAATTGTAGCTGTACGCATATTATTTAAGTCATGTAAATCGTCTAGCAATGATTGGTCTTCTTCATTGATATCCGGTCGTTGTTGGAGTTGTTCAATCAATTGATTTGTTTCTTCAAACAAATTTTTTTGCAATTGCCATTGCTGCAATTTTTCCTCCGGTATAATTTCTTGTGGTAATTCAAATGGAGAACCGGCAAATTTAGAACCAGAGCCATTATCAGATTCAGTGCGGTTGAGTGTTGTTAAATGTATCGCAGTTGCTCTTAAAGACTGCATCATTTCTACAAATGACCATTGAATCAATGTGTTACGTAACCGTGAATCTGTAGTTTTACTTAACAATAAACTCTGGGCAATCGACAAAAGAAGTATGTGATACCTACAGTTAAATAGTTTTGCCCATAGGCGACTTTTTGGGTGGGTGATACGACCATTTTCCCAAGATGGATTTGTCTGCGGCTGTTCAGATGTATTTGGAAAAGTTGGCACATCCAGGCTGGGTTGAGAAGACAAATTATCAAATTTTTGGTAAATTTCTAAAAACTTATCAAAGTGTGACGAGTTATTTTGATCAATTGGTCCCTCTCCTTGTCGTGCAATTTCGTAGATAGCTTCTAAAGCTTGTTGACGATTTGTCACTGGCTTAACATAAATGTCTCTACGAGCACGCCACTCTCTACTATCTGCTTGAATAGTGTTTAAAAAAGTTGCATCTTTAAAGTCTTGAGAATTCAGATGAGATCCTGAAGGGAAAGGGATATCATTAGGAAGCTGCCAAGGTCCTTGGGAAGTATCGCTCTCCTGAAACAGCCAGTAAAGTTTTGCATATATTACCCCAACCCGGTCTATTCTCTCCCCTGCTGCTGCTTGCGCTTCTTGGACAATTCTGTCCACTATCGGTTTGCGAGGATCTGTGCTGTCAAGTATGGGCATTTCAGCTGCAACATATTTTGCAAGCGATCGCTTACTTAAAGGCTCAAGAACAAAAGGGAATGGCTCGAATTCTCTGTCAGTCGGTTGTGTTTCCCGGTCTAAATGCAAAGAACCACCAATAGATAGTAGCAAGTTTTGGACTGTCAGTAAGTGCCCCATTTCTTGCTCTGCAATTTCAACAATGGTAAACTGCTCATCAATAGCAATTGCATCTAAAGAATAAGCGGCATATAAATATTGCACCAGCAAAGCATGCTCGACTTTAGCAGCGACTTGCAGTAAAGCAATCGCTTCTTCCCGAGGAGTCGTTGCATTGATGACGGTAGGAATACCTACTTCATTAATCAGCCTGATGAGCGGATCTACCTCGCTGACTTCTCTACCGACTTCTTTACCTATGAGTTGAAACTGTGTTTTCGGTTTTATCCATTGCAATTCAACTGCTGTGCTTTGACTCATGAGTATATTTCACTTATTTACAAAAGAAGTGAGCTTCGGGAGCTTGCGTTTCTTATTCTTGGTAGATGTAAGCAAAATTAACTTATGCACTTTACAAGAAAAGCAACAAACAAGAAACTTCCTTCTGATATTTTGAATACCGCACTTGGAGACTGATTTCCGGAGTCAAACCCCAAAATTCTTGCTAGTAAGCCAACGCTATACAGTCCTTGTATCCGACGTCAGGTGAATAAGCGTGCTCTTGTTCTTGTTTCCCACGTCTAAGCGACTAGTACATGAAGGCAGAAGTAGGGAGGCAGAGGGCAGAAGGCGCAAAAGCTTTTATTGTCAGCTTTTTGTCTGTTACTAATGGTTGCCTTATTTACGCGCCCGTTGTACTAGTCTCATCATATGCCGGGACTGTTCACTGATTTAACTGACCTAGAAATAGGTCAGTTTCTGAGTCGAGAACCTAAAACTCTTACAGAGACTACAATAAAGAAAATTAACTTAACTTTGAATTTACTCTGAAAATCAGGCAGAGGGCAGCTATGCTGAAAGAGTAAGGATTTTCATCCGTAGTGCTGTACTACAAGTTTATAATCCACTAAACTCTAACTGATAATTGGTAACCCTTCGGGAACGCGGGTCGCCTACGGAGGGAGACCCTCCTGCAGCGCTGGCTCACTAATAACTGTTTTAATAACCACAACAGGGCTGCTAAATTGGAAATATGTATTGTGCTGCTTCAAAAACCGACCAACGGATAGAGAGCATGTTTATTATGAAGAGCAAAAGTCAAGTCATCTTCGCCTTATTGTTGAGAAGCGCCATCATCTTCTCACCTATCTTAGTGTCCGTTGGTATTGCCAGTGCCCAAAAAACACCTTCTTCCCCACAGCCTCCAGTAGTTTCCACTCCATACCAGGAGGAACTACCGCGACTGACACAAGAACATCGTACTTATCTTCAGAAAACTATCTTGTTGAATGTCTGGCTAGCCATACTGACTCTGGTTCCATTCACAGTCATTGTTACTTTGTTGCTCCTGCGACGGGCTGCTATCCGTGAGATAATTGATAAAGCAATGGAACGGGTACACGGACTGGAAGAATTAGAAGAACAGTTAACCACTGTCAAGCAAGAAGCACAAACGCTCATCCAAGAAACTAGAAATCTTACTTCTGACTTAGACAAGGAAGTAAAGGTACTTCAACAAAAAGTGATCACAGAGCAAGAAAGTTTATCTAGACTTCCATCTGAGATATCTCATTTCAAAAAGCAACTCATAGCAGAATTAGAAACAGCACTAAGAAATTCTACACAAGAATTAAAAAGTTTAGAAAACAGATTTACCTCTCAAATTTCTGAGTTACACTTGCAAGCGCAACAGCAAAAAAATACAACTCTTGAGAATTTGAGAAAAGTAGAATTAGAGCTTGCATCTCAACTATCAGAATTACAAGACGGTGTTCAACAACAAAAAGATATTGCCCTTGAAAATGTAGAACAATCCCGCTTGGAATTTGCAAATCATTTATCCGTATTACACTCTGATACTGAGCAGCAAAGGAACAATATTTTTGAGGGTTTGGAGCAATTACGTTCCGAAGTCGCATCTCGACTGTCAGCATTACAAAATGATGTTCAAGAACAAAGAAATATCGTCCTTGAAAATCTAGAAAAATCGAATCAGGAGTATACATCCCAAATATCGGGATACCAATCAAACGCAGAGCAGCAAAAGAATAGAGTCCTCGAAAATCTGGAGCAATTGCGCTTAGAATTTACGTCACAAGTATCGCAATTACAAAACAGTGTTAAAGAACAAAAGGATATTACTCTCGAAAATCTAGAAAAATCGAATCAGGAGTACATATCCCAAATATCGGGATACCAATCAAACGCAGAGCAGCAAAAGAATAGAGTCCTCGAAGGTCTGGAGCAATTGCGCTTAGAATTTACATCACAAGTATCGCAATTAGAACAGAGTATTCAAAAACAAAAGAATATTAGCCTCGAAAATCTAGAAAAATCGAATCAGGAGTATACATCCCAAATATCGGGATACCAATCAAACGCAGAGCAGCAAAAGAATAGAGTCCTCGAAGGTCTGGAGCAATTGCGCTTAGAATTTACATCACAAGTATCGCAATTAGAACAGAGTATTCAAAAACAAAAGAATATTAGCCTCGAAAATCTAGAAAAATCGAATCAGGAGTATACATCCCAAATATCGGGATACCAATCAAACGCAGAGCAGCAAAAGAATAGAGTCCTCGAAGGTCTGGAGCAATTGCGCTTAGAATTTACATCACAAGTATCGCAATTAGAACAGAGTATTCAAAAACAAAAGAATATTAGCCTCGAAAATCTAGAAAAATCGAATCAGGAGTATACATCCCAAATATCGGGATACCAATCAAACGCAGAGCAGCAAAAGAATAGAGTCCTCGAAAATCTGGAGCAATTGCGCTTAGAATTTACGTCACAAGTATCGCAATTACAAAACAGTGTTAAAGAACAAAAGGATATTACTCTCGAAAATCTAGAAAAATCGAATCAGGAGTACATATCCCAAATATCGGGATACCAATCAAACGCAGAGCAGCAAAAGAATAGAGTCCTCGAAGGTCTGGAGCAATTGCGCTTAGAATTTACATCACAAGTATCGCAATTAGAACAGAGTATTCAAAAACAAAAGAATATTAGCCTCGAAAATCTAGAAAAATCGAATCAGGAGTATACATATCAAATATCAGAATACCAATCAGACGCAGAGCAACAAAAGAATAGAGTTATCCAAAATGTAGATAAATTGCGTTCCGATTTTGTATTTCTCCTCTCTAAACTACAAGTGGATGTTCAACAAAGAAAAGAAGTCATTGTAGAAAATTTAGAAAAATCTGGCGCTGAGTTTGCATCTCAATTCTCGGAATTACAGTTGAATGCTCAACAAAGAAAAAATACAATCCTTGAGAAGTTAGGAGAATTAGAAGCAGAATTTGTCTCTCAACTTTCTGAATTGCAGAAGGATGCTCAACAAAGAAAAAAAGTCATGCTTGAGCAATTATCTGTAGTGACACCCGTGACACCTCCTCCGTCTCTCCCAGAAGCCGCAACCCCAAAAGTAGAGGAAAAAATACAAGAGGTTCCACAACAACAACCAGAGGTGAGAGAACAGACTCAGACTCAGGAAGAATCAAAAGTTGATGATTTTCTCAAACAAGGAGATATTCTTTTCTCCCAAAAACGCTACGAAGATGCACTTGCTATTTACAACCAAGCAGTGAAAGTTAAGCCAAAAGACGCTGTTGCTTGGTTGAATCGGGGTATGGCTTTAGGAAGGTTGAAAGATTACAAACAGGCGATCGCCTCCTACGAACAAGCTTTGAAAATCAAGCCAGATTACCATCAAGCTTGGGTTGACAGGGGTGTCGCATTAGGATATTTACAAAGACACAAGGACGCTTTTGTTTCTTTCAAGAAAGCAACGCAAGTGAAGCCTGATGATGGTGTCGCATGGTTCAACCGAGGTTTAGCTTTGCAAGAATTGGAACGATACGAAGAGGCGATCGCCACTTTTGACAAAGCGATTAAACTCAAGCCTGACTCCTACAAAGCTTGGAATAACCGAGGTTATGCCTTAGTGAGGCTGGGGCGCGATGACGAAGCAATGGAAAGCTTCAACAAAGCGCTGGAAATGAAACCAGACTACGCCAGTGCTTACTACAACAAAGCCGCTTGTCATGCACTGCAAAAACAGGTGGAGTTAGCTTTAGAAAATTTGCAACGGGCAGTTGAGATTAATCCTAATTATAAAGAAGAAGCTGCAGCTGATATAGATTTCGATGAAATTGCTAGAGATAAGCGTTTCCAGCAACAAATTGCTGGGGAGAAGACAACAGATAACGGTAACTTGAGGAGGTTACAGGAATTGAAGCAAAAAACCCATCAGTAGCACTTTGAACAAGAAAGAACTCAGGAGCAATTTTCAGGTAATTGAACCACGAACTACAGTAAGCTAGACTCTGCTCTGATGTTGGCTGTCTTTAAAATAAAAGGGGCGCAGCCATACTCACTATCCCAAACAGAAATTCAATATTTCACGCCCTTTGTCTCATATTTTCTGCTATCAAGGCAAATTCAGACTTTGGAATTCAAAGAACGCGATACGCGTCGCGTCACTCGCTAGCCCCGCTTTCTTGGGCTGCGCTAACAAATTCAAAAAAGGTCAAGCCTTACTTTGCAAAGCGCACGCTGCTTTGTTAGCGCAAGCCTCCGCAGGACTTACAGCTGATCGCACTACAGGATGACGCTTTGCGTCATCCCAACATCTTATATTTTTTGAATCTGTCTATGTAATTTGGCGGTTGTTTTTAATTTATTTATAACCTGTTTGTACTTAAATCTTCTCCTTTATCTTCTGTCATATTTTTGTACTCGTTATTTGCCTTTTACGAGTTTGTTCGCTTAGGTGCATTTCGGTGAACATCCGACTGGCGGCTGCAGCCACCCGCTACGAATGAAAGAAACACCTTTTTTCCGTGATCCCCCTACACCTCTACATCCGCTTCCGTTGCGGGCTAGGTCAAGGTACAGATTGACCGTTTTCACCTTGAAAAACACCTCTAAAACCCTTGTTTTTGAGAGGCTTTTTAATTATTAAATACTATTAAATAGGAGTCATCACGATGCAACCAGGTATTTTGACGATATACAGATTAGAAGATAATTTTAGTTGTGTTTACCGTTTAGTTTTTACAACTTATGAACCAATTCCATCGCCAAAAAATAGAGAAACATGCCTTGAAACATGGCGAGTGGACGATATTGAACACTGGCACAGTTACGTTAAAGACAATTTTGAGTATTTAGGAAATGATTACTATTTAATTCCTCAGTACTACGAATTCTCTAGATTACTCCGAAGTAAGGTAACACACCCAAATATTGTGAAAAGATTTCTAACGTCAGTTGTGCAACGTGCAGCACAACTCAGTTTAGACGTAACACCCCCAAATATCGTGAAAAATTTTCTAACAGTTCCAAATATTGCCAAGTTTCTTCTCGTCAGTACAATTATAATCATAGCTACTTCTATTTACCTGCAATGGAATAGCGACACACCACGGACACATCAAGAAATCAAATCAACACAACCATAGTCCCAAAGGCTCGAATGGTTCCCAAGGCAGTGCATTGGGGAGGACAGTGCTGGGGTGAAGCAGCGCTTTTGGTACGGTTTCCCGACAGTCGCGCACCTGTCCGCCTTTGCCAGTAGTTGATGAGTGTTTCCCGACAGAGGCATCCGGCAACGCCCGACTAATGGTATAAATTTTCTGTCTTTATACCATTGCTCTATGAAGTTGAGCTTAATTCAATCCCCCTGTTGTCCCCCTAAAGCATCGGAGAGAGGAGAGTACCGGATGGTAATTATTAAGCGCGTTGTTCCAGAACATTAGAACTATTAGATTGAATGAAACCTGAGTTTACTTATATTTCGCAGATGTCTATTATCCTTTTTACTTTTCAAAGCTCGGCTTAATTACTGATGTTAAGTGTATAATATAGGGATATCTGTTTCTAAAAAACAATAGAAATCTATTGTCACCGTTGAGAATGCGGAATCTCAGTACTTATAATGAGGCAGGAGAGTGGATGGACAACAATTTATTTCCAGTACCGAGTGTTGGTGAAATGACTTTGGTTGACCTGTTACGCAAAAGAGCGCTACAGCAACCAACGCAAGTGGCATATACGTTTTTGGTAGATGGAGAAGCTCAAGAAGTTAGCTTAACTTATCAAGCATTAGACCAAAAAGCGCGATCGCTTGCAGCTGTGCTACAAAGCATGAAAGCTACTGGAGAAAGAGCACTACTTTTGTACCCGCCTGGACTGGAATTCATTGCCGCTTTTTTCGGGTGTCTGTACGCAGGTGTTACTGCTGTCCCTGCGTATCCACCACGCCGCAATCAACGCATGACAAGATTACAAGCTATTGTCAAAGATGCCTCAGCTAGTTTCGCCCTCACAACAACATCTGTTCTTACCAAGATTGAACATAGCTTAAAACAAGAACCAGAACTAGCAGCTTTGCATTACATAGCTACCGAAAATCTTACCGACAACTTTGCACTCTCTTGGCAGCCTTTAAAAATAAATAACGACGCTTTGGCATTTCTACAGTACACCTCGGGTTCTACAGGGACACCGAAAGGGGTGATGGTAAGTCATGGTAATTTGCTGCACAACCAGGAAATGATCAAGACAGCATTCCAGCATACAGAAGAAACTATATTTGTTGGTTGGTTGCCCTTATTTCATGATATGGGATTGATAGGGAATGTACTACAGCCTTTGTACTTAGGGATACAAAGCTTTCTGATGTCACCTACGGTATTTCTCCAGAAACCTTTGCAGTGGTTAATGGCAATTTCCCGCTATAAAGCAACTTCCAGCGGTGGGCCCAATTTTGCTTATGACCTGTGTGTTGACAAGATTACCCCCTCACAGCGCTCTCAGCTTGATTTGAGTAGTTGGCAGGTTGCTTTCAACGGTTCTGAACCTGTGCGTGCCCAAACTATTGAGCGGTTTTCAGTCACCTTTGAAGATTGTGGCTTTAGAAGAAGTGCTTTTTATCCCTGCTATGGAATGGCTGAAGCAACTTTATTTGTGTCTGGGGGTTTGAAAACAGTTCCACCAGTTATTCGCTCACTTAAGAATAAACCTTTGAAGCAAAACTTCGTAGAGACTGCACCTGAAGAACAAGAGGATATTAGGGCAATTGTTGGTGTAGGTAGAAGCCCCTTAGACCAGAAAATTGTTATTGCTAACCCAGACTCATTAACTAAGTGTCCAGATGGACAAATAGGAGAAATCTGGATTTCGGGACCGAGTGTAGCTGGTGGCTACTGGAGGCGATCTCAGGAAACTCAACAGACCTTTAATGCACAACTGCAAGACACAGGAGAAGGGCCGTTTCTCCGCACTGGAGATTTAGGATTTTTGCTTAATGGCGAGTTATTCGTCACAGGTCGCATCAAAGACATGATTATCATCCGTGGGCAAAATCATTATCCCCAGGATATTGAATTGACAGTCCACAAGAGTCATTCAGCACTGCGAGCGAATTGCTCTGCTGCATTTTCTGTGGAGGTAGAAAATGTTGAACAGTTAGTCATTGTTCAAGAGGTAGAACGAAGTCACTTACAAAAGCTAAATGTAGATGAGGTACTTAGGGCTATTCGTCAGGCAGTGTCTGAGCAGCACCAGCTACAAGTTTATGCTGTTGTGCTACTCAAGACAGGGAGTATTCCCAAAACATCAAGTGGTAAGATTCAGCGCCTAGCTTGTCGGGATGGTTTTTTGAATCAAAGTTTGGATGTCGTCGGAGATTGGACAGCAAGTCTTCAACAAATAGACTTACTACAACTCCAACAAGAAGTAGAAGCCCAATGTGACTCAGTGCAAAAAAATTCAAATGAGTCGCAAGCAGGTCGGGAATCGTTAAAACCAGCTTTTACATCTGAAGCGATCGCTCATAGGCTAGTTTCTCATCTCGCCTTGTGCCTACTCGTGTCCCCGGATGAGATAGATATTCAAGAGCCTTTTGCTGCATACGGTCTAGATTCCTCCGTAGCAGTCAGTATGACAGGTGAATTAGCACAATGGATTGGCTGTGAACTTGAACCCACTCTTTTCTGGGAGTACCCTAACATCGAAGCGCTTGCTCAGCACTTAGCAGCCCAATCTCTGTCATCACAATTAATAACCTCTCCAGTTGGTGTTTAAGGAAATAATTATCATATGGAGCAAGTTAACAATACCAATAACACGAACAAAAACATTATTGATAATAATAATATCCAAAAAACTAGATCAGCAAAAGCATTCAAATTTAATCCTTTTGACAAAGAGTTTCACGTTAATCCTTATCCAACTTACTATCGCCTTCGCTCCGAAGATCCCGTACACCGCTACTTTGTTGGAGGTGATTGGGTACTTGGCCGCTATGCTGATGTGAAAGCAGTTTTGAGAAGTGGACGTGTTCGCACTCATGATCAGCCAGAATTAATCCAGCAAAAGAATCTATACCTCCAAGGTAAGGGGAAAAACCTGAATGTCCTTGCCTATACCAGCAACAAACTTTTGTTTTATATGAATCCGCCAGACCATAGTAGACTACGCTCTTTGGTCGTTAAAGCCTTTTCTCCTACAGTAGTTGAGCGTATGCGTCCCCGTATCCAAGAAATTGTGAATGATTTGCTGGGTCCAATTCATAACAAGGGTACTATGGACATTATTGCCGATCTTGCCGGTCCACTACCTGTGACTGTTATTAGTAAAATGTTGGGAATACCAAACGAGGCTCAAGACCAGCTTCATCAGTGGTCTAATGTTTTCTCTCGTATCTTGGATTCTTTAGTGTCGTTAGAAGAGTACGAAGTTATCAATAAAGTTATTGAAGACTTTCAAGAGTATTTACGCAACCTGGTTGCCGAACGAGAAAAAGATCCACAACAGGACCTCATTAGTGACTTGATTGCAGCTAGAGAGCAAGGTGAAAGACTGAGTCAAGAGGAACTATTGGCAACTTGTATATTGTTATTTATGACAGGTGAAGAAACTACAGTGAACACAATAGGCAATGGCATGCTGGCATTGCTAAGTCACCCTGAGCAAATGGAAACGCTCAAACGGGAACCAACAATGATCCAAAATGCTGTTGAAGAAATACTTCGCTACGATAGCCCAGTTCAGATGACAAACCGTATTGCTATCGACAATATAGAAATAGGTAACCAAACAATTAAAACAGGCGAAAAGATAATTCTTTGTCTAGGGTCTGCTAACCGAGATCCAGCTCAGTTTCCTGACCCGGATCAGTTCAATATTAATCGATGTCAGGATAACCATCTTGCCTTTGGTGATGGTATTCATTCTTGCTTAGGATCTGCGCTAGCACGCGCTCAGGCTCAAATTGCTATCAATACACTCGTACAACAATTCCCCGATTTGAAGTTAGTTCCAGACAAACTAGAGTGGCGAAAGAACATAGCCTTACGGGGTTTAAAAACTCTCCCTGTAACTTTCACTTGTAGGTAACCTTTTTTAAATAAGAATGAATACAGAACCAATCGCCATCATTGGAATAGGATGTCGTTTTCCTAAAGCTAATAGTCCAGAAGCTTTTTGGCATCTACTGTGCAATGGGGTGGATGCTATTTCAGAAATGTCTCCTTCTCGTTGGGACTTAGATCCAAACTCAGAAAAACTAGACAAAATAAATACTCGTTGGGGTGGTTTTCTAGAGCAGGTAGATCAGTTTGACCCCAAATTTTTTGGTATTTCTTCACGCGAAGCCACCAGTATGGATCCCCAGCAGCGGCTGTTGCTAGAAGTTACCTGGGAAGCATTAGAAGATGCTGGGCAAATACCGAAGTATCTAGCAGGTACGCAAACAGGTGTCTTTATTGGAATATCAACTCAAGATTTTTCTGTGTTGACATGGGGCAATTCTGGTCAAGACATCTATATGACGACTGGGACTTCTCATTGCATCGCAGCTAACCGCATTTCCTATGTATTTAATTTTACAGGACCAAGTATAGCGTTTGATACAGCTTGCTCCTCTTCACTTGTTGCAGTTCACTATGCATGTCAGAGTTTATGGAAGCAAGAGTCTACCCTTGCCGTCGCTGGAGGAGTGAATGTCTTGTTGTTGCCAAAAGCCACAGCTAACTTTGCTCTAGCAGGGTTCATGGCTCCTGACGGTCGTTGCAAAACCTTTGATGCTCGAGCAGATGGCTATGTTCGTGGCGAAGGGGCAGGCGTCGTCATTTTGAAGCCTCTATCGCAAGCTTTGGCTGACTGCGATCGCATTTACGCACTTGTTAGAGGAAGCGCAGTCAACCAGGATGGACGTAGTAATGGACTTACCGCTCCAAATCCACAGGCACAAGAAGCTGTTGTGCGTTCTGCCTACCAACTCAGTGGTATCTCGCCTGGGCAAGTTCAGTATATTGAAGCTCATGGTACAGGTACAAGTCTGGGAGATCCTATAGAAATGAAGGCTTTGGGAAAAGTGCTCTCCCAGGATCGGTTGCCAGGAAACGTCTGTGCTGTAGGTTCAGTTAAAACTAATATTGGACACCTAGAAGCAGCAGCAGGAATTGCCGGGTTGATTAAAGTGGCATTGTCTCTCAAACATCGACAAATTCCACCAAGCCTGCATTTTCAAAAGCCAAATCCTTATATTCCCTTTGATAAACTGCCGCTACGAGTTCAACAAACCTTGTCCCCTTGGCCACAAGGAAATGATTTGGCACTAGCTGGGGTAAGTTCCTTTGGATTTGGCGGCACAAATGCTCATGTGGTTTTGGCAGAAGCACCCTCAGAAATTCAAAATTCAAAATGGACTGCGTCCTTGCACTCTACGAAAATTCAAAAAGAAGATTCAATTGAACGTCCTTTGCATCTTCTGACCTTGTCAGCTAAAAGTGAGAAAGCACTCTTAGAGATGGCACAACGTTATCAGGAGTTTCTTTTGAACCATCCTGAGGTGTTGCTAGCAGATGTTTGTTTTACTGCTAACACGGGGCGCGAGCATTTTAACTACCGCCTCGCTGTTGTGGCTGAATCTAAGGTGCAGTTGCAAAAAGAACTATCTGCTTTTACTGCTAATCAGGATACTACTACAGTTGTCAGTGGTCAGGTAAAAAGTAAGAAGCATCCAAAAGTCGCATTTTTATTTACTGGACAAGGTTCGCAATATATCGACATGGGACGCCAGCTCTACGAAACAGCGCCCATCTTTCGGCAAACCTTAGACCGTTGCGATGAAATTTTACGTTCCTATCTAGACAAGTCACTGCTAAGCGTTCTTTACCCCCAACCGGGAGAGACTTCGCTATTAAACCAAACTGCTTATACCCAACCGGCTTTATTTGCTATTGAATATGCACTTTTCCAGCTTTGGAAATCTTGGGGTGTCGTACCCACAGCCGTAATGGGTCATAGTATAGGAGAATACGTTGCTGCGACTGTGGCGGGAGTCTTCAGCCTGGAAGATGGACTGAAGTTGATTGCTTCTAGAAGCCTCCTGATGCAGGGTTTACCGCCAGACGGAGAAATGGTCGTAGTGTTTGCGGCATCAGAAACTATACGTAATGTTGCTGAAATAAATGATAAAAAAGTAGCTTTTGCTGCGATGAATGCACCTCAAAATACTGTAATATCTGGAGAACGGCAGGCGGTTTTGTCAATTTGTACTGCCTTAGAAGTAGAGGGAATTCAGACAAAAAAGCTACAGGTTTCCCACGCCTTTCACTCACCTCTAATGGAGCCAATGCTGGCAGAATTCCATCAAATTGCTGCTAGTGTCACATATGGTGCTCCTCAAATTGATCTAATCTCTAACTTGACAGCAAAAACATTAACTAAAGAAGATATTACGCCTGAGTATTGGGGGAAACATTTACGCAACTGTGTGCGATTTGCTGACAGTTTAAAGACACTTCATGCTAATGGTTATGATATCTTTGTTGAGATTGGACCAAAACCAACCTTGTTGGGGATGGGGCGCAACTGTCTTCCAGAAAAAGTAGGCGTTTGGCTGCCAAGTCTACGTCAAGGGCAGGATGATTGGAAGCTTTTACTCCAGAGTTTAGGAAAATTATATACCTGTGGAGTACCTGTAGACTGGTCTGGTTTTGACAGCAGCTACAGGCGACAGTTGATCAGCCTACCAACTTATCCCTGGCAGCAGCAACGCTATTGGATTGAAACTTCTGAACAAAGACATCAACAAGCAGAGTCTTTATCGCCAGAAAATATCCAAACTCCGATCACTAAATTGCTTGAGGCGGGAAATATTGAACAGTTAGCTCAGTTAGTGCAAAAGGTGGGGAATTTTTCACCTGAACAGATAAAATTACTGCCTGAATTGTTATCAGTCTTAGTCAGGGAACACAAGCAACACTTAATACCAGACTTCATCCAAGACTTGTGCTATGAAATAGTTTGGCGAGAGCAAGGGAATATACAGAAACAGTCATTTGGAGATGACATACCAGCTCCTACAGAAGTTCGCGATACGCGTAGCATTAAGCCTCCGGCTGATCGCGCCTTGCGCGGCTCCCTTTGGGAGCATCGCGAAGCGGCTCCTGTGGAGCATCGCCTAAAGCTTCAAGCAGAGCAGTTGATGTCGCATCGTAGTATGCAGCATAGTATATTTTTATATAATAAAATCAAAACAAAACCAGGAAGTTGGTTAATTTTTGCTGACAATCAAGGTATTGGTGAACAGTTAAGTGTACTGTTGCGATCGCCCTTGGCGCAAGCCGTACCCGGCTTATCGCAAAAAGAAGCTTGTATCCTCGTCTTTCCTGGTACGGAGTATAAACAAATATCAGAGCAAGAGTTCAGTATTAACCCAGCCTCACCAAAAGACTTTCAGCAACTGCTACTTGAACAGGTGGCTAAAGATAAGGCTCTCTGGCGTGGAGTAGTTTATTTGTGGAGCTTAGATACAGTTTCGGCAGACGCTCTAACAGTAGCAGATTTAGAAGTTGCCTCGCAAACAGGATGTGGTGGTGTCTTGTCCCTAGTTCAGTCTTTAATTAGTAAAGAATTTTCCCCGCCTCCTACCTTGTGGCTGGTGACGAAAGGAGCACAACGAGTGGGTGTAGAATCTACTCTTGTTGGGGTAGCCCAATCGCCTGTGTGGGGATTAGGAAAAGTAATTACAAATGAGCATCCAGAATTTAACTGTACCCTGGTAGATCTAGATCCTGTAGGAAATAACAACGCACAAGCCTTATTTGCAGAAATTTGTTCATACAAGCCAACTAATAGTGAAACTCATATAGCTTTTCGCAATGGGCAACGGTATGTTAGCCGATTAGTACGCAGTGATAAAATTGTCAAAAAGTCTTTGCAGCTAAAAGCTGATGCTACCTACTTAATCACAGGTGGTCTTGGTGGAATTGGTTTACTAGTAGCAAAATGGATGGTAGAGCATGGGGCAAAGCACTTAGTTCTAGTAGGGCGTAGCAAACCTGACGAAGCTGCTACAGCAACCCTAAGAGCACTTGAAGAGACTGGAACTCAGGTTGTAGTAGTTCAAGCTGATGTATCACAAGAAGAACAAGTGACTTCTTTACTCACTCAAATCAAAACATCTGTACCGCCGTTGCGAGGCGTTATCCATGCAGCAGGTATCTATGATGCTCGTTTGCTACAAGAATATCAATGGGAACAGTTTGCCAAAGTTTTTGCACCCAAGGTGAGTGGTGCATGGAATTTACATACCCTAACCAAAGATATGCCTTTGGACTTCTTTGTACTTTTCTCTTCAGCTGCGTCTATATTTAGTTTTTCAGGTAGTTTTTCAGGGTTAGCTAGTTATGCAGCGGCAAACACCTTTTTAGATTCTCTGGCACATCTAAGAAAGCTACTAGGTTTACCAGGGTTAAGCATCAATTGGGGACCCTTGTCAAGAGTCGGTATGTCACAGATTGTCGATAACAAGCGCTTTGCCCAGTTGATAGCTCAAGGAGTAGAGCCACTCGAATCGCAGCAGGTACTAGAAATTCTTGAACAAGTAGTGCAAAAAGATACCGCTCAACTCGGAGTCATACACATTAACTGGTCGAAGTTTCTTGAGCAATTTCAATTGAGTGGATACCCTGCTTTGATTGCTGAGTTAGTACCAAAAGTTCAGAAACTAGAACTATCTGAGCAAAAGGCAACCCAACTGCCCCAAATTTTAGACCAATTAAAGACAGCCTCAACAGAGAAACGTCAATCACTGTTAATTATTTACCTTCAACAACAGATTGCCAAAGCTCTAGGAATAAGCGCACTAGGACTAAATATTGATGAGCCTCTTAACCGCACGGGACTTGATTCCCTGATGGTTATCGAACTTAGGAATCGTCTGAGAGCAGAGTTAGGAGTGGACATCCCAATAACAAAATTCTTGGATGGTTTGAGTGTCGTCGATTTAACAAAACTTGTCAGCGAGCAACTTTTTGAGGTTAGTTATACCTCAAAAGTATCTATTGTACCCACAGTTACATTAAGTCAGAACAGTTGGATTGAAGGAGAATTATGAATTTAACAGATCTGCTCGAAAATCTTTCAGCCAAGAATGTTGAACTGTGGGTTGATGGAGACAAGCTGCGCTATCGAGCGCCTGAAAACGTATTGACTCCTGAATTATTGGTAGAAATTAAGCAATATAAAGAAGAAATTATTTACCTACTGCAAAAGCGTACTGACACTGCAAAAACTGACCCTCTTTCCTATAGACAAAAAGCACTTTGGTTCTTATACGAACTAGCACCTAATAGTGCTGCTTACAACCTTGCATATGCAGCACGCTTAGTGTCGAATGTAGACATTCCAGCATTGCGACAGGCAGCGATCGCCTTAATTGAGCGCCATCCAGTTCTGAGAACTACCTACACCGTACAGCACGGTGAACCAGTGCAAACGATTCAAGAAAATCAAGAAGTCTGCTTTAGTGTGCAAGAAGCTGCTAATTGGAGCCAAGATGACTTTCACAACTGGCTTGTGAGTGAAAGCGATCGCCCCTTCGACCTGAACAACGGACCTGTACTACGCTTTAATTTGTTGATTAAAAACACCTTAACAGATGCGTCAGCTGGAAAAGAAGTGATTCTGCTAATGACGGCACACCACATAGTTGTGGATTTTTGGTCTTTGGAATTGCTTGTCAGTGAACTTAGGGTGTTTTATGAAGCAATCAAGACAGGTCAACAGGTCGCACTCCCACCCCAAAACCTGCAATACTTTGATTACGTACGGTGGGAAAACCAAATGTTAGCAAGTCAGCAAGGAGAGCGGTTGTGGAACTACTGGCGTGATCAGTTAGCTGGAGAGTTGCCGATACTGAATTTGCCAACAGATCGACCCAGACCACCAGTGCAAACTTATGAAGGCGCTTCCTACTCTTTCGTTCTAGAGGAAAAACTGACCGATAAACTCTTGGAACTAGTAAAAGCAGAAGGTGTAACTCTTTACACAATCGTGCTAGCAGCATTCCAGGTACTATTACTACGCTACACAAATCAAGAAGATATCTTAATTGGCACTCCAATGGCTGGTCGCAGCCTAACTGATTTTGAAAGGATTGTTGGTTATTTTGCTAATCCCGTTGTATGCCGTGCGGATCTTTCTGGAAATCCTACATTTCGAGAGTTGCTTTGCCGAGTGCGTTCTTGTGTGTTAGGTGCGCTAGAACACCAAGACTATCCGTTCCCGGTGCTAGTCGAGCGACTGCAACCGTTACGCGACCCAAGCCGTTCACCACTTTATCAAGTGGCGTTCGTCTGGGATCGCTCTCGCCAAAGTGAGGGACAATTATCACTGATGGATAGTGATGGGTTAATTGTGGAGTCTATAACTCCAGAGTCAAAAGGGGCTGCTTTTGATTTAACTTTGACCATTTTTGATGTCACAGGACCGCTCAAAGGTATCTGGAAATATAACACCGACTTGTTTGATAGCAGTACTATCGAGCGGATGGCGGGTCATTTCCAGACATTGCTTTGTGGAATTGTTGCCAATCCTATTGAGTCAATTTCCCAATTACCCCTGCTTACTGAGCCAGAGCAACAGCAGTTACTCGTGGAGTGGAATGACACGACTGTGGAGTATCCTACTGATAAGTGTATCCATCAGTTGTTTGAGGAACAGGCACAACGCACCCCGGATGCTGTGGCAGTTGTGTATGTAGACGCGCTCTGCGCGGCTTCTCGAAGAGTAAATCAACAGCTTACCTACTACGAGTTGAATTGTCGCGCTAACCAATTGGCGCATCAGTTGAGAAGTTTGGGTGTTGGTCCTGAGGTGCTGGTTGGTCTGTGTGTGGAACGTTCACTCTTAATGGTGGTGGGACTACTTGGGATACTCAAGGCGGGTGGGGCTTATGTGCCGCTTGACCCAGAATATCCAACACAACGTCTTAGTTTCATGTTAGAAGATGCTACTGTAGGAATACTGCTGACGCAACAGCACTTAGTTGAGAGATTACCACAGCATCAAGCTCAAGCGTTCTGTTTGGATGAGGTCTGTGAACAAATCGCCCAAAACTACCACCATAACCCGATCAGTGGGGTGAGGGCTTTTAATCTGGCGAATGTGATTTACACGAGCGGATCTACAGGCAGACCGAAGGGTGTGATGGTTACGCACACCGGACTTTGCAACTTAGCTCAAGCCCAGATTCAGACTTTTGGCGTCCAAAACTCAAGTCGTATTCTTCAGTTTGCCTCTCTCAGTTTTGATGCTTCTATCTCAGAAATCGTGATGGCTTTAGCCTCAGGGGCAAGACTTTACCTGGGAACAAAAGACTCTCTACTGCCTGGTATGCCGTTAATTCAGCGATTACGCGATGATTGCATTACGCATATTACGCTACCACCGTCGGCGCTCTGTGTCCTGCCTGTTGAGGAACTCCCCGCACTGCAAACAATGATTGTGGCAGGAGAAGCTTGTTCTGCTGAGGTGATAAGACTTTGGTCTGCTGGCAGAAACTTCTTCAACGCTTACGGGCCAACAGAAGCTAGTGTCTGTGCCACTGTGGCAAAATGCACTGATGGCGACAACAAAGCCTTCATCGGTCGCCCAATCGCCAATACGCAAATCTACATTCTAGACTCGCATTTACAACCAGTCCCCATCGGTGTACCAGGAGAATTACATATTGCTGGTGCGGGGTTGGCAAGAGGCTACCTCAACCGCCCAGAATTGACAACTGAGAAATTCATCCCCAACCCCTTTGAAAATTCAAAATTCAAAATTCAAAATTCAAAATGGAATCGTCTGTACAAGACAGGAGACTTAGCCCGTTATTTGCCTGATGGCAACATCGAATACCTAGGACGCATCGACAATCAGGTAAAGATTCGCGGCTTCCGCATCGAATTGGGGGAGATAGAAGCAGTATTGAGCCAACACCCATCAGTTCACTCAGTTGTGGTCACAGCGAGAGTTGACACCCCAGGGGATCAGCGCCTAGTCGCCTACATCGTGCCACAACTTCCCACAGCGCCCACAATTAGCGAGTTGCGTCAATTTCTCAAAGTAAAGCTGCCAGAATACATGGTGCCATCTGCAATAGTCATTTTGGAAGCTTTGCCCGTAACGCCCAACGGTAAAGTAGACCGCCGTGCCCTGCCAGCGCCAGAGTTACATCGTGAACTGTTAGACAAATATGTTGCCCCGCGCACCCCAATCGAAGAAATGCTGACGCACATTTGGGCTGGTGTCCTGAGAGTGAAACAAGTAGGCATTCATGATAACTTCTTTGAACTTGGAGGACACTCGCTGCTGGCAACCCAACTGATTTCACGCATACGTACCTGCTTGAAAGTGGAACTTCCATTGCGCAGCGTGTTTGCAGCAGTGACAGTTGCACAATTGGCGCGAGAGATACAGCAGTGGCAGCAACAGCAGTTAGAATTGACAGTACCACCGCTTTTACCAACCCCAAGGAATGCAGACTTACCACTGTCATTTGCTCAACAGCGTTTGTGGTTTTTAGACCAGTTAAAGCCCAACAGTGCTTTCTACAATATTCCTGGGGCTGTGCGACTGCAAGGTCAGCTTCAAGTGACAGCCTTAGAACAAAGCTTGCGAGAAATTATTCATCGCCACGAAGCCTTACGCACTAACTTCATTACAGTTGATGGACAACCGGTTCAAATCATTCACTCAGAAACTGCTTGGACATTGTCAATTGTTGACTGGCAGCATTTACCCATAACTGAGCAAGAAATCGCAACACAACAATTGGCGAGCTCACTTGCGCAGCAACCGTTTGATCTAGCAAGTGAACCGTTATTCAGGACGACATTAGTAGTACTTAAGCAGACAGAATATATTTTACTTGTGTGTATGCATCACATCATCAGTGATGGATGGTCAATGGGTGTGTTTGTTCAGGAACTGGCAGCGCTGTATAATGCTTATTCTCAAGGTCAGCCCGGCCTGCGGGACGCTACGCTAACACCTTTAGCGCCACTAAAAGTTCAGTACGCGGACTTTGCAGTGTGGCAGAGACAGTGGTTGCAAGGGGAAGTACTGCAAACCCAACTGGCTTACTGGCAACAACAACTGGCAAACGCACCAGCTTTATTATCGCTCCCCACCGACCGACCCAGAGGGGCAGAGCAAACCTTCGCTGGGGCACATCTTACCTTTGCACTGTCTTCTAAGCTAACTCTTGCGCTCACACAACTGAGTCAGCAACAAGGAGTCACCTTATTCATGACGCTGTTGGCCGCGTTTGATATATTACTTTATCGCTACACAGGTACGGAAGACATCCTGGTGGGGTCTCCCATTGCTAATCGCAATCTTCGTGAACTTGAAGGGTTAATTGGCTTTTTTGTCAATACTTTAGTTCTGCGTACTGATGTCTCAGGTAATCCCAGCTTTAGTGAATTACTCGGTCGCGTCAGGGACATGGCAATCGATGCCTATGCTCATCAAGATTTGCCATTTGAAATGTTGGTGGAAGCATTGCAGCCACAACGGGACTTAAGCCATACACCGCTGTTTCAGGTGATGTTTGTCCTCCAGAATGCGCCTATGCCTCAACTCAACCTGACTGGGTTAAGTGTCAGTCCATTAGTGGCAGAAAGCGCAACTGCAAAGTTTGATTTAACTTTATCAATGGAGAACACTGCTACGGGACTGGTGGGTGTGTGGGAGTACAACACTGACTTGTTTGATGCTACCACTATCAAGCGGATGGCGGGGCATTTCCAGACATTGCTTGAGGGGATTGTGAGCAATCCACAGCAGCCGATTTCGCAATTGCCCTTGCTGAGTGAAGTTGAGCGACAGCAGTTACTCGTCGAGTGGAACTCGACGACTGTGGAGTATCCTACTGATAAGTGTATCCATCAGTTGTTTGAAGAACAGGTAGAGCGCACCCCCCATGCAGTGGCAGTGGTGTATGAAAATCAACAACTTACCTACGATGAGTTGAATTGTCGTGCGAACCAATTGGCGCACTACTTGCGGTCTTTGGGTGTAAGAGCAGATGTACTGGTCGGCATTTATGTGGAACGCTCACTAGAGATGGTAGTGGGACTGTTGGCAATTCTCAAGGCGGGTGGTGCTTATGTGCCCTTAGACCCAGAGTATCCAACACAACGCCTTAGTTTCATGCTAGAAGATGCTCAAGTAGGAGTGCTTGTGACCCAACAACACTTGGTTGAGAGACTACCACAGCATCAAGCGCAGCTTGTATGCTTGGATACTGAGTGGTCCCTTATTAGTCAGTTGAGTCAGAATAATCCAATCACTGGTGTGCAAGCAAGTCATTTGGCTTATGTGATTTACACCTCCGGTTCTACGGGAGCGCCCAAGGGAGTGCTGGTTGCTCATCAAGGACTGCTAAATCTGGTGTTCTGGCACAAAAGAGCCTTTGAAATCACTCGATTAGACAAAGCCACTCAGCTAGCAGGAACAGCATTTGATGCTACAGTATGGGAATTATGGCCCTACCTTACTGTGGGAGCAAGTATCTACTTAGTTAAATATGAACTGCTTGGCTCACCTGTTGAGTTGCGAGATTGGTTGATATCACAAAAGGTCACTATCAGTTTTTTGCCAACACCACTTGCACAGGAATTACTGTCTTTGGAATGGACACAAAGTTTAGCAATGCGTTATATACTGACTGGAGGGGATAAGCTTCATCAGTATCCATCAGATTTACTCCCCTTACTCGTAGTAAATAATTATGGTCCAACTGAGAATACTGTTGTCACAACTTCTGGGCTGGTAGTTGCCAATGGGCGAGAGCATATCTCACCTCCCATCGGTCGCCCAATCGCCAATACGCAAGTTTACATCCTAGACTCGCACTTACAACCAGTGCCAATTGGTGTACCAGGAGAGTTGTACATCGGTGGTGCTGGTTTGGCACGAGGCTATCTCAACCGCCCACAGTTGACAACTGAGAAATTCATCCCCAACCCCTTCAGCACTGACCCAAATTCCCGCCTCTACAAAACCGGGGACCTAGCACGCTATTTGCCTGATGGCAATATCGAATACTTGGGACGTATCGACAACCAGGTAAAGATTCGCGGCTTCCGCATCGAGTTAGGCGAGATAGAAGCAGTACTGAGTCAACACCCATCAGTTCACTCAGTTGTGGTCACAGCAGGTGTTGACACCCCAGGGGGTCAACGCTTAGTCGCCTATATCGTGCCACAACAACACAAAGCACCCACAATTAGCGAATTGCGTCAATTCCTCAAAGCAAAGCTGCCAGAGTACATGGTGCCTCAGGCGATAGTTATCCTGGAGTCCCTGCCTCTGACTCCGAACGGTAAAGTAGATCGCCGTGCCCTACCAGCACCAGAGTTAAATCGCGAACTGTTAGACAAATATGTTGCCCCGCGCACCCGAATTGAAGAAATGCTGGCGCACATTTGGGCTGGTGTCCTGAGAGTGAAACAAGTGGGCATACATGATAACTTCTTTGAACTCGGTGGAGATTCGATTCTCAGTATTCAAATTATTGCCAGAGCAAATCAGATAGGAATTGTGCTCAGTCCCAAGCAGCTGTTTATGCATCAGACAATATCTGAGTTAGCAGCAGTAGCAAGCACAACTGGGGCTATCGTGGCAGAACAAGGTCTGGTGACAGGAGCGGCACCACTGACGCCGATTCAACACTGGTTCTTTCAGCAGAATATACCACAACCACACCACTTCAATCAATCATTTCTGCTATCTGTGCCACCTGAGTGGAAACCAGAATTATTAGAGCAAGTTGTGCAGTACTTGCTGTTACATCATGATGCCCTACGCTTACGCTTTGTATTGTCTGAGTCTGATTGGCAACAGATTCACGTCAAGAGTGCTGATAACGCTGCTTTCTTGTGGGTAGATTTATCTACACTATCAGCAGGTGAGCAAACAACTGCGATTGAAACGACTGCAGCACAATTACAGGCTAGCTTAAATCTGTCAAAGGATTTAGTGCGAGTTGCCTTTCTTACGCTGGGTGTTGACAAACCGAGCCGATTACTCATAGTTATCCACCATTTGGTAGTTGACGGCGTTTCCTGGCGAATTTTGCTGGAGGATTTGCAGACAGCTTACCAGCAAATTAGTCAGGGCAAAGTGCTGGCGTTACCTCCCAAGACAACTTCTTTCAAAGATTGGGCTTACCGACTAGCAGAATATGCGCTGGGAGTTGCTCTCAAATCAGAACTAGCTTATTGGCTGAGTGAATCTCGCTCCTCAGTTTCTTCTATACCAGTGGATTATGCACAGGGAATTAACACTGTCGCATCTGCTAGTACAGTCAGAGTGTCGTTAAATTCGGCAGAAACAACAGCGCTGTTGCAAGATGTGCCTAAAGCTTACAACACTCAGATTAACGATGTGCTGTTGACTGCTTTGGTGCTCTTATTGGGGAGATGGACGAACTCTAATTCTGTGCTGCTCAATTTAGAAGGTCATGGGCGGGAAGATATTGTTGAGAATGTTGATTTATCACGCACTGTCGGTTGGTTTACGACGATTTTCCCTGTGCTTATAGAACTAAAAGTAACAGACAATCCCAAAGATGCCTTAAAATTGGTCAAAGAACAGTTGCGCGCCATTCCAAACAAGGGAATTGGCTATGGCTTATTGCGCTATCTTAGTCGGGACGCAGAAATCAGCACCAAACTACAAACACTTCCTCAACCACAGATCAGCTTCAATTATCTGGGTCAATTTGATCAAGTTTTAAATACGTCTTCTGGTATCCAACTAGCTACTGAGTCTGCTGGAGCTAACCAAAGTTTGCATGGCAGTCGCACTCACATGCTAGATATTACTGGCATGATTATTGGAAATCAACTGCAAATAAATTGGACATACAGCACAAATATCCATAAACACGCCACAATCGAGAGTATAGCGCAAGAGTTCGTACTGACATTGCGTGAGCTGATTGTTCATTGTTTAGCTCATGAAAGCGGAGGTTATACACCTTCAGATTTTCCATTAGTCAAGCTTAGCCAGCTAGAACTCGACCAAGTGTTGGTAAGCCTAGCATTCAAACAAGAACTGGGCAAAACCAACTGGAAAAATATTGAGGATATTTATCCGCTCTCGCCCATGCAACAAGGCATGCTCTTTCATAGTTTGTATGCCCCAGAATCGGGAGTGTATTTTGAGCAGTTGAGTTGCACCTTGAGGGGAAACCTGGAAGTGCAAGCCTTTGAGCAAGCTTGGCAGCAAGTGGTAGCGCGGCATTCCGTCTTGAGGACTGTTTTTGTTTGGGAACACTTGAGCGAACCACTTCAAGTAGTGTATCACCAAGTGAAAGTCACTGTAGAGACTCTTGACTGGCGAGAGTTATCTGTTGAACAACAGCAACAGCAATTAGAAATTTTCTTGCACTCACAACGGCAGCAGGGCTTTCAACTTTCTGTTGCACCATTGATGCGCCTCAATCTCATTCAATTGGATAAGGACTGTTATCAATTTGTTTGGAGTTTTCATCACATATTGCTTGATGGCTGGTCGGTACCTTTGATTTTCAAAGACCTATTGTACTTTTATCAAGCATTTTCTCAAGGTGAAAGTTTGCGTTATGAACCAACTGCAAGCTACCGAAACTACATCGCTTGGCTACAGAAACAAGACTTAGCACTAGCTGAAAAATTTTGGCGACAAAAACTCCAAGGCTTTATTGCACCAACTCCTTTGACAGTGGATAAACCATTGTCAAACCGAGAGCAGTCACACTCTAGCTACAGTGAACAACAAATCCAGTTGAGCGTGCAAGCAACAGCTGATGTACAGTCTTTTGCACGACAGCATCAACTCAGTGTGAATAATCTGGTGCAGGCAACCTGGGCACTACTGCTGTGTCGTTACAGTGGAGAAACAGATGTCGTTTTTGGTGCCACTGTGTCTGGTCGTCCGCCATCTCTTGTGGGCATAGAATCTATAGTGGGACTGTTTATCAACACCCTGCCAGTGCGAGTACAAGTCTCAAGAGAAACACAACTGCTGCCTTTGTTAAAGGATTTACAGGCACTAGCATTTGAGTGTGAGCAATACTCATATAGTCCACTAGTTGAGATTCAGGGCTGGAGCGAAGTCCCCAGGGGAACCTCCTTGTTTGAGAGCATTGTAGTGTTTGAGAATTATCCAGTCGATGCTGCTGTGCAACCACGCAATGGCAGTTTGGAAATTTCTAGTATTCGGGGCATTGAACAAACCAATTATCCCATAACAGTAGTGGCAGCTGTCTTTGGTGAGCAATTGTCTGTGAAAATCAGCTATGATACTAACCGATTTGATGATGCCACGATTATCCGTATGCTGGGGCATTTCCAGACATTGCTTTGTGGGATTGTTGCCAATCCTATTGGGCCGGTTTCCCAATTGCCCCTGCTTACTGAGCCAGAGCAACAACAGTTACTCGTGGAGTGGAATGATACTACTGTGGAGTATCCTACTGATAAGTGTATCCATCAATTGTTTGAGGAACAGGCACAACGCACCCCGGATGCAGTAGCAATTGTGTATGTAGACGCGCTCTGCGCGGCTTCTCGAAGAGTAAATCAACAGCTTACCTACTACGAGTTGAATTGTCGCGCTAACCAATTGGCGCATCAGTTGAGAAGTTTGGGTGTTGGTCCTGAGGTGCTGGTTGGTCTGTGTGTGGAACGTTCACTCTTAATGGTGGTGGGACTACTTGGGATACTCAAGGCGGGTGGGGCTTATGTGCCGCTTGACCCAGAATATCCAACACAACGTCTTAGTTTCATGTTAGAAGATGCTACTGTAGGAATACTGCTGACGCAACAGCACTTAGTTGAGAGATTACCACAGCATCAAGCTCAAGCGTTCTGTTTGGATGAGGTCTGTGAACAAATCGCCCAAAACTACCACCATAACCCGATCAGTGGGGTGAGGGCTTTTAATCTGGCGAATGTGATTTACACGAGCGGATCTACAGGCAGACCGAAGGGTGTGATGGTTACGCACACCGGACTTTGCAACTTAGCTCAAGCCCAGATTCAGACTTTTGGCGTCCAAAACTCAAGTCGTATTCTTCAGTTTGCCTCTCTCAGTTTTGATGCTTCTATCTCAGAAATCGTGATGGCTTTAGCCTCAGGGGCAAGACTTTACCTGGGAACAAAAGACTCTCTACTGCCTGGTATGCCGTTAATTCAGCGATTACGCGATGATTGCATTACGCATATTACGCTACCTCCGTCGGCGCTCTGTGTCCTGCCTGTTGAAGAACTCCCCGCACTGCAAACAATGATTGTAGCAGGAGAAGCTTGTTCTGCTGAGGTGATAAGACTTTGGTCTACTAACAGAAACTTCTTCAACGCCTACGGGCCAACAGAAGCTAGTGTCTGTGCCACTGTAGCAAAATGCACTGATGGCGACAACAAAGCTTCCATTGGTCGCCCAATCGCCAACACGCAAATCTACATCCTAGACAGCAATCTGCAACCAGTCCCCATCGGTGTACCAGGAGAGTTGCACATTGGTGGCGTTGGTTTAGCGCGAGGCTACCTCAACCGTCCACAGTTAACACAAGAAAAATTCATCCCTAACCCCTTTTACAATTCAAAATTCAAAATTCAAAATTCAAAATTATATAAAACTGGGGACTTAGCACGCTATTTACCGGATGGTAACATAGAATACCTGGGACGCATCGATAACCAGGTCAAGATTCGCGGCTTCCGCATCGAGTTAGGCGAGATAGAAGCAGTGCTGAGCGAACACCCATCAGTTCACTCAGTTGTCGTCACAGCTAGAGTAGACACCCCAGGGGAGCAACGCTTAGTCGCTTACATCGTGCCACAACAGCACAAGGCACCCACAATTAGCGAACTGCGTCAATTCCTCAAAGTAAAGCTGCCAGAGTACATGCTACCATCTGCAATAGTGATGCTGGAGTCGTTGCCCCTGACGCCCAACGGTAAGGTAGACCGCCGTGCCCTGCCTGCACCTGATACAAACAACCTTTCTGTGCAAGCTAGTTTTGTCCCACCCCTTGACATCGTAGAACAGAAACTGGCCCAAATTTGGGCAGAAGTTTTGAAAGTCTACCCTGTTGGAGTAAAGGATAATTTCTTTGAACTGGGTGGTCATTCTCTTTTAGCGGTGCAATTGATGGCTCAGATTGAGCAGCAATTCAAGCAAAATCTACCCTTGGCGACACTCTTCCAAAACTCAACTATTGAACAACTAGCGACTATTCTCCGCCAGCCGATAGATGCTTTAAATTGGTCTCCTTTAGTACCTATTCAACCTAATGGTTCTAAGCGACCTTTCTTCTGCGTGCCTGGAGCGGGTGGCAATACTATCTACTTGTACAACTTGGCACATCATTTAGGTAAAGAGCAACCATTCTATGGACTACAATCACTCGGTCTTGACGGGGAATCAAAACCGCACACACGAATAGAGGATATGGCAGCTTATTATATTGAAGCAATACAGTCCATTCAACCCTCTGGACCGTACCTTTTGGGTGGTCATTCCTTTGGCGGTATGGTAGCTTTTGAGATGGCGACTCAGTTACATAAGCGGGGATATGAGGTCGCTCTACTTGCCCTTTTGGACTCTGTTGCACCAGGTTATAGAACTAATGAACTAAATTTTAATCACCTGGATGATGCTGGATGGCTGAACATGATTGCTAGCTTATTTGAAAAGGTTTACGCAAAAAGTTTAAACGTATCTGAAGAAGCTCTCAAAGTTCTTGATCCTATGGAGCAACTGAACTACTTCAAACAGCAGTTACAAATGGTCAATTTACTACCTCCTAATGTTGGAATCAAGCAACTTCGCGGAGGCGTGCAGGTTTTCAAAACTAACCATCAAACTGCTTCTGTTTATATGCCACAAGCAATCTCTCCGGCTGTGATTACGTTTTTTAACGCTAGCGAGATTGATGCTGTTAGTCATGCAAACTCTGAGATTTTAGAAGAACTAGGATTTGGCTGGGACAAGTTTTCTGCTCAACCTCTGGATATTCACCTTGTTTCAGGTGATCATATAACAATGCTGAATGAACCTCACGTTCAGGTTTTAGCAAAAAAACTGACTATCTGCATTGAACGGTCACAGGGCAGATGATTGAGCAATCAGAGATCACAAGACAGGGGACGGGGAAGAATTCTCAATTTTGAATTTCTCCGGATTGCGAATGCGTGAATTGATTCGTCCCCTTGTTCCCCCTCTACGGATAAATCAAAATCTTGTACGTCTCGGCAGTAGGAGCGATCGCCTGTTCTACTGCTGCTGATAAATCTTGTAATGGATAGCGATCGCTAATCAAGGCCTGCACGTCAATGCGTCGATTAAAAACAATATCAGCCGCTAGACTTTGAATGCGGTATGATGAACTATAGCTGCCCATCAAATCAATTTCCCTACGGTAGAGAATATTCGGATTAATCGGAATTTCTACCTGATCCGGAAACTCCGCGAAAAAGAGGATTTTGCCGCCTTTGCGAGTACAATCAAGAGCTTGAAAGAAAGCTTTCTCACTTGGGACAGCAAGTAAGCTCACATCAACACCCATGCCATTGGTTAACTCATGAATTTTGGCTGGTAAATTGGCGTCACGGGCATCAAATGCAGCTTCTGCACCTACACTTAAAGCTTTTTCAATGCGGGATGGGAGTAAATCAGTGGCGATCGCCCTTGCCCCAAAATACTTCACCAACATAATAAACATTAAGCCGATTGGTCCAGCACCAGTGATCAAAACTGTTTGTCCTGGGGCAATTTGAGCTTTCTTCACTGCTTTTAGGCAGCAGTTTGTTGGTTCTACAAAACTTGCTTCTTCAAAACTAATATTATCAGGAATGGGAATTAATCCTCCGTTTTGCACAATATGACCGGGAACTTTGACATATTCTGCAAAACCTCCGCCGCTTGGTGCAAACCCTGCTGTCGTGCAGATATTTTTGTAGGTTTCGCACATGGAGAAATTATCACTTAGACAGTAGCCGCAACGCATACAGGGAATGTGATGCATCACTGCCACCCGTTGTCCAATTTGCCAGCCTGTTACTTCAGAACCAATTGCTGATATGGTTCCAGCAGTTTCATGCCCAAAAATTCGCGGTGGTTCATACAAAGGATAACGAATTTTTTTGATATCCGACTGACACAACCCGACGACTTGCACCTGCACCAACACTTCATCCGGTTCGAGTGTCGGTACGGGGATATCTTCGTAAGAAAGTTGATTAACGCCTCTAAATACTTGTGCTTTCACGTTGATTTCTCACTGCTCAACGATATTGACTTAAAAGATGTTATGAGACAGACTGAAGTCATATTTCTCTACCAAGTTCGCTGCTTATTTGACTCTTAACTAGACTATTGCCAGTCTTCGCCAGATCGTCTCCACAGGCAATGAACACTTTGTATCCACGACGCGTGCGATCGCAGATAGGTACAGTCTTAGACTACGTTTATGCCCTTACAGTCTAGCTATGGATATCCTGCATGGGCTGTCCCCAGTCATTACTGCATCAGAATTATAGCAGGTAACGCATTGTTCCCTAAAAATTTAGCAGTTCTCAAATGATCAATCAAAATAATCACTACCAGAACCATACTTCCAGCTATCACTCCAGCGATTCCAATAATATTTAGGTATACTAGGTAAACTTTTCTTCCACGGTTCTAAAATTTGACTGAACCAAAATAAAATAGAGTAAGTTCCTAAATTTCCATAGTGAAGCATCCAATCCAGTAAAGTTCCCAAACCAACTTGAGGAATGACTTTGGCAACCAACCCTGGATGTGTTAAGAAAGTTTTTATGAGTGTTTTTGTCAGTGCTGGAAACTGTACTATATCTTGTAGAAAAGGTTTGAGTACAGGTTCACCGAGTTGTTGCATTTGTTGAAAGACTGCAGACAAGAGTTGGTTAATTTGATTTGGCTCAATTTTTTGATTGACGTTAACACTCATTGCCTTTTGAAACAGCCAAGTCACTGCTAAGCTAGGTTGGTATATTTGTAGTTGTGTCATTCCCTTTGCAGATAACTGATCTGTTTGCAGCGCTTCGTGAATGCCTAATGTTAAACGCTGCAAATGACGCACCATTGCACCAAAACCACCAAAACTTAAGGGAGACTGACTTCCACTGCTATCTCCAACGGGTAGAATGCGACTCCAAGATATCTTTAGAGGATGACGATAGGAGGGGAAAAAGCCAAAAAGTGCGCGTTGAAATGTCAACTGGCTCAACTCCACGCCTTGATATTGTGGCATGAAACGTAGATAATCCTCAAACAGAGCTTCTAAACTCAAGCGTTGTGGATTGGCATCCATGTAAGTAAATAGATAAGTCGTTCTACCATCTCTTGCTGGAAAAGCTTCCCAAAAGTATTGACATTGATTTTGCACAGGCGTACACGATAACAATAAGTCGCCTGTGTGGTTTTCTGGAAAACCTTGAGCACAAGTTCCCACAACTAAACACAGTGCATCTGGTTTTTGTCCCTGACGTGCTTGTTGTACTATGGGAGAAAGATGTCCCATTGCATCAATTAATAACCTGGTTTTGAATTGGTTATTGACTACCACTCCATCAGGATGAATAACTGCTTGTGTAAATGGAGTGTTTTCAAATAACTTTCCACCAGATGCAAGAAATCGCTGCTTTAAAGTTTCCAGCAAATAAACTGGATCGACACCGATGTTGAGGACATCTTTTACCCAAACTTCTGTACCACCATAAAAGCTAACTCTAGCGGGGTTGTATTTTGTTGCGATCGCCTGTTCCAATTCTGCATCCGTCAGTAAACCTAACTCCACAAAAATTTGTAATTCTTTACGAGAAATATTCCATTCTTGTTCTCTTCCACGCAAAATTGAGCGTTCTATTAACGCGACTCGCACGCCTTTCAAAGCTAAAGCACAACCAATTAAAATGCCTAATGTCCCGCCACAAATCACAACATCCCAATCTACAACACCATTAGGTTGCTGAGTTTCTTTCACCACGACTGGTACAGCGGCGTCACCTTCTCTGAGTGATGTCAAAATCCGATCAGCTTGACGTAACTTGTCTAAAACATTGCCTGGTAGTTGCGCAAGAACATTTTCAGTTAGGGACATGACTGTAAACTTAACCAGAATAATTCTTTAATATTCTTTAATATAAGGTAGCGTAGTTTTGTGGTATCGCAATTTTAATATGCGATAGTACTATATATTACATAAAAGGTGAGATTGATGAATCGTGGAAAAATAGTTGCAATTATCACAGGTGCTATTTCCATCATTTTGGCAGTTGCCTACCTTCTGCTTGTGCAACTGCTGGACTTTCGGGGTGAAATGAAGCCTGCTCCCATCAGTCAGCTTTCATACCAGTCATCAATAATTGCTCACAGTTTATCAGAAAATGGGCAAGTCGTAGAAAGAATTTACTAACTCAAACGAAAAGCATCGCACCAGACGCAACGAATTGCGTCTGGTATTTTTGTATATTGAACAACATATAGAGAAAAAATAATAGTTACTCTTGGAAATTCCAATAGTATAAGAATTTATTACAGTAAACATCTATTAATTATTTAGCTAACTTATTCCCCTTTTCATTGATATGGGGTAATCTATGATTTAACAAAAATAAAATAAAGGTTAATTTTTTCAATTCGCATATCTGTGTTATCCAAAGCAACGGTTGTTGGTTGACAACTGTGCTCTGTTGTGCAGCAAATTGAGAGGAGAATTAATGGATCATTTTCTAGTTGAAACTGTTTGGTTGGTTCCTTGCTATGCTTTAATTGGTGCGGTTTCAGCCGTACCTTGGTCTCCAGGAATCATTAAACGCACGGGACCAAGACCAGCAGGTTACATTAACTTGGTCATGACATTTCTTGGGTTTATTCATTCTGCTTTTGTATTACCAATCGCCTGGAATCAAGTGCCATATGAGATATCTATACCTTGGCTAAGTACGGCTGGTTTAAATCTTTCGATTGATTTAGAAATCTCCTCATTAAGTGTCGGCGCGATGGTTGTCATTACCGGCTTAAATTTGCTAGCACAAATTTTTGCTGTCGGCTACATGGAGATGGATTGGGGCTGGGCGCGCTTTTATTCACTTTTGGGATTGTTTGAAGCTGGGTTATGCGCCCTTGCATTATGTAACTCTTTGTTTTTCAGTTATGTGATTTTGGAAATCCTAACTTTAGGAACCTACTTACTAGTAGGACTTTGGTTTAGTCAGCCTTTGGTTGTCACAGGTGCTAGAGATGCTTTCTTAACCAAGCGGGTGGGAGATTTATTTCTGCTGATGGGAGTTCTGGCAATATGGTCACAAGCTGGGACTTGGAACTACACCAAATTAGCAGAATGGGCGGCTACTGCCAATGTCAACCCAACCTTAATAACATTAACATGTCTGGCATTGATGGCAGGTCCGATGGGTAAATGTGCTCAATTTCCCTTGCATTTGTGGTTAGATGAGGCAATGGAGGGACCTGTTCCGAGTACAATTTTACGGAATTCCGTAGTTGTTGCGACTGGTGCTTGGGTGCTGATTAAGCTGCAACCAGTTTTCAGCTTGTCGCCTGTCGCAACTTCTGCAATGGTAGTTATTGGTGCAGTCACAGCAGTGGGTGGTTCTTTAATTGCGATCGCCCAAGTTGACATCAAACGCTGCTTATCATACTCTGTCAGTGCCTACATGGGTTTAGTATTTATCGCCGTAGGAACACAACAAGATGAAGCAGCACTGTTGTTAGTTCTCACTCACGCTTTAGCCTCAGCACTCCTAGTCATGAGTACTGGTGCGATTGTTTGGAACAGCATCACTCAAGATGTCAGCCTCCTAGGGGGACTTTGGTCACGCCGTCCAGTTTCTGGAATAGCCTATATAGTAGGGACTCTAGGATTAATTGGGTTTCCACCATTAGGCGGCTTTTGGGCGCTACTGAAATTAGCGTCAGGAGTGTGGACAACACAACCTTGGCTTGTGGGAGTGATTATAACAGTCAACGCTTTAACAGCTTTTAGCTTAACCAGGGAATTTAGTTTAATATTTGGCGGACAACCAAAGCAAATGAGCGATCGCTCACCAGAAGTGAGTTGGCAAATGGCTCTACCTATGATTATTTTGCTTGGTTTTACTCTCCATTTACCCTTAGTTTTGCAAAGCTTATCACTACTACCAACTTGGGCAAGTCTTAACAAAGATGTCGCACTTTTGTTAATTTGGTCAAGTATTTTTAGTTGCAGCATTGGTAGTGTGATTTATCTAGGTAATGTCATTCCCAAACCAATTCGCTTTCCTTTGAAACCTTTGCAAGACTTGCTAGCATACGACTTTTACACTCCAAAACTGTATCGGATGAGCATAGTTTTCGGTGTTGACATGATTTCAAAACTGGCAGATATGATTGACCGCTTGATATTCGATGGAATTGTGAACTTAGTTGGTTTAGTTTCCATATTGAGTGGAGAAGGTTTGAAATATAGCACCTCAGGAAAAACCCAGTTTTATGCATTCATCGTGCTTTTAGGAGTCAGCATCTTAGGAACAGTCGTAAGTTGGCAATACTGGGGATTTCATCTCTTAAACTTGATTTCTTAGTTTCCAGACCCCTGAGTAACATGGGGCGCAAAACCTTGCGCCCGTAAAAATAGTCAAGTCACAACTAATAACGAACAATCAAATTTGTCTGCGTGCATCTGCGTTTTTAAAAACTTTAAAATCTGATTTTTGCAAGCCATCAAAAGAAACATCACCAATTTGAAATATCAGGAAAAGAACAATGATTAAGAAAAACATTTCTAGAAGGTCTTTGGTCAAATTTGGTGCAGGAGCACTAGGAACAGGAATTTTAACAGCAGGAATTAGCTCTAATTTAGTTGTTTCTGAACAAGCAGTAGCACAAGCAGTAGTACAAGAAGAAAAAAAAGATTTAACTCCCGAACAGGCTTTGCAATCGTTAATAGAAGGAAACCAACGCTTTGTCACAAGAAAACGTCGCAGCCCCAATCAAACTCCTACACGTCTTGTTGAAGTCGCAAAAAGTCAGAAACCGTTTGCATCTATTCTTGGATGTGCAGATTCAAGAGTTCCTGCTGAAATTGTTTTCGACCAAGGATTTGGGGATTTATTTGTATGTCGTGTCGCTGGTAATATCGCCACCTCAGAAGAAATTGGCAGCTTAGAATTTGGCAGTTTAATATTGAATTCAAAAGTCATTATGGTACTTGGTCATAAAAGATGCGGTGCAGTAGATGCCACAATAAAAGGTGCTCAAGTTCCTGGTCACATTTCTAGTTTGCTGGATGCCATTCAACTAGGTGTAGAAAAATCAAAAAACTTACCAGGCGACAAAGTAGAAAATGCTTGTAAAGCAAATATTTTGGTGCAGGTACAAAAGTTGAAATCATCACTAGTTCTTTCTCAGTTAATTGAGCAAGGAAAATTGAAAGTTGTAGGAGCTTATTACGATTTAGACGATGGGAAAGTCACTCTGTTGAGTTAACAATATACCTAAGAAAAATTCCTCTCTCTTCTCTCTTCCTCTGCGTTCTCTCTCTTGAAAAGATCTGAGCGGAGGTTTCCTCCGCTCAGACTTTTCGCTGCGTCCTCTGCGGTTTTTTACTCTTTTTGTCAATCACATCACGAACCAATTTATGCTCAGTACCTTAATTTGGCTACCTATTTTAGGAGCCGCTGTGATTAGTTTACTACCTCGTTCTCTTCCTGCAATCAATGTTCGTTTAACAGCCCTAACCATTGCTGGATTTGTTCTTCTTTGGAATATTTTCCTGCTGCTGAAATTTGATATCTCTCTTCCTGGAATGCAGTTGCGGGAATATCTACCTTGGAATGAAACCCTTGGTTTAAGTTACCAATTAGGGGCTGATGGACTTTCCATAATCATGCTGCTGTTAAACAGTTTGCTCACCTGGATTGCTATTTACAGCAGCAATCAAACAACTGAACGTCCCCGCTTTTTTTATTCCCTCATTTTATTAGTCAGTGGAGGAGTTGCAGGTGCATTTGCAGCACAAAATTTGTTGCTCTTCTTCCTGTTCTACGAACTAGAATTAATACCCTTCTATCTCCTGATTTCCATTTGGGGAGGAGAAAAGCGGACTTATGCGGCGATGAAGTTCCTAATTTATACCGCCGTTTCAGGAGCATTAATTCTAGCAACATTTCTGGGTACAGTTTGGCTCACAGGTTCAACTAATTTTGATTACAATACACTCTCGACTCAAACCTTATCAACAGCACTGCAAATCATTCTACTTCTAGGAATCCTGCTAGGATTTGGAATCAAAATTCCTCTCGTTCCCTTACACACTTGGTTACCAGATGCTTACGTTGAAGCTTCAGCCCCGATTGCGATTCTTCTTGGTGGAGTGCTGGCGAAGTTAGGAACTTATGGCGTTTTACGATTTGGGATGGCACTGTTTCCCGAAGCTTGGAGTATTCTTGCACCCAGTTTAGCAACTTGGGGGGCAGTTAGTGCCATATACGGGGCTGTGACTGCGATCGCTCAAAAAGACATCAAGCGCATGGTTGCATACAGTTCCATTGGTCACATGGGTTATATATTGTTAGCAGCAGCAGCCAGTACTCCGTTAGCACTGATTGGTGCGATCGCCCAAATGTTCAGTCACGGTATTATCCTCGCCATCCTCTTCCATTTGGTGGGAGTTGTAGAAGCCAAAGTCGGAACCCGTGAGTTAGATAAACTCAATGGCTTAATGAGTCCGATACGCGGATTACCCCTAATTAGCGCTCTACTCATTTTAGGAGGTATGGCAAGCGCTGGTATTCCGGGTATGACAGGATTCATTGCTGAATTTATCGTATTTCAAGGCAGTTTCTCTATCTTTCCGATACCAACATTATTGTGTGTCGTCGCCAGTGGCTTAACCGCAGTTTACTTTGTCATCCTGCTTAACCGTACCTGTTTTGGCAGACTTGACAACGACTTAGCTTACTATCCCAAAGTTCTGTTGTCTGAGAAAATGCCAGCTTTTATCTTAGCAGCCCTCATCTTGTTCTTGGGAGTACAACCTAATTGGTTAGTGCGTTGGAGTGAGACAACAAGTGCAGCAATGGTTGCTGCTATTCCTCCTATTGAAAAAACCGTAACGACTCAAGTTGCTCTCAATCAATAAATCCGCCTTGAAAGTCTACTTTTGTCCCTTGTTAGAAACGTCGTTCATAGTGTTTCTTGCAAAAGTCAATTGTATAAATAGGACTTACGCAAGAACTCTTTAAAACTCTTTTCTTTGCGTTCTTTGCGTCCTACCCTGCGGGAAGCCGCTCCGCGTCTATGCGGTTCGTTTTTCATAATCTTGCCCAAGCCAAGAGGAAATAAAAATGGTACAAACTCCCAACAAAACTGAAGCCAAATTACCTCCTTCTACCCATGAATTTGCAGAAGTGATTCATCGGTTAGAAGCAGGCGGAGCAATGTTGCCCGATACGCCAGAAAACTTAATGCAAATCATCGGTCTTTACAAAGCATATGCAGTACCGATGGACTTTTACTGGCGTGACTTATTATATATTGCTGAGCAAGTATTCTTAGATCCATTTCCCTTTTTTAAATACTTCATTTCTCAGGAGTATTTAGAACGTCACAATCATTATGCTGGTGATGATGCCGACTTAAGAGTTTGGCGCGGGGAAGCAACTGCTCATCCAGAACTCTTAGCATTTATGGAGAAGGGTGAAACCTTCAAAATGCCCAAGTTATTGCATCACTTATTCCATGACAGAATCAATATGGAATTTGCTGAAGCTTGTATGCGAGCAATGCTTTGGCATAGAGAAATGGGTGGGAAATTTGACCCTTACCTGGATACTGAAGAATACAAAGCGAATGCCGACAGAGCAATCAAAGCTTACTTCAAAGGCAATCCATTCATGTTAGGACTCTACAAACTGTTCCCAGATATGTTTATAGAACAGTGTCGTCAGATGTCTTACTACGCTAATCTGGGTTTGTTTTGGGAAGTGATGGCTCCCGTATTTTTTGAGATGTCAGACTTATATGACGAAGGAAAAATTACAAGTGTCCCAGAAGCAATGAATTTTTTGGTAAATGGAATTTTTGCAGTTGCAAATCGTCCTATTTACCATAACGTTTATATTCGTGGAGAATGCTACGAAATCGTTCCCAAATCTAAAGGTTTTGTCTGGCTTCACGAAGCTGCATTACCTTATGTGGAAGCTGTTTTTTATCGTACTGCTCCCTTTAGAGGTACAAAGTCTTATAATGCTCAAGCAAGACAAGTACCAACAGACCAAAAAGACTTTCACTATGGAATTCTCTATGCGGATGTCTTTCCAGTAGGTACTGCAGGTATTCCACCAACACTGCTCATGCAAGATATGTTGCATTTCTTGCCATCTTATCTTGTTGATTACTACAAGCAATATTGCCGAGGAGAAGAAGATACGTTGATTCAGTTGGGAATTAGTTTCCAACGTTCAATGTACTGCGTCACTTCTGCAGTGATTCAAGCATTGCGGACTGTACTTTGTCATCCTTTAGATGATCCAGATCCTGAACATTTACAAGCAAATCGAGACTTTTTTGAGTCTCAGTTAAATCGTTTTACTCGCCCTGAGTATGGTATTCGTGATGCTGCTCGCTTGCGGGATATTCAGAGGCAAGATTATAGATAGTAAATGTCGTTTTTAGTGCAGGCTAAAAGTCTGCACTACGAACAAATATTTATCAATTACCTGAGAATATAAACATGAAGTTAAATATCTTCAGTTAAATGACCTCTCGCAGTCTACCTAGCACAAAAGATTTGTCTAAGTATGACAACAAAGCGCCTGCTTTGGGACCACGTTCTTTACCCAAAAAAGACAAGTAAACAGCCTTGAATGCATTAGCCGGTTGAATCTGCAATTCCTTTGATGTCGTAAATAAGGTAGTTTGTAACTCCTCACTGTCCCAAGCGACTAAGTTATCTAAATTCTCTATTAACCTTTCCAGGTAAGAAACTTGCTCTTGAGTCAAATCTCCAGCTTTTTCAGGAACTCGCTCAAGATAAAGAACGAGTTTTTCTTCTTCATCCGCATAGTCTTGTAGCCACTTCTTAGCAGCAGCAATCCTTTGATTTAAAACTTGCCAGTCAAACTCACTCAAAGACTCAGGACTGCGTTGCGCTATCTCCTCTTTTATATCAATATGAGGAATTTGCAAAAGCGAAATTATCGTACTGAAATCAAAAGGATAGTAAGGTTTAATATTATCACCCAACTGTGCATAATATAGAGGCATTAACTCTTCAGTCAACTCTGGTTTTTCAGCGTTAGCCTCAATCTGAACTTGATATTTTCCAATCAAAGTATCATAGTCTCGGAAAAGACGGGTGATTGTTTCGTAATTGGGAGCAAAATTGATAACTGTTCTTGGCTGAGTACGCAGCATCAAGAAACGCAGCAATTCAGGAGGAAGTAAATCAGCAATTTCTTTAGCACTTGAACCTACTCCCTTGGATGAGCTCATCTTAGTGCCATTCACCAAAATAAATTCATAGGGAGAATGGAATGGAGGTTGCTTGTTTAAAACCTTACGACAGATAGCATTTGCCACATCTCTAGAACCACCTTTTTGAGAGTGATCCTTACCTGCCATCTCGATAGTCACACCCAATAAATCCCACTTTGCAACCCATTCTACCTTCCAAGGAAGCTTACCGTTGCCATTAAACGGAGAAACCCAGCCTGAGTGTCCACAACCTTGCACCCAATTTGTTGCATCCGGCTTACAAGTGTAAAAAACTTCTGAACCGTTGTAGTCTGTGACAACAGTTGTAGCGATTTTACCGCAGTTTTCACAAATAACCTGAAATGGATACCAATTACTTGGGCGATCGGCCTTACTCACCTCTTTATATGCTTCTCGGACTAGGTGAGCATTTTTGAGAAAAATATCGATATAATGGTCGAGTTTTCCAGAACGATATAAATCGCGCAGGTAGTAAACTTCTGGTTTGACTCCCAGATAATCAAAGACTTCTAAGAATTCACCCATGAAATACTTGGCATAATCACTGGCTGTATCTTTTGGTGAGGGAACATTGCACAGTGGAAAACCAAGATAAGGCGAAAACTTCTCGGCTTCAAGGTACTTAGGCACTGTATCTAGTGCATCGTAGTCATCTACGCCGTATGAAAACTTAACGGGCTTACCTGCGTGTTTCAAGGCTCGATAAATAACGTCATGGATAACCACGCCCCGTAACGATCCTACATGTACCCTTCCAGAAGGTGTCTTGGAATCGTTAACAACTTGGTAGCCTTGTGCATCAGCAGCGATTTTGTCAGCCCAAAACATTGTTGATTTACATCTGTTTACAGTGCTTACATTTTAGCTCTACACATGGCTTGTTGGAATAAGCTAGGAAGATGTCTGGTGATCAGTCGCTATCTTTCGAGAAAGGTTTCACCGAACGCATTTGGGCACTTAAGAGCGCAAATCTTTATGGTAAAGTCCAGTTTTCCAGTTGTAGTTCGGTAATGCGCTCATAATGACGGGTATTGTTCGTAACTAAAATATAATTTTCTGTAAGAGCAACACTAGCAATGAGTAAATCAAAATCGCCGATTGGTTGTCCTAGTCTGCGGAGTTCTGCTTTTAATTCTCCAAAGCGTCTGACAGCAGAATCAGTAAGAGGTAAAACAGGTAGCTGTTCAATAAAAAATTCTGCACGAGCAAAATTTTCTTCAACTCGATTAGAATTAAACGCACCAAAGTACAGTTCAGCAGCAGTGATAATGCAAATGGAAATGTGATTCCATCCTACTTGCCTAACCTTTTCTCTGACTGAATAACGATTACTCCCTTCCCGCCAGAAGAATACCTAATTTAACGTAGACGCGCAGCGGCTTCCCGCAGGGTACCGCAAAGACGCGTTAGACGCGTTTGCGCAGCGCCCCCTTAGGGGCTAGCGGCGTGCCGAAGGCTAGGACACGGAGCGCGCAGCGTGCGCCCTTGGCGCATAGGAAGAAGAAAAAGAAGATAGGTAATCTTAGACCACCGAAGGGAGTAGTAAGCCAATAAATGCAAGTATCAGTATCAAGTAAATAAGTCACAGACTATATTTAGAGTTAGAAATAGTACGGCTATCATATATCTCTTTGATGATTTCTTCTGGTGCGCGTTCGTCTTCCCATGCACCAAAGCTTTCCATAAATGTTTCCAGTGGATGCTCTGTTGGTACATCTTCAGATGGCATGATGATTTCAGTAGCTATTAGCTGATCTACATCCGTAAGGCCTAATTTTTGAGTTTGCTCTTTAGCTGTAACAAGAATTTGCATTAAGGTAATTGCCTGACGCAGAACATCGCTTTTAGTTCCACCAGTTTTTTTCGCAAGTTCTTCTAATACCTGATTAAGTTCTGGTGACAAATCTAGATTAAAGCGAACCATTTCTTGAGTGTTAGTCATGGTTTCATCCTTGTGTAAAATCTTTAGTAAATCATAGCTTACAGATGGTCAAGATAATTTGTGACTGCCTATCCATTGAAAAGGTGAGAAAAATGATTGCAGAACTTGATAGAATTATTCTAACAACTCATATTTCAGAGTACGGATTAGAACAGGGTGATATAGGTACAGTTGTTTTGGTACATCAAGGTGGTAAGGGATATGAAGTGGAATTTCTCACCTTGAATGGAGAAACTGTGGCAATTGTTTCACTATTCGCTGCACAAGTTCGTCCTATTGGTGGCAGAGAAATCGCTCATGCACGAGTGATAGATTGATGGTATTGTATAAAATTAAGTCTCAAGCAAAAGAAGAACTGGGTTCAAATAATGTGAGTTGTGTCGGATATTTGTGACGAAGCACATGATTACATAAACCAAAATTTTGGTATTCTTTTATATCTATAATTATTTTACTGGCAAGCTCTTTGGCTAGTAATACAGGTACAGCATTTCCAACCATTTTATATCCATCAAGTAGATTGTTATATTTGAAAATAAAATTATCTGGAAAAGTTTGAATTCTGGCACATTCTCTAACGGATAATCTCCGGTACGGTTTTAATGAATTGGGGTCAAACATCCATTTGTCTTTCTCAACCCAAATCATTTTTTGTGCTTGGGGATGTATCGGAGCATGTCTACCACCTGCCTGAATTGTAAAAGATGGCTCATCCCAGCTTCTGACTCTATTTCTTGACATATAAATACTAGAAAAGCTACCTTCCATATATTCATGATTAGGTACTAACGGATGAGTTTTAGATACCTCTCCTGCTACTGGTATAGGTTCAATTTCACTTAGATCGTAAATAGCATCTCTAAGAGTTAAAATGTTAGCGCTTTCCAGAGGAAATTCAAAGGTTCCCCCCATCTCTTCTCTATATCCTATAATAATTACCCGTTTTCTATCTTGGGGTACTCCATAATTGCAAGCATTCAGTAATTTATAAGTTACCTCATATCCAGCATCTTTAAATTGATATAAAATATTTGTAAAAGCTTTGTTATGCTTTTGAGCTAAAATACCACTTACATTTTCAGCTAGGAAAAAAAGAGGTTTTTTTTCTCTTATAATTCTAATGTAATCATAAAATAACTGACCTCTGCTATCATTTATTCCTCGTCCAGCACCAGCTTCGCTCCAACTTTGACAAGGAGGACCACCAATGATACCTACGCACTCAGGTATCTCATCAGGTTCAATAGCTCTAATATCTCTTCTATCTAGTTTTACTTCTGGATGATTAAATTCATAAGTATCCCAAATTGACTTATCATATTCGTTTGCCCAGACTATCTTAAAACCAGCTTGCTCAAAGCCTAAATCTAAACCTCCACAACCGGAAAAGAGAGACACTATATTCATATTTTTTTCATTTGCTCAATTTAGTGTTTATTTTATAAATAAACATTTTAGCACGAAGAAGTTGAGCAGGATTATTCGGAGATTTAATGTTGACATTTTGGCTTTGGAAGTTAACATTAGATATACCTTCTATTTCTTTTCGGTTCTCTTGAGAAAAAGAGAAATACTTTTCTTCTTTCATAATGACTACTACTTGTAAATTTTCTGTAGTCTGATATGGAAAAATATAATCATAAACAAAAATCGGATTTCTTATTCCCCACATTCCTCTAATCCTCAAATCTGTGATACCTAGAGGATCTACTTTATTCACTCTTCCTAGTTCTCTAGTTTCAGAGAATTCAACATCTTTTATTTCTGTAATGCCGCTACTAATTTTTTTAGCAATTCTTTCATATATTTCTCTGTCGGCAGCATAGCAATCACCATATATAAACCAAAGAAGTTTCAGTTTTCTATCTTTTGGAACACCAATTACATAAATAATGTCTTTTTCTTGCCAATCTTCGCATTGACGACAATGTTTTGTGAGCAGTGGACTATTATAATATAATTTCGATTTTGGATAGGAACTGTTTAATGCAATACTTGCTTTGAGTGATTCTATTTTTTTAACTTCGATTGCATCACCATTTTTTAAAATTAAGTCGGGTGGGTTATTTTGATTACCTATATAAGAGAAAACCTCTGAATATCTCTCATTTTTGAGAGCCTGGTCGCTTTGACTTAAAGTTTCGGCAAAGATATCCTTTACAAAACATTCTAAAGCATCACCAATACCGTTAATTCTATTTTTACCTTGGTAGTAACTGACTAAATCTGGAATGGGATTATCAACAATTGTTTTAATTGCTTTAAGTAAGTCTGCCATAAATCTATGTTACGTTTATGACTATATTTTAATTAGATAATAAAGATTATGCCGCTCCTCATGTATGAAGAGCGGCAATACCCTATCGTATCAGATTGCGAAATCTAACCCACTAACTCAATTCCCCGTTTCACCAACGCCTGTGCAGTCAAACCATTAAACGCCATCAACTCGCCAGCACTCGCTGTCGTCTCCCCACGCTTCCACGCGAAAGTATCCCGCTTGCTTGTACTCCGTAACATGATAGGTTCTAGCATCGCCGCAGCGCCACCAGTCACACCAATGAGTGCATCCCCATCAAACAATTCGGCAAATTTTGCATCATCCACAAAATCGCCATCAGGTTCAGAACAAGTATCCCAAGCAGTGTCATGAGGACGATACAAACGACGGGGGTTAATAACAGAAACAATTCTTGCGCCAATACCTTCTTTTTCTAATAAAGCAGCAGCTTCAAAGACTGGTATTAATGTCATATCCCCAATCACAGCAAAGACAACTTTCTTGTTACCAGAAACTTCTTGCAAGACGACTGCACCATCGCGTAAAGCTTGACTTGTTTGTTCAAAAGTGGTGCGAATTGGCAATGGTGATTTACTCGCAGTAATCACAATTCCCTTATTCTTAGTCGTCAACGCCCAGTCATAACAAACTTGAATACTGTTAGCATCAGGAGGAAACAATGGGAAGACATTACCATTGCGCATTAACGAAGCAAAATAAGCTTCAATTTCCGGACGTTGGTGAGTCCAACCGTTGCGTCCTTGCTCTAATGCACCAGCTGTGAATAATGTAATAGTTGAGGGAGTACGACGCCGCAATTCTGCCATTGCTTGCGTGACTGTTTGCCAAATTGGTAAACCGTTGATGGCAAAAGATTCGTAAGAACACCACAAAGTCCGCGCACCCATTAACGATAAACCAGCAGCTAAACCTGCACAAGCATCTTCACTCAAAGGTTCGTAGACTTGTCCATTGGGTGCTTGGTTGTATAAGTCATCTGTCGTGGGGTGGATAATCTTGAGTGCTTGGTTGATATTGGCAATACCAGATGCTTCGTTACCGTCGGCGTTAGTCACGAAGAAGTTTTTATCTATCTGTCCAACTTTTCCTACCAATCTTCCCATCGCTGTGGTGGAAACTTTTGCTTCCCCACCTACGGGATATTCTTCTAAAGGCAATTCGCCTAATTCTGGTAACTCATATTCAAATTCTGTCACAACTGTCTTCGCTGCGGGACCTCCGCCTGCGCGTTCACAGTTTGTCCGCACGAGTTGCCAAACTTCTGGCGGTAAGGCACGTTCTTTTAACGCATTCACAATATGAGGAGCATCCAAAGTATCTTTAGGATAGAGGTTATGAGACTTGGCACCTCGTGCATGAACTCCTGCACCTTTGAGTTGTTTTATAATAAACGCAGTTAGTTTGCCACTCAATGCAGAACGCGCTGCTTCATCTACACCTGTGAGTACAGCTTTGGTAAAAGCTAGCCGCTGCTCAAAGGAAAAGGCGGTACTATCAACATAATCCCCGCTTTGGTTGGCATCATCAAAGTCTTTGGCATCGACTAACACGACTTGTTCAAAACCGTTACCTTGCCAGTATGCCTTCATTTGTTCATTGGTTTTGAGGGAAACCATGCTGTGGTGTTCTTGGCTATAACCGTTCCACACCAATATTGGTAAGAAGTTGGTGACATTTGGAAAAGCGGTGTGAAAGTGTGCTATGGAACTGATGATATACGGTTCACCCAACCCACCGTCGCCAACGGTGAAGGGGAAAAGCTTGTCTTTGTGCAGCAATGCAGCTGCCATTGCAAAGTGTTGCCCTTGTCCCAAAGGACCTGCGGGTGCGAGAATACCAGGAATGTAGCCAGAAAGATGTCCTAACAGTCCGTGTTTTTCTCGGAAGCGATCGCGCAATTGTTGCACTGTCTCAATTCCCATGTCCTCTAGCGATCGATCCAAGAACATGGCACTATAAAATCCAGGGGCATGGTGTCCCACTTCGGTAATAATGTTCTTGTAACCGAGCATGACAAGTGCTGCATAAGCTTCCGCTTGAGAAGCAAAACCGCCTGGGTGTCCAGAGGCTTTGCTTCCTGTGACTTGCAGTGTTAGATAGCGCAAAGCGTCTGCAGCAAGTAAGGTTTGGAAGGCGGCGGCTGGATCTGTAGGATTGGCAGTTGTGCCTAAGTCTATCACAGGTGTTGCACCATATGTTTCAAAACCTGGGATTGCTTCACCAAAGTATTGAATACCTTCGCAAAAATTAGAAGCCGCTGAAGTTTCCTTTGGGGTTGTTGCTGTCATGCTAAGTACCTTAATCTGAGTATGAGGAGACACTAGTACCGCTTTGGGGAATTCGCTCATTCAAAATTCAAAATTCAAAAAGTTTATGATGTAAGCTTTTCGTGGATTTTGAATGATAGTTTTATTTCCGCCACGCTGTACTAGAAATGCTCGTTCAAATTTAAAAAGATTTTACCTTAAACAGCAAGAAGGCTCTTCAGCTTCTTTTGGAGTGCCATTCGTTTATCAACCACCTTATCGCCTCACTTGTTGTCTACTCACTTGCAATCTACCAACGGGTTCAGCTTTCTCAACCGAGTTGTTATCCAATCCCAGAGTTAATTGCAAAGGAATCCGTGATGGGTACGCCTTCACGACCTCTCGATAGACTTGATAGTTCGTGGGTAATACTCTTTGTTCCTCTCCCAGTCTATACTTCAGTTCGTACTTTACAGACTTCAACAATTCAGGACTACCCGCCTCTTGGGATTTTTTGCGTTGTTCTATTTCATCAACTGAAGGTCGCGGCGGTAAAACTGACCACCATAAACCCTTATCATCAGGACCAGTGACTGCTCCTTCTGGCTTCAAGCCATTACGATTTAGCAAGGAAGTCGTTGCAAAAGTTTCAAAACGCGGTACTTGCTCATTCGTTAGATCATCAGCATACTTAACTTGCCAGGTATAACGAGTGAGTGCTGTGGCTTCATACTGCTCAGTAGTTAAGGTGTTGCAACTTGCAAGTGTAAGCGTAGTTAGCATAGCCACTGTTCTTAGCAAATTGGTCTTAAGCTGTACGTGCATCTTTTTTTTCCAATAGTCGCCAACATTCACAAGCAATTTCCCAATCTTCTTCTGTATGAATTACCAAGACTCGTACCGCAGAGTCAGAGGTAGCAATATCTTTATCAAAAGGTTTGTGTGTATTTTTCTCGTCGTCAAGTTTTAATCCCAAAAATTCAAAAGCTTCACAAGCTGCAGCGCGAATCTCAGGATTATTTTCGCCGACACCAGCGGTAAACACCAAGGCATCTAATCCCCCCAAGCTAGCAAGCATTGCACCAATATAAGAACGCAAGCGATGCACGTAGATATCCCAAGCTAGTTGAGCGCGGGAATTACCTTGAGAAATTCCTTCTCTAATTTGTCGCATATCATTAGATATACCAGAAATTCCACGTAAGCCAGAAGCTTTATTTAGAACACTCGCTAGCTCATCAATAGAGTTATCAGGTTGCTGCAACAGATGAATGAGAATTCCTGGATCAACGGCACCAGAACGGCTACCCATCATCAACCCATCTAAAGGCGTGAATCCCATTGTTGTATCAATGCTGCGACCATTTTTAATGGCGGCTAAAGAGCAACCGTTGCCTAAATGACAGACAATTAACCGCATAGATGCTAAGTCTTGACCGAGAATGCGAGCCGCACGCTGAGCACAGTACTGATGACTGATACCATGAAAACCGTAGCGACGGATACCTTGTTCTATCCACTCGTAGGGACCAGGGTAGATGGCTGCTGCATCAGGGAGATGAGAATGAAATGCAGTATCAAATGCTGCAACTTGGGTGACTGTTCCCAAGTGTTTTTCAATCGCTTCTATTCCTTCCAAGTTAACTGGATTATGCTCAGGAGCGAGGTCTGCAAGACGGGCGATCGCCTGTTTCACCTCCTCAGTAATCACCACACTCTCACGGTAATCTTGTCCACCATGTACCACACGATGTCCCACCACATCAATTTCTGACGGCTGACTAATCACCTGCGTAGAACCTTTGCACATCGTATCCAGCATATGAGCCATGACTTGAGTTCGGGAGTCTGCAGGAATTTTCTCTTGTAATTGTTCGCCTTTGGCTGTTTTGACTTCGATTTCTGCAAAACCTTGTTGGTGAGTCCAGTCTACTTTCGCTTCCCAAAGCGGTTTGAGAGGTTCTTCAGGGAGAGTGTCACCTGTCATCTCGTATACACAACTTTTTTGACTGCTCGATCCGGCATTGAGTACCAGTATTTTCATACTTAGCAGAAATTGATTTAGATGTGGTTATGGCACTAACAATTATGAGATGGTTTGAGTTGACGAACATCTGTCTAATGTGCCGTGTCGCGAATATTTTTTTAGGCATTGGGGTAAAAACCCCACCCCGGTTTTGTCTGACGCCAAAACCTCCCCTCCCCTTAGTAAGGGGAGGGGTAAGGGGTGGGGTA
>NZ_QMEA01000002.1:0-148178 GCF_012912105.1 Brasilonema sp. UFV-L1
ACTTTTTTTGACACAAAAGCCTCCTCTTCCTTTGGTTGAGGTGGCTTTTGTTTTTGATGCTGTGTTTATCCACGGTACTGGGTTGAAAAAATTTGCATGAAAAAGTTTGCATGAGAAAAATCAAAATACTCAGGACTTACGCAACTGGCATAAAGCACGAGTGGGCAGACAGGGCAAACACATCTGAACATGACAAGCGCGGGGGTAAGTAAGTCGGCATAAAAAAACCAAACTATGTGAAGATAAGTAAATACGGAGAATACATCTATATTGGGTAACTAGTATATGGGCGCTCGTTTAAGGGTATTCCTCAGTCGTGAGCAAGATCGCACTCTATTAAACATTAGAACTGCAGATGTGCCACATTCATGTCAAAGAGCGAGCAGAGGTCATCAGATTAAATGCACATGGTTGGTATGTAGAAAAAATCGCGGCTCACTTTAATTGGACGGATCAAACAGTGAGAGACGTTTTGCATAAATGGCAGAGATTAGGCCTGGAGGGGCTTTGGGAATTGTCAGGTCGAGGGGTTAAACCAAAGTTGAAAGAGGACGACATCATATTTTTGGAAGACAGACAGGCGATCGCCATGCGGCAATTTCATTAGACCAAACACATATGCAAACACATATGAACGTCTGGACGTTTTAATTGCTCAATTAAATAATTAGACAGTCAGTAGACCACATCATACCGAAATCAAAATCCGGTTCAGATGAATACAAAAACCTCCAACTTCTTCATCGGCATTGTCATGATAATAAGACTGCCAATGATGGTAGTCTTGGCAATCAATCTGACTGTAATAGTGTCAAGCCTAAGCCGCCAGTCATCCCGGAGGACTATAGATGGGTTGACGATATGCTGGTTGTGATCTATGTATGACAAGCACCATTTCATTGAGGAGCGGAATGATGCGAAAGTATCACGTTCCGTTTTGGAGAGCAACGGCTCTGGTGAGGGAGTCGTTGACTTTAATCAAACGGACACGACTAGCTTCAAAATCACTTAGGACAAGATATGCTTCATAAATTGAATAATGAGTTTTTAAATAAAAATGATCATCGTGTAGGGGGTGGAGAGAGGGTTGAGCGACGCTCAACCCTCTGTTATAAAAAAGAAAAAGCGAGAGGATGCCGTAGGCATCCTCTCCCCCTGCTCCCATGATTATCATTATTGAGAATTAAAGACTCGGACTTTTTCCGACAGTATCTGGCGCTCGGTTTACGTTGTCCGACACGTGTCGAAGACTTTCAAGAGTCAAAAACCAAAAGTACAGCAGTGGTGTGAAGCGCTAGAGCTTACTGAGAGCAAGTTTGTGGAAGATGCGATAGGGCTTGCACCGTTTTGGACAGGGGACACTTTTAGGGGTTTATCGTTGGTTGGTACTGTCCCTTATTTCTTATGTTTTGGCGCACTGGGCTTATTTATCGACGGCGATTGCCTACGGCAGAGCTACGCTTAACGCATCTTTATATCTACCTAATTGGGGAGAAGCTGCAAAAATTGCATTCCAAACTATATTTCCTCATTTGGTGGTGTACCTTATTCTACAAGACATTGAATCCCTGAGAGAACTGGCACTTAGTCAAGGAATTAACATCCAAATTTCCAGGTGCAAGATGTGAGTTAAGTCAAACAGCTCGCAACTTGGGTTTTCAAGTATTTTTAGGTAGGGACGGTGCTCAACATTTTTTGTTCAAAAAATGGGTGACGAGGGATTTGAACCCGCAACCAATGGATTAAGAGTCCACTGCTCTACCGTTGAGCTAGTCACCCCTAGGATATTTAGATATTACATGATATCACCTCGACGCTAAATTTGTCTAGCAGATTAACTGCTGGAAGTTGATTGTTGTAAATTCGCCGGAATTTGTTTTGGGATAGTCCAGAAATAAATCGTTCTTCCATCGACTTGCTCAACCTTTTCAGGTTTCCACTCTCCCATGTCAAAAGCGTGCGACACAATACGGGTACCAGGTTTGAGTTGCTGAAATAGCTGCGAACGCAACTTCACATTGAGTTCTGGCAGCAAGTAGAGAGTCACCACTGTTGCTTCGCTAAAGTCACTCTTAAATAAATCTTGCTGGAGAAACTTCACTTTGTCAGTGACTTTTGCTTTTTTAGCATTTTCGTTAGCCTCTTTGATGCGTTGTGAGTCAATATCTATACCCACAGCCTTCTTGACGCCATACTTTTGTACTGCAGTAATGGGAATTCGTCCGTCTCCACTGCCAAGGTCGTACAGAATATCATTTTTGCTAACCTTCGCAACTTTTAACATTCTGTCTACGACTTCCGGAGGTGTTGGTACATATACAACATCTGGTGTCCGTTCTGTCGGTTGAGTTGTGGGTGTAGACTTTTGCTGAACTTCTATGGTAGAAGGAGATGCTTCAACCTCTCCCTGGGAACTGACTTGCTGTTGCTGAGTGCAACCAACCAACGTCAGGCTACCGACACTGACTATTACCAACAAAACCTTTAATATTGCTTGTAATTTCATGACTTTTCTCTTGTTAAAAACGTAAGCTTTGGCACTGTCACTTTTGTTGCCATATGGGAAATTACCGCAATATTGGTAATCAGCCACAAGAAAACAACTTTAAAGCTTAAGCTGGTATGGAAACACTTTGAATCTGCTTTAGGTTAGGTATGGTTGATAAAAGTCTCCTATTTTCCAGATGTTTTTAAGCGATGAATTTGGCATTCATAGATTTTGTATTTTGTCAATCCCGTAAATTTATTCTCCTTGGAACGAGGAATGAAGTTATAGTTTTCAACCTTTGACTTCATGCAGCTAAGCTTCGTGATTTGTTGAAAGTAAAGATAATGGATTATATCTATCAAAATCTACAGGAAGATTCGTACAATAATTCAGTAGCGCCACATACGTTTACTGATATAGGAGATAACCAATGCCACTACAGGCAGTTGGATCAATTGAAACAAAGGGTTTTCCTGCTGTGCTAGCAGCAGCAGATGCAATGGTGAAAGCAGGTCGAGTCACCCTCGTAGGATATATAAGGGTGGGTAGTGCTCGCTTTACAGTTAATATTCGTGGAGATGTATCTGAGGTCAAAACTGCTATGCAAGCTGGTATTGAGGCTGTAGAACAGGTTCATGGTGGTACCCTTGAATCCTGGGTCATTATTCCTCGTCCTCATGAAAACGTTGAAGCTGTCCTGCCTATCGGTTACACAGAACAAGTTGAGCAATACCGACAAGCAGTGGAAAATCCAATTGTACGCAGGTAATTGCTGGTTAGTTTATAGTCGGTCATTCAGAAAAATTTGACTAATGACCGATGACTAATGATTCATGACTAATTCATGTCTAATATCTCGATTATTATCCCTACCTTAAATGAGGCGAGCTGTCTAGAACGCACTCTACGTCATCTCACTATAGTAGTACCTCCAGTTCGGGAAGTGCTAGTGATTGATGGTGGCAGTTCTGACGAAACTGTCACCATAGCTCAAAAAGCTGGAGTTTCCGTGATTGCTGCCAAAAAACGCGGACGTGCTGCACAAATGAATCAAGGTGCAGAGATCGCAACAGGAGAAATCCTTTGCTTTTTACATGCAGACACGTTGGTTCCAGACGATCTTGTGACAGTCATTAACGAGACACTAGTGGACGAAACTGTTGCTGCTGGAGGTTTTATTTCTTTGATGACAGGTGATCAAACTACTCGATGGGGAGTATCACTACACAATTTTGTGAAAAGTTATTACGCACCATTGCTTTTTCGTCCACACCTGTTTTTTCAAGGACTGCGCTTGTTGTTTGGTGACCAAGTAATGTTTGCACGTCGTGCTCATTTTTGGGAATGTGGAGGTTTTGACAGCAATCTTCCAATCATGGAAGAGGCTGACTTATGTTTGAAGCTTGTGCAACAGGGGAAAATCCGCCTGGTAAACCGCATTGTCCAAAGCAGCGATCGCCGTGTGGCACACTGGGGTTTCCTCAAAGCGACAGCTATATATCTTTCTATCGGCTTTCTTTGGGGTTTAGGCGTCTCGCCACAATACCTCAAGCAGTTTTATGAGGATGTTCGCTGAAAATCGGGCTGATTAAGGTACCCACAAGGGTACCTCAAAATTTTTTATAAAAAATTGAGAATATTATATACTATACTATATACTCTAATCTGAAAGAAAACAATTTCTTTTAACAATCAGATAAATTCTCAAAATCAATCATCAAATCTCTTGCTTTTTCTGACTTTTTCTTATTTATTACTAATAGTATTTTGTCTTATATTTCCTACATGATGATGGATTTGTAAAATGACAACAAGTAGTTGACCAAGCTCTTTTTGACGAAAAATTTTTACCGGTCTTTTTTTGCATAATATAACGACTAGTCATTCTTAGATAATCCAAATGTTTTAAAAATGGATACACGCTAAGAGTGCTTGCGTCTATCTATAATTGGCAAATACAAAATGGATCCCTGTCTTGAGTGATCATGCATATACAGTACTGCTAAAAAAATAGTATAAAAAGTAGCAATAATGTATACTACCAATAGAAAGCTCAGTAACGGTGAAACATAGATTGGTAAAACAGCGTCTAGAAAGGTTGATGAAATTCGCCAGCATTATCAAGTGCAAAATGTTAGTTTTTCCAGATCCCTCATCAAAACATCTTGCAAGGTCATACACTTTGACTCGCTCGTTTTTCTGAGTCAACATAACGTATCCTAGGTTTACAAAAGTTAAACTTTAGGTCAAGTAGCGAGAAAAGCTCACAAGTATTGATTTTTGGTTATTCAAGATTGCGAAGATGCATCGAAATTGAAAAATACCTGCATAACTTTAGTGAGTCAAAACGTAATAAAAGAGGAAAGACATTGGATGTCATGATGGACATCATCAAATCAGGTGCAGCTGCCAGTGTAAAGGTAAAGAGGGATAAAAGGGGGTTGTGATTGATGCAAACTTTAAAACAGGGTATTGAGGAGCGCAATCTCACCATGGCTTCGGAGGCGGACAAACTGGCGCAAGATTGGCGAAAACGCTTGGATATAGAATGTCCAGAACAGAGTGTTCCCAATAGGGAAAGTATAGTGAAATGGCTTTTGGGAAGTGACTTACATCGATTTGAGCTACTTAGCTCAAAAGAATTGGATATCGCCAAACAAGCCATGGAGTACCGCTACAAAATTTTGCGTCAACGTTACTTAGGAATTGCCAGGGAACGTGCTTACCGCAACTTAATCACTCGATTGGGAAGTTTGGTAACATTACGTAATAAAGTTCAGACTTGGATTGCCTTGAGTCGCGATCGCCAACGGACAGTGTTAGACGTACTGCAAGAAGTTATCCAAGAACTACTGCAAAGTGATAATTACATACAACAACAAATGATTTACATTGGTGAATTTACAACTGATGGCAGACTAAAAAATGCCCTACTGTTTGCCAGTGTAGAAGAGTATTGCTTGCGACCAGTCCGCAATCAACCACTTTTGGTATATCGTTTTGTAAATTACCTACGGAGGACTCAACGTGGTGGTTTAACTCAAGTGCCAAGTCAGGACTTAGTTAGGCTTGTCTCTGAAGAAATTCTTACTGATGACAGTGATAATCGAGTCAACTTAGTTGATACTCAGGCAATAGCTGAATATCAAGAAGCTATTCAGCAAGAAGAACAACAAGCACTGCGTCAAACAGTCAAGCAAGAATTTGAGGATTATTTACAAGAAAATCTTGGGCAAGAAGCTGTAGAGTGGCTGCGACTTTATCTACAAGGCAAGCCTCAAGATGAAATTGCCAAAAAGCTCAACAAGCCAATCAAAGAAGTGTACCGACTCAGAGAAAAAGTAAGCTACCACGCTGTACGTGTGTTTGCCCTCAAAGGGAAACCAGAACTGGTAGATAGCTGGCTGTCAATTTCCTTGAAAGAGCATAATTTGGGGCTGACACCAAAGCAGTGGCAAAAATTGTACGAACAATTGACCCCCATGCAGCGCCAAGTCCTAGAATTGCGTAGAGCAGGTGATTCCATAGAAAACATCGCGTCTGTGTTAAAACTTAAAACTCATCAAGCAGTCGGTGAATGGACTAAAGTTTATCTGTTAGCCCAGACTTTGAGGAGTCAAGAGTGAAGCGTCCGGAAAAGGAAATTGGTAATTGCTCCAGATTTGAAACCCTGTAGTTTAGTAGACTTCAACTGCTAAACTAGAGACTGCCAACTATTGAGTAACAATTACCTGTTTCCAATTTCTAAACAATTTTCAGATGATTTGTCATGTTTTTTACAATTGTCTTTTCTAAAAGAATCATTGATGAACTCTTAAATGATGTAAATAATAACAAAAATTTGCGAAACACACAAAAGTCGTACGTAACAGCGCTGAGTCTTTAGTATGCATCACTAACACTTTTGATCTAACGTTAACGAAGTATAATATATATTAAGTAGAGTATACGGAAAACACTAACAAGGAAAGAAGTGATGGAATCAAAACCTTAGAAAATGCTCGAATGCAAAAAAGATGGAACGACAATGTTTTCCAAGTGGTGATAGACAATTGAATAAAAATAGACAATACTAATTAAGTAGGATATCTCATTCACTTTAGACAACTGCTTAATTGAACGGGTTTAGTGTAAACAAGTATTAAGTGCTGAGGTAAGAGCAGTCAGCAAATTTTTTGACTTGCAACTCTTGACTATTGACCATTAACTATGAACTATGAACTAATAATTCATAACTCAGAATTCTTACTCACAAACAAAGATGACTGAAGCAACAGCACCTCGCACTAACACTTACACCCAGCAAACTGCACCGACAATTTACTACCAGGTGGCAATGCCCAAACCAGAAACGCACCTGTTTGAAGTGACTTTGCGTCTGGTAGACTACTCATCGCCGATTTTAGACTTGAAACTGCCAGTGTGGACCCCTGGGTCCTACTTAGTGCGAGAATATGCCAAAAACTTACAAGATTTTGCTGCTTTTAGCAATGATAAGCCTTTGTCCTGGCAAAAAATCAGTAAAAATCACTGGCAAGTTGAAACAAGTTACATATCAGAAGTAATTATACATTACCGTATATTTGCTAATGAATTATCAGTGCGAACAAATCACTTGGACTCTAGTCATGGCTATTTCAATGGTGCAGCACTGTTTTTTAGAATACTAGGTTGGGAAAGAGAACCAATACAGGTCAGTATTATACCGCCACACCCAGAGTGGAAGACCACTACATCGTTACCACCAGTCAGACAAAAAGTCAATATTTTTTGTGCTTTAGATTTTGATACGCTTGTAGACAGCCCCTTTGAAATTGGTACCCACCAGTTACATCACTTTGAAGTTTTGGGAAAACCCCATGAACTGGCAATTTGGGGTAAAGGGAATTTCCAGTTGCAGCAGATGATTGCTGACATTGGAAAAATTATCGAAGTAGAAGCACGAATGTTTGGTGGGTTACCATATCAACGATACGTATTTATTCTGCATTTACTCGCTCAAGCTTATGGTGGTTTGGAGCATAAAGACTGCTGTTCGCTGATTTATCAGCGCTTTGGCTTTCGCGATCGCGACAAATACGAACGCTTCATCCAATTGGTTGCACACGAGTTCTTTCACTTGTGGAATGTTAAGCGTATTCGCCCCAAAGCGCTAGAGGTCTTTGATTACGACCAAGAAAACTATACATCATCACTGTGGTTTTGTGAAGGGACGACAAGTTACTACGATTTGCTTATTCCCTTTCGCGCAGGAATTTATGATGCGAAGTCATTCTTGAATAATTTGAGTAAGGAAATTTCTCGGCATGAAACGACTCCAGGACGCAAGGTACAATCGCTTGCAGAGTCAAGTTTTGATTCATGGATTAAACTTTATCGTCAAGATGCCAACAGCGGTAATAGCCAAATTTCTTACTATTTAAAAGGTGAAATGGTGTCGTTGTTGCTAGATTTGCTGATTCGTTCACGACATAGAAATCAGAAATCACTTGATGATGTCATGCTGCAAATGTGGCATCAGTTTGGAACAGATGAAATTGGTTACACCCCAGAAGAATTGCAAGAAGTTATTGAGTTCATTGCTGGTATGGATTTGACCGATTTCTTCAACAGCTACATTGATCAAACAGAAGATTTGCCTTTCAATGAATACTTGGAACCATTTGGCTTGGAACTGGTAGAAGAAAAGGATGAAGAACCTTACCTAGGTGTAAAAGTCAGCAGTGAACATGGACGAGAAGTGATTAAGTTTGTTGAAGCAAGTTCACCTGCACAATTAGCAGGAATTGACTCAGCAGATGAGTTAGTGGCTATTGATGGTTTGCGTGTCACAGCGAATGGGTTGAGCGATCGCCTGAAAGATTACCAACCGAAAGATATCATTCAAGTCACTATTTTCCATCAAGATGAACTTCATACTCTACCTGTCACCCTGGCATCTCCTCGTGTCAAAAAGTATCATATAAGACCAGTAGAAAATCCTTCTCCTACACAGAAAGAAAATTTTGCTGGATGGTTAGGTGTGCCTTTGACAACCCTACGCTAGTCATTTGTATTTGATAATTCGTAATTCGTATTTACCAAAATCACGAATTACGAATTACGAGTTACACAGATAAAGCCATATACGGGTAAGATCAATGCAAGGCAGATACTCTATCAACGGAGGAGAAGAATGGAAAAGTATGTATGTGGCGTCTGTGGCTACGAATACGATCCTGAGGTAGGCGATCCGGAGAATGACATAGCACCGGGGACAGCGTTTGAAGATATACCAGAGGACTGGGTATGTCCTGTGTGTGGGGCAGGAAAAGACGAATTTGAGCTTGAAGAATGAGCAACTGTTAACTGCAGTGATACTGCGAATACCTTTTCAAAATGCTCAACCTTGGGAAATGGTTCGTAGAAATGGTGAAGTAAGCGCTTCCATTGCTCATATTTAGGTGAGTTACGAAACCCGGTAGTATGGTCTTCTAAGGTTTGCCATCGGACAAGAAGCAAATACTGGTTTGGGACTTCAATACAGCGTTGGAGTTCATGAGATATGTATCCTCCGATTGAAGCAATGATAGCAGATGCTCTGGCGAAAGTGATTTCAAATTCGCTTTCCATCCCTTTGCGAACATTGAGGATTGCAAGTTCTAGAATCATAAAGTTTTACAGCAAGTGGGTAAGCTCTGTTTTTTAAAATCTTAAAACAATGAGCATAACCACGATGTGAGGTGACGTGTAGCTTACTGAAGCACACCTAATCTGGTACAAAATGCTCAGTCGATGAGTTGATAGCAATGTTATTCGTTTTTATCGTTGTTACCGGAGTCTTCATTTTTCTCCTTCTTTTGGAGAGAATCGTTCCCTTACGTTCTGTGAAACATTCACTCTTCAAACGCCTATTTATCAACTTTTGCGTTACTGCTCTTGCTTTTGTTGCAAATGCGGCAATTGTACAACCTGCTGCCCAAATTGTAATGCAGTGGACTCAGCAGCAGTCCTTGGGATTGATTCACATCGTAGTACTACCCGCAGTGATTGAAAGTGCGATGTTCCCAAACAGAGTCGCCCAAGGGGTGATTGCCTTTTTGTTGATGGATCTCACATTTTACTATTGGCATCGGGCTAACCATAGATTTCCATTATTATGGCGCTTCCACAATGTCCATCACATCGACCCAGATTTAGATGTTTCTACAGGATTTCGCTTTCACTTTGTCGAGATTGTTCTATCAGCAGGATTTCGTGTTCTTCAGGTTGCTTTGATTGGCGTATCAGTAGAAACTTACATCATTTACGAGTTAGTTTTTCAGATCAACACGCTTTTTCACCATAGTAACGTCCGTCTTCCACTTGGAGTGGAACGCCTGCTAAACATGATATTGGTGACGCCGCGTATGCATAGTATTCATCATTCGCAGGTACAACAAGAAACCAACTCCAACTTTTCTGTTGTTTTTTCTTGGTGGGACAGACTACATCAAACACTGCATTTTAACTTTTTCCAGTCCGAGATTGACATTGGTGTACCAGCCTACTCGTCTTTTGACGACAACCAGCTACAGCATATTTTGATTATGCCGTTTCAAAAACAACGAGATTACTGGCACAGACGTGACGACACATCAGCTGTTTGAGAAGGGCGATTCTACTAAAGGTGAATCAGCTTTGCATAATCCAGGACTCCTATGGCACATAAAATATCCAGCCGTTGCAAGCGCCTAAAACAGCGTGTTGCACACTCGATAACGAATACAGCTGGATATTTTATTTTTTGGGTATCCCTATGAACAATATTGTGAAGTACCCGCCACCAAAACGGAGTACCGTTTATGGTGGGGGCTTCCAGTTTCATTCGTCGATGCCACGTTGGGGATCCCTATTGCTCAATTGTCGTTGCCCGTCTTATATCCCGCCGCTAAACGGAGTACCGTTATAGCGGGGGACTTACGACGAACCTGTTAAGGATGAGTGTAAATACATTTGTGCATGAGAAACACTATATTGATTGGCATCTAGTTTGACTCAACACAAAATTTACCTCATCCTTAAACATTGCTCAAACGATTGAGACAACAGTCTTCTCAACTAGCACTTGAATATTCATAGGCACCTATATCAATACCAGCGCCTTGAGGTCGTTGTACACCATCCTTATCGGCCTGTGCATATTGACCGATTGCAGAGGAACCAGCATCAATTGCTGGCGATGCAGATGTAAGATGGAAATCATTGGCATTGGTGTTATTGTTTGGGTTCTGGTTATTACTTCCAATTTCACGTCCATAGAGGGTTTCATAGCCACTGAAGCTGACAAATCCAGCTGACTCGACCTTGGTGTTATTGTTAGCGCTCAGGTTATCAATTCCAGTTCCACCTTCATACAGGTTCTCATACTTGTTCGAGAACAAGTTATTTTCCAAAGTCAGATTGCCCGTATCTTCAATCAAGCCATTCCGGTAGGTACTATCAGTAAAGATATTGTTGCGAATCGCAATGTCAGTAGGTTTATAACCACCAGCCACATAACTCGAACCATCGACTTCAATGGCTTCGACATTATTAACAACGGTATTGTTGAAAATCTCCACGTCACGAACATTACTCATAACGCCAATTCCTCGACCAGAATTCACTCCTTGTAGTCCATTGCCATAAACAACGTTGTTGTAAACTCGGATATCAGAGACATCCCCTTGATTAGGCACTTCATCTGCAACCACAATTCCATCACCAAAGTTGTCGGTGACCACATTGTTGTAGACGTCAACATTAAACGTGTTAGAACTGAAACCATCTACATAAATAGCAGGACCACCTTCATAGCCCTGATTTGTACCGGAAATCGTGGCTTGACCAGTTACATAGTTGCCATGAACAGAGCCATTTCGGGAACCAGTTTTAATGTCGATACCTTCGCGTGTACCCCCTTTAAGAGTGTTATTAGCTACCTCAAAACCATCAACACCCCAAATGCTTAGGGATTCTTGCGTTTTCAGTGGATCATCGCCTCTACCACCTTGCCATCTTGCATTGGCATTTTCAATAGTGTTGTTGAGCACCTTAATATTCTTACTGGTAACTTGCTCTTCTCCACCTCCGAAGTAAGTATCAGGCATAGCAATGATACCTGAGGAACCAGTGTTGTAGGTGTAATTGTTTTGAATTGTTATATCGCTGGCATCACGCATAGAGATTCCAGCCCAAGATGTGTCTTCAATGCGGAAACCATCAATAACCCAATTGCTTTTACCTACAGACTGAATAACTCCTTCTCGGAAACCTCCATTGATAGGGTCAGGGTCACGCAATGTAACATCACCATTGGCTTTGAGTATGATATCACCTGATTCGCTGTTACCAGATTTACCAAGAGTCACTAGCTCGCTGTAAGTACCTGGTTGAACCAAAACAGTGTCACCTGCTTTGATAACAGAATTTTCTCCAACTGCGTAGTTAATGCTTTTCCAAGGTTTATCAATTGTACCTGGATTGTCATCACTACCATCTTGTGAAACATAGTACACAGTACCAGAGTTATTGGCTGATGGTGTTGAAGAAGAAACGGATGTGGGTGTCAATGAAGAACTAGGTGATGAAGATGTAGCACCAGAATTGGTCAGGTCTTCAGTGTTTCCATTAGAGTCACCAACTAGGGTATCCTGTCCTCCGGTCAGAGAGTCTCCATTGCTACTACTGAGATTATTGTTACCATTGTTAACCAGACTTTGATCATCATTAGAGATACCAAGTACAGTACTGCTTCCGCTGCTACCATCTATCTGGCTGTTTTGCCCACTAAAGTTCTTGTTGGTCCAAGAATCGATGGTGTCTTGTATACCTTTGGAAGTCCCACCACTATCTCCATTCACATTAAGAGTGGAATTTTGAGAGTTGCTGTTATTAGTGATGACATCAGAAATTGGTTGAATTGAAGTATTGCTTTGAAGCGGCTGAGATTGACAGTCTGTAAAGTTCATGATTTTGCCTCCGTCAAGTTCTTCGTTAACGTCGTAACTGCAGATGACCCGAAGAAAGGAAGGACCCTGAATATCAAAGCAATTGAATTAAGCCCTAAAAGATTGTAGAGATTTCGCGCTTTACTGAAGCAACGCACATTAAATCTCAACCTTCAACAACAGAAACTTTTTCACTGTCATTGAAAGTTTATAGGGTAAGATAATTATCCGGCACGAGTTAGGTAAATGCTTCGCTCATTTTGGGCTTAGCCATCGTTCTTAAATTTGTTAAGAGACTTGGTCTAAGCAGCCTTAAAGTTGGGATGAATTTTTTTTCTTCGTACATTATATCAGGACTGACGCAACGGTCAAGCGACTAAGTGATTTTCTATGGCAACTGTATCTAAATTTTGAATTACTTTCCCAGTAAAGGTTTCATAAACTTACAAGCATCTATTAAACTTTTATGCGTTGAAAACAAAAACTTTTGTCTCATAGGCATTTTAAATAGTTTTGTCTAATGAGTTAGAATTGACGCATTGACAGAAAACACAAAATATGAATAATGAATTTTATGCTTTTAGGCTTGATTTTTCGATAATTTTTAGGCGATTGCAACTCATCAAAGGATAATTACCAAAAGCCTGAAATGACTGATTTTCGTTAGTGCATATAATAAAGAATTTGTACAGTGCGTAAATCCAATGAGTATTTGAATTAATGAGTATTTGAAATTGTGAATCACAACTTTCATCTTTAAAATTCATCCAACAGTAGGTTTATATGCATTTGCTAACTGTTTTAAAGTTTCTGTTGTATCCAGAAACACCGTCTATGTTGGAGAATGCATGCCGCAATACTTTGGAAAACTGCCTACAACTGCCCAACCTTGGACAAGCATTGATAAAGTGCAAGCCGTACATTGGGATGAACGCACTATTCAAATTGAGTGTGGTGAGTCACGCTTAGCCATCAGCGTGCTAGCACCAAACTTAATCCGAGTCAAGATGTCACCTCATGGCGAATTTATGCCTCGTCGTTCTTGGGCAGTCACATTGGATGATACAGAATGGGCAGTTATACCCTTTAAGGTGAATGAAACCAACGAAATAGTAGAAATTGAAACAGAGCAAATACGTGTATGTATTCAGCGGCAAAATTGCCATGTGGCTTGCTTTGACAAAACTGGTCGTCCTTTTGCCCAAGATGCAGACATTGGTATGGGTTATCGTATGGGTGCAGTTTCTGCGTGGAAACGCATAGAAGCAGAAGAACATTTCTACGGCTTTGGGGAACGTACAGGCTTTCTTGACAAACTCAGCGAAGTCAAAACAAATTGGACGGTTGATGCCTTAGATTACGGTTCACTCACTGATGAGATGTACCTAGCAATTCCATTTTTTATAGCCTTGCGTCCTGATTTGGCTTACGGTATTTTCTTTAATACAACTTTCTGGAGTCAGTTTGACATAGGCGCAGAAAAACCAGGTTTGTGGAAAATGGAAACTCGCGGTGGTGAGTTGGACTATTACATTATTTATGGTCCAGAACCTGCAAAAATTCTCCACACCTACACTCAGCTTACGGGTAGAATGTCATTACCACCAAAATGGGCGCTTGGCTACCATCAATGTCGTTGGAGTTATGACTCAGAAATCGTTGTGCAACAGCTGGCGCAGGAATTTCGAGAACGCCGCATTCCTTGTGACGTCATCCACCTTGATATTGATTATATGCGGGGCTATCGCGTATTTACCTGGAATCACAAGCGTTTTCCAAACCCTGCAAAACTGATAACTGATTTGGCACAGGCCGGCTTTAAATCAGTAACAATGATTGACTCAGGCGTTAAGTACGATCCAGAAGCCGACTATCACGTTTTTGATCAAGGCATAGAAAACGACTATTTCGTACGTCACGCCAATGGACAATTATTTCACGGCTATGTATGGCCAGAAAAATCTGTTTTTCCTGATTTTCTGCGTTCTGATGTGCGTCAATGGTGGGGTGACTTGCAAAAAAGCCTCACAGAAATTGGCATTGCAGGAATTTGGAATGATATGAATGAGCCAGCTATAGACGATCGCCCCTTTGGAGATGGTGGCAATAAAATTTGGTTTCCCTTAGATGCACCGCAGGGAGGAGGGGGAGAAAACAATTCAAAATTAGGAGTCTCTCCCTCATCCTCTTCGTCTGAAGAAAGAACGACTCATGCGGAAGTGCATAATTTATATGGTTTGTCAATGGTGAAAGCATCTGCACAAGGTTTACAACGACTGCGCCCAAATCAGCGTTCTTTTGTGCTGACACGTTCTGGTTTTGCAGGAGTGCAGCGTTGGTCGTCGGTGTGGATGGGCGATAATCAGTCATTGTGGGAACATCTAGAAATGTCTTTGCCTATGCTATGCAACATGGGACTTTCTGGTGTGGCATTTGTGGGCTGCGATATTGGCGGATTTGCTGGTAACGCCACCGCTGAATTATTTGCTCGGTGGATGCAGGTTGGAATGCTCTACCCCTTCATGCGTGGTCACTCAGCAATGACTACAGCTCGTCATGAACCTTGGGCTTTTGGAGAGCGTACAGAGAACATATGTCGAGAATACATCAACCTACGTTACCAGTTACTGCCATACATTTACAGCCTCTTCTGGGAAGCTGCAACCACAGGAGCGCCTATTTTAAGACCATTACTTTACCATTTTCCTAACGATCCTAAAACATATACGCTTTACGACCAATTGCTACTTGGTCCTTTCCTCATGGCTGCACCAATTTACCGTCCAGGAATTGAGTATCGTGCTGTTTACTTACCTGCAGGTACTTGGTATGACTGGTGGACTGGGGAATCTTACTGTGGTCCAGTTCATATCCTTGCCCATGCTCCATTAGAAAAAATGCCTCTTTATATACGTGCTGGCGCGATTATCCCCATGCAATCTGTGATGCAATATGTTGATGAACATCCACTTGAGCAGCTAAGCCTACGTGTTTTCTCTGGTACTGGTGAATTTACACTTTACGAAGACGATGGATGTACATTTGAGTACCAAAAGGGTGCATTTGCAAGTGTAAATTATCGTGTCTCGGTGAGTGGAGAAGAAACAATTGTGGAAATTGGAGCGCGAGACGGAGGATGGACACCATCACCTCGTAAAGTGATTGTTGAACTTGTGGGAGTTGGCGAACAGCAGTTTCAAGACGATGGGAAACCACGTACTTTGAAGTTTTGAGCGTTAAAAGCCTAAACTGTATTTAGCCATAACAACACAATCTATGACCTTGATTCTCACAAATGATGATGGAATAGACGCTCCTGGTCTTCAAGCGCTCCGCAAAGCTGTTAATGGTAAAGAAATAATTATTGCTGCTCCCAAAGATCATTTGTCTGGTTGTGGACATCAAGTCACTACAACTCGACCAATTCATGTCCATCGTCGTTCTGAGAACGAGTATGCGATCGCAGGGACTCCGGCCGATTGCGTCAGAATTGCTTCAACACATATTTGCCGAAATATCCAATTTGTGCTGTCCGGGGTTAATGCTGGGGGCAATATGGGAGTGGATGCTTACATTTCTGGTACTGTCGCCGCCGTGCGGGAAGCAGCAATGCACGGTATTCCTGGAATTGCAGTTTCTCACTATCGTAAAAAGAAGCTGAATGTAGATTGGGATGTACTAGCACGCTGGACGAGTTCTGTTTTAGCTGATTTAGTGAATCGTCCCCTCGAACCGGGAAGTTTTTGGAACGTAAATTTGCCTCATCTGCTTCCGGAAGAACCAGATCCAGAAGTTGTGTTTTGCCAGCCTTGTACTAAACCTTTGCCCGTCAACTACCGCATTGAGGGCAATGATTTTTATTACGAGGGTGAATATGCTAAGCGCGATCGTACTCCTGGCAGTGATGTTGAGATCTGTTTTTCTGGGAAAATAGCTGTCACTAAACTGAGGGTTTAAAACAGTACAAACTGACTAAACTTGGTGTCAGAGTCTAAATCTCTGACACTTAACACACTTTTTAAGCAAGAAATCAAAACAATGTTATCTACCTACAGGCATATTTTGAATTGAAGCTATAACCCAGTAGGAAGTATCAGCAAGGCGGATTTTGTCGGATAATCACTGAATCATCAAATTATTAATGACTTCCTCAAAAAGCCCCAACTCGACCAAAAATGATGAAAAATGTTTTCACAATCAGTAACAGGTCGTACATTGGATGCCATTTCTTCTGGTATTGCAAATCTAAGTCTACAACTTGCTCAAAATTTTTGACGTAAGAACGACCATTAATTTGCCACTCGCCTGTCAAACCTGGTTTAACATTTAAGCGTTGCCAGTGACGTTGGTTATAATGACACACTTCATCCTTTGTTGGTGGACGTGTCCCGACTAAACTCATTTCACCTACGAGAACATTCCAAAACTGTGGGAGTTCATCCAAACTTGTGCTTCTTAAGAAGCGACCAACCCTAGTCACTCGGAAATCGTTTTTATTTTTAAAAATTAATCCATCAGCTTCATTCTCCACCAAAGACTTCAACTTCTCCGCATCTGAAACCATAGAGCGGAACTTACGGATACAAAAAGAACGCCCGTATAAACCGTATCGTTCTTGTGTGAAGAAAATTGGACCTGGACTGTCGATTATAATTGCTATTGCGATTGGCACAAATACAATCGATAAAATAAGTAACCCTACTAAGCTCCCCACAATGTCTAAAAATCGTTTTAACCTGGAATTTATTGACGGGTGAGGAGTTAGTTGGAATTCCCAATTATCAGCAGTTACACCTTCAACAATTGTTGCGCAGGATATCTGATACATTGTTAAGCCAATTATATTTAATAGAGAGAATATGATTATGTAACGATAATTCGACTATAGACCTAGCTCACCACAAGGAAACTGAGTCTAACCGTAGATTTACTCAATCTTCATCAAGATTCTTGGGATCATGATTTTTTATAAATTTCAGTTAAAGCAAAATAAATATCTCTTATGCAAGATGGAAAATCGTTAGAAACATCAATGTCAAAGGTAATTGTGCTAACGTCTCCTACTAACTAAGTGCGTTAGCTAAAAACTTAAACTCATATTTCAAATGTGCAAAACTCAGACAAAGTATATCCTCCTAAAGACTTAATTTTACTCAAAAGTCAGTGGATGCTTCGTCTTGCAGGATATGCCCAGAAGTGAAAGTTGTCACAAAAGTCGAGAGTTACCATCCTCAAGGGAACAATAGCTTTATCTGTGAGTAAACGCTTTGTCAAAGGGAAAAATATGAAGGAAAGAATTTTTTGAAAGAAATGGTTTTCTGTTATGACATTAAGCTTCTCTTAGGTGTCCTTCAATACCACTGAGACGTTCTGAACCAAGGCGTCCATACCAGTGTCTTGATAAAAATCGCACATAATCTTTAAAAGACGGTTGGTGTTTAGATCTACTTATTATTCACTCACTCGAAAATCAACACCAAATTGGCTGTCATATTATCTTAAATGGGGGTGTAAAAAATGGTCGTAGCAGGAGTCGAAGCGAAAGTGAGTCGATTAGAATCAATTGTTGAACAAATTGGGGAAGCAGTACTTGCTACCACTGAAACAATAGAACGACTTGCTGACAGAGTAGATACTCTGAGTGCTCAAATACAAGAACAAGGAAAACAGTTACAACAGCAAGGATATCAGATTCTGGCACTGTGTGATGCCGTACAAACTCTTGCTGAAACTCAAGATGATTCTTTGCAAAAGCTCACTCAACTTACACAGACTTTGGATCGCTTGATGGCATTGAGTGAAGAATCATCTAAGTAAAATAGTGTACAGTAGAAACCGTGAAGAAATACAGTAGAAACTGTAAATAAAGTGTAAAGTCATAAGTCAGGACTTACGCACGCGTTATTAAAAACGGTTTTCAATTGTGTCTAATACAGTAAAAATGTTCCGGCGGAAGATTTTTACACATCGGGTGGACATTTGATTTGACTGAGAATCGCTATATTCATGAGAAAACTCTGACGAATGATTCATATAAAACTCCCCATCCTTAGATATCAGGTAGGGTGGGGATTTTTGATGAAAGGAAATCAATTTATGAAGCCTAACAACTAATGCAATAATTCCTCTATCTGATGCTGACTCCATAAAGTTCTGTACAGCCCAGGCTGTTGCAAAAGTTCTATCTGAGTCCCTGTCTGAACAATTTTACCCTTGTCCATCACGAAAATGCGGTCAGCTGTCGCCGCTGCAGAAAGTTGATGAGTAATGAAAATAACCGTTTTTCGTTGCGTACCACCAGAAAGATTTCTCAAGATGGCTGTCGCTGTTTGATTATCCACACTGGAAAGAGCATCATCCAAAATTAACATTGGGGCATTGACTAGCATTGCTCTAGCTAAAGCAGTGCGTTGTCGTTGTCCACCAGAAAGAGTAATGCCGCGTTCTCCAACTAGAGTTTCATATTTTTGGGGGAAATTAGTTATTTCTTGATGAATTTGGGCTGTTTTGGCAGTATGTTCTACTTCTTGTTGTTCGCTCACAGGATCGCCGTAGCGGATGTTATTCTTAATTGTTGTACTGAACAGAAAGCTGTCTTGGGGAACATAGGCGATCGCACTCCTTAAATCAGCCAAGACTATTTTAGTAATGTCTACTCCATCCAAAAACAAATGTCCCGGCTCAATATCCAACAATCTTGGGATAGCATTTGCCAAAGTTGATTTCCCCGAACCAATAGCGCCTACAATTGCGACAGTCTCCCCAGGAGCTATGGTAAAACTTATATCCTCAAGTGCTGGAGTCATAGACCCAGGGTAAGTGTAACTGAGATTTCTTGCTGTCAGTTCTCCTCTAACTTGCTCTAATGGTAAGTGAATCCTATCTCGTTCATCTTTGATCTTGGGTGTAACAGTTAAAATTGCTTCAATGCGATCAACACTCACTTCACCTCGTTGGTAAGCGGTGATCGTAAATCCTAATAGAGCTGTAGGAAAAACGAGACGCTCTACATACAAAAGTAGTGCTACAAAGTCACCAACAGCAAGGCTTCCATTCGTGATTCGCGTGGCTCCTAGCCAGATAATGATAAAAGAACTCACCGTAGCTAGTCCACCAATGAGTGGAAACAGTGTATTTCGACTTTTTGCGAGTTTCAAATTAGCCTCTAACAGTTGTCGATTTTGACTTGCAAAAGCTCGACGCTCGTTTTCTTCTTGAGAGTAGATTTTGATTAAAGCAATACCGCTAACATCCTCTTGAATCAATTCGCTCATGTCAGACAGCCTTTCCTGTACAGCTAACTGTTCTGTGCGTAAGCGCTCACTAAACAGATGCACCAACAAAAACATGAAAGGATAAACTGCTAGTGAGGCGAGTGTCAGATCCACACTCAGTGTTAGCATCACCGGTAATGTGAGAACGTAAGCAAATACAGTATTTGCCAAACTCAGGACTGCAAAACCCAATAACCGCCGGATATTGTCCACATCGCTTGTTGCTCGATTAATCAAATCCCCTGCGGTATTCGTCACAAAATAGGACGGTTCCAGTTTCAGTAAGTGTTCAAAAATTTGTTGTTTCAGGTCAAATTCCACCTGACGCCCCACACCAAATAGCCAAATCCGGGAGGCCATCCGGATAAGCCACATAGCTGAGCTAAATAATACAATTTGTATAATAAGATGTCTAACTTGATTGAAGCTGAATTCAACTGAGAGTTGGTCAACGCAAGCGCGAATCAACAGAGGAATTGATACACCCAAAGCATTCACAATCAACAAGGCGGTAATGCCAAATGTTGCTTCTCGCCAATAGGGGCGGAGGTATGCAAGAAGTTTTCTTAGTCGTCGTGAGTTTGCCATTTAAGCAATGACGCAACTTTATTAATCTTATTATGAACTACGAGAAGGAATCCTTTTTTGTATGCCTTGTGGAAACTTTGCCATTCTAGAGAAAATAAGGTCAGCCACAACTGTGTAACGTGGTGACCCTACTGTTGTATCATTGTTCTAAAAAGTACCTAACGACCACGTAGGAAGGTGTATATCTGGTTAAGATAACTTTCCCAAACTCGCGTTGTGACTTCGAGTGTCTCGGCATTCGGTACAAAATCTTCTAATCTTAACCCCCTTGTTCTAATAGCCTGTGGAGTTTGCAACAAATATGGTGTTGTTCTGATGTCAGACATTGTTGAGGCATTGATGATACTATCGCTGGCTACGATAGTATCTTGTCCTAGGGCGACAAGTGTCTCAGATGTTGATGTTGTTGGTATTGTAGACGAAGCTAGCCGCACGTTTTGGATAATTTCCTGATTGGCTAGGTATGGTTCGCCTACCATTGCGATCGGTGAGCGAACCAGGAAGTAAGCGACAGCGGGTGTGCTTGACAACAAAAGAATTGTCAGCGCCCAGCCGATTAAGTATCCTCCTGGTTTATCCAATGTTCCTCCGCTTTTCATCCTCTGTGCTGCAAAAATCATCAGCAAGATAGATGCTCCTAAAGGTTTGAGCGGAAATGACACTACCTTCCACAATGAGGCGACGGCTGGTTCATTAGGGTTAATGAACGACAGCAGTACCACAAGCAACATAATCACCAGGATTAGTCTCCCGACGAAAGTTCCTGAGGGATAAAATCTCTGGAACAAGGAGTATATGATAGTGCCAACAAGCAACCACAGTAACACCCGACTTAACAGTACAAACATAGATCGATGAACTCTCAAATCTTCTTTTGCGGTCGGTCTTAGAGGTTTTAGGCAGTGGGGTTATTGTACCGTCAAATTGTAATCGTACTGTTACCTGACTTCAAATACCTCACAGCCTCACACCACGATAACCATCGTAGTGATTTTAGAGCAATTTTTTGCAACTGCGTCTACTATCAGTAATTTTCCAGATTAGTAATCTGCCTTTTGTAAATTAAATTAATTTTAGTAGTCGTCAAATCAAGCAAAAGGAAAAACTATGTCGCCTGGAAAATCTACTATTTTGGTGACAGGGGGCGCTGGATACATCGGCTCCCATACAGTGCTTGCTCTCAAGCAGGCTGGTTTTGACGTGATTATACTGGATAATCTGGTTTACGGACACCGCGATTTGGTTGAAAAAGTTTTACAAGTAAAACTTGTAGTGGGAGACATTGGCGATCGCCCGCTGTTGGATGATTTATTCAAAACACATGATATAGCCGCTGTTATGCATTTTTCGGCTTATGCGTATGTAGGAGAATCTGTTGCCGATCCGGCAAAGTATTACCACAACAACGTTCTCGGCACTCTGATTCTGCTAGAAGCCATGCTCGCAGCATCTGTTAAGAAATTTGTATTTTCTTCTACTTGTGCAACGTACGGGGTGCCTGAAGTTGTGCCAATTCCTGAAGATCATCCCCAGAATCCGATTAACCCTTATGGTGCCAGCAAGCTCATGGTAGAGCGGATTCTCTCAGATTTTCATGTTGCTTATGATTTGAAATCAGTGCGCTTTCGTTATTTTAATGCTGCTGGTGCTGCTCCTAACGGCTTATTGGGAGAAGACCACAACCCAGAAACTCATTTGATTCCCCTTGTGTTGCAGACAGCCTTAGGTAAGCGCGAATCCATCTCGGTTTTCGGTACTGATTACCCCACGCCAGATGGGACGTGCATTCGGGATTATATTCATGTTAGCGACTTAGCAGACGCCCACGTTTTGGGATTGGAATATTTGTTGAAAGGTGGCGACAGCGAAGTTTTTAATTTAGGAAATGGCAATGGCTTCTCAGTCAAAGAAGTTATTGAAGCTGCAAAGCTCGTCACACAAAGAGATATCAAAGTTGTAGAGTGCGATCGCCGTCCTGGCGATCCACCAGCACTCATTGGTAGTGGCGACAAAGCCAGAAAAATCCTAGGCTGGTATCCACAATACTCTTCTCTTGAGGAGATTATCACTCACGCTTGGCAGTGGCACCAGATTCGTCATCAGTAGACTAGGAAGGAGAGAGGGAGGGAAGGAAAGATATTTTCCCACACTCCCACACTCCCCGTGGAAAAATTCGGTAAAAAACGGAGTCAGCCTTTGGTCTGTTTCACTGTCGGCACCCACGAGTACTCGTTCTAATAAGGCTGACTCCGTTTTTTATGGATTCATGCGTCCCCCACTCCCTTATCTCCTCTTCAACATTCGCAGGACTCCAAAAAAAACACCCGCCGCTAAAAAACCTGAGACGGCGATCGCCCACAATGGAATTCCCTGAGTTTGTTCTTCGGTTATATTTTGATTGACATTTTGCACATTTTGTGGACTATTGGTGACTGCCGAACCAGCTGCCACCGTAACTGCAAACTTTAACTCAAATGGCTGAAAACTCTGTCCACCATTTTTTGGTTTACCACGCAGCTGTAGCTGATAAGCTCCAGGTCTGGGAAAAGTTATTTCAGTACCAGGTACGCCTTGATACCGTTCAGCGGAAACAGGCTGTAAGGGCGGTTCGAGGAGTGGTGGTTCTTTAGGGGAGTGGGGTTCAGCGTAAACCACTAATTTACAATTACACTCTGCTAAGGGGATCATCTTTCCACCTTTACGAGTCAGAGCAAACCAGGTTTTTGCTGATTCTCCAGCGCGGGGATTATCATTCGGTTCAATGTGTAAAGTCGCGCCAACATCTGCTGAAGTCGTTACCTTATGGGCAATAGCTGGGTAAGCTATGGTTAGATATATACTTAACGAAATAAAGATTAATACATAAAAAATACGGTCAACAAACCTCATTCCAAGCTGTTTACCAAGGCTAAGCCGCCCAGAACTTAAGTTCTGAGCAAATAGCAAAACTCTTTTAAAGAAGACTCGAAAATCATATTCAGTCCACTTTAGTAGACTTAAGCTATAAGCCCAGGGTTTTTTAAATCCTTGGCATATGAATTTACTACGACTGTTTTGGGGGAACATAAAATTGCTGTAAAGATAACATTGACCAGAAAAAGCGCCAACGCACCAGCAAGACCAACAGTGTGACAATTCCCAGAAGCACTGCTGCCAATTTATGTCTCCAGCTAGATTGAAAAGAACCTAGATAGTGAGAGCCAATTATGACAGCATGGATTACGCTTAGTAGTAAAGCTGGCACGCTGAACAAATGAATAGCTCGCCAGCGTTTGCCTAAAAACTTCTGTAGACGGTCAAAACTGGTTAGGGCTGCGGGAGTCATTAGCACCAGTGCTACAGCACCTAAAGCCATGCCAAACTGATACTCTAGTGGCAAGAACAACAACGCTGCAAAATTCCATTGCAGTGAATGTTCCATCATATGGGTGGTGTGAGCCAAAGACAGCACAAAAGCACCGACTCCTAACGCACGACGGTAACGCAAAGGTGCTGCCCACAAGTAACTGATGGGACGAGCAACAAGCGCTAGAATCAAACAAACTAACGCCGCATGTCCGGTGTAATCTATCATTGTGTTGCCAGTCCGTAGCAGGGTAAGCACACCAATCGTGAGAGTCACCCAGCCACCCAAGCGAAACAATTGACTACGCCTGTCTTTACTGACCAACGATGTAGACACACCCACACCTAACATTGTAGGCAGAGTTCCTAAACCAAACGCCAGCATTGTTGCTGCGCCCATCCACAAATTTCCAGTTTCCGCAGCTTTAATTTGAGCAGCATACAAGAAACCACAAGGCATTAAACCCCAAGTAACACCCAAAAGGGCTGGTGTCCACCATTTGGTTTGTAGAGAAAGCTTCATCATCACCTGACTGAGATCGTTGTGTAAACGACCTTGCATAAGAGGGTGCAGCAATGGAATTTGAGGTAGAAACTCAGGTTTTATTTGTCTAATACCAAACCAAATCAGCAAAATGCCAGTCAGAATCGCCATCCATTGGCGTAATTCGCTACCAATCCCTGCCATTTGTCCACTAGCAAGTAATACCGAACCAAGAGCACCAATTCCTGCACCAACGAGAACATAGCTCAACATCCGCCCTAAGTTCAGTAGTGTGTGAAATTGCAATTGTTGTCGCCAATGGGAAGTTTCCTGCTTATGAGACAGAGAAAACGCAACTGCTAAGGGACCACACATCCCAACACAATGTCCAAAACTTCCTAGGAATCCTAGAGCCATGAGAAGTAATAAATTTACCATCTGTTATTAAAAATGAAAAAATGAAAAAATTAACAATGAAAAATATAAATTCTTAAATTTACACATTTCTGGAAATATGACAGTTTGAAGGAGAAGTCAGAATTCAGTAATGCTCATAATCTCGTTTGCAGGTAGAAGCTAGAAATGTCAACAGAGCGCTTTCACCGCTCTGTAAGGGAAGTTGAGCCTCTCAATGGGCATTCCCAGCCAGAGACTGGGAACGAGGCAATCTAAATTATTTATCTAAATTTTTTAGATTTAAACATTCTTGGAAATAGGAAAGTTTCATGAGGCACTTTAAATGAAGTAAGTTCTTTTGTCAAAAGACACAGCGTCAAACTTAGTGTTTGCGCTATCCTATGTCAGGTAACTACTCTCCCCCTAACCTTTTTGATTGATGAGATATATGAAAAAACGGTTTTGGTTGTTGCTTGTGCTACCAATGATAGTAGTTGTCATAGTAGTTACCAACACGTTTATTAAGCAGCACAGGGAGTCAGTGATTTACAATATTAGAGTTGAAAAAAATCTCACTGCAAATAAAGATACAAAGACACCAACACAGAAAGATACACAGACACAAAATTCTTCCGCGTCTTTGCACCCCCCTATTCCTGCTTCCTTACAAGTTTCTGCTGATCAGCTGTTCGCCCACGTTCAAAGGCTAAATTTTACACGACATACACCAGTCGAGCGATCGCGTACTCGCGCTTACATCACAACTGAACTCAAAAAAATCGGCTGGAAACCCAAGCTAGAGAAATTTCAAGACGGCGTTAACATCTTCGCAGAAAAACCAGGAACTGATAAAGATGCAGGAGCGATTTTGGTAGGTGCTCACTATGACACTGTTTATATCTCTCCTGGTGCAGATGACAACGCTAGTGGTGTTGCTGTGATTTTAGAAATTGCACGAATTTTTGGTTCGCGTTCCACCTCCAGAACGTTACAACTTGCCTTTTTCGATAAAGAAGAAGCAGGACTTTTAGGAAGTAAAGCTTTTGTGACAGACAAGAAACATCTGGAAAATTTGCAAGGCGTTATTGTTCTCGATATGGTGGGTTATGCTTGTCACACTCCTGGATGTCAAAAATACCCAACGAGTTTACCTGTGACTCCACCTAGTGATAAGGGTGATTTTTTGGCGGTGATAGGCGATACAGAACATTTACCGCTGCTTCATGCTTTTCAAAATTCACAGAAACTCTCAGCACTCTCTCTAAATAAGGCAAGTAAAAGGAGATTAACTCTACCATCTGTACTCACGCTACCAATACCTCTCAAAGGCTTGCTGACACCTGATACTTTACGTAGCGATCACGCTCCATTTTGGTATCAAGGAGTTGGAGCTGTCTTAGTTACTGATACCGCAAATCTACGGACTCCTCATTATCATCAGCCGAGCGATGTTCCAGCAACAATTGATCGCGAGTTTTTTGCCGGAGCAGCGCAGGTTGTTGTTAATGCTACTACCAAATTATTGCAAAATGGCAATTAAACAAAGAATTCAGCAAGTCCTGATTCAGGAGTCAGAATCACTTCTGTTGGGGATGCGCGACCCCAACCGATTGTAGACAACGCCAGATGCCTCAAGTCGGGAAACCCGCCCACGGCACTGGCTCCCGTATAGACGGTGGGGATGCGCGACCCCATACTCATCCGCCAGTCGCACAGAATTCATTCTGAATTCTGGCGACTGACACCTTCGTTCTTCTGTTAAGCAGATGAGTGTTTGATACTCGTGAATCAATTTTAATGATTTCATTCAACACATCAGTTAGCTTTATTGTCAATAAACTCTAGGTTTGACCCTAAGTAAGAAAAACAAGTAAGGAAAAAATTTCAAAATATGCCTTTTTTCTTGCCCAATTGGGTTTAAAACCCCGCTGTCAACGGGGGCGTTTGGCATTGTTGAGGGTTTGAATCCAAGGGCCGAAGTATTCCTTCTGCCCTCTGGCTTCTTCAAGAATTTTTATCTGATTGAATAGCAAAATATAATTTATTGAATTCTTGATTTGGTAATAAACCTATCGGGTCTAAAGCAAGATTATCTTTAATACCTTTAACAAGATACATATCAATTGCACCCTTATTTTTAGCACTAATTTTCCCTCGAGATTCAATTGAAAAAAAATCTTTAATTAACTCAAAAGTTGCTTGAGAAATATTAATGCCTCCAGGAATACCAGATGATTCCATCCTAGAAGCAGTGTTAACAGTGTCGCCCCAGACATCGTAAGCAAACTTCTTATGTCCAATCACACCTGCTAATAATGGTCCTGAGTGAATTCCAATACGAATATCCCAATATGGTTGATTCAAAAGTGCCTTCTCTTTTTTACGCCATTCCATAAACGTACGAATGTTGATAGCAGCTAACACAGCATCAATGGCATGGGTTTTGTTAGAAGTTGGAATTCCCCCAACACACATATAACTGTCACCAATCGTTTTCAATTTTTCCAAATTATGTGCTTCAATAAACTGGTCAAAACAAGAAAAACAGTAATCAAGTTCATCAACCAATTCTTGTGGAGTCAGCTGTTCTGATAACTCCGTAAAATTCTTAAAGTCTGTAAACAGAACAGAGGCAGATTCATAATGAACCGGCTTAACTGCACCAGTTTGCTTGAGTTCAGAAGCAATATCTATGGGTAGTATATTCAAAAGCAGTTTGTCTGTTTTGTGTTTTTCTTCTTCTAGTTGAAGATACAGCCGATTTAACTCTTCAAAGCGTTCAGCATTACGGATGGCTGCTGATAATTGCACGGCTAGTAAATAGCCAATGCGTAAATCTTCTTGAGTATAGGTTTTTGGTGCTGAAGTGGCAAAGTTAATCGTACCAAGCACCCGATTCTCCGATTCCAAAGGAATGATGATCTGCGAACTGTACTGACTCAGAAAACCGCTTGTAGAATTGTGATGAATGAGTCGGGCTTGCCCTGTTCTCAGACTAGTACCAACGACACCCATGTCTGTCATCTCAGAAAAGTTTATTTCGACAGTAGAACCAAACAATGTCACAATACGCCAAGAGCCTTTACGGTTGTGCAGGCAAACACTACAATGCTCGAAGTCTAATAACCATTTTGCTTGTTTCGCAACAACCCGCAAAATCTCATCTAGTTTTAGCGAACGATTAATTGCGATCGCAATTTCATTGACAGCTGCGATCCTACACGAAAGCGCTTGCGCTTCAGCAAGCAGGCGACGGGAAAGAAGCAACAGTTGTTGATAATCCTGTTGTTCCAGCCTACTAGCAATAGAGGCGGGGATAGAAGTCATAATGTATCAATTTCGAGTGAAATTGAATCAGTATATCTATTTATACTCGTAAACAAGTCTGCTGTCGCAATAATTTCAAATATTTCAGAATCGTCTAAACCTAAGTTCTGAAGATATTGGTAATCTTTACTCGTGAGTGCATGAGGTTCCATCGCAGCTTTTAAGCCAAAGTTAATCACTGCTTTGTCACGTTCAGGAAGCGGACAAGCTGCAAAATCTGAAACCAGGGTTGTTAAAACTTCCTCACTCATCCCTAATGATGATAATCCGTGCAAATGGACATTCAATGCATAAGGACTACTATTTGCTTGAGAAACAGCAATTCCCAGCATTTCCTTGAGTGTGCGTGGAATATCTCCTTTCAAGACAGTGCTGCGAAATTTCTTCCAGTTACCTTCCAACACTTCAGGATTGATTGCCATTGATTTAAATAAATTTGGTACAATACCAAATCCAAGTTCAACCATGATTTCTTCATAAATCGCTTTGACCTTGGAATCACTGAGCTGCTCGTATTCGATGATCGGAAATTTAGCCATTCTTGTTTGTATGCTTAGGGAACATCTTTAGAAAAAATGTTTAAAAAGTATCGCTTTTGTCATGCTGCACGAAAAAAGTGTCGTAAACGCCAGTGTGCGTACCTTTGGTACTGAGCATCTTTATTTAAAGCCAAAGCTCAAGATTCTTATAGTTTTAAACCCTTCAGGTACGCTGTCCTTATAGTTAATGACACATTTCACGTTTACAAATACGTTGCACGTGCTTCAAAGTGACTCACGCTTGTGCAGGAGATTACGTTTCGCTACGATTTACTCACCATGACATTTTTGACTTTCCAAACATCGTTTGAGATTTTTTACTCAAATAACTTTGTACTACTTCATACAATCTATGTCTTTATTCTAACAAAGTAGTACTGTGGCGAGCACCTGGTCAGTAGATAGTATATATGAATCTACTTTTCATAACCAACTTAATATACAATACCATAGTCTTTGTATAATTACGATAAATAATCTATCAAAAAGTATAATGTATAGTTGATTGAAATTTTGGTCAGTACTGAATCTTACTGAAAAATTTATACTATTGAAAAAAAATAGGTCATCAAAAAATACATTCAGACATTCAGAATTATGCAAGCAGAATATCGGCAGCGCCGTGAGCAGTTGATGTCAAAAATTGGGAATGGTACTGCAATCTTTCGCAGCGCGCCAACAGCCGTGATGCACAACGATGTTGAATACGCTTTTCGTCAAGACAGCGATTTTTATTATCTGACTGGGTTTAACGAACCGCAAGCAGTAGCAGTATTAGCACCATCACACTCAGAACATCGATTTGTGTTGTTCGTACAACCGAAAGATAGGGAGCAAGAAGTCTGGAGTGGTTATCGTTGTGGGGTAGAAGCGGCAAAACAGATGTACGGTGCAGATGAAGCATATCCGATTACTGAACTTGATGAAAAGTTGTCGCAGTATTTGGAAAAAGCTGATCGCATTTACTACCACCTAGGACGCGATCGCACTTTCAACGATACAATCCTGAATCATTGGCAGCATTTGATGCGGACTTATCCCAAGCGGGGAACAGGACCAATCGCCATTGAAGATACTGGTCCAATTCTGCACAGCATGAGATTAATGAAAAGTCAAGCAGAATTGGAGTTGATGCGGAAAGCTGCTGAGATTGCAGTTGAAGCACACAATCACGCGATGAAATTTACACAACCAGGGCGCTATGAGTACGAAGTTCAAGCAGAAATAGAATATATTTTTCGTCTGCGAGGTGCGCTTGGACCAGCTTATCCCTCAATAGTTGCTTCCGGAGTCAATTCGTGCATCCTGCACTACATTGAAAATGATCGACAAATGCAGGACAAAGAGTTGCTGTTGATTGATGCTGGTTGTGCTTATGGTTATTACAACTCTGATATCACGCGTACATTTCCAGTAGGTGGTAAATTTACGCCAGAACAAAAGACAGTGTATGAGATAGTTTTAGAAGCACAAAAGCAGGCGATCGCCCAAGTGCAACCAGGTAACCCCTACAAACAAATTCATGATACTGCCGTGCGCGTCTTGACAGAAGGCCTAGTCGAACTTGGTATCCTCAAGGGTGAAATCGACAAGCTCATAGAAGAAGAAAAATACAAGCCATACTATATGCATCGTACTGGTCATTGGCTTGGTTTAGATGTTCATGATGTGGGTGTTTATCAGCATGGTGATGAGAAACCACAGATTTTACAACCAGGTCAAGTACTAACTGTAGAACCAGGACTTTATATTGTCCCAGATACCAAGCTAGCAGAAGACCAACCAGAGACAGATTCACGTTGGGTTGGTATCGGTATTCGTATTGAGGATGATGTTTTGGTAACAACAACAGGTCATGAAGTGTTGACTGCTGGTGTGCCTAAGGAAGTCGCACAAGTAGAAAGATAAACACAAAGGTGGGCACAATGCTCACCTTTTGAGACCTCAACCTTGACTTTTTTGAATTCAAAATGGACCGGAGGCGGAGCGGCTCCGGCTCCGCTGCGTCCTTGCACTCTACGAAAATGTAAAATTCAAAAATGAAAAAACAATTTTGAATTTCTAATGAGCGAATTCAGCGTATGCGCAAAGCGCACGCCCAGAGGGCTAACGCGCAGCGTACCCTCCGCAACTTGCGTGGGGTATTTCATTTTGAATTTTGAGAGAAGTTGGAGCGGAGGTTTCCTCCGATCCAATCTATGCCCTCCGGGCACGCTGCGCTATCGGTGATTTTGAATTTTGAATTCCCCCGAAGGGGGTGACTTATCATTCGACTGCAGATTCTAACATCCGAATCGTCCCAGCATCAGCATCGATTTCGACCTCTAAACCAATAGGCAATGTCAGCACATTTTCAACATGACCAATCATCGCACCATACCAAGCAGGAATGCCGAGTGGTTGAATATGATCCCAGACAACTTCTTCTAAAGTGAGAGAACCGTAGTCAGCATCTGGTGAACAATTAGAACATTGTCCAAAAACAAAACCTGCGAGTTTGTCAAATAAACCTGCAATTTTCAAGTGAGTCATCATGCGGTCAATGCGGTAAATATTTTCGCCAGTATCTTCCAAAAATAAAATCGCACCGCTGAAATTGGGTAAGTAAGGAGAACCTACAATAGCTGATAAAACAGAAAGATTTCCACCAATCAGCCGCCCTTTTGCTTTACCAGAAGTGATGGTTTGTGTGCGATACTTAACCTGCACAAGACGATCAGAATCGTCGCCATCTTTCTGATTTTGAAAAGTTACAGCTTCACCGGTAAATAAAATACGGCGAAAATAATCTGTTTGAGTTTTTCTCCAAGAAGTCAATCCATTCGGACCATGAAATGTTACCAGGTTTGTCTGAGCATTCAAACCGAGAATTAAAGCAGTGATGTCACTGAAACCAACCAAAATTTTCGGATTTTTACGGATGCGCTGATAATCAAGATAAGGCAACATCCGGCTACATCCCCATCCACCGCGAATTGGTAAAATAGCGGCGACAGATGAATCACTAAAAAACTGATTAATATCAGCAGCGCGGTCTTTATCTTTACCTCCTAAATAACCATACCGTTCAAGTACATGAGGTGCGAGTCGGGGAACAAGTCCTAATCCCTTAACTGCATCTATGACGATATTAAGTTCTTCGCGGACAAATGTCGCACCAGCAGGACTGACAATACCCACAATAGACCCTGATTGCAAACGTTTGGGTTTCAATAGTGGTTTACGTGCTGCTTTTGCTAACTGAAATGGAGAGGCAAAAAATGAAGAAGTAGCGACTAAATTTAAAAGAAAATGACGACGGTTCATCAGAAAAAGTTTTTAAAACTTACGCATTAACAAGACAGACAAAAGATAGAGTAGCGTAAAAAAGGAAAAAAAAGGCGATCGCTAATCGCCGGAAACTTGAAAAAATGGATAATTGATACTGCCTGGTGTTAAGGGTAAAGTTCTAAAAAAACTCCCATCGATATCAGTAATAACCAAAAAACCAGTTTCCAGCAGCTTCTGGATCCACCCCACAGTACTCCTTTATCAGCTGCAAATACTCTTCTTTGGAAATATAACCGTCACCGTTCGCATCGAGTCGTTGAAAAATTTCTTCGTACCCACTCACATTAAAACCATATGCCGTGAGAAACTGCTTGTATTCTTCTAAATCAATTTTCTCATCACCATCAATGTCTATGACGTCAAACAAAGCCGGCATCGACTGTTCCCAAGCTGCTTCTTCAGAAGCATAATCTACAGCGAATTGCCTTCTGCAAGTTTCAAGGAATTCATCTAAAGAGATTTTATTGTCTTGATTAAGATCGGCGCAAACCCAGTATTTTTCCCACAAAAAGATAAGCTTATTATGCAAGTTTTCATACTCGGGTGAACCGGGTTTCCAGTCACGTATCGCCGCAAATCGAGCAGTAATTTTCTCATAGTCTTCTCGCTCTATGAATCCGTTTTTATCGGCATCTACGGCTTGGAAGAAAGCTATCCATTTCTTTTTTAGGAGTTCATCTATCATGAGTTAGACACCCTCACAAAAAGTCGTGCTTACTTTTCATTTCAACTAATACCACAATTTTTGTAAATTTTCAAATATTTTACAAAAAGTAGGAAAAATCCTTGTGAGGCGATCGCCTGCCTTACTCTACTCCGAAAATAAAGATTTTCATTCGTGGTGCTGTAACGCTATGTCTTTGCTTCGGCAAGTATAGATCTGAAGTTTTACAAAGTAAGTTCTTATCTTAAGCCGTTCGAGACTCTTTTTGTGAGTAAAGATGGTCGCAATATAATGCCCATGCAGCTCCAAATAAACCAGTTATAGAACCTGAGATTGCTGCCAAAAGACCCCATCCAAGTGGTCCAGTCCAATTAGTAATTTCCTTCAGTATTGCCGTACTTGCTTTGCCAACAATATAGGCTGTCCCCGTTGCTGCTACTGTTACAAAACCCAATTCCATCAACATTTCTGACAGTCCCTTACTGGATAAATCTTCTTCAAAATAAATTCTCCAGATACTGGTGTACATCAAAACATCAGATGCAGTTAATATAAACTGTTTCGGAATTTCTACGCCCGGAGTTGGCGCAACCGTGGCGCTACCACTACCAACAGCGTAGGTAGCAACTGCCAAAATAGCTTCTAATCTTTTTTTATCTAAACGACTCACAGTGTTACCTCTTTGGATAATTCAAAATTCATATTCCACTCATTCGCTCAACTTTATCCATTTGCGATTTGCGAATTGAATCCAAAAATAACAGAAAATAACAGAATTAATAAATTTTTCATTCAAAAATCACAATTAATTTTTAATTTTTAATTTTGAGAGAGGTTTGAGCACTGGAAACCACCGCTCAAATCTATGTTCGTAATGTAAGCGTAAGGAACGGTGACAAGCAAATTTGAGTGTAACAAGGGTCATCCTATCAGGTGATGTTATCTCAAGATTGTGAGCGATATCTTAAAAAGATAATAATTTAATTAACATTTAAGACTAGACCTATGAAAAAGATTGTTACGGCTAGTCTGCTAGCCATAGCAACTATTAGTGGATTTTTGCTTGACAATCAGCCAATTCAAGCTCACTCTCGACGTTACAATCACTATCTTCCACATGGATACTATCCATTCTATAGAAGTCCAATCAGTTACTGCTATCCTGTGACTCACTGGCTTATAGACGAAGACCCTGCGTATCATCCTCAAGCTTATGCTGATGGCTATCGTCAAGGACAAGAGAGTGCAAGAAGAGGAAACAAGTACAAGCCCCGTACTGCTGGTGGGGAATTTAGCCGTGGTTTTAATGACGGTTATTCTGGAAGAGAATTTGCTGGTCAAAAACAAGTTGTTCCTAACGAATATAAGCCATACACTACGTCAGAATGTGGTTGGTATTAAGGTATTAATAGTTAATGTGCAATTTAAATGGATAACACCCTACTTCCTTCCCGGTCTAATAAGATGACCTGTAGTAAGTTATTCCTCTATTTGTGTTCTCTGTACCTGGTTGCAGTTAAAAAAGAGGTATTCTTCTGGCGGGAAGGAAGTATGATACCTGTCTAAGGAGAGATGAAAATCCATGCAAAAAAATAGAGCATTTATAAAATGCTAAGTCATAGGCGTGACGGCTATTATAGGGTGCAAATATTTTTGAGTGAGAAACAACATAGATAAGCACAGAGTTAACATGCTATTGATATCTGTGCTTATCTATGTTTTTTATTGGCTAGTTGCCAAAGATTATGCTGCTTGAAAAATAGGAACTTCTACACTTCGGCACCTGCTTTTGGTTCAGCACCCATAGGTGAGACGTAATCACGGAAAAGATTAATTTGCTGCTCAAAATCTATGAGCTTAATTTTGTTGAGTAGTTGTTGAGCTTGAGAAGAAAGCTGATAGTCTGAAGGCATAGGAATGATAGTGGTGTTTTCCATGCCTTGAGCTAAGCGATACCAAAAAAGTAGTTTGGTTGTATCACTCATTGAGCCGTACATCCGAGAATATTGATTATCTGCTTTGTTAATCAAGTCACGCTGAAATTGCAACTGTTGTTCGTGGGATAATTCCTTAATTTGATTAAACAAACCTTCAGCAACATCTGGAGAAACAGTACTAGCTGCAGGCGCAGCAGGTGTAATAGAACTACCCATTTCTTTGTAAATGAACCAAAACAAAGCTAGCTGTTCGTCCACGTTCAAACCTTGAAACGCTGTCACACATTCGCGGATATTTGGATCGCTAGTTTGAGTAAATGTCATAAAAAACTCCGATTGCAATTAATCACCAACACTAGCAAAGCTATCAAACGTACATTTGGTGTTTAACCCCACTGAAGACAGATGTATCTAAATCAAAGAGAAGAACAATAAGAAAGCGAAGGACTTAAAAATGAGGAACAAAGCTGAAGATGCTCCTCACAATAGTTCTACATTTTTGTTGTTAAGTGATTGCAAAACACTCCAAATCCAAAACAAAAAACATCCATCAAAAGGCTTGTTTATTCAGAAAAACGAGTTTTTGAATGAATTTTCAGGAGGTTGAAACATGGAAAGACGTTTACAAGGAAAAGTAGCCATCATTACAGGAGCGGGTACCGGTATTGGAGAGGCGATCGCCCACAAATTTGCCAAAGAAGGAGCATCAGTTGTTGTTAATGGATTAGCCGATGATCCAATTGAGGATGTCGTCAATTCAATTAGACATTACAGCGGTAAAGCAATACCCTATTCAGGAGATGTTTCACAAGAATTCCACGCTCAAAATTGCGTACAAACAGCTATTAATGCCTATGGCAAATTAGATATCCTGGTCAACAACGCTGGAGTTTTTCTTGCTACAGGCGAAACTCAAGACTATCCCATTGATATCTTTGATGAAACTATCCGCATGAACATCCGTTCTGCGTTTTTGATGACAAAATACGCACTACCGCATTTACAAAAAACGCGGGGTAATATCGTGTCTGCTGGTTCTGAAGCAGGTTATAACGGTTTGGCATACAATACGCCCTACGGTGGAACCAAAGGCTGGATGCATTCTTTCATGCTTGGCGTTGCTGTTGAACAAGCAAAACATGGAGTCCGTGCTAACTGCATCTGTCCGGGTGCTATTGATACTGCTTGGACACATAAAGAAGACGGACCGATGAACGCCAAGATGGAAAAAACTCTCATTGACGCCACACCGATGGCAAGACGCGGTACACCAGAGGAAATCGCAAATGTTTATGCTTTCATAGCTTCCGATGAAGCAAGTTATGTCACAGGTGCATTGTGGCTGGCTGATGGTGGTGTAACTACTGCAAAAGGAGCAGCAGGGGCAGATACACCATTCTGGTTACGCTTAGAACCCAAGGGCGAATTACGCCTCGATCACTCCCGTGAAGGATTGGAGAACAAAGAAACAAAGACTCTAATCTAGACAAGGGGACTAAACAATTCAAAATTCAAAATTCGCTCATTCAAAATTCAAAAAAAAGAACTTTGAATTTTGAATTTCTCCCCATCTCCCCATCTCTCTATCTCTCTTCATAATCTTGTGAAGACTTTGGGTCTAATTCCCAGCGGTTATCGTCACGTTGCTCAAAAATGTCTGTTGTTCGTAAAAACGCTTTGTCGTCCATTTCCATCCCAACAGCAGCACCAAGTTCATCAACAATATCTTGATCGGGAGTAGGAACAGTACCACCAACAGCTTCATCACCTACATCTGCTGCTCTTTCCCAAGCCGCATCCACATCTAGTGCTGTTAATTCTGGATTGGCGTCAGTATTTCTTTTGATCTCGGTTTGCAGTTTATGATCGCCAATGTTGTACCCTGGTTCTGTGTGAACACCAGTTCCGTAAGATTCAGTAATTTCTTGCGGTAAATCATCCGTTTCATGTTCGTTATCACTATTTTGCTGTGTGAAATCTTTTTTTTCTGCCATAATCCTAAGTCCTTGCTGCATCCTCACGATAGCGCTTTCTCTTCAGACGGTGGTCTTCCGAAAGAAGTATGACTTCCGAGATAAAACAATCTCTTCCTTAAGAATGAAGAGAAGCGACTCATTGATACATAGTCTTGTATGTATCAATTCACGTTCTAGCCACTTCATGGAGGGTTATGAGTTTAAGGAAGTGGAGGTTATTAAAGTATTTGGCTGATAACTTTCATAGAATTACTCATAACTACCTTCTTTTTATGATTTTTTATATATTTTTATATAAAAGAAAAGAAAATTCTTACTGAAGATCTAAAAAAATCTTCCAAAAGAACGACTAAAAATTAGTCATTAAGATCAATAATTACAAGAGTAAATGAATTCATGGTCGAGTGATAAAAAGTTGGGATTTATGACATGGATATCTATCTCTTGATTATCTGATATAGATATCCAACATCATAAATTCTGACTCTTTTCTTAAAAAGATATTATGTATGCATGATTAAAAAATCAGTCAGTCGAAGGAAAAAAATATTGATTTTTAAACTTACTATAGATAATCAAGACTAACAGTTGACTTCACTCAAGTATTTAGTTGAGATTAGTGGAGGCATATAGTAGTGAAATACGACGAGTTTATTAAGCACGTCCAAAGTGTAGCTCAGTTGAATTCTCGTGAAGAAGCGGAGTGTGCAACTTATGCAACGCTCTTAACTATCAAAGAGCGTATTGTTGGCGATGAAGCAAAAGATTTAGCAGCACAGTTACCAAATGAATTGGGTAAATATTTGTATGGGCGAGAAGGTGAAAATGGGCAACACTTCTCTATGCAAGAGTTTATTACTCGTGTGAGTGAAAAACAGAGAGTAGATCCAATCGCAACAGCAATTCATGTACGGTCTATATTCATAGTGTTGAGAAATGCAGTAACACCTGGTGAATTTAAAGATTTTCAGGCAAATTTTTCAGAGGATTATGCAGAACTTTTTCCAATATCACCAACGAGTGAAGTCACAGCATAAAATGACTGGGTGTTTTGTTTATATTACATTTTAGTGTCATCAAGAACTGCTTTTGTAAAACTGAATACTCTAGGTCATGAAGAGAAATTAAGGAGAATCATCAATGCTCAACAATCATATTAGTAAGAAAAAAGTTGCTATTCTCATTGAAAATGATGTGGAAGATTCGGAATTTCAAGTTCCTTACAATGCATTCAAGCAAGCAGGAATAGAAGTCGTTGTCCTCGGTTCCCGCGTCAACGAAACTTATAAAGGGAAACAAGGAAAACTTTCTAAGCAAGCCGACGGTACCACAACTGAAGCAATGGCTTCTGATTTTGATGCTGTGGTAATTCCCGGTGGAATGGCTCCTGACAAAATGCGGCGTAACCCCAATACAGTCAGGTTTGTGCAAGAAGCGATGCAGCAAGGAAAATTAGTAGCTGCAGTTTGTCACGGACCACAAGTTTTAATTGAAGGCGACTTACTCAAGGGCAAAAAAGCCACTGGTTTCTTGGCAATTCGCAAAGATATGATTAATGCGGGTGCTGATTATATAGATGAACCTTTAGTCATTGATGGAAATTTAATTACATCACGTCATCCGGGAGATTTGTCAATTTTCTCCACAGCTCTACTAAGTCGTCTAGGTTATGGTGGTAAAGATGCAGCTTTGCCAGATGAAACAGACACAAGAGCTGAATGGTGGAAATTAGCTGATGCTTGGGGTGGTTCCACCAAGGGTGAGATTGTCAAAGCTTTAAATACAGTTCTTTCTGGTGAGCGTTATTCCCAAGAAGCGCTGGAGAAATATAGCGAGAAAGAATCGGATGCACAAATAAAATCTCTGTTTCAGGAGATGATTGGTAATAAACAGCGCCACATCGAATTTTTAGAAACGCGTTTGAATGAACTGGGTGAAAAGCCTTCTTTAGCAGCAAATATCGCTAACCAGTACGCGAAGGTAAAAACAGCTCTGACAGGAAGCGACGATATTTATCAGTTGCGTTCTGCTTTGGGTGACGTACAAACAGGTATCGGTGATATTGGCAATTTGATAGCAGCCACAACTGATCCAGTTTCAACTGCCATTTTCACACAAATCCACAAAGATCTGTTGACGTACGAACAGCGACTTGTAGATTTGTATCGGACGCGGGTAGGCGCACAACTGAAGTCTGCTAAACCGACAACAGGAGCTGCTGTCACGATGTAAAGTCTTTGTGGAACGAACCATATAGGCACAAAGTAGAAAGAAAAAAAATATCAGGATCTGACATTATGACGGGTAGTCGTGTCAAATCAGGAAACTAGCCCCCAGCGCTTACTAGCCTTGGTTTAATGGTTCGTTTTCAAGAGTCGAGGGAGGGAAGAACGTGGCATCAACATGGGAAAATCAGCAGGGTCAGGGTCAGACACAAGCCAGTGAAACAGAGCGTTGGGCGACATTAATTGGCGGTAGCGCAATGGTTTTGCTTGGGTTAAGTCAACGCTCTCTTAGGGGAGTATTGATGGCTTTGGCAGGAGGCGGATTAATTTATCAAGGTGCAACTAAACAAAGCACGATTAAGCAAGCACAGCAAGCAATCAGCGGCGGTATGAGTCAAGCTATCAAAGTGGAAAAGACAGTAACAATTGATAAAGGGGCAGATGAGCTTTACCGCTTTTGGCATAACTTTGAAAATCTGCCTCATTTTATGAAGCATCTCAAGTCTGTAAAGGTACACGACAATAAGCGTTCTCACTGGATTGCGAGTGCGCCTTTAGGTACAAGTGTAGAGTGGGATGCAAATATTATTGAAGACCGGGAAAATGAATTGATTTCTTGGGCTTCTGTGGAAAGTGCAGACATTGACAACTCTGGTTTTGTCCGCTTCAAAAAAGCTCCTGGTGACCGTGGAACTGAGGTCAAAGTTGTTGTTGAATATAACCCGCCTGGTGGTGCTTTAGCATCTATTTTCGCCAAACTTTTTGGTGAAGAGCCAGAACAACAAATAGGAGATGATTTACGCCGTTTCAAGATGTTGATGGAAGCAGGCGAAATTGCTACCACTGAGGGACAACCAACAGGTAAGCAATAAAGTCAAAAGAAATAAGGCAGGACTTTGAGCTTTTCAAGTTCTGTTAACAGTTAAAGCTTTGGTCTTTAGTTTGTAGTCATAGCTTAAATAATTCAGACAAGCTAATGACCAGAAGTCAAGTAAAGTACAATGGAGGATTATTATGAATCGTTTACGTCAAATTCTGACAGTTTTTCTGGTTGGTTTAACATTTTTTGTCATGCAAGCTTTTGGCTATAACGGATTACAAGCTCAAGCTAACAGCACCGTCACAAGCCCAGAAGGTATTTATTACAAAGGAACACCTACAGGCAGTAGTGGCAATATCGATAATAATGATAACGTCAGCAACGACAACAAGCAGTTTGAGCAATCCAGAAACAACCTAAAAGAAACTGCTGAAAATTTACGCGAAAAAGTTAACAACGTTACTGAATCAGTTTCTCGCAACGTGGGTGACGCTGTAAAAACTCCAGAAGGTATTTATTACAAAGCAACACCTAATGAAGACAATTTCAGCAACAGCCATAAGCTATCTCAAAATAACGAAAACCCTCTCAAAAAAGTTGCTGATAATGTTCGTGAAAAACTCAATCTTGATGAAGAAGTTCCTCGCAGCACAAAAGAATTTTTGAAATCAACAGAAAAAAGAGTTGAAAAGACAGTTGAGCCTGTAACTGGAAAATCAGAAGGATACTATCAAGAACCTCCCAGAGTTAGATAAGTAAAGTTCGACAAGTAAAGTTCATGGTGTAGGGTGCGCTAAGTCCCTACACCTTGATAACAAATGAGCAATGACTAAGGATTAAAGACTTATGAAAGCAGTTTGTTGGAATGGTGCTAATGATGTGCGAGTCGAAACAGTGCCAGATCCAAAAATTATTAACCCGCGTGATGCCATTGTCAAAATTACCTCAACAGCAATTTGCGGTTCTGATTTGCATCTTTACGACGGCTTCATCCCCACAATGGAAAAGGGTGATATCCTTGGTCATGAGTTTATGGGGGAAGTCGTTGAAATTGGTAGTGCAGTTAAGAAAATTAAAGTAGGCGATCGCGTTGTTGTTCCCTTCACAATAGCCTGTGGTAACTGCTATTTTTGCAAACGAGATTATTGGTCATTGTGTGACAATTCTAACCCCAACGGTTGGATGGCAGAAACATTGATGGGTTATTCACCATCTGGTCTATTTGGTTACTCTCATATGTTAGGTGGTTACGCTGGAGGTCAAGCAGAATACGCCAGAGTACCCTTTGCCGATGTAGGCTTATTCAAAATTCCTGATAATTTAACGGATGACCAAGTATTGTTTTTAACAGATATTTTCCCAACCGGTTATATGGCAGCGGAAAATTGCAACATTAAACCTGGTGATGTTATTGCCATCTGGGGTTGTGGACCAGTTGGGCAATTTGCAATCAAGAGTGCTTATTTGCTGGGTGCAGAACGTGTGATCGCCATTGACCGTATCCCCGAACGTCTGCAAATGGCTAAAGAACAAGGCAAGGCAGAAGTCCTCAACTATGAACAAGTGAATGTTGGGGAGGCTCTCAAAGAAATGACTGGTGGTCGTGGTCCTGATGCTGTGATTGATGCAGTCGGGATGGAAGCGCACGGCACAGACTTTATGGCATTATACGACAAAGCAAAACAAGCAGTACGTTTAGAAACAGATAGACCTACAGCCTTGCGTGAAGTCCTTCTTTCTTGTAGTAAAGGCGGTCACGTATCAATACCGGGTGTTTACGGAGGCTTTTTAGACAAAGTGCCGATGGGTGCTGCGATGAACAAAGCTTTGACCATCAAGACAGGACAAACCCACGTTCACAAGTACTTACGTCCTTTACTTGAGCACATACAAAATGGCAAAATCGACCCATCATTTGTCATCACTCATCGTTTTCCCCTAGAACAAGCGCCCTACGGCTACGAAATTTTTAAGCACAAGAAAAACAACTGTATCAAAGTTGTTCTCAAACCTTAACAGTATTGGTCATTTGTCCTTTGCTGCAAATGACCAATAACTAATGACTAATAACCAAACTATGTTTGAATCTCTAAAAAAAGAACTATCCCGCCGTTCTCTTTTACATAAAGTAGGCTTTGGGTTCATGGGACTCAGTGTTGCTGGGACACTTGGACATATTATCAAACCGGCTCGTACCTTAGCCCAATCAGAAGCAGCACCATCTAACGAACCATCTTCTGTGCCTCCCAACAAAAAGCTAGGATGGGCAGTTGTTGGTTTGGGTAAGTTTGCTACCCAGCAGATAATGCCCTCGTTTGCAGAGTGCAAGAGTTCAAAATTAGTGGCTTTAGTGAGTGGCGATAGCGCGAAAGCCGAAAAGTATGCAAAGCAATACGGCGTCAATCCCAAAAATATTTATAAATACCAGAACTATGACTCTATCCGCAACAACCCTGAAGTAGATATTATCTATATCATCTTGCCCAACGGCATGCATGCAGAATATAGTATTCGTGGAGCGCAAGCAGGCAAACACATCATGTGTGAAAAGCCGATGGCGAACACGGTAGAAGAATGCCAAGCAATGATTGATGCGGCAAAAAAAGCAAACCGCAAGTTAATGATTGCTTACCGCGCCCAATACGAACCATACAACCTCGCCACCATTCAACTTGCTCAAAGTGGCAAACTTGGTAAACTCAAGTTAATCACCTCAGATCACGGACGAAATCTCAACCCCAAAGATCCCGCCGACGTTTGGCGGATGCAAAAAAAACTTGCTGGCGGCGGTTCCCTCTACGACATCGGTGTCTACAGCTTACAAGCAGCACGGTACATCACTCGTGAGGAACCCGTAGCAATTAGTGCCATGACGTACAGCACTCCTGACGATCCCCGCTTTCGAGAAGTCGAGGAAAATGTCAACTTCGTGCTGCGTTTCCCTAGCGGCGTCCTTGCCAACTGCACCTCCAGCTACGGCTACTCAAATACCAAACGCATACAAGTTTTCGGATCTGACGCTGTCTTAGAATTAGACCCAGCAACCGACTACTACAAACATCGCCTAACAATTAAGGACAAAAACGGTAACCAAGAGCAAAAAATTGAAGAAAAGAACCAGTTCGCCCTAGAAATGGATCACCTATCCGAGTCCATCATACAGAACAAACAACCCAAAACCCCCGGCGAAGAAGGCTTGCAAGACGTTAAACTTATGCAGCTCATTTACGAAGCCGCCCGCACAGGCAAAACCATCAAAGTTTAGCACTCTCCAACTCTCCTCTTCCTTTTCTTTCTTTGCGTCCTTCGCGTCCTTCGCGGTTCGTTTTCCATAAACCTAACTGAGGAAACAAATATGGCTGACACAAGCGTTAAAAAAGTAGACTCCGCCTATTCTCCCAAAGGTGAACAGGGTCAAAAGTATCTTGCATCTGGCACATCTGTTTCAATGCGTCTTTGGGAAAATGAACAACCTGGTGAACCCAAAGAACTAGCAACACGCGAATATGAAACTGTAGGTTATGTCATCACTGGTCGTGCCGAATTGCACATTGAAGGTCAAGTTGTTTTACTAGAGCCAGGAAGTTCCTGGGTCGTGCCAAAAGGAGCATCCCACACTTATAAAATTCTAGAACCATTGACCGCTGTTGAGGCAACTCATCCACCTGCCCAAGTTCATGGTCGAGACGAGAATTAATTTATACCTATTAACTTTTGACGAAATTCGCTCTTACTCATATTAAACCAAAAGCTAAGCTTTTGGTTTTTTCTTGATTTTCTAATAGTTAGAGCCTCTGAAGGTGCATTCTTTGACTTATCAAGAAACGAGATGCCCTCAATCAATTTACTTATTTTCTAACTATTTTTTTTGTAGTTTTTATTGAACCATAGAGTGATGTACAGCAAGTCTTAAATGAGTTTCCTAGAAATCATAGGTAGCACAAGAATCAGATTAGTCTGATTTTGTGCCAGACCTATGTCTAACTAATTAGGTAATAATAATGTTCTACCACACCAAGAAGCTACAGTATTTCAAAGCACCAGAAAAACCAGACCCTATTTACGCGAAGAAAATTCAAGAACTCATCGGCGGTACTTTTGGTGAAATGACCGTGATGATGCAGTACCTGTTCCAGGGTTGGAATTGTCGCGGGCCTGCTAAATACCGCGATATGCTTTTAGATATTGGTACCGAAGAAATCGGTCACGTTGAGATGCTTGCTACGATGATTGCTCACCTTCTAGATAAAGCACCCATCAAATTGCAAGAAGATGGTGCAAAAGACCCAGTAGTGGGTGCGGTTATGGGTGGTACCAATCCACAAGATGTCATTACAGATATCATGGGGGCAGCTATGAATCCCCAACACGCGATTGTCTCTGGTTTGGGTGCTATGCCATCCGACAGCGTCGGTTTCCCCTGGAACGGTCGCTTTATCGTTGCAAGTGGTAACCTCTTGGCAGATTTTCGGTCAAATCTGCATGCCGAATCTCAAGGACGCTTACAAGCAGTGCGAATGTATGAAATGAGCAACGACCCAGGAGTTAAAGATACCCTGAGTTTCATGATAGCCCGTGACACCATGCATCAAAACCAATGGCTAGCTGCTGTTCAGGATTTAGAACAATCCGGACTAGAAACAACCCCTGTTCCCAGTTCTTTCCCATTAGACTTGGAGAAGCGCGAGTTTGCTTATCAGTTCTGGAATCATTCTGAAGGTACAGAAAGTTCTGAAGGTCGCTGGGCAAAAGGTCCTTCTCCAGACGGTAAAGGTGAATTCCAGTATGTAGAAAATCCTAAACCGCTAGGACCAGAACCATTACCTCCTCAAAGCGATCCAAGACTGCACGGGACGCCTTTAAACAAACAAGCACAAGGTAGCGCTGATCCTTTGATTAATCGCACGACTATCGGTAGCTGAACTACCTACACCGACCTTGCGGTACGATGTAGGCTTCCCAATTCATCAGGAGTTGCCGCCCCGGTCGTAGACTTTCGTCCAAACCGCTTTGGTCTTACACCCCCTCCAAGGGCAGTAGCGCTGGTTCCCAACGCTCTTACGAGTTCGCCAGTTGCTCCACTTGGGGAAACACGCGCTTGTGCTACAACGGAGGGAACCTCCCGCAGTCGCCACAACGGGGGGAACCCTCCGATAGCGCAGCGGGCAAGGGAGGGCATAGCTTTGATCGGAGGTTTCCTCCGATCAAACAACTCTTGGCAAGGCGCTGCTCTTGGCAACGCACTGGCTCCCCAAGACCGCACTGGCTCACCAATATCCGCAAACCTTCATTTCTGATATTAATCGCTGCATTTATGTCTCTGTCATGGTGCGTATTGCAGTGTGGACAAGAAAATGAGCGAACCGAGAGATCCATCTTTTCGAGCGGTAGCAGCGTAACATTACACAAATGAGAGGAGGGGAAGAAACGACCTATTTCTAGGTATACCTTTTTTCCGCTTCAACACGGGCTTAAAACCCGTTACTTGTAATGAGGCACCGCAGTTTTTCCGGGTTTGGTGAAACGGTGAACGCTCCGTTAAAATGAGTCCCGACAGATTAAGACGGGTGCTCAAAAAAAGGGGAGCCAGTGCGTTCGGCGGGGATGCCGACTTGAAGCAACTGGCGTGGTCATTTGGAAACGGGGAAGGAAGAGTCACAAAGGAAAACAAGATCCAGTAGTACGCGATACGCGTTTGCGTATCCCGAGGGCGGGACGCTTTGCGACGAGCGCGCCCCCTATGCCTGCGGCACGGCTGTTGCCTATCGGGGCTAGCGTCAAGTCTCCGGCTGATCGCAAACAAGCAGACCTAGATATTCAGGACTTACGCAACTGGCAGTGCCAGTTGCGTAAGTCCTGTTAAAGCTCAAACGCCTATATCCGGTGATCGACGATTAGGATTTACTAGTCGGTCAACAAGCTATTGCCACCACATTGAGCAATGCTATCAGTTCTGGAAGGATTACCCCAGCATAGCTGTTCACAGGTTCTCGTGGTACTGGCAAAACCTCCAGCGCTCGCATCCTCGCCAAATCTCTCAATTGCTTGGAGGTAGAAAGTCCTACCACTCAACCGTGTGGTAAGTGTAACTCTTGTCAGGCGATCGCCAACGGGTCATCCTTGGACGTAGTCGAATTAGATGCCGCTAGCAACTCTGGTGTTGAAAACATAAGAGAAATCATAGAGCGCTGTCAATTTGCCCCAGTAGAAAGTCGATACAAAGTGTTCATTATTGACGAGTGCCATAGTCTCAGCAATCAAGGGTGGCAAGCTCTTTTAAAGACTTTGGGTTTTCAAGGTTCTGATGAATTATTATAAGCTTTACGGTGTCTACCTTTGGCGTTTTATCAGTTCCTGTTTTTACCGCTTTGCGGGGACTGTTATCTGGTGGCGCTTTTGGTTGTTGCTGCCGTTCTTGGCTCACAAATTGAATATAACGAAGAGTGCCGAAGATTATCAAGATAAATGCCGAAGATTATTACTATTCTTCGTGGTGCATTCAACGAAACCCTTGGCATTGTTTCGGTACAATACCGTAAGCTATAGAAGAACAAACAAATTACACATAAATGGCTAAGACAAATAAACCTCGATTGAATTTCACGTTGGATGAGGAGAGCAAAGATTTTATAGAAGAGTGGGCAAGGCAGGAACGCAGAAGCGTTGCCAATCTGCTGGAGGGGATTGTATTGGAGGCGGTTAGTCGAAAAAAGCAGGTGAATGGGAGTGGTCACTCTTAAATGAAGTTGAGCGCTCGCAAAACTTCATTTTCGCTTGTCATGACAAAAACAGCTATAATGAATCTCATTTTTGTCCTGACAGTGTTGAGTATATGATTCAGACCCAATCGGAACTGACGCGCCGTACAACAGGTGCTGTAACAGTGCAAGCATTCTTTACTGAGGAGGAACGTCAGCAGTTCAAAGCGATTTGCAACGATGCTGGCAGCAACATGGCTCATGTCTTGCGTATGTTGGCTTTGAAGTGGATGGAAGGAAAGGAGGACAAATGACCAACGCAGCAGCTATGAATACCGTAATTACACCAGAAAGAATCGAATTGCCTCCTGGTGCTATCTTGAAACTCTTGGGAAACTGGCAAGACTATCAAAAGCTGCAAACACAGTTAGGCGATCGCACTATACCTCGTATCAAATATCGACTGGGAGAGATTTGGCTGATGGCACCGCTACCAGAGCATGGAAGAGATGCGAGCTTGCTGGCAGATATTGCTAAGGTTTTGCTGGATAGTTTAGAGCAAAGATACGACTCATTTACGCCTATCACCATGAGCTTGCCTCTTGTTAGCGGCATTGAGCCTGACTATTGCTTTTATATTGAAAATTGGAGATCCGTAGTAGGCAAGAACCGTATCGACTGGCAGAATGACCCTTCACCAGATTTAGTGATTGAGGTAGATGTTACTAGTTATACCGATATTAATGACTATCTCCCTTATAAAGTGCCAGAAGTCTGGCTGCTGAAGAATAAGCAGCTATTAGTTTACAGATTGCAGGGTGAAAGTTACGCACTTGCAGAAAGCAGTTACTTTCCTAACGTTTCAGAAATTGTACGGCAATGTCTCCTAATTGCAAGTGAGCAGACAACAAGTGAGGCAATAAGGTGGTTAAGGAACGAATGGCACGCTCGATAAGCGATCGCTTTCCGAGGAGTTAGTAAAAAACTTAACAATTCTATCCACGTAGAAAAAGCCTCCTGTGTCCAGGCAAACTAGATTGGAAGACAGCGAGGCTGTTAAAAATGTCTACTTATAATGTGCCAAATCGTGTTAAAGTTCTCAAGCATAAATTTACGCAAAGTATTAGACATCTCCGAAATATAAGCATGGCTGCGGTAAAATAAGACTCAACAAACTTTTACGAAAATAAGAACATGAGTTCTGTATCAGAGTACATCGAACAAAATCCCCAAGAAACACAGCGATTGGTTGGTCTGAAGTACGAGCAGCTAGAGCAACTAAGAAAGCAAGCGTTAAGCTAGCTGCGCCTGCGGCAATCGCATTACATAACCAAAAGCAGGCAGAAGTCGAAGCACGAAAGATTAGAATTTTGACACTCTCTGCGGCTTTAGCCGCAGAGATTCTTAAGAGCTTTGGGTCTTAATATCCTGATTGCTCAGGTTGCTAGGCTCAACACGTTTGCCTCTTAGGGCGTATTGATACGCCAGGTGCCACAACGGGACGCCACATGCGGGACTGTCGGGAAACCCGCCCAACGCAGTGGCTTGGGAACCCTCCAAGTTCTGATCGGAGGAAACCTCCGCTCAGACAACTCTTGGCAAGGCACTGGCTCATCTCCTGTGTGGTTATTTCAGCCGTAACTTTCTTCCAGCCCGGAAGTAGGTTTTTATGTCTTGTCTGACTCTTTTAATGTACCACTAGCCTCATTATCCACGTTGATGATTCACCAAATTTTTAATGACGCATTGTCCCCTAAAAATTTAGCGTCGCATTTGGGCAAAGAAAAAGAGCCTTAGCGCAGCGGCTCCCCTTGGGAGCTTCCTTTGTTTGTTGATCTGTGTTCCAAAACGAGTACTCGTAGTTATAAGGCTGGCTCTTTTTCACAAGGAGGAACCCCGCTACGCCCTCAAGCCCTTCGATTAATCGTGGGGTCGAGGTCTAACACGAAGAAATTGAGCCAGCCCTCTTTTTGTGGATCTGTCTTCCAAGTCGGGTACTCGTTGTATTAGGGCTGGCTCAATTTCTAGGGGACAAAGTGCGTGGACAAGACGCATATCGTAATGCGCTCGTGCTAAATTTTTTACGTGTAAGACCCCGTGACTGAGGCGTAAACGCCTTAAACCGTTTTCATCCCTGTCCTAAAGAACAGGGTTTTCAACGGGCATTCTTATAAACAAAGGAGGTGGGCGTAAGGTAAAGCTATCCATAGAAGAGCAAATTCTCTTAACTTTGATACATCTGCGACAATTCACAACATTTCAATTGCTAGGCATTCAATTTGGAGTGAGTGAAACAACCGCAAACGACACATTTAACTACTGGTTCCCACTCATTCGAGAACTGTTACCATCGAGTTTGCTTGAACAGGTACGGGGTCTAACACGAAAAAATTGGGCAGGCTTATTACGATATCCCGTCTTGACTCCACGATAAATCGAGAAGCTTTGATAGCGTAGCGTGACCCAACGCCATAGCCTGCCCAATTTTTAGGGGACAATGCGGTAAAAAAAACGCTAGTGACTACGAGATTGTTAAAGAAATTTTAACAGATTTTGAACTAATAGTAGATAGTTGTGAGCAGCCCAGAGAGAGACCTGGAGAGTATGAAGAGCGAAGTCTGCCGGGGGAAGCTTCCCCCGGCGAGCTTCAAGAAAAAGTATTACTCTGGTGAGCAGTGCGGTGGACGGGTTCCACAGGCTACAGCAACTGCGAACCCGAAGGGCAAGAAGAAACATCATACGATGAAAAACCAGATGATCGTTTTACCAAAATGACGAACCGTACCTCTAGCGCTTCTACTAATTTCATCTACTGCCTTTATTCGGTACTGTTACATGCACAGGACTTACGCAACTGGCACTACGTACCATAAATGTTAATATTCTTGAGTTGGTAGCATTGAGGGATTATTCGGTGCAGTGCTAACACTCCAAATTCTCTGACAAGACTTCCCTTATTCTTTATGGCTAATCAACTGTTTATTGCAGTGACTTTTATCGGCTTTCTTGCCTTAATTACCTTTGTTGGAATCTACTCTGCAAGCCGCAAGCAAAACACAACTGCTGATTACTTGCTAGCCAGTCGAGGGGTAAATCCTTGGCTGACAGCACTGTCAGCGATGTCAACGGGTCAAAGTGGCTTGTTGTTTCTCGGTCAGGTTGGTTTTTCCTATAAAATAGGAATTTCTTCTATTTGGTTGGTGATTGGCTGGGCGATAGGAGATTACCTTGCTTGGTGGTTCTTTTTCAAGCGTTTGCGAGAAGTTTCTGAGGAAACTTCTTCTGATACAGTCTCTGCCTTGCTTGCTTATAATACCTCTGGTAGACGATGGATTTCTATTGTCTCAGGTGTCATAATCATTGCTTTTCTTGGTTCTTATGCTGCATCACAGCTTGTCGCTGGGAGCAAAACACTTAATGTGGTATTTGGTTGGGATTACTATCTAGGAAGTGTGCTTGGCGCGATCATCGTTGTGATTTACTGTTTTTCTGGAGGTGTCCGCGCCGAAATATGGACAGATGCAGCACAAGGAATCATTATGATTGGTTCATTGCTGTTGCTGTTAATTGTTGCAGTTATTAACTGTGGTGGCTTAGGAGAACTTTGGACAAAACTAGCAGCTATTGACCCACAACTGGTTAGTTTTAGTCCTACAAATCTCCCTCTGGGTTTTGTGCCCTTTTTTGTTGGTTGGATAGTTGCTGGGTTTGGTGTAGTGGGTCAGCCTCATATATTAACACGGGCGATGGCGATTGACTCGCCTAACAGTATAAATCGAGCTCTCAATATTAAAACCATCTGTGGTCTGGTGAATTCTTTTTCGGCGCTGGCCATAGGTTTGGCAGCGCGAGTACTCTTACCAGAATTGATGACTGGGGGAGATCCAGAGCTAGCTTTGCTTTATTTAGCAGAAAAATTATTGCCTTCAATTTTTGTTGGACTCATGCTAGCAGGAGTATTTGCTGCTATCTTATCTACTGCAGATTCTCAAATACTCTGTTGTTCTGCAGCACTGACCCAAGACATTTTTCCTAACTTTGCCAATTCTTACAAACTGGTAAAATTAGGAACGCTAACTGTAGCAATCATAGTTTTAAATATTGCTCTAGCAGGCGATAAAAATGTCTTTCTCTTAGTCATATTTTCTTGGTCAGCTTTGGCTTCAGGTTTAGGTCCATTGTTGATGTTACGCACCTGGAAATTTCCTGTCAATGCATCTGTGGCAATATTAATGATGAGTGTTGGTATTGTAGCAGCTATAAGTTGGAGTTTAGTCTTCAAGTTGTCTTCTGTTGTTTCCGAAGTGCTTCCAGGGATAGCAGCGGGTTTCTTAGTTTATTTGGTTGCAAGAATTTTTAGACAAACTGCACAGAAGCACAGAGAAGAGGGGTAGGATTTTCGATATAGGTTTTAGCCAACTTAAAAAGATGATGTTGACCTTTACTCAACGTAAACCACCAAACCCTGAAACAGCAGTGACTTTGATTCTGGCGTTGACGGCTCAAGAACGCACCCGCAGCCGTCATCGTTTTGAGACAGAAAATGGGGAAGCAGTCTTTTTACGTTTACCACGAGGAACGGTATTACAGGATGGGGATATTCTGCAAGATGAAACAAGTGATGTAAGAGTGAGAATTACTGCTAAGCCAGAACCTATTTTCACTGTCACTGCCCAAACAACGATAGATTTACTACGGGCAGCATACCATTTAGGAAACCGTCATGTCCCAGTGGAGATCAAAGCAACTTATTTACGCTTATCTCCTGATTCAGTTTTACGCATTATGTTGGAACAACTGGGACTAGAAGTGAAAGAGGAAACTGTGGCATTTCAGCCAGAAACTGGTGCTTATGGACATCATCACACTCACGAAAGTCATTAGTACCGGACACAATATAAGAAATATAAGAACGCTTTTATTCCAATATGATTCGGTTAAGGGTAGTTCGCGTGCATAGAAACTCGGTAACTTCTGCCAAACCAGGTTTCTGTCGGGGTGCTTATCCGAACCGTATTAGCTTTATCCCATCTTCATACACCTCAACTAGCTGCTAGAGGTTTTGACTGTTTTTTTGATGGCTAAAAACAGCATAAAAAATTTCTATTCTCAATTAGAAACTGTATTATTACTTAAAAAATATTATTGATACTTTAACTAAGTCATATTTTCAGTAATTTTGCAATGTGACAGTCAAAAACGCAGAATGTATTTCTATACACAAAAATCACTGGCTACTTTACTTTTTGCGATTGCTTTTTAGTGTAAAGTCTAGTATCCAGTATGATTATGGAAGTTTCCAAAATATTTTTATTCAGTTTCCTTCATCACTCATGAACAGCATTGCTACTGAGCCAATTTTTATTTCACTGGCTGTATTTGCCTCACTCTACATTTTTATCTTCTACGGATTACGCTTTTGGTTTCGTCGAGCTTCTATGGATATTGGCAGCGTTGCTCTGTCCGTGTCTCAGATACCGATTTTAATTATTGCTATCTTAAGCTTTTTCAAAATTGCTCTTGCTCAACTAAAGTCAACATCGATCATCACATGGGTAGAACGAGGATTGACAGCCGTGATTGTCATCACGGTTACCTATTGGGTCGCTCAACTGTTGAATGAAGTGGTGGTCTACGCTCTCAAGCAATTTGCCCAAACGAGTGAGGCACAATGGGATGATGTTATTATACCGATTATGGAGTCGTCACTCCCAATTGTGATTTATGTGATTGGGGGTGTATTAAGCTTGCAGGCGATTAAGATTGATCTAACAGGACTGTGGGTAGCAGTTGGTGGAGCTGCTTTTATTCTTGGCTTTGCCCTACAGAATATATTAGCTGACTTCTTCAGCGGCTTAGTGCTGTTGATTGATACACCTTTCCGCTTCGGTGATGTCATTACTTTAGCTGATGGGACTAAGAGTGTCATTAAAAAGGTTGGATTGCGAGTCACCAACTTGTACGTCTTTAATCAGCACTGTGAATTGTATGTCCCTAATTCTGCATTGCACAGGCAACAGATTCTCAATTTAAGCCGTCCCACTTCCCACTACTATTACACTCTGAATGTCCCTGTAACCAGCGATGCTGACCCTGCTCGCGTGATTCAATTGATGCAGGCTGTGGTTTTAGCACATCCAGACACATTAGGTTTGATTGATCAAAAGCTTGAGTTTCTTGATCAGTTATATGGCATGTCTGGAGATCCAGTCAGGGTAGAACACAAGCGACAAGCGGGACATCAACGATTGTCAGCGGAGAAAAAGCTGAACACACAGTTAATGAAAATTGAACAGGCATTCGACTCGCTGTCAAATAAAATTAGCTATCTGGAAAAGGGAGGTTTAGATGCTAACGAAATTAGACGGATGCAGGGAGACTTTTTAGAGATTTGCCAAATGATTGGCATGGATACGATGTCCAATCTGATGACAAAACGACGGCGAGCTTTGTTAGAGGAGGCTCAAGATAAAGTTGGTGAAGAAAAACTCATTGGGCTAATCAGACAATGGTATTCCTTCTGGTTGAAAGATCCAGACTTGTTACCAGAGGATTATGAAATTTTACCAAAGCAGTGGGAGCAGAAAATTGAGTTTCTCAAGCGCAAAGTGAACAAATTGTTCCGCAAATTCAGTAACCCCTCTGGTGATGAGACTCGCTTAGATGATGCTGTGATGCAGATATCAAGTTGGATGCGAGAGAATTTTAAGACCACTCGTAATCAGTGGCAAGAACCGAAAATATGGTTAAGTGAAGTCCGGGAAGGAATGAGTAAGAACTTTAGTGTCAAGTTTTACGTGGACGATATTACTTTAGAGCACTTTGAGCGCGGTAACCGAGTGGAGAGTGAAGTGAATCGAGAACTGGCTTGGCAATTACGGCGAGCATATCTGTCACTCTAGTTTTTAAGAGTCCATCTACAAAGCTGACTTAAGGCAGGGACGCTGCCATTTATCAATGAGTAACATCAGCGTTCCTACCAAGGCAGTCAATATTGCAGAAGCTCGGATTAAATTTGTGTAAAAATCTGCGTTTCATTTTTACCCACCTTATGGTAAAGTTTTGGGAAAATGAGAACAATATGAAAATGCATAAATGAAATTAAGTTTCAACAAATGTAAAGCACGACTAACGCAGTACGTACCTTTATTGGCAGTGCTCCCAGAAAGAGACTCACTCAAGGCGATCGCGATCGCCTCTGGGTTGGTATTAGGGCTTTGGATGAGTGGATGCAGTCCCACACCTCCTGATGAGCGATCGCAAATAAATGCAACACCAAACCCAACGAATTCGGTGAATCCGGCGAAAAAGGACAAAAAGGTCATTCTTACAACCTTCACAGTCATTGCAGATATGGGGCAAAATGTCGCAGGAGACAAGGCGATTGTGGAATCAATTGTCAAGCCGGGTTCGGAAATTCACGGTTATGAACCCACTCCTAGCGATTTAGTCAGAGCGCAAAAAGCAGATTTGATATTAGATAATGGTTTAAACTTAGAACGCTGGGCGGAGAAATTTTACAACAATATCCCCAAGGTTTCTCATATCACCTTGAGTCAAGGAGTTCAGCCTGTGGAAGTTGCGGAGGATGCTTACAAAGGTAAACCTAATCCTCACGCGTGGATGTCGCCACAAAATGCTTTAACTTATGTAGAAAATATTCGTAAAGCACTGGTAGATTTAGATCCAGTGAATGCAGATACCTATAAGACTAATGCTCAAGCATACAGTCAGAAGATTAAGGAGATTGACCAAAAGCTGAGAAAAGAGCTGTCAGTCGTTCCCCCAGAGAAACGCTACATAGTCAGTTGTGAAGGGGCGTTTTCCTATATTAGCCGCGATTATGGTTTGAAAGAAGTTTATCTGTGGGCGGTGAATTCGGAACAACAAGCCACTCCAAAACAAGTGGAAAAAGTGATCAACACCGTTAAGGCAAATAAAATACCTGTTGTTTTTTGTGAAAGTACGGTAAATGATGATGCACAACGTCAAGTTGCTAAGGAAACGGGTGCTAAGTTTGGCGGGGTATTCTACGTAGATTCCCTCTCTAAGCCAGATGGTCCAGCACCAACTTATCTTAAGTTACTAGAACATAATGTGACCACGCTAATTAAGGGGTTACAGAGAAAGTAGTCAGATCACAACCTGTTGAATATTTATCATTAAAGGCTGATGCGGGGACGCAAAGAGATCTGAATGATTAAGTAGTTAAGTGAATTTGATATTAATCAAAAGATGGAGATATCAGGTGAACTACCGACAAAGAACCATGAACTCAATCAGTATTGATGTTGAAAATATGACAGTTGCTTATCACGGCAAAGTAGCTTTACATGGTGCTTCTTTGCAACTCAAAGCCAATTCCATTTATGGGTTAGTGGGGATGAATGGTAGCGGAAAATCTACCCTGTTTAAAGCAATTATGGGATTCGTGAAACCGACAACAGGGAGGGTGTTGATTAATGGCTTGCCTATCAGGATGGTACAAAAAAATAACCTGGTAGCGTATGTGCCTCAGTCGGAAGAAGTAGACTGGAATTTCCCAGTCAGTGTCTACGATGTGGTGATGATGGGGCGCTACGGGTATATGAATATACTTAGAATTCCTTCAACAACAGATAAAAAGGTCGTTCGGGAGAGTTTGGAGAGAGTGCAGATGTGGGAAATGCGCGATCGCCAAATTGGAGAACTCTCTGGTGGACAAAAGAAACGTGCCTTTTTTGCCCGTGCTTTAGCACAACAGGGAACAGTCTTACTGTTAGATGAACCATTCACAGGCGTGGATATCAAAACCGAAAAAACCATGATTGACCTATTGCTAGAATTACGAGATATGGGTCACACAATTTTGATTTCTACTCATGACTTGGCATCAATTACGACTTTTTGTGACCAAGTTGTTCTCATTAACCGCACCATATTAGCCTATGGCAATACTTGTGAAGTCTTCACAGAAGAAAATCTTTCTCGCACGTTTGGTGGTTCTCTGAGTGATTTGCCGTTTAGCAAAAGCCGGATAACTTGTGAAAATCAGGAGAGCATTTAATGCAATTGCTAGAGTGGTTTACAATGCCTTTGCAACATGAATTCATGATCAAGGCAATTCTTGTAAGTGCGTTAGTTGGGGTAGTCTGTTCAGTGCTATCTTGCTATATGACTCTCAAAGGTTGGGCATTAATGGGGGATGCTGTTTCCCACGCAGTTATGCCTGGGGTGGTTATTGCTTATGTCCTGAAGTTACCTTTTGCCCTTGGTGCGTTTGTGTTTGGCGTGGGTTCAGTGATTGCGATTGGTTTTATCAAGGCGAAGACAAGAATTAAGGAAGACACAGTTATTGGACTGGTGTTTACAGGATTCTTTGCTTTAGGGTTGGTGCTTGTTTCTAAAACACCAAGCAGTGTAGACTTAACACACATCCTGTTTGGCAATGTTCTTGGTATTTCTCAAGCAGACATTATCCAGACAGTAATTATTAGCGTTGTGACCTTAGTGGCGATCGCCGTCTTACGCAAAGACCTACTATTATTTTGTTTTGATCCCACTCATGCGCGTTCTATTGGCTTAAATACAGGAGTGCTCTACTATATTTTGCTATCATTACTCTCGTTAACTGCAGTTGCTGGACTACAGACTGTGGGGATTATTCTCGTTGTTGCGATGCTGGTGACACCCGGAGCAACAGCTTACTTATTAACAGATAACTTCAACCACATGATGCTCATTGCTATGGCTACCGGAGTGTTTTCGAGTGTCATGGGGACGTACATAAGCTATCACATTGATGGTGCGACTGGGGGTTGCATTGTCGTATTGCAAACCTTGCTGTTTGTCACGGCTATGATATTTGCACCCAAGCATGGTTTGTTGGTTAGGGCAAAAAAATAGCGTGTTGTTTCTTAGAATGAAGCTCACCCTACCAAAAAATATTTTTTGATAGGATGAGCTTAAAACGATTAAAAATCAATTTAGCTTAATCCTGGCTGAATAACATTAAATCAGTACACAGTACACAGTGATAACTGGTAACTGGTAACTGATAACTGTTAACTGAGCATTAAATTTTTACTGTTTTGACGTGCGAGCAAACCACTCCTGATATCTTTTTTGATATTCTTCGTCTTCCACAAGGATTGTCACTCGCACTGCTTTACATCCATGATTTTTTTCTAAGGCGATCGCATTTAAAAGTAAACTCGCTATTTTAGGAGAACTAAATTCACCACTCACACTTAAACCACCATCAAAATTGGTGGTCAATGCAGATGTTTCCCCTTCAATCAAATCAACACCAGAAATTGCTTCTTGTCCTAAATCTATTGTTGCAAGCTGTTTGTGTTCTGGGCTAACTTGTTCTACTATCAGTTTCTCGCGCCTGATTGGTACCTGTACTATTTGAGTTTCAATTTCTTTACGGACAACCACCTCACCAACTTTGCGTTTGCTGCGATCAATAATTAATCGTTCTCCCAGCAAACGAATAATTTCTTCTACTGAATCTACCTGACTATTTTTCGCATCTACTACTGCTCCTCTCAGGTCTGAATTTTGTGTATTTTCTTCCTGAACGTTGAAATTATTTTCTATTTCACTCATTTGGGTTTCTTGTATATATTCAGGTAAGTATTCTACTTGTGATTTCTTGAGATTTAGAAAAATTTGTTTATTTTGTGAGTTAATTTTTTCAACTAGCTTACTACTTAATAAAAATAGTCGAACATTTTCTTGATTATCCAACTGAGATATAACAAAATTTAGCTGACGATTGATATCTATGATTAAATCTTTAACTTTACCTACTAGCTGACCTTGCTTATCAACAGCAATATAATTTTTGACTTTAGTTTTCAGACTTTTCAACAAGTCAGTCATTCTTGCAAGTTTACTTGGTTCTTCATTATTTATATCAATTGTTCGGTAACTCATTGTTAAAAAAAATCATATTTTACTGATGGTAAGTAGAGACATGGAATTCCATATCTCTACTTCTATGACATAGGTAAAAGCTTTAAAACAGTTATCAGTTGTTAGTTATAAGTGAACAATCATTTGATAACTGTACAGATGGTACTAATTTGTTGATTTAACGTTCATCAATGGGAAGACCAGGAGCATTTATATCCAATTCTTCACGGCGAACTGTGTCTTTAGTCTCAACGGTGTCTTGGTCTACTACTTTCTTCACTCTGACTTCTTCACGTACAAAAGCTTCTTTGCGAACGTCAGGTGTTTCTTCGTAGATTTCTATGCGAGCAACTTCTCCTTCACGGAAGTTAGCTTCGCCAGGAGCAACAGGTCTACCAGCATCTGCTGGAGTGACTCGCTCAACAACAACTCGCTCTTTTTCTACTGGAACAGCAACTCGTGCAGTTTCAGTTTCAATGCGTTTACCAACCGCTACTTCTCCTGCTTTTCGACGACTCTTATTAGCAATGAGTCGTTCTTCATAAAGTCTCAAGGTTTGATGATCCTGGTCGTTCAAATTGAACAACGAAGGCTCTTGGTTGTAGTTGTAGGTATTACGGTCGTAAACTGGATTAATGCCAGTAGATGGTTGCTGATACCCTGTTGTGGCTGGATATGTTGGATCCGTCAAAGGAATTGCTCCTCCCACAGGAGTCGCTGTGTCTAGGGGAGTAGATGCGTCTACAGCGGGGGTGTAACTTCCAGGAGTGCGGTATGTACCGCGTACGCGCTCTTCATAGTCGTAATCCAGAGTTTGACGCTCGTCGTACTCAGGTAAATTTTCTGCTTGTTCTCTAGTCATGCCAATTGCATAAACGCGATCAACGTTATAGTCAATGCGAGAACGACCAACTGGTAACAAGACTTTCTTACCAAAAATCCAGAAACCTAAGTCAACAACCAAATACCGGAAATGACCTTCTTCATCCACTAAAACATCACTGACTGTACCGACTTTTTCATCGGTTCCTTCTGCGTAAACGCCCATTCCTTTGATGTCATCACCTTGAAAAGTATCTTTGTAATCTGGATCAAAATCCGCTATTTTATATAGAGCCATACTAATTTCCTCTCAACCTCTTATCATCTCTTATTAACTAGATTAAGAAATTAGCTAATATGCTTCCTCTCCCTAGCGACTGACTTAGTTAATATGATTAATACTCTATACTGGACTTTAGACATGGCATGGAAAATGACGAAAAAATGCTGGGTTAAAGAAGCATACACCATAAAAAAATTAGGAAAGTATTTAAACTTAGACACGCTACTTTGAACGCGTCTACGTGTCCGCGCTTGGCGCACGCTATAATGAACGGATACTTGCCACTAGAATAACTACCTCTTAAGGCAGAAGGTAAGCAACCCCCGGATTGAATCTGGGGGCTTCAGCAAATGTTGAAGCCCTAGCTTACCAGACTAAGTACTCCCTTGTACTACGTTCAGAACAAGTGTTAAAGTTCCTACCTACAAATGCGTAGCTAGTTTGTAGCTCTAGAACCAATCATATTAAACAGGTGTATGGGTTAAGCGGTTCAACAGAACCCATGAAATCTCGGTAAATCTATTTATTCGTGCATATCGCGGAATCAGCGCCCACTTTTCGCTCCATACGCTGATACTCTTGCAGTTGAATCGTTCAGCCTTAATCTATAAGAGGTTTTTTGCGCAACGATGTTATGCTAGTTCCTAGGGAATTAGAGTTTTGTAGCAATCAATCAGCCACGCCTAAAAAATTGAATTGCTAGGTGTTGCAAGTAGGTTAGGTGGGCACCCGAAATTGGGACGGATCTAAATTGCTTTACCAGAAATCTGGGGACACCAATTCAATTGTTACTCTTGCCTTATGAATCCATGAAGCTTGTAGTTCGTGGATTTGACGCTACCGGGGTAGTAGCTTTGTTTAAGCGCCTTTTGGGAGAGTTCAAGCGCTCGTTTTACCAGATGGGATGAAAACAGTAATTTGAGACACTTCTACTTAATGCATAGCTTTACGTAGATTTAGTTTACCCCAGTGTATGAATGGATGTGCCGATTCTGAACATTGTCAAAGCTAACTTTACTCCCGCAAGGGAAGACACATCCTGTGCAAATCGTTATGCGTACGACGCATTGTCCCCTAAAAATTTAGCCAGCACCTGGCGTGCTGGCTAAATTTTTTACGTGTTAGACCCCCGACAGAGTTGTGAAATTTGAAACGGTGAACCACTTGCGGGGGTGAGGCAGCGCGGACGCCACATGCAGCCCGGTGGGAAACCCTGCAGCAGCAGTGGCTCCCCTCCTGCGCCGTGCTGGCTCACAAAAGTACACCGAATTTACGCAACTCCAAGGCGGTAATGTTTGACGGTTGATAAATCAACCGCGTCGTGTTTCCTCCTTGACTATCGCGGTACAAGGTTTCCACACTCCCGCGAGGTCAGCATGAAAGAATTACTACCAACGTTCATCTAGCATTATGGATATTTTTGCCAGAGTAAAGACTTTTCGTACTGCACAATAAACGTCTAAATCTGACTAAGTTTGATTATATATTTGTCGAAGTTTTGTGATACGTAAGTTCGCCTCATCTGAAGCCAATTCTTCCAATGTCAAATAAATCAGTGCCATTAACATAGAAGTTTGACCATTAATGGTTCTTAATTCCTCTGCATGCTCAGCATCAAAACGCTGCAAATTTTCTGCAGCAGCTTTGACTAACGCCTGTAGAATCTTAAAAGCTGCATCAGAAAGTGGGGGCTGACCCCTGTAGTTTTCCAACCTACCTCCTTTTCGGTAATTTGGAAATGACTCTAACCCTACAAAGCGCAAGAACCAATCAGCTCGATATTGTCCTGCAGCCGCTACAATACCCCTGTAGTCGGCAATAAGTTCGTCGAGCATGTTGTTTCGCATTGAGTTAAACAAGCGACGTGTGAAGTAGTGGGTACATTCATGTTCCAGCCGAATGATTAGAGATAAGCGTCGCCATTCGGGTTCCTCTAATCCCACGTCCTTGGCCGAAACGTTACTATAGGGACCGTCACTCAAAATAATGAACCGATCCTGATATAGCTCTTTTTGCGGTATAATCCGCCTAAACTCTGCTGCCCAACTACTTTCGGAGCAATTGCCAGGATTTTGAGCTTCCCATTGTTGCCGATAAGAGCGAATCCTATCCCAGTTGTTGTACCCGCTGACTATGCACGCTCCCATAGAAGCAGGAACTGCACTTGGTTCATTCCGCATTGTCAGCGCCTGTACCAGAGAAATAAAGTCCTTTCGATTTGGAGCAAGCAAAACTGGGATGGCTCCAGCTAAACTTTGATGTATGATTAACTGGAGTTTCTCAGGTTGCTTCAAAATCAAACCAGTTGCCTCTGGCATCCCGTCTACTGGAACACCCTTACGAGTAGCAGCGCGATATGCGTCAGTTTGGCTAATACCCTCAAGTATAGGAAACCGAAACTGTACCAGCCGTTGCTTTAGTGTTTCAAATGCTCCGTCAGTTGCTGCAACAGCGTATTCTTCCCAGGCTACCACATGAGCTTCGGGTGCAAGTGGAAATTTGACGGTATGAGTGAACGTGTTGCAATCAAAAACGTTTTGATTGTAGGCTAGTAGTTCTTCTACCTCGTTTGCGCTGGCTTTGAAACTGGCAAGGACATCAGCGCGAAATGATTCTTGAGCAACCATAGGGTGGTAACTGCTATCATAATAGAATTATAAACCAATACGGTTGCTGTTAAGGCTGAAAAGCTGGTTTTTGATGTGAAATTTGAGAGCTTCGACTTGTTGTCTCATTAGGCACACCTTTGGTTAGATGGTACTCCTTTTGCGATCGCTGTGGAAAATTTGTTTGCGCAATCAGTGCTTTTGAAATTGTGACTTCAGCTCAAGCTTCCAAATAAAGTGATAAGTTCATCACTAATTTTCTACAATTTCAGTAGACCGAAAACTTTTGGAGCGCAAACGCGACAACGAGGGTTTGGGCCGATGTTTTTGGGACTCGTGAGTGCCGAGCGCTTGTGATCGTACGATCGCCATTTACAACCCTATTGCTCAAAAAACTGATTATAGGAGAGTTCTAGCAGATCGCTGTTGTCTAGTTCAAATAAACGGCTGGCAAGCCCTCTAAAAAACTTTTCGGTCTAATGAATTTGGATATGTGATCCCTGAGAATGCGGAATGTAGGGAATGGAGGTTGTAGTTTTATCTATTCTTGCCCGTGTCAGATGCATTCGGACAAAATTCTTTTTGTATCCTAGTTGTTACCAATGAGCAACGTCGCAATGCCAGCACAGATTGACTCTGGAAATTTAATTAACAGTCGCTATCAAATTCAGAAGGTTCTTGGACAAGGAGGCTTCGGGCGAACTTACTTAGCATTTGACACTCAGCGATTCGGTGACTCTTGTGTTCTTAAAGAGTTTGTAGTTTCCGGGACAGCAGAAGATATAGCTCAAAAATCCCGCGAGCTATTCGAGCGAGAAGCCAAAGTATTACATTATCTTAATCATCCTCAGATTCCTAAATTTCTGGCTTGGTTTACCGAGCAAGAGCGACTTTTCATAGTGCAGGAATATATTTATGGTCAAACTTACTCTCAAGTGTTCCAGGAGCGCCTTTCTCAGCAAAATCAGGCATTTTCCGAAGCTGAAGTTATCCAATTGGTAATGGATCTGTTACCAGTGTTGGACTATCTGCATGAACTAAAAGTCATTCATCGAGATATTTCTCTAGAAAATGTCATGCTTCCTAACGACCAATCCAAACCTGTGCTGATCGACTTTGGGTTGGTGAAGGAGAAAGTATCTCAGATTTGGTCGGTAGGTACGGTTTTGGGAAAAATTGGCTACGCCCCACCTGAGCAACTCCGTGTAGGAAAGTCCTACCCCTCCAGCGATTTGTATGCACTAGGTGTTTGTGCTATTGTCCTTTTGACTGGGAAAATGCCAGATTTGTTGATGGATGAGTCCCTAGAGTGGCAATGGCGCTCCTATGTCAATATCAGTGAATCTTTTGCGAGCATACTGGACAAAATGCTGGCAGAGAAACCTACACAGCGCTACCAGTCAGCAAAAGAAATTCTCGATGCGCTCCAGCCACTAAGTTTACCGAACGAAACAAAAGTGAGCGAGCCACTCAAAAAACTGCAAATTAACATTGACCAAGCTAAGAAGGAGCAACAAGTAGCAGAGATTATAGAGTCAGAAGAATTTAAACTGTTGGAACAACAGGCACTAAGGCTCAGACAAACAACTGAAGACAACAGCGAACTTCAGTTTGAAGCGCAGACACCAGAACACTCAACTCCCTCATCACAGATGATGATCGCTCAGCCAGCTGAGGTAGTAGTTGCTCCTGAACCTGCGCCAGAACCTGCGTCGGAAGCAAAAATACCTGCTCCTGTTAATCCACACTTTGTAGAACATTGTCGGCAAGAACTGAACCGTTCTATAGGATCGTTAGCTAGCGTTATTCTTGAGGAGATATTCACCAAATTCCCACAAATCACTTCTGAGCAACTCATTGAAAAACTGGCAGCGGAAATTTCTAATCCTCAAAGCGCTCAAGAGTTTAGAAACCGCATCAAAATCCACAGCAAGTCTCATTCTAACTCCTCAGTGACCCACGACTCAGAGGTAGCTTCCGCTCACAGTAGCCCCCTACCACCAACTATTGTCGTTCAACCCGTCACACAGCAAGGAAATTCAACACCACCAGCCACAAGTGACAGCACTCTAGTCCAACAAGTAACGGCACGCCTAATCCATATCCAAACAGACAAACAGATTGAATTGCCGCGAAATCTCTCTGTGATCCGCATCGGCAAACCAAATAAGAGCATATCCCCAGATGTGGACCTTTCAAAATTTCCCAATTCGCAAGTTGTCTCACGGATTCATGCCCATATTCGCGTTGAGGGAAACGGTTTCTATATTGAAGATGTAGGAAGTTCCAATGGCACTTACATTAACAATTTGCGGCTATTGCCAGGGGACAGATATCGCCTCAGATCTGGTGATTGCATAAGTCTGGGTAGGCGAAATTTGGTTACATTCCTGTTTCAAATTTTTTAGTTAGGTGCTATGAGAGAGTACTACGTGCGACTATGAAGGCAAAGTTCTGGAGAGTGCCAATACACTTAGTTCTGGATCATGCACCTTGAATTCTTAACAAGCTATCACTTTTTTATGCCCTAAAGTTATTACTTTTTCTGTCACTGTCTAATCAAAACTGCTTATATATTATACAATGACGCTGTTACAGATTTAATTTACATTAGCCAATTTTACATTACCCAATATTGAAACAGAGCTATTTCATTCTCTGTACAACCCACTCACGTAAATAAATTTTCGGTTTCGTAGCATAAGTCCGTTAAAACGCTCAAATTCATAAATTAACTTGGTCAAAACCGACTGAAGCTATGAGCCAAGAAATTTATTCCTTAGCCATCGCCGACCGACTTAATAAATGTTTTACAAAATAAAGTGTTTTGTTTTGATGTACTTAATAATACACAATTTTAAACAGAAATACTCTAGCTAACTAGCTGAAATCTAATCAACCAAATAGCAAATTCCGATAATAGGAAAATCTATGAATGTTGAAGAAGTTCTCAACTTTACTGACGCCTTAATCTTCGTAAAGAAGGGCAAACATCTAAGTGACGTTCAACGGCTAATAATTCAAGCAGCTTGGTCTGGGACACGTCAGGGTTATGACCAGATAGCACAAGCAAATGGCTATTCCCCTAATTACCTCAAGCAAGATGCAGGCCCCAAGTTATGGCAACTACTTTCAGATGTCTTTGGGGAAAAGATTAAAAAAAGTAATTTTCGCGCCACAGTAGAGCGACAAGCGGGTCTAGTGTCCCATGAAGGTGGAGTCATTGATCAAGACCAAATCTGTGTGACTGAGCGATGCCAAGATTGGGGCGAAGCACCTGATGTTTCGATTTTCTATGGTCGTAACGACGAACTGACTGAGCTAAAACAATGGATTGTGACTGAGCGCTGCCGCATAGTTGGGCTTGTGGGCATGGGGGGAATTGGCAAAACCCATCTGTCTGTGAAGTTAGCCGAACAAATTCAACAGCAGTTTGATTATGTCATTTGGCGATCGCTACGTAATGCCCCATCCCTACAACAGATTCTGGAATATTTGCTCCAATTCATCGCCAACAATCAACAAACGGATTTACCAGCAACCGTAGATGAAAAAATATCACTCCTGATTGATTATTTACGAAAGCATCGATGTTTATTAGTACTGGATGATGTTGAGACGATTTTGTGCGGTGGGGACTGTACAGGCTTCTACAAACAAGGTTATGAAGATTATGGCAACTTCTTCAAACGTTTGGGAGAATGCCGCCACAACAGCTGCTTGGTAGTTATAAGTCGGGAAAAACCCAAAGAAATTTCTGTCATGCAAGGGGAAACCCTACCAGTTCGCTGCCTCAACTTACGCGGTTTAAGTGTACCAGCCGGACTACACATACTTCAACTCAAAGGCTGCTGCTGGAAAAGAGAGGCTGAATGCACAGTCCTAGTTGAACAATATTCTGGCAATCCACTGGCATTAAAGATGGTGGCAGCGGCGATTCAAGAATTATTTGAGGGAAACGTAGCGGAATTTATTAAATATAATACCTTAGTTATTGATGAAATTTGCGCTCTCCTACAGCAGCACCTGAATCGATTATCAGAGTTAGGAAACACCATTTTGTACTGGTTGGCAATTAATCGGGAACCAGTCTCTATTGATGAATTGCAATCAGATATTTATCCCTGTGTTTCTCAAAATACATTAATAAAAACTCTTAAATCTTTAGTCCAGCGCTCATTGATCGAAAACAAGGCAAATCATTTTTCTTTGCAGCCAGTGCTAATGGAATATGCCAGTAGCCTTTTGATTGAGCAGGTTTGTAAAGAAATTGAGACAGGAGACCTGGTTTTACTGAAAAGCCATGCTTTGCTCAAAGCTGATGCTAAAGATTATATTAGAAAAGCTCAAATGAGTTTCATTGTCCAACCAATTATAGAAAGGCTACTGGCAGTTTTAAAAAATCAAACCAACTTGGAAATTAGACTGAGGGAAATTATATCAAAACTACAAATATATTCTCCCCAAGAATCAGGATATGCTGCTGGAAATATCCTGAATCTCCTTTGTCAACTTCAAACCAATTTAAGTGGTTATGATTTTTCTGATTTAAAGGTTTGGCAAGCTTATCTACAGGATGTGAACTTACACAATGTAAACTTTACTGGTGCTGATTTAGCTAAGTCAGTTTTTGCTCAACAGCTAACGCAGATTTTGTCGATCGCATTTAGTCCAGATGGTCGAATGCTGGCAACTGGAGATTCTAATGGTGAGCTTCGGTTGTGGCAAGTGGCGGATAGCAAACTACTTCTAATTTGTAAGGGACACACTGGTTGGGTACACTCCGTTGCTTTCAGCCCAGATGGTCGTATGCTAGCAAGCGGTAGTAGCGACCAGACTCTGAAGTTATGGGATGCAAAAGATGGTAGGTGTTTAAAAACTTTGACAGGACATAATCAGCGAGTTCGTTCCGTGGCTTTCAGCCCAGATGGTCGTATGCTTGGCAGTGGTAGTAGTGACTGTACGGTAAGGTTTTGGGACGTAAACAGCGGTGAATGTCTGAAAATTTTGTCGGGACACACCAGTTACATTTGGTCTGTTGCTTTTAGTCCAGACGGGATGATGCTAGCAAGTGGTAGCGATGACCGAATGGTAAAGCTGTGGGATGTCAGGACAGGTGAATGTTTCAAAACTTTGTTGGGACATACTTATTGGGTTCGCAGCATTGCTTTCAGTCCCGATGGGAAAACCCTAGCTACAGGCGGTAGTGACTGGACTGTTAAACTCTGGGATATCCGCAACGGTATAGAGATGAAAATTCTGTCGGGACACAACCAACGCATACGAGCAGTAGCATTTAGTCCAGATGGAAGTATCCTGGCAAGTGGCAGTGGCGACCATACGGTAAAATTATGGGATGTTAGCACGGGTCGATGCCTGAAAACTCTCCACGGACATAGCAGTCGCTTAACAGCGATCGCTTTCAGTCCAGATGGGACAATTCTTGCTAGTGGTGGTGAAGATCAGGCAGTACGCTGTTGGGATGTTAGTGATGGTAAATGCCTAAAAACTTGGCAGGGATACGCCAGTTGGGTACAATCGGTCGCTTTTAGCCCAAATGGGACAATTCTTGCTAGTGGGAATGAAGATTGGACAGTTAGGCTGTGGGATGTCGGCACTCATCAAGAACTCAAAACCTCCCCACTAGCGGAAAAAACCGCTGTCATCTTGCAGGGACATACTGGTTGGGTTTGCTCAGTTGCTTTTAGTCCAGATGGCAAAACTTTAGCTAGTGGAAGTAGCGATCGCACTTTGAAGCTGTGGGATATATCTAACGGTAGATGCCTAAAAACTTTGCTAGGACATACCCGTTGGGTTCGCTCAGTCGCCTTCAGTCCAGATGGAACAATCTTAGCCAGTTGCGGTGGTGACAATACCTTGAAGTTATGGGATGTGCGTGAAGGTCAGTGCCTGAAAACTTGGCGGGGGCACAGTGGTTGGCTGTGGTCGGTAGCTTTTAGTCCGGATGGTTACACTTTAGCCAGCGCCAGTGAAGACAAAACAGTGAAGTTGTGGGATGTCCGCACAGGGGAATGCCTAAAAACGTTTGAGGGACATACCAGTTGGGTGCAGTCAGTGGCTTTTAGTCCGGATGGGCAGATTTTGGCTAGTGGTAGTTGCGACCAAACTGTACGCTGCTGGGATGTTAGCACTGGCGAATGCTTAAACACTTTTTGGGGACACGCCAGTTGGGTGCAGTCTGTGGCTTTTAGTCCAGATGGCAAGGCTTTGGCTAGTGGTAGTTGTGACCAGACTGTGAAGCTGTGGGATGTCAGTACTGGTAAATGCTGGCAAACTTTATCAGCGCACGCAAGTTGGATCTGGTCAGTAGCTTTTAGTCCGGACGGCAAAGCGTTGGCTAGTGGGGGTCAAGATGAAACGATTAAACTTTGGGATGTCAATCGTGGTGAGTGTCTAGGAACTTTGAGAAGTAAAAGACCTTATGAAGGTATGCGCCTTACCAAAGCTCAAGGGTTAACTCAAGCTCAGTTGATCACTCTCAAGGGTTTAGGTGCAGTGGAATAGTCTTTGTTTTGGCGCGCATTAATCCAAGCATGACTGAATGATAGATATCCTTTTGCCTCCAGAGAAGTATTTGGTTGATAAACAATTTTTATATGGTTCAACCTTCGGAAAAATACACTTGACCCTCTAGCACCAAGGAAACTAGAAAGTTTACTTAGGTGAGTTGGCCATAACTCTGGATGAGATTTTTTGTGGGAGTATCCAGACCAACTGAGAAAAGCATCTCGTTTTTCAGGTGTACATAAACCCTTTTCTACCAAATAATCTAAAAATAATTGCCATCGAGGTTCAATACGAGGGTCTTTTTTGATTAATTCGCATTCTATTCCAATCTTGGGAAAAATGACATTTCCTACATCAAAGTTTAGAATTATTACATCCGAGAAATCAGATAGAATATGGATAATTTCTTTGAGTTCACTAACTGAATATTTCCAGCCAATTTTGGTAAGGTAAGCTAATAGTTCCTCTTCAGGAATTCCCGTAACATTAACTCTCACAGCCTCCAATTTTCGAGAAAGCATAGCGCCAATGTAAAGAATTTGAGAGCCGACTGGCAAAGAATCTGAACAAATAGCTAAATTTTGTTTAATTTGAGGTGAAAGCTCAGTTCCATTTAAGAAACTTAAAGCAGTTTCTACCGTTTGTCTTTGAGTTTTAGTACTTGAAATTTCTTCTTGTAAATTTTTAAAACAGAAAAAAAAGCTAGGTATTGGCACTTTTGGTACTTGAGCATCAACATCAAACTCTAGCCAAGCACTATCTACATTTTCAGATAATAAGGAGTTTGGCTCATACCAATGAATGCAAAAATCCCGTATACGTCTCCATACAGGATTCGTGAGAATGATATCAGGCATGATGGCGGGATTTAATCCTGCTAAAATCTCACGACTGCCATCACATGGCGTAACGAGAACTGAAAAGTCTACAGTAGAGGAATGAGCTCCCAAACGACACTCCAATAAAGTTTCTGATAATGGTGGGAGCATTCTTGCTACTGTCTGGATTTGGGAAAAAGCTTCGGGAGTAACTAGTTGATGAGAGATGTAAGGTGCAACAAAGAGAAGATAATCCTCTAGGGAACAATTCATAAAAGTCTACGGGAAGTCTTTTGATTTTTAAAGCTTAAGCCGAGAGCAGACCAAATGCTTCTAAAAAAGAAAGTCGTCGATATAATTCATCGTTACTTTCATGAAGGATGAAGCTGCGATAAGCTAATTCGGGTACAAACAAAAATGGAATCAAGGTAGAACGGCGTATAAAATGCAAATGTTTACCGATACCTTGATGAATTAATTTTTGATACTTGCGACAGTCTTCAGTATTTTGTTCTAAATCTTTATGCATTATGCCATTAATGATATCAGCAGCTAATGCACCGCTAGTCAAAGCATATTGAATTCCTTCCCCCAAAAATGGATCGACTAGATTTGCCGCATCACCCACCAGGCAAACACGGCGGCTAGCAATTTGACGATGACCATTATATAGAGGAATAGGATGGCTTAATGTTTTCACCGATTTGATGCTTCCTGGGGAAAAGCTTTTTGCCAAAAACTCATTCATTGCTTTGGACAATCCCTTTTGCCCTGTCCAAGACATAACACCACAACTTAAATAATCGGCTTTGGGAAAAATCCAACTGTAACCATTTGAAGGAAAATTTATATTAAAAGTAGCATATTTCTTTTCAGATTCGTACACAGCTGATGTAACCTCTACCTCAGCATCTACTGCCAACCCAAGACCTGCTTTTTGGTTTAAGCCAAGACACTTTGCAGTTACACTGGTAGCACCATCGGCAGCAATCAAAAAATCTGCTTGGATAATTTCCTGGTTGCCACCTTGAATAAAAACACCGTTGTCATTTTCTTCGACATTCGCAACGCGAAATCCATCCCACAAAGTTACATTTCCTTTCCCCAAGGACACTGCCCGCTCGATGAAATGGTAATCAAAACGTCTTCGGTTTACCATTAGGGCAGGAGAAACTTTATCTTGTGAGTTTTTTTGAGTATCTGAAGATATTTCTTTGGACAGAGTATAGTTGTAAAAATACTTTCCAGCAACGGCTTCCACTTCAATTTGGGAGCTAAAATCCCAGTCTATAATTTCTTTCACACCAACAGATAAAGCACCACCGCAAGCTTTATGCCGTGGTAACTTGCTTTTTTCCAAAACCAGTACTTTTAGACCAGTTTTTGCCAAACGACAAGCAGCCATACCACCGCCAGGACCAGTACCAATAATAGCTACATCAAATTTTTTCATAAAAATCTACCTAAAGCATGATGAAATTAATTAGAGACTGGATTTTTATTTCCACAGCAGCACGGAAGGAAGTAACTTAGGCTCAGCCAATCTCAACAATTCGTAGCCGATTCCAGCTATTCCTCGGAAAAAACTAGGGTCGTAAACATCAGCAAAAGAATCTGTTTTTTCAAATCGGCTGACAAGCAAAGAGGCTTTCTTTTGAGCTTCATCCAGTAATCTTGGGCGCGACAGTTGGCAGGCTGCTTGAAGCAAAAACTCAATTCTGCCAAAGTTTCCACAGCAGAGGTGATCTACTCCTGATATGCCGAAATGTTGAGTTGTCGTCAAAGCAGTTTCAATGTCCTGGCGGATTTCACTGGTATCAAGAATAGCTAGACTTCCTAGCCGAGCTAAACCAATTCCAGTTGCACCATGACACCAGTTAGTCATGAAGGAAGGTTCTGATGGTCTCAAGTCTGGCCAGTTTCCGGTTGCTGTGGAAAAAACACTGCTCTCATAGGCGATCGCATCACTTGCAGCTTCTTTAAACTTCACTTCATCAGTGGTTTGATAAACCCGCAGTAAAGCGTAAGCAATACCAGCAGCACCATGAGAAAAGCCAGTCAGTAGTTTTCCATCTAGGGTTTGCCAAGTTTGATAGCCCGTCTCACTCTTGACTCGATTATTCAATAAATGATCGCCAAAAGCGATTGCCAACTCCAAGAATGCATCTACTTTTGTTGTTTCTACTAAAGCTAATAGTCCCAAAATCGCACCTGCACTTCCCGCCATCACATCCAGATCTTTGTCTAGTGAAATCACTTCAGGTGTGAGCAAAGAAGCAGCTTGTTTCGCATCTTGCAACAGATTTGGCTCATGCAAAAATTGACTAATCCGCACCAATGCATAGATGATAGAACCCAAGCCTGTAGCGCCACCAATGCCTATTTTCTTTGCTAGTTCTTGATTAGATTGAGAATCGTGCAAAAGCTTACGTAAGGGTAGTAAAGCCGCTAAGCTTAAGTCACGAAATCCTGCACCGACGACTTTTTCCAGTGCTGCCAAAAACAGTGCCACGCCAGTACAACCGTTATACAAGTCATACCCCATCGGTTGAAACTGGCATTGTTGGGTTTGGGCGCTATATCCTAAAGTAATCCAACTGGCGCTACCGTCGCTGTTGCGAATAGCCCATTTTTGCAACTTAGTGGCGATCGCCATTGCCTGCTGCACCATTTGTGCTGATGTCAAGCATACCACTTCATTAGGATTAAACTGGACTTTTTGGGATGGTGAGTAACTGTGTTCCCCAAACTGAAACGAACCCAGCGCAGAACGAATAAAACCTATTTGTTGTGCCAAATCTTCTTGACAAAACTGGGAAAGACGGGAAATAACACGTTGATAGCCCGATTGGCGAAAAAACTTCTCCAAGGTTTGACCGGGGTAAATAGTCAAAGTATCGCTATCAGCACGAGTTGTAAAATGGGGGATATCGAGTTGCTCTAAAGCCTGCAGTTCTGCCAACACCAGTAGCCAAAAATCAGGTTTTGAGTTGTATGAAAGTAACACTCGACTCAAAAAATCAAGCTGAATACTTCGGTCTACACCATCTCGTAGAAATTTGGGATTGAGGGTTTTTTCTAAAATCAGACTGTAAACTATAGTGTTACGAAATATAAAACGTATGTTTTGATGAGCAAGGGATTTCAACGGACTATCTGGGGCAAGGATAGCTTTTCTTTCTTCGATGAGGAATTGATACATTTGCCGAAACCCATCGACAATTTCCTCTACATAATCTTTGGACGAGATATAAATACCATCCAAATAAGGGACATTAGCTGGTACTGATTCTTGTTGCTTACTGAGCTGCCCTAACGCACTAACATCATAGTAAGTGCCATCGGGACCGAATTGCCATTGTGGCAAGAAACCAGTATCTAGCACTGAGTTGGAAATTCTTCCTCCTAAGAAATGAGCTTCTGTACCATCTGCTTGCTCTTCACTCAACTGAACTTGGGGATATATTAATGTTTCCATATCCACTAGCACTGGATATTCTCCACAAGCAATCAGATTATCATCAGTGCAGTCTGTTCCCTGCAAGCTATAAACTAAGCACAGTAGCATTCCTGCCCGTTGGTAATATCGCTCTAGCTCCTCTTTGTCAGAACACGGTAAATGATCTACACACTCAACCCAGCCGTAGGTAGAACGATTAATGACTTTGAGCAGCTTAAACGGTAACAAACCAGAGTGCTGATTTAACCAAGAAAGAAACTGAAAATATGCCTCTTCTATACCTAAGTCTTTGGGTTTGTAAATTAATTTTAATCCAGAGTCAAAGGTTAAGGCGATCGCCGTTCGTCCTTGGTTGTGAGAATCAGAAAGAGCGGGCTTAACTCTGACAACTTGCTTCAATTCTGCCTGAAAAATTGATTCAATTTTAGACCAGTCCGACGCTAATCTTTGGATAAATTCAAAAGTAGCATCCACCCAGAAATCAGCAAGGGTTGCCATCATTCTGGCTAACACGCTGTATTCCTGAAAGAATGACAGCAACTTTTCTGTCATCATACCATGAACAAACTTCTGGTATTGTTCTGTACTATAATCCGAAGATTGTTGACTGATGTGAAGGAATGGGGTGTTGTGAAAAGAGCGAAAAATCGAAAATTCCCAGTTTAGAGCTTGTATATAAACACTAGACAATTGCTGTAAAAGACTATGTTCTAAACTTTTATGGGATTCTTCTGAAAGCAGTTTATAGCTAGAACCTGTTTGGGCGATTAATTTTTCCCTAGCTACTTCAATAAAACCCAAAAAAACCTCTTCAAAGGGAATGTGATGCTGAGGTTTTTTGTTGTTTATTTCACTTTGTTGAGCAATTAAAGTTGTTGCTTTGAGGGCTTTTTCTAAGGTGTCTACCCAGGTAGGGAGAATATCGGGATTGGCTAGGCTTACAGAACCTAGTACAGGGCGTACCGTACTCAAATTCATGCCATACATAGCCAAGCGTTTCTCAAACAACTCTTGCTTTCCTTGCGCAACAGTTTTACACCATTTTTCCAGTTTGGTATTGCTCAAGCTGTCGCAGTCTTGAGTTTCCTTGAGTAGAAACTCAGGGCTTAGGCGTTCAGCCATCGTGCTGGCACGCTCAACAATTTTCACCAAGTCATTTCTCGAAACTTGCATTTTTGTGGGCTAGAAAGGGTACTGTTAGATGCAAGAGTGTAAACGCAATCAATCTAATGAAAGCTGATTGTTTACCGAGCGTAGGCTAGAGTTTTTTGTGTGGGTTCTTCGTCTAAACAGCCGCTCGCCAGCAACAGATTAAGAGCCTGGAATGTTTTTTCAGAGGGCACTCCGAATAAATTGAACAATCCGACAATTTCAGCAGATGTTTTATCACCTTGTCTGATTGCTTCTCCTAGTTCCCTGAGGTAATTTTGATGCCGAAACTTGCGAGTTATAATTCTTGTTGAAAGCTGAAAACCGTCTGCGAGTTTCTCGTATTGCAAATCACTACGGAACCGGATGAGATCGTTAGATCTAACAGTCGGCGACATATGCTCATTGAGCATTCTTTCGAGAGTAGCTCTTAAATCATGAATGTCAGCAAAAGTTCCTTGATCGAATATGATGTAACCTAGTGGCCAACGATCATTAGCTCGGCAAGGACTAATGAGTTTAACAGTCCGATCAACCATGTTAAACAGAAAACCTGTTACACAGGCGATAGTTCCTGGATTAGATGAATCCTCTTCCTGAGATAATTTTTCACTCAATTCTGCTTTTTTCTGGATCTGTTTCTGATTCCGCTCCCGCAACCTTCCGGTGTTGGCTTTAATTATCTGCTCAGATTCGGGATTTTGCAGAGCTAAGATCACAAAGGCTAGCTCCTCAGCAGTAAATTCTTCATGAATTTGGTTTAAGATTTTTAAGGAAATGACAGAGAAACGATCAAGATAGCGTCCTTTTTCTCTAGAGAGTTTCAATAGCGATCGCGTGCGCTCTGGATTTTTCAAAGCCAGAGCAGTTGTTGTTTGAGGAAACCTGCCCAAAATTTCATGAAAATCGCTACAGAATTTTTCATAGTCTGGGTTGTCTAAAGGATCTGTTGCCCAGTAACAAAAACCTGCACCAGCAGACGAACCAAGGATTTCTTTGAGTAATTCCAAGACTTCAAGCCATAACTTAGCATTTTCTGGGGTGTAAAGGAACAGATCCGACAAACGTGGTGCTGATACACCGCAGAACCAGCAGCCAACCGAACACCCTTTGCTAAGTTCAACAGCAAAAGGAGCATGTATTATTTGATCTTGATAGCATTTTTTGTACAAACTTTCATTTCGAGCAATTTGTCGCTCTCGCCAAGCTTTAAACCTGAAATCTTTGGGCAAAGCAGCAAGGGAAATATCTTTGTCGCTTTCTTCAGAGAATATTTGCTCAAGTGTTCCTATTGGAGAAATAGAGTCTTGTTCTCCGTTTTGGCTAGCATATTCATTCAATAGCCGTCTAATTTCTTCAGAATTTATCTTTAGGTTATAGCGACAAACTGCTTGAGCAGGATCTTTAGATACTTGCTTTTTAAAATCTGGATCTGCATTCCATTTTTCAGAAAAACGCTTGAGCTGACTCTGACTTGTAAGTTCTTTATCATTAATTTTTTCAAACATGCGGCTGTTCCTTAATATAAGGAAATTCTAATGACTCTAGGTGAGCAGTTAGGAGTGAGGGTTACTCCTGACTCCTAACTCATTAATTGCTAGTTTTTAACTAACAGGAAATTTCTGCAAACTAGCAACCGCCAGCTACATATCTACCTTTGCCAGATTTGCCGCTATATACAAGAAAACCGCCGCTACCACCAGCAACAGCCTCTAGAGCTTCCTCAGAAAGTTCTCCCTCACCTTCGAGATCAGCAGGCTTGACTGGAAGCACGAGATATAGAATGTTGGGGTTTTCCTCAAGTACCCTCACTTCAATGTTGTCTGGAACTTGAACTCCGGATTCTTTAGCAATGATAGCCTTAGGATTACTTAGCAGTTCTTGTTTAAATGCATCATCTTTCCAGGCTTTAGCAACTAGATCGGCTTCAAATTCTTGACGAGTTTTATTTTCTGGCATGATACTGTCTCCTGAGATTTAAACTACTAGAGGTATGGCAATGATTCTTGGACTGTAAACACTAATCAAAGTTTGTATTATGTGTTTTTGTTCAAAATTGCCGAACCTTGATGGTATAAACTATTTTATTTTATTGCTAATACTCTAATTTTCATCCTCAGGAAAACTCATATTTTTTCAGTATTTGACTCATATAAATTAGATGATCTCAATTTTTTAGTTTTCTTTCTTTTACCATATAAAGAGATATAATAATTCAGGAATAACGCTCCTGAGTGCTGAATTATTATCAAGAGATTCAACTCAGAACAAGTTAGTTGCATATTAATATGGACATTTTATAAAGCTTATATAGCAAGACTTTCAGAAAATGAAGAAAAATGTGCATCTTTCATTTGTTGCTAGTCTATAGTGCCGCTAGTTATAAACTCACATTTCGCACCAAGAAACATGATATTTTGTAAGACAAATCAAAATGGTTTTATTTTAGCCATAAAACCCTAGAGATGAACTTTCTCCCGTCTCCTATAGATGATTGTGGAAAGCGACTGATACCATTTCACGAAAATCCTGATACCATTAATTCCCCCTACAGCGCCCAACTCCAGAGGGGACCCAAGCGCCCCCTACTCCCTCTGCTTGCTCACAATGTTCTAACCTTAAAGTGAAAGGGTATGAGGATACCAAAACGCGGATTTAATCCAAATAACATTCTTGCTTTTGGTTGATATGATTTTAGAAAGGACTGGAGCAATTCAACTTAATTGAAGATCATTCTAGAACCCCGACTTCTTTAAAAATTCGGGGTTCTATTCCTTGACTAAATAAGAATATAATCTTAAATTTAAACTATCAATTACTATCATCATCAAAAGCAAATAATATGAATGACTCTATACAATTTAGCGTTGGCTTAGTTATAGTCTGCTTGCTAATACTAATCTTGTTGTGGTTACCCGATATACTCAGGAATGAATAAGGGTTATTGATGGTTAATTCCGAATTTGGAATTCGGAATTATTCGGTCAATCTATTTGTCGTGCTACAAGGCGAGCAAATAACCCTCCTTGTTTAACCAATTCCGCATAAGAACCTACCTCCACCAAGCGACCTGCTTCAACAACATAGATCCTGTCAGCATTGCGAATGGTACTAAGGCGGTGGGCAATGACTATCCGGGTAGCATTTAACTTGTCTAGACTCTCGGTAACAATTGCTTGAGTGCGGTTATCGAGAGCACTCGTTGCCTCATCCATCAGAATAATTTTTGGCTTTAACAAGATGGAACGAGCAATTAATAGTCGCTGCCTTTGTCCTCCGGAAAGATTCGTACCGCCCTCACTAATCACAGTGTGCATTCCCATCGGCATTTGCTCGATATCAGCGGCGAAACCTGACATCCGTGCTGCCTCCCAAGCTTCATCCATTGTCACCAACGCCCCGCAGGTGAGGTTGTCAAACATTGAGCCGGAGTTAATTCGACCATTTTGCAGCACTACTCCTAACTGCCGTCGTACAGCTTGGACATCCAACCCAGCTAAGTCTTGTCCATCGTAATAAACAGTACCGCTTAGGGGCGTCTCAAATCCTAATAACAACCGGAATACTGTTGATTTTCCACTGCCACTGGGACCTACTATTGCGACAAATTCTCCTGGATCTGCATAAATGGTCACATCATCAAGGATTAATGGTCCATCCTCACGATAGCGGAAGGTGATGTGGTCTAAGACAATTCTACCTGTCAAGCGACCTGGATCAGCGCTACTCGGGTCAGTTTCTGGCATTCCGGTAGCAATCGGCTTTGCCCGCTCCCACAACGGTACAATTCCCAAAACATCAGTCAGGGTATTGCTCAAGTCAGTGACACCACTAATAAAAGTTCCAAACGCTGAATTAAAAGCCAAAAACGTACCCATATTCAGCCCAATGCCGCCTTTAGCCTGAGCCATCTGAATAAACAGAATCGCAAACCAATATAGCAGTATGGAACTGATCAAAGGCAGCGCCTCGTTAAAAACGGAAACACTATCATCTATCCGTTTGATACCTGCCTTCAGTTTGGTTCGCTGGCTGTATTTTTTCGCCCAAGCTGCGAATGCCCGCCCTTCTGCAGCTGCTACCCGCAGTTTTGATACCCCGTTGATGAGTTCTACGGTTAGCCCGTTAATTTCACCATCTGCAGCTTCTTGCTTTCGGTTTTTGCCTACCAATAGTATGCTAGATATTACTGTAACAATCACAGCTATCAAGGTTATACCAAATCCTACTAAAGCCAGTTGTACGCTGTAAACAAACATTAGTGCCAAGTTCAACAAGGAAAACACCGCACTTAAGAGAGTGCGTTGCGTAGCACCACTGAGCTTGGCGCGAATTTGGCTAACTGCTAACAGGCGAGTTAGCAAGTCACCAGACGAGTAGCTGCGAAAAAATGCAGGTTTAAGAGTCAGTAATCGGTCCCAAATTGCTGGCTGTAGGGCAGCATCAGCAGAGTTTTCAACCCGTAGCGTCAGAATTCCTTGAGCCATTTGAAACGCGGCTTGTCCGATCGCGGCGGCAAACAGCGCTAGCCCAATTTGCAACAACTGGACGCGATTGCTGTCAGGAATTGCATCATTTACCAACATTGCTGTTGCCTGGGGTGTAACCATCCCCAGTAATGTTCCCAATATCCCCAGCAAAACCACACCCACAAGCTCTTTTCTATTGCCCCTCGTGCCAAACTCAAACAGTGCTAGGGAGTTACGCAGGTGAAGTGGCAACGGTCGATAGAACATTTGGGCTTCTAGCCAGAGTGTCTGTGCTACTGCCCGATTTACTAATGTCCGAGTGCGCGAACTAGGGTCAAACAAGACATAGCGATCGCCCTTTTGTGGTAACAATGCGACTGGGCTTTTGTCTGAGTTGGTATATGCCAATAAAGGACCATGTTCCTCTCGCCACCAATCTCCTACTAGTAGAACACGACGAGTACGAAATCGAGACGCCCGCGCGATCGCATCCAATGGATCGCTAACCCGACTGAGGTCTTCTGATTGGGCGGGAGGGTTAATCGTTATCCCCAAAGCGCGACCTACAGCCCCAGCAGCAATCAGCAGTGGTGTTCCTTCCTGAAAAAACGCGGTTTCTTGGGGGTGCAACACCGTGGTTAATTCCCCTAACGCCGTCTGAGTCACCTGACGGTTGAGTTCTTCGCGTTCCTGAAAAAGGCGAAAATCGTGGGCTTTCCTCTTGACAACTAATACATTTAAGTAGTGTAAGAAATACTCGTGTAAACAAGCTAGACTCGTTGGAATCTGCTCAAAGTTTTCCAACTCTGTAGTTGGGACAACATGCACCTCAACCAAGTCTTCCGCCTCGACCCACATCCCAGCGGCTAGAGGAAACTTAGGCGAAGTGATCTCTAGCTTCAGATCCTCAATTCCCATCCACCGGGCATAGCCTTCACCCAGTTGTACCCAAAGTACTTGATTTGTAGAGCACGTCAGCGTGTGTCCCTTTTGTAAAGATAAGTAGCGCGACGAACCTGTCTGTTCCAAATCCACAGGAGTTAAGAGCGGATTCCTACGAATGAAATCGCCCAAGTGTTTGCTCCAGCCTTCTAAAAGAGCGATCGCACACTCATCATTCTCAGCAATACCAGCGGCTAGGGCGGCGATCGCCACTGGCGACAGTTCTGTTTCTTCAATCGCCACCGCTAGAATACCCCATTGCTCAAACAGTGCTGTACCGAACAAAGCCTCACCAGGGCTGACACTGAAAAGATAGTGACGATTGCCTTTTGGTTCGCCATCCTCAACAGACGTAGCAAATAGTGCGAGTGTGCCAGAATGAACCACCCAAACCATGTCTGGGTCATTCAACAGCAGAGGTTCATTACCCTTAATACAACGTAGTTTCGATTCAATATTCAGATCCAGCATAACCTTGCTTCCTAACCCTCTTCACTACTTGTCAAACGGGCATATGTTCCTCCGAGATGGCGTAACTGCTCATGGGTACCTCTTTGTACCACTTTGCCTCGCTCTAGGACAATAATTTCATCGCAATCGCGAATTGTACTCAGTCGGTGAGCGACCACAATACAAGAACAACCGCGCCGTCGCAGGTTCCGATCAATAATCAATTCTGTTTCAGCATCAAGCGCACTAGTTGCTTCATCTAACACCAACACTGCGGGATTCCTAATTAAAGCACGGGCAATTTCTAAACGCTGGCGTTGTCCTCCACTCATATTCGTGCCCCCTTCCAAAACCTGGGCATCATATCCTCCAGGCATATTCAAGATCAGATCGTGAATGACTGCGTCTTTACATGCTTGCACCAAATCTTCTTCTGGGACAGTTGAATCCCAAAGCGTCAGATTTTCGCGCACTGTCCCAGCAAAAAGAAATATATCCTGTTCAACCATAGCTAGTGAATTAGCTAAAACCGAGCGTGGAATCTGACTTCGGGGAATACCATCAAACAGAATTTCGCCTGCCCAAGGCGAGTAAAGACCTGTTACAAGCTTGGCAACTGTGGACTTTCCAGAACCACTACCACCAACAAATGCTACCCGTTGCCCAGGTTTCAAAGTCACATTCAAGTTTTCAATCAGGGGGGGTTCCAAACGGCTATAGCCAAAGCTGATGTTACGCAACTCAATGTAGCCCACAAGCTGAAATGAGTCTTCCCTGATTGCATGTAGAGACGTTCCATGAAACGTCTCTACACGAGTGCCTCCGTCAGCTTCGGAATCAATCGGGTTTTGCAGAACGTCATCGAGTCGGTTTAAATCCGCCTCTAGCTCTTGCATTGTACTGCCGAAATTGACGAGATTGTTCACTGGCTTGAGGAATTCGCTCGTAAGAGTCTGGTAGGCAACTAGCATCCCAATACTTAGACTGCCGTTCATGACCCTGAAGCCACCAACAACTAAGATAGAAGTTGTCGCCAAAGCCGTTAAAAACGTGGGTAATGTGGACAAAACTTGGCTTGGAAGTGCCAATTCTTGCTGGGCGTTGAGCATTTTGGCATAATATCCAGCGAACTTAGAAAATAAGTCAAACTCTAAGCCGCTGGCTTTAACTGTTTCCATTGATTGAATGCCGCCGATCGCAACACCAGCAACCTTACCGTTTTCCTGAGCAACTTTCATGTTGGCATCAACACGACTGCGCGATAAAGATTGCAGAGCAAAAAAGTTGAATGCTGCAAAGAGAATAGCTACGCTGGTCAATATCCAGTCATACAAAATCATAATCGCAGCGTAAAAGACAATCATCAGCGTATCGATCACCGTAGTCGCAAGTTGCCCTGATAGCACATCTGCAACTTTGTCATTGAGTTCATTGCGACTGCTAATTTCACCCGTAAAACGCTGGGCATAAAAACCAATCGGTAAGCGTAGAGTATGCCAGAGAAACTGTCCTGACATTGAAACCGACAATTTGACCATCAGCCTGCGCAGGTACAAAAGCCGCATCCGAGCGAGAATTCCTTGACTTACTGCCGCAAACAGCATTCCTATTAGCAAAGGTCGCAGCCAGTCTTGACGGTTTTCAACTAGAATTTCATCTACAAAGACTTGAGTAAAAGCTGGTATACTTAAACGCGGTATTGTAAGTAATAACCCTGCAATCAAACAAAATATAATTGCTCCACGCGAACTTTGTAGACGAGAGCTTAAAGCCGAGACAATGCTCTTTTTTTTACCTCCCCTCTTAAACTCTGGTCCACGTTCCATGAACAAGACTACTCCAGTGTAGGCTTGGTCGAACTCCTCCAAAGAAACTGACCTGCGACCTGTAGCTGGATCGTTGAGGTAAACGCGGTTTTTAGAAAACCCCTCTACGACTAAAAAGTGATTGAAGTTCCAAAAGACAATGTACGGGGGGCGAAAGTCTTTGAGAGCTTCTAGCGGTTTTTTGAACCCTTTTGCCTCCAAGCCATAAAATCTAGCTGCTTTGAGTACATTAGAGGCTTTACTGCCATCCCGCGAGACTCCACACTCGCGCCGTAGTTCGGGCAAGGGCACGATGCGACCGTAGTAGCCCAAAATAATTCCTAGAGCAGCAGCACCACATTCCACCGCCTCCATTTGCAGAAGTGTGGGAGTGCGGACGTGACTTGGTTGGCGTTGCGGCAAAAACTTGAGATTAATAAAGCCAAGAGCCATAGTTCAGTCGTCGTTTGTTGAAAGTTTTGCACTCTTGACTGGCAGCTTTTTAGTAAACACCAGTCAAAGTTCTGAAAATTGGAATCACGTAGGAAATAGGTGCTTGTTGCCCGATTTGCACCCTGACTTGCGCCGTAGTCCCAGACGAAACTTTTAGTGCAGGTCCTTTAGAGGAAGACCATTTATAGCCACTGATAGTTTTCGGGTCTTGTTCCATCTGGGCAAAGATTTGCATTGGAGCCCCACCGCTAGTTGACAAAGTTTGCGCGATGTTATTAGCAAGGTTTTCGTTACCGATAATTGCTGAAATATCTTGGTTCGTTACTGGGAAGGGTGAAACGTGCGTTACCTTGCCAACAATGCCGCCGAAGCGTTCACGCTTGACCATACTAGGGGTGACTTGTACGGGCATTCCGGGCTTGATTTGCTTACCGTCTTTATCAGCAAAGTAAATGACGCTTACGAGTTCAGCCTTGGGGTCTTCGGTTTCAATCGAGGCAAGGCGGGTACCAGCAGCAACCGTTTGACCTGGAGCGATCGCAACTTCTAGCACACGACCATTGTATTGACTGATAATTTTGCTTTTACTAGCTAGTTCCAACTCCAGTTGGGCAATCCGACGCTTAGTTTCTTGAACTTGATTATTTTTGTTGAGCGATTGCTCTCGGTCTTGTTGAGTCAGCTGGGCTGCTTGCACATCAAGATTTTGAATTTGAGTACTAATGTCTTTAATAGAGTTAAGATTTTTGATATACTCAGCTTGTGCTTGGGATTCTTGGCTATCGAGTTCTCTCAGTTGTGCTTGCAGGTCTGACACTTTCGTGAGACTGTCCGTATATTCTTGTTGGACTTGCAATAGCGTATCTTCGTTAATAGCTCCCTGCTGTCTCAGGCCAGCTCGAATCTCCAGCCGTTTTTTAAGCGCTGGGATTAGGGCACTGGCTCGCTCTAGACTTTGCTTGGTGCTTTCACGCCGTTGCGCCAGAGACTGAAGGCTTTTTTCAAGCAAGATTGGTCCGAATGCTTGGAAACTACGTAGATTTTCTACAAGAACTGCTCTCTGCTTCTCTAAGTTCTGCCGTTTGAGTTCAATCCCCTGCTTTTGCAAATCATCGGTTTCTTTATTCTGAGCCAACAGTTGAGTTAACTTTGACCTCTCTTGCTGCAGTTGCTGCCTGAGTTGGGGTTGGTCGATTGTACCGAGAACTTCTCCCGTTTTTATTGTATTCCCAGACTTGAGATTGAGTGTTATGATTTGACCTTCGCTGGCAACTTGAAATGGTACCACATTGCGGGGTCGGATCAGTACCCCCTGACCATTCACAGTCAGCGGAATCCGTCCGAATACACTCCAAATAACAGCAACAACGACTAAAGAGCCAATTGTAGTCAGGGGTAACCAGGCTCTACGGTTAACCACCTGCATCATCTGGTCTAGTCGTTCTGGCGAAGATAAGCGTTCTAAAGCTTCTTGACGAAAAAGTTTGTTTTCTTTAGTCTGCATATAGTTTTGTATCAAAAAGTTTTTTGAATTTTAAATTTTAAATTCCTTAAGACAGAACTTTCAAGCGTTTGAGCATCCAGTCAAATCTGGCACCGCCTAGAAAAATGTTGTCCATCACATTTAAATCAATTTCATCTTCGTATTCAAAATTTTCGGATAGCCTCTGCCCAACTCGATAGGAACTTCTGCCGTATCCAAGGCGGCTGATTAGCCCTTGAAGTCTAGCTGAAAGCAGCATAGCTATGACTCGGTAGAAACGAGCGCCCATACCTGGGTTTTGCTGGAGTTTGATCATTAGTTGTTGCTTTTTAATCGCCAACACTTGAGAATCTTCTGCAGCTTTGAAGGTATAGGTAGGTAAGCGGGCATCAATCAGAGCCGTTTCGCCAATAATTTCACCACTTAATGAGGAGGCTATCTCGGTTGCGGGTGAAGAGTCGCCTTGCTCGTAATCTTCCAAAATTGTAAAAACACGAGCCAGACGATTATCTGTATCTTCGTTTGCAAATACAGAGATTTTTCCTCGTAATAACACGTAGATGCATTCCAATGGTCTACCCGCTTGGATTAGCACACCGCCTGGGGCAATCATTTCAACGTGACTGTGTTCTATCAACCAGTCAACATCGCTATCGCTGAGTTCACCAAACAACAGGGGAACGTCTTGCAGTGGGGGAATTTTTATATTTTGGCGATGTGTAAACTTTTTGACTAGACGTTCAAAACGGTCTAGAAGCAAAATTGCGATCGCACGGTAAAACCGGTTAGCAAATCCCACGTCTTGGTGGAGTATCGTTAACAGTTTCTGGCTGGGTAAAGCCAGAACAACTGAATTTTCTTCCGCTTTTACTGTAGTTGCTGAGGGACTAAAATTCAAAAAGGATATTTCACCTAGGACCTCGCCACGGTCAAAGCGAGTAATTTCCTGCTCTAAGTCTTCATTATCCTCAAGAGTGGCAAAAATGCTTGCTAAAGCACTATCTTGATTTCTTCTGATACTAGCACTTAAAGTGCCTTCAAGAACTATATATAAATAGTCAAGATTGCTCTGCTGCTGAATTAATATGGTTCCTGGGGCAACTTGTTGTTGACGACCATTGGCTATCATCCAGTTAATATCAGTATTACTCAACTGTTGGAGCAGAACCTCTGTCATATGCTTAGATTTTTAAAGTAAAGTTGCTATTTTGTAATTATCCAAACGTGAGCAAGCTAAAAATTATTGTTCATAATCGCGAGTGAGGAATCTTTCTATTTTTATTTTGCTTGAGTGACAACACCAAAGATAGTAAATCAGAACTATAGTTCTCTTAAGCCATGATTTTTTTGGCTACTTTCTCTAAAGTCTGACTTATAGGATGGTTAGGGTAGTTGAGGCAAAAAATGCCGTTACTAGCAAACCTAAGCAGATCTTCAGACTCAGGAATGATACCAACAACTGGGGTTTGATAAATGTGTTCCACTTTTTTTTGCAAATCCTCGAAGTCGTACTCTTTTAGCGCTTTATTAACCATTAGTAACAACTTGGGCACTCGCAGTTTACGTGCTACATCTACAGTTACAGCAGTACCCTGAAAATCTTGTTGGTCGGGTCGAAGTACTAACAAGACGATATCAGAAGTTGTTAGCGATATTAGGGTTTCTTGGTTGAGGCCGGGATGGGTGTCGATAAACAAATAGTCGAGTTTGAGATTTTTGATTAAGTCTTTAAAGCCCTTGAGCAGCAGTTCAACGTCGAAACGCTCGCGTAATATGCGGGAAATATCGTTCAATTTAACACTTGAAGGAACCAAATAGATACTACTACGGCTATTTGCTTGATTTTTAAGTACAGATGTAACATCATAGGCAGCATCGGTGATTGCACAGCGACCCCACAGGAACTCATTCAGGGTAAGTTTCATCCGTTTTTCATCCCAGCCGAATAGGATGTGAATGCCTGGTGATGGAAGATCTGTGTCAACAATGCCAACACGATTGCCTTTGCGGGCAATGGCTGTGGCAATATTAGCTGTTGAGTTTGACTTGCCAGTGCCACCTCGATACGAGTGAATAGAGACAATTTTTGCCATAGGGAGTATTTCTGTTGCCAACCTCTAATGCAATCAGTTCAATACAAAAACAGTTGTCGTTTGGATAAAATGGCAGAACTCTTAACGACTTTATTCCCCAACCTATCACTTTCTCTTGCCCTTAATAAAATAGACGATAGCAGAAAAAGTGATAACTTGAGGGTATGAAACAGTGACGTTGTTACTGAACTTAAAGTGATAGCCTCTGTTCATTCTCAGCTTGTTGATATTTCAAACTTGAGCAAGAATAGACTTTGCCAGTTTTTACCGCATGAGCTGGACTCGCTCTCAATTGATTTATCCCCTGTAACTTATTTTGGCAGACCATGAACTGAAGAATAATTATAGTCACTTAAATTAATATTAAGTTAAACAGATAAGTTAATGAGATTTTCAAAGACATAACCTGGTGCTCTGTTAAGTTTTTCTCGAATTTTAAAAATAATTACATTTAGTTAACATTCAATATCTCTATAGCTTTTACCCAGGCTGAGCACAAGCTTTGCAATGGAAATCAAAACTGCGCGATATTGACTTTCTCTAACAGAGTCTTTGATTTGGGTTTTGATCAAGGCATGACTCATAAGCAAGGTCATCTCTTCTGAGACGATTTCATCGCAAACTTGTTCAATGAAACGTTCAGTTACGTACTCCATGACTACAGGCGACAATGTGAAGTTTCTTAAACTTTTTTCAATCAGCGTAGGCTTAAAGCGAAGCTCTTCCCGCAGGATAGCCTTGTCAATTAGATATCTCCTATCCAAAGATCTAAGCACATGTAGTAACTTTTGTTTTTCTTGCGGTAAGAAAATGTCATCTCGAAGTTCTTGAAGCGAAACTGTTTCTCGATGAATTGCCAACCAATACATTACCGAATTTTCTAAATCGAATAAGCGATTGAATTGACAATTAAAAATGTCATGAATTTCATCAAAAACTAGCCAATATTGTTTACATAACTTAATAAACTCACAAAGATTATGATCAAATCAATTCTGAAATAAATATGACTTAAAGTGATAGTAATCCGCATTCAGAAGTGTAATTTTGTCATACTGTAGACGTTTTACGGTGAGCCAGTCCGGTGGACGGGTTCCACAGGCTAAGGGTATCGCTAAAATATTTTGTGTAAAAAAAACAGGCAAAAGATGAATCTTTATCCTTTTGCCTGTACAATTTTCTATTGAGGCTCTCTTAAACAAATTTTTTTGAAAAGTAATTTAAACACGCTCATTTGGAATGACATCATTTTGAATTTTGGGCAAATCTCCATGAGTGTCAATATCTAACTCTTCGCGACGAATTGTTTCTTGTGCTTCGACTGTCTCTCTATCAACCACTTTTCTGACGCGGACTTCTTCACGTACAAACGCTTCTTTATGAATCTCAGGTGTTTCCTCATAGATTTCTATGCGTGCTACTTCCCCTTCTTGAAATTGAAGTTCACCGGGATTTACTGCTGTCCCTGCATCTGTAGGACTGACTCGCTCAATGACAACTCGCTCTCTTTCAATTGGTACTGAAACACTTGCTGTTTCTATTTCAATGTGCTTACCAACTGCGACTTCTCCTGTTTTGATACGGTTTTTATTTGCAATGAGCCGTTCTTCGTATAGTTTGAATGTTTGATGGTTCTGCTCATTCAAGTTGTACAGGGATGCATCCTGTTGGTAATTGTAGGTATCGCGATTGTAAGCTACATCATTATTAGATATTGGACGATAAGCTTTACGTACCTGCTCTTCATAATCGTAATCAACGGTTATGTCGTCTTTATACACAGGCAAACTTTGTACTTGCTCTTTGCTAAGCCCATCGACATAAACGCGCTTCTGATTATAATCAGTCCGGGAAAGACCAATTGGTAGCAATATTCTTTTTTCTGAAGAATTGTACTGAGTATCTATCACTAAATATCGAAAACGACCATCTGCATCAACTAGCACATTGATAACTGAGCCAACTTTTACTCCACCTTCTGTATACAAGTCCAAACCTATGATGTCTTCGCCACCAAAAGTATCAGGGTAATTTGGATCAAAATCTGCAAGTTTGTAGAGAGGCATAATGTTTTTCCTGCTTTAATAAGAATGTCTATGCTTTTTCAATTAAAAAAAAAATTGGATTTTTTTTCATCTCGCTGACGACTTAATTTTTGTAATGATTCATCGGTCATTAGTAATGACTCCTTAATGAGTAGATGATTTTTGAAATTAGAAATGCTTAAATATTTATCTCTAAAGATAGGCAGATAATCTGAACGTGACTCGTTATTCTAAAAACTGAGTCTGTCTGTGGTAAGATACACAAGTAATGTCCTAATCATTCAGACATAATTCTAGATATTCAAAAGGTAGAGAGTAACAATCTAATTGAATGAAAACTACTAAGATAAAATATAAAACCTGATAAAATGTCTGGTCAAGCTTGGTTATCACAGTTGAAACAACATAAAGTCATTGCTGTTGTCCGCGCCTCAGAAATATCGTTGACGCGCCAGATGGCTTTGGCTGTCGCATCTGGGGGAATACAGTTAATTGAAATTACCTGGAATAGTGCTGGTGCAACTGAACTGATTACACAACTAAGAGTAGAGTTGCCTAATTGTACGATTGGAAGTGGTACGCTGCTCAATTTACAACAAATGCAGGAAGCGATTGCTGCGGGGGCACAATTTCTCTTTACTCCGCACGTTGATCCAGTAATGATTCAAGCAGCAGTCAATATAGGTGTACCTATTATACCAGGAGCGCTCTCCCCAACAGAAATAGTAACTGCCTGGTCTTGTGGAGCAAGCTGTGTCAAGGTGTTTCCCGTCGAAGCGGTGGGAGGGGTAAATTATATAAGAAGCTTGCAAGGACCTTTGGGTCACATTCCTTTGATTCCGACTGGAGGTGTGACTTTAGAAAATGCCAAAGAATTTTTACAAGCAGGCGTCATTGCAGTTGGTTTAAGTAGTCAATTGTTTCCCAAAGAGTTTGTAGATATAGAAGATTGGAAGGCGATCGCATCACTTGCGGCAAGCTTGATGCAAAAAATTAGTGAGTAGAGTGGTTAAAGGAAGTTCTGGTAGTATTGAAACGCCATTCGCTTACACCGCCTGAGTACAGGTCGGTGTAAGTAATTCACAGCTTAATATGTTGCAAATGTGCGCGGGGATTGGAAGTACGAATAGAGCTGATTTTTTCGTAGTACTCCCGTTCTTGCTGGCTGATATCTTTTGGTGGAACAATAGCGACTTTGACCAACTGGTCACCACGTCCACCGCGAGGTTGAGGCCAGCCTTTGCCACGTAGGCGTAGAGATTGACCAGAACGCACTCCAGCAGGAAGCTTCACTGTAACCAAACCATCTGGTGTAGGTACCTCAACTGAGGCCCCGAGAACGGCTTCGTCTGGTGTAATTGGTATTTCGCACACCAAGTTATCTCCCTCAAACTGGAACAAGGTGTGGGGTTGAAGTTCAACTTTGAGGTACAAATCACCACGTTGTTGGGTGAAAGGACTGACTGGTCCTTTACCGCGTACGCGCAGACGGCTACCGGGTTTAGCACCTGCGGGTATGCGAACATCAATGACTTCGTTGCCTAAATTTAAGTGTTTTTGCACACCATTAAAAGCTTCGGAAAAAGTTAAGGCGATCGCAGCTTCGCTATCTTGGGTAGCGCCAGCAGTACCCATATCTTGAAAATTAAAATCATTAAAGCCGCTAAAACCACCAGGTCCACCAGCTGTAGAAGTACGGTAGGTTTGCCGCGCACCGCGTGGACTGCTAGTTGCAAAGCGTCCTAATAACTCGTTAATAAATTCATCAAAGCTACCATACTGGCTGAAGTCAAAACCGCCCATATCAACGCCAGCACCAGATGGGAAGCCATCAGCCGCTTGTTTCCAGTATTGACCAAATTGGTCATACTTTTTGCGTTTGTCTGCATCTGACAAAACTTCGTATGCTTCGTTGACTTCTTTAAAGCGTGCCTCAGCTTGTTTATTGTTTGGGTTGACGTCGGGGTGATATTTCCGCGCTAGTTTGCGAAAGGCTTGTTTGATTTCTTCTGGACTGGCAGTTTTACTAACGCCCAAAGTTGCGTAATAATCCTTGAAGTCAGTTGCAGCCATTTACCAGCCTCCTCTAGAAATTCCTGTTAAATTTTTATCTAAAATTAAACTCAACATAATGCTCCAGATATAATTCCGGCACATATACTCTGATCATAAATTAACAAAAATTAAATAAACTCAAGTGCGGTTCTTGCTCAAAACACGAGCGCGATTCCCGTACTCTTGAGCTTCCGGGGAATAGCAAATCAAATTATCAAACCCTTCCTCTAGACTTGGAGGGACATCACGAAGTTGACGATACATACGAAAGATAACATCTTCTGGCACTTTACGTTCCCGTTTTTTGTTGCGTGCCAAACACAGCCATACTGGGGTTTTCACCCACACTCCTGTCATGTGAGTAAAACCTAGTTCACGGGCTATAGCGATGATTTCACGGCGTTGACGTCGCTGGGCATTGGTTGCATCGTAGATTGCTGTACCATTTGTAGTGACTGTTTGCTGAAACTGCCGCTGAATTTCCCGCCAAATGAGTAGCCAAGGTCCCTGAAGAGCTTGATTGCCAAACAGTTGCCCCCGGATGGCATCGGTAGAAATCAATTGCCTCCAAGGGCATTCTGCTAGCAATTGCTTTGCCAAAGTGGACTTACCACTACCAGGAAGACCAATTAGCAAAATTAACTGAGCCATTTGTCGATTGTCTTTTGTCTTTTGTCATTAGTTAGTAGTTAGTTGTTGGTGAGCCAGTGTGTCCTTGGGAGTTTCCCCAACCGTGCAAACTGGCATGTTGTAGACATACCTGAAGGATGGTTCTACGAACCACTAATCACTACCTAACAACTAATGACTAACGACTAATGACTAAATAATTGTTCCATCAGGAATAATGGCATTTTTGAGCACGACAACGATACCACTTTTGATATGGAATCCTTGATTTTCGCGCTCAGCTTCTTGGACATTATCTTTATTGACAATTTGCACATCACAGCCTATGCGGGCATTTTTGTCAATGATGGCACGACGAATTGTGGTGTTAGCACCAATACCTAAAGGAATTCCCTTAGTTTCGCAGTCAGACTGGCGTTCAGCGAACGGTTGATAGAAATCTGCTCCCATGATTAAGGAATCTTGGATAACACAGCCAGCTTCAATGCGCGATCGCACTCCCAACACCGAATGTTCAATACGACATTTTTTGAGAATGCAACCCTCTCCAATCATTGATTCCGTGATTTGGGAATCTAAGATTTTACTAGGAGGTAAGTAACGAGCGCGAGTATAAATTGGCGCTTGTTCGTCGTAGAAGCTAAAAGGTGGCTGAGGTTGCTTAGTCAGTGCTAAATTTGCATGGTAGAAAGCTTCGATTGTTCCGATATCTTCCCAGTATCCATCGTATAAGTAGGCTTGAACGTTGTAATCTTTTGAAGCATCAGGAATAATTTCTTTTCCAAAATCTGTCCGTTCTGAAGCTTCTTTCAACAGCTTAGTCAAAACTTCTTTTTTAAAGATATAAATCCCCATTGAAGCGATGTATGGCTGTTCTTGAGCTTGTTCTGGAGTTAAGCCCAGTACAGTTGTATCAACGCGCATTTTGGTTAAAGCATCACCTTTGGGTTTTTCGCTGAAATTGATTATCCTACCGGAGTCATCAATTTTCACTAAGCCAAAGTCAGAAGCACGGCGTTCATCAATGGGTAGCACTGACAGAGTAATATCAGCTCCAGTTTCCCTGTGACGATAGACGAACTGACGGTAGTCCATCCGATACAAGTGGTCACCAGAAAGGATAAGATATTCATCTACATCCCACTCATCTAGCAGCCACAAGTACTTACGGACTGCATCCGCTGTACCTTGGAACCAGTTAAAGCTATCTGGTGTTTGCTGTGCAGCTAGAACTTCTACAAAACCCTCTGTGAAGCCAGCGAAGCTATAAGTACGAGCAATATGGCGATTCAGCGAAGCTGAGTTGAATTGAGTCAGAACATAGATTTTAAAAATTTCTGAGTTTATACAGTTACTGACTGGAATATCGATTAAACGATATTTTCCAGCCACTGGTACGGCTGGTTTAGCGCGTAACTTGGTGAGTGGATAAAGGCGGGTACCTGCACCCCCTCCAAGAATTATTGCCAAAACTCTTTTCACAAGATTTCTCCTGACTGCCTTTCAACTCTCACCTACAGTTTAGGGCTAGCTGAGACCCTGAATAAAGGGGGGAAGGGTAGATTGTCGTGAACAGATAGGAGTATACTTTTTGGGGGAGTGCTGTTTTGAGCTTGAAAAAAATGATGAACTTTAGACGCTGACTTCGTTTGACACTAAACGCGAGTTGGTGCGATCGCTTTGCTGCTGCCTAAGCGCAAAGCGCACGCTACGCGCTTCGGCAGATCGCTCTCAATACTTTCTTACCTAATCACCTGCATCTTGGTAATTAAAGTTTCTATTCGAGATTTCCCGCAAGGTTCAGCGCTTTGGCAATCATTCACTGAAACTCGGCTATAAGATAGCTTCACTTTCTTGTTTAAAAAGCTTTTTTCATTTGCACAAATCTCAAACGATGCACCGACACTGTTGTAATGCTTACCTTTATCATCTACTAAATTGACATAGCACATAATGTCACCATTTACCAGACTTTTCACTGTAGCAATTGTGGGTTTTTGAACTGGCTTCTGCTGTGCTTGTACGCCAGTGTGGCTCATCAGCAAGCCGATAGCAGAAGCGGCAAAGAAAGACAAAGATAAGCTTATGACTTGGAATTGTGTTTTTTGACGTTGCATTGTTTTATACTATTTTTGTGAATAGTAGTTAACAGTTATCAGTTGATGAATCACTGTAACTGTTGACATAAGAGCTTATTCACTCGCTTCTTCAGCAAGTCTTTGACGAGTGACTAGATTAGCTTCTCCTGCTGGCGCACCTACATTATATTTGTGCTGAAATTGCTTGACAGTCTCAGTTGTTTTCGGTCCATAAAATGGTTCATTGAATGAGAAGTTTGTCTTCATAACTTTATTTAAATTTGCATGAAGAATTCTCATCGCTTCAGCTAGTTTTTCTTGTGTTTTGGGACCATATACTCCATCTGCTGTCAGTTTCATATATTTTTGAAAACTGATGAGAGCTATTTTATCAGCATCATTGGTTGGATCTTCTGGGTTTATATATCCAAATCCATCCAAGATATTCTTCAATTCTTTATAATTATTTTTTGAATAATCAGGAATACGATATCCTTGTGTTGTCTGACGTTCTGGTGTAGGAGTTCCTGTGATTGCCATTAATTTTCATTCTTTGAAAGACATCTGTTGTTTATTGCTACACCACATTGATTTGATATTCCTGAAAAGAGGTTTGAGAACTTTTGCTACCTCGCTCAGCATGGAGAGATTCCGGAGATAATACAAGGAAAAGCTCTTTTATAGTAAAAATAAATTTTCACAAATATCACATTTTCGGATGATTATCAATAACATTATTTTTCTAGGATAGAAAGTGTCCATCGAAATCATGAACCGTATTGAATGCGTTGGTAGGAATGCGTTGGTAGGTTTTGCCGACTCTATATTTGTTGAGAAGAATGCAAGATTTCTGGTATCAAACTATTGACTGAGTGTTCTGTTTTGTGGAAAATAAAAGATCAAGCAATCAGACACTCAACAATACCTTACACCATTACTGCTGAGAAAGTCAGGAAACTGCTTGGAAGATTTACACAGTGAGTGACTCAAAACGCAGTAGTTCAACGAACACTCGCTATCCTTAGAGTGTGCTGTGGTACATTTCTAACAAAAGGAACCTCTTCACAGTTCGTGGTCCTGCGTACTTAGCACTTGTTATTTAACCCTATGTTTCTTAAAAATAGCAAGATTAGAACATTTTTAGCAAGAACTGAAAAGACAACATGAAAAATTTACATGTAAGCTTATTTGTATCATTCTCCTTTAGATAGATTAGACAATTTAACGGAAGAAGTATATTTGAGTAGAATACTTAAGTAATTTAAGTAAGAGACTTATGCTAAGTAAGCAATTTCTCTATCAACAGTTCCCATGTTTATTCAGTTCCAGTTTCTTTCTTTTTTATTGCCCTGCAAGTCATGAAATCTTCTGAGCCTCAAACTCATCTTGAAGACAGTCGCCAAGAGAGCCAATCAAAAAAGCCACCCCGCAGACAGCGAAGGTGGCTTTGGCTATTGTTAGCTTTAGTACTACTAGCAGGTGCAGGATCTGTACTTTGGCGTTGGCTGGCTCCTCAAAACAAAGCACCTGCGACTGCTAACGCTCAACCGCCAGCACCAAGAGTCAAGGTATCTACAGTACAAACTGGTACTATTGAGGATAGTGAGGAGTATAATGCAGCTTTAGAATCACGACGCTCAGTGACTCTTCAGCCGAGAGTTCAAGGTCAAGTTGCTCAAATATTTGTCAAATACGGAGATACAGTCACTGCAGGAACTCCGATTCTCCAAGTAGATGCAAGAGAGCAACAAGCATCTGTTAGTAGTGTGAACGCTGCGGCTGAAGTTGCAGCGTCACAACTGGAAAATGTCCGCGCTAGTCTCAGATCGCTGGAAGCTCAACGGTTGTCTAGACTCGCTGATTTGAAATTGAACCAGCAGGAATACGAAAGGTATACTAGTCTTGCATCTCAAGGAGCAGTATCTCGACAGACTAGAGATCAGTATGCTAACAGGCTGGCAACATCACAAGCTGCTGTTCGTGAAACAGAAGCTCAGATTAAAGCACAACAAGCTAGCATTAACCAAGCTGAAAAATCCTTAAAACAAGCACAAGCTAATATAAGAGAACGACAAGTACAACTTCAGTACTACAGAATTACCGCTCCCTTTGGTGGCACAGTTGGAAACATACCAATCAAAATCGGTGATTTTGTGAATACATCTACACAATTGGTGACTATTACTCAAAACCAACCTCTAGAATTAAATATTTCGGTGCCAATTGAACGAGCTTCTCAACTGCGTCAAGGAACACCAGTGGAAATCAAGGATGCACAAGGTAAGGTCCTAGGTGTTAGCCGAGTTTCCTTTATAGCTCCTAATGCTAATAATAACACTCAATCTATACTTGTTAAATCGGTCTTTGATAACTCTAAAAATCAACTGCGAGCGGATCAGTTTGTTCGCGCAAGAGTGATCTGGAGTCAGCGCCCAGGAGTATTAATCCCAACAACAGCAGTCACTCCTGTGGCGGGAGAAACTTTTGTATTTGTAGCAGCACAAGCACCATCAAAACCACCATCTGGAGAAAAAAGTCAAGGAAATCAACAACAACAAAAATCTCAAACAGAGCAACAAGGAGCGCCCCAGTGGGTGGCTCGGCAAAAACGCGTGAAGCTAGGCAATATAACAGGTAACAACTATCAAGTTCTTGAAGGATTACAACCTGGAGACAAAATTATTGTCTCAGGGACACTTAATCTAAGAGATGGCATTCCAATTATTCCCGAGTCTCAGCCGTAGAGACAAGGTAACGCATGAATACATTCAAATTCAAAAATCACGCATTTACACAGTGAGACAAAAGTGTTTTGAGCTTAAAATCTCTCTAATAGGGGTTGACAATCCACTTCCTCTGCTTAATATTCCTCACTCCCCCATGACTCTATGTTCGTTGACTTCTTTATTAAGCGCCCTGTCTTCACCAGTGTCTGCGCCATTATCATTTTGCTTGTAGGAGCGATTAGCATCCCTACATTACCCACGGCGCAGTATCCAGAAATCAGCCCAGTTCAAATTAACGTTTCTGCAAACTACGTCGGTGCGAGTTCTGAAGTTGTAGAAAATACCGTTACGACTCTTTTAGAAAGGGAAATTAACGGGGTTGAGGGCATGAAGTACATGACCTCAAGTAGTAGTAGTACTGGTTCCAGTACAATCACTGTTACATTTGATTCATCTCGTAATAAAGATATTGCAGCAGTTGATGTGCAAAACCGGGTATCGCTAGCTGAACCGCAGTTACCAGAACCAGTACAACGAACTGGGGTTACTGTGAGTAAGCAAAGTAACGATATCCTGTTAGCAATGGGTCTTTACAGTGATAATAACGAGTTTGACAACGTATTTTTAAGCAACTATGCTGACCTCTACTTAGTAGATGCTCTACAAAGAATCAACGGTGTGAGTGAAGCACGGATTTTTGGTGAACGCCGCTATGCCATGCGTCTGTGGCTTGATCCCAATCGTCTTGCTAGTCGCAATCTCACCGCCCAGGATGTCGTTGATGCTCTCAACGAACAAAACATACAGGTGGGTGCTGGGCAAATTGGTCAACAGCCTGCTCCAGAGCAACAAACGTATCAAATCGACCTAAGAGCACTCAGCAGACTCACGGAACCATCTGAATTTGCCGAAATGGTTCTGAAAACAGATGGGAATGGCAATCTCATAAAGCTCAAAGATGTGGGTCGAGCGGAACTGGGAGCAGAAAACTATAACACTTTCTTACGGTTTAGAGGAAAGGAAGGTGTTGGTATTGGGATATTCCCCATTCCAGGAAGTAATGCTTTGGACGTTGCTAAGGCCGTTAAAGCCGAAATGGTGCAACTCGCACGAGATTTTCCACCAGGAATGAAATATCAAGTAGCTTTTGATACTACATTGTTTGTGGAAGAATCCCTTGCGGAAGTGGTAAAAACGCTGTTTGAGTCGCTTGTCCTCGTTATTGTGGTCATTTTTATCTTTTTGCAGGACTGGCGCACTACCCTGATTCCCGTAGTTGTCATCCCTCTAACATTAATCGGGACTTTTGCCTTTATTAAAGTTTTTGGGTTTTCCATCAATACGCTGACCTTGTTTGGTCTAACTTTAGCCACTGGGTTGGTGGTCGATGATGCAATTGTTGTCGTCGAAGACATTTCTCGCTTAATCGAAACTGAAGAAATGTCACCGCGTCAGGCTGCTTCTTCAGCAATGCACGAACTTTTCGGGGCAGTAATTGCCACTTCTTTGGTGATGATGGCTGTGTTTGTCCCCGTTGCTTTCTTCCCAGGCTCTACAGGACAGATTTATCGGCAATTTGCCTTGACAATTGCCTTCTCAATGGCAATTTCAACCTTTCTTGCCATTACTTTAACTCCTGCGCTGTCAGCCATACTACTACGTCGTGGGCAAAAACCAGGCGGTGTGTTCGGTTGGGTGTTTACTAGGTTTAATAACTTTATTGATTGGATACGTAGACAGTACGAGCGATCGCTTTTCTTTTTAAATCGCATCAAAACAGTTGTCATTCTACTGTTTATTCTGTCTCTAGGGCTGACGGGTTGGCTTTATATCAGTGTTCCAAATGCATTTCTCCCCGAAGAAGACCAAGGCTATTTCATCACTATTATCCAAGGTCCAGAAGGTGTCTCGCTCAATTACACCAGCAAAGTCATGCGTCAGGTAGAAGAAGAAATACTCAAATTACCTGAAGTTCAGGGTACCTTCGCCATAGGTGGCTTTGGTTTTAGTGGTAGCACTGTTAACAATGGTGTGATTTTCAGTCCCCTCAAGCCTTGGGATGAGCGTCATGAGCCAGATCAGTCAGCACAAGCAATCATCACAAAATTGCAGATGAAGCTGTCAGCAATTACAGATGCGAGGATTTTGCCAGTTAATCCCCCATCAATTAGGGGTTTAGGCAGTTTTGGCGGCTTCCAATTTCAGCTACAAGATAGAAAGGGTACTGGTGGCTTGAATGCTTTACTACAAGTCATGGGTCAGTTACTCCAGCGTGCAAATCAACCACCAGAATTAAAAAAACCTGTATTCAGTACTTTTGCCGCAAATACGCCGCAGCTGTTGATTGAAGTAGACCGCAATAAAGCCAAGGCACTGCAAGTCAATATTGACGATATCTTTAATACTCTACAGAGTTACTTAGGTTCGCGCTACGTCAACGACTTTAACTACCTCCAGCGGACTTACCGAGTTTATGTCCAAGCAGACTCTCAATTTCGCGCTAATCCTGAGGATATTAGTCGTTTGTATGTCCGTTCTGCTGCCAATAATCAAACTAACAATCAAACCAACAATCAAACCAACAATAATAATCAAACCAACAATCAAATGATTCCCCTGAGTAGTTTGGTGAAAATTACCTCAACGACTGGGGCGCAAACAATCAACCATTATAACTTGTTCCGGTCTATTGAAATCAATGGTTCGGCAGCTCCAGGTTACAGTTCAGGACAAGCCATTCAAGCAATGGAGAAAGTTGCCAACGAGGTCTTACCATCAGGTTATGGTTACGAATGGTCAGGACTCTCAGTTGAAGAGCAAGAATCTGGTGGTCAAGCACCTCTAATTTTTATTTTGGGACTTGTCTTCGTGTTCTTAGTATTGGCTGCTCAGTATGAGAATTACATTGACCCCTTGATTATTATGTTGTCAGTCCCCTTAGCGATCTTGGGAGCGCTATCAGCACAGTTGCTGCGGGGTTTATCCAATGATATATACTGCCAAGTCGGTCTAGTGATGCTGATTGGTTTAGCAAGTAAGAATGCAATTTTGATTGTGGAGTTTGCTAACCAACTACGTGATCAGGGGCTTTCGATTACTAAAGCAGCGATAGAAGCATCTGAACAACGCTTGCGACCAATTCTGATGACAACATTTGCTTTTATTTTAGGTGTTTGGCCATTGTTATTTCCCGAAGGAGCTGGGGCGGCTAGTAGAAGATCTCTTGGTACAGCGATTGTTGGCGGAACGCTTGTCTCTACTTTATTGAGCTTGTTTATTGTGCCAATTCTATATATTGTGATTGGAAAGATTCGCGATCGCTTGACAAGACGTCGTAAGTCTCCACAGCTACAGCCCGTTGAGGATGGAAGAGTTCCAACTGAAACTCATCGGTAAATTGACAGCAGTAGGTGGGAACATACCCCACCTACTTTTTTTGTGTCAATGAATCATGAAATATTGTGTGCCAATCATTCAGAAACCAGGCAACAATGCTTGTACCACACAATATGTCTGTTCCAAGTATGAGAGAAAAATAGAACATGACATTAATAGAGACTTTTACCAGGATAACTTCCTTCAACTTCTGGGAAACAATCCCCTTACTTGCAACAGCAGAAGCAGAAAATGCTCCTGTGATCATGTCAGGAGTGCTGATCAGTTTGGTTGTCATTTACCTAGCCAGTACCATTGGTGCAGAAATTTGTGTCCGCATCAATTTACCTCCAGTTCTAGGACAGCTGCTGGGTGGATTAGTCGTTGGTGTCTCTGCCTTTCATTTACTAGTATTTCCTGAAGGTGGTGGTGACATCAGCAATTCATTGCTCATGGATTTCTTAGAAGCGACCACTGGGTTAAGTGTAGACAGTGCAACAGCAATTTTTCAAATAGACAGCGAAGTCATCTCAACTCTGGCAGAAATTGGTGTTGTGATTCTCTTATTTGAAATTGGTTTGGAATCCAATTTACATGAACTGCTGCAAGTTGGTTTACAAGCGACGATAGTAGCAGTGGTGGGAGTCGTGACACCTTTTGTTGCAGGTACTTTAGGCTTAATATTTCTGTTCCATGTGCCCAGTGTTCCTGCGATTTTCGCGGGTGCAGCCTTGACAGCAACAAGCATCGGCATTACAGCGAAAGTGCTGGCAGAACTACAGTATCTTAATAGTAAAGAAGGTCAGATTATTATTGGAGCAGCAGTTCTAGACGATATTTTAGGTATTATCGTCCTTGCAGTCGTTGCAAGTTTGGCAAAGACTGGAGAGGTGGAACTGACCAATGTGCTGTATCTAATTGTAAGTGCAGTAGTTTTCTTCGTAGGGGCAGTTTTTCTAGGTCGCTTGTTCAATCCTTACTTTGTCAAAATTGTGAGTGAACTCAAAACTCGTGGTCAGATCTTGATTCCAGCCCTGATTTTTGCTTTTGTTCTTGCATATATCGCGACTGTCATCAAATTAGAAGCTATTCTGGGAGCTTTTACTGCAGGCTTAATATTAGCTGAAACTCAAAAATGCCGAGATCTAAAAAATCAGATCATACCGATTGCAGACATTCTTGTACCTGTTTTCTTTGTTGTTGTCAGCGCCAAAACTAATATTAGTGTACTGAACCCAATGGTACCAGAAAATCGCCAAGGGCTGATTATGGCAGGCTTTCTGATTTTAGTGGCAATTTTGGGCAAAGTCGTCAGCGGCTTCGCAGTCTTCGGTCAACCAGATACGAATAAGCTAGCAATTGGTGTCGGTATGATTCCACGAGGTGAAGTGGGACTTGTGTTTGCTGGTATTGGTTCAGCGAGTGGTATTCTTCCAAGCGCCTTAGATGCAGCCATTATTGTCATGGTGATTGTGACTACCTTTTTAGCACCGCCTTTATTGTCGGTTGTGTTTCCACCAGCAAAGACTCTTGCTGAAATAAAAGTCCGAGAATCAGCAAAGGTTCCTGCTGAAGTTAAAGAGGTGAACTGACAGACATACACACACATGACTTTTTGTCAAAAAACACAATCATCAAATTCCTTATTGCTAACACTCACGATGCAATTTCAATGCAAGCTGCTGAGCCTCTTTAAGTAACTTTAGTGACTCCTACCTAGAAAAATGGCTAGTAGCAGTGATGCATAACACAAGGTACGATTCTTCCAGGTTCCGATTTCCCGTGATTCCAAATAATTGCCATTCACCAACATATCAGGAGATATCACGATGCCCACGATTGCCAAAAACAACGATGTGATTACGGTGATCATTATCTTTGCCGTAGAACCGGAACGTCAGCAAGAACTCATTGATACTATTATCGAATTTCTTCAAACAACGGTGAAGTATCAGCCTGGTTTTGTTTCATCTAGCCTCCACAAAAGTCTTGATGGCATACGGGTGATGAATTATGCTCAGTGGAAAACGCTGGAAGACTATAAAGCATTTATCAACAATTCCGAAGCGCAAGTCAAAGCAGCTAAACTTTTCCAGTTCCAAATCCACGAGTCACACGTCTATGAGGTGGTTGTTTCTAAACCAGATGACGCTACACTCAAAATTACCGAAGGTGGCTTAATTCACCTCGCCCAATTCCGAGTCAAGCCAGAAAATCAGATGCGTTTGGTGGAATTGGAAAGAGAATATGTAGGAATCGGTTTGCAAAATCCTGGACTTCTTTCTGCTAATTTCCACCGTTCGCTTGATGGCGTGCATAATGTGAACTACGGACAGTGGCGCAGTTTAGCAGATTTTGAAGAACTACTCAAAGACCCAAAATATAAGCCCTTGAATGAGTATTGGCAAGGTCTAGCTGAGAACGAGTTTCATCTTTACGAAGTCGTCTACACTCACCAACAGTGACTGATTGGCTTTGTTGTCTTTGCTTTTCCTCGTTCCTTGGCTGAGCCAAGGAATGACGTCTTGTGGGCTGCTGCTTCTATATGTTAACAGCCAAAGCAGTGGCTTAAGTTATACGTTCCTAGGCTAACAAGAATAATGGAGATAATTTCTATGACTTGCGATATCAATCTTTTCACTCCCGTTCAACTTGGTCCTTACACTTTACCAAACCGGATGGTGATGTCACCAATGACTCGTTTGCGAGCGATTGACAACATCCCCAACTCATTGATGGCGACTTATTACGCACAACGAGCAACAGCAGGGCTAATTGTTACTGAATGTACAATGGTTTCACCCCTGAGTCTAGGCTACATTAACTGTCCGGGTATATACTCAACCGAACAAGTGGCTGGATGGCGACAAGTGACAGATGCCGTACATGAGAAAGGGGGAAAAATTTTCTTGCAACTATGGCACTCTGGAAGAGTTTCTCATCCTTCTTTATTGGGTGGACAATTACCCGTTGCACCTTCTGCAATTGCTGCTTCGGGGCAACTGCACACTCCTATAGGGAAAGTCGCAATGGAAACTCCCCGCGCTTTAGAAACGCATGAAATTCCTGAAATTGTTGAGCAGTTTCGCAAAGGTGCAGAAAATGCTCATGCTGTAGGATTTGATGGCGTAGAATTACATGGGGCTTTTGGTTACTTAATTGACCAGTTTTTGCAAGATTGGACAAACCAACGCACAGACAAATATGGTGGTTCGATAGAAAATCGAGCACGATTTCTGCTGGAAGTCGTGGAAGCAGTTGCTAGTGTCTGGGGTGCAAATCGTGTTGGTATCAAACTTTCCCCAAGCAATACATTCTACGGGATGGGCGACTCGAATCCGCAAGAAACTTTTGGTTATGCAATAAATGCTCTCAATCGCTTTGGATTGGCATATCTACATCTACAGGAACCGAATGAAGTTGATTTGGCATCCCGTGATGTCATGCATCCAATCACACCATACTACCGTAAAATTTACAAAGGAACTTTGATTACCAATGGCGGCTACGACCATCCTAAAGGAGATAGCATACTGAAGAATGGTGATGCAGATTTGGTTTCCTTTGGCAGGTTGTTTCTCGCCAATCCTGACTTACCAAAACGCTTTGAACTGAATGCCTCTTTGAATGAGCCAGATGTCAAAACATTTTACGGTGCTGGTGAGAAAGGATATACAGATTACCCATTTCTGGCAGTTCAATCAACCAGCTCATAGGACAATACCGTTAAGTTAGGGATTGTTTTTCGAGGTTTCACACGTGTAGAGAGGTAGACTTAGTGCCAGAATAATTTGCGCCAACTTGCCCATAATTAACTACTATGGGCCAATACGGTTCAGTTAGGGCTAAAACTCTTTGTCAAAGTCAATTTTTTTAAAGAACCGCTCCAGGCGCAGCGGAAAGTCTGAGCGGAGGTTTCCTCCGATCAGAGCTTTCCAAGACAGAGGACACAGAGAGAAGAAAAAAATGCTTAACTGAACCGTATTCGATGCTACCGGATTTGATATAACTCATCCAAGAAGATAGGAGGCAGAAGGCTAGAATAACTATACAATCAGCGCTTTGTTGATTTTAAAATGTTTAGTTATTTCTGACTAAGGAAAAGAAATAAGATGAGTCAGCCAAAAGTTGCAGTGGTTTTAGGTGTAGGTGCAGGATTGGGAGCAGCAGTTGCTCATCGGTTTGCACGAGAAGGTTTTGCTGTAGGATTAATGGCAAGAAGTTCACAGCAGCTGACTCAAATTCAGTCAGAAATTGAACAGTTTGGTGGAAAGGCATTGTCTGTAACTGTTGATGGAAGTGAGCCTGCATCAGTAAAAGCCGCATTTAAGCAGGTGTCTTTGCAACTAGGCGCACCCGAAGTTTTTGTCTACAATGCTGGAGCATTTCACAGAGCTGGTATTTTGGAACTGACACCAGAGCAGTTTGAGTCTTGTTGGAAAGTAAACTGTTTTGGAGCTTTTCTGGCGGTGCAGCAGGTTCTTCCAGCAATGGTTGAGCAAGGGCGCGGTACTATTTTGTTAACGGGAGCAACAGCTGCTGTGAGAGGTTCAGCTAAATTTGCAGCATTAGCAGTGGGCAAATTTGGACTACGAGCACTGGCGCAGTCTTTGGCACGGGAGTTTGGTCCTCAAGGAATTCATGTAGCTCATATCATCATTGATGGTATGATTAATACCCCAAGAGTGCGAGCAATGGTACCGGAGACTGAAGAACATACATTGCTTGCACCTGAGGCGATCGCCCAAACATATTGGCAACTTTATCAACAGGATGCAACAGCATGGACTTTAGAACTTGATTTGCGTCCTGCTGTGGAGAAATTCTGATTTCCAAAAAACTCAGCTTTAAAAAAAACCAAGTTTATAAAACCTTGATTCGGAGACTATCAAATATGAAAATAAGTACGATTGGCACAGGTAATATGGCAAGATCTTTAGGAATCTTATGGGCAGAACAAGGTCACGAGGTGTTTTTTGGTTCTCGTAACTCCGAAAAAGCTCAGTCAGTCGCAGAGTTTTCTGGTCACAAAACTCAAGGCGGAACTAATGATGAAGCCGCTGCGTTTGGCGATGTCATCTTCTATTCAGTTCGTGAATTACCATCTATTGTGTTGTCTTCAACTGAAGTTTTATCTGGTAAAGTCTTAATTGACTGTAATAACCAAGAAATTCCTGAAGGTTTCGCTTTTGATCCAATCAGTGAATCCCTAGCCGAGAAGTTAGCAGCAGATGTACCAAATACTCACGTGGTTAAAGCATTTAACACAATGGCGCAAGAAGTTTTTGAATTAAGTCCTCAAGTGATTCGAGAGTATAACGTTTCTTGTTTCATCTGTGGTAACAACCAACAGGCTAAGGAAACAGTCATGACTCTTGCTGAAGAAATAGGTTTTTTTCCTGTGAACTGTGGATCGTTACGTAGTGCCCGCATGATTGAAGGTTTAGGAGACTTCATCCGTTTTATGATAGCTGGTATGGAACTTGGACCTTATGCAACTATCTCTGTTAACAAGCTCCCAGAAGCCAAAAACCAACGTCTTGGTGGTCGCCAAGCAGGATATACATGATTAGATGATTTCTATAAACAGCTGTTGTAGTGACTAGCAAGGCAATTGAAGTCAATATGAAAGTTAGTAAATCATACACAAGACTGCTTGTCAAAGATTGGAAGGCTTGTTTTTCATTTTATAAAGACGTCATCGAATTTGACGTTGCTGTAGAAGATGAAGAAGCGGGATATGCTGAGTTCAAAGCCGGAGATATGAGACTTAGCGTATCGCAGCGGCAAGAAATGGCACAATTGATTCACAATGCTGAAAAGCCTGCTCATGCAGAATGTCAAGATACTGTGGCATTAATTTTTACTGTGCATGATTTGGAGGAGGAATATCAGCGACTCAGACACAAGGGTGTGCATTTTACCGCAGCGCCTATGAATAATCCTTACTACGGAATTAAAACAGCTTATCTTCGAGATCCAGATGGAACTCTCATTGGTTTATACGAATTTCTTGTGTAAGCTGCTAATTGTGTCGTGTTTTATCCCCGAACAAAAATTACGGGGCTTCTGCACTCCCGCAGGTTTTTAGATGATATATAAAAAACTAACTATTAAAAAAGAGAGGTTACTTAAGCGCTATGGCTAAACCTGTCATCATAACGGTTGACGATGATCCAGAAGTTTTACAAGCCGTGGCGCGGGATCTGCGGCAAGAATATGGCGATCGCTTCCGAATTATCCGCGCCGACTCAGGTACCAGTGCCTTGGAAGCTTTAGAACAACTCAAACTCCGCAATCAACCTGTGTCGTTGTTCCTTGTCGATCAACGCATGCCACATATGTCTGGTGTGGAGTTTTTGGAACAAGCCATGTCAATGTTCCCGGATGCGAAACGTGCTTTACTCACCGCCTACGCAGATACTGATGCCGCCATTCGTGCCATCAACAACACAAAAATCGATTACTATTTGATGAAGCCGTGGGATCCACCAGAAGAACGCTTGTATCCAGTGCTAGACGATTTACTTGATGATTGGCAAGCAACTTTCCACCCACCCTTTGAAGGGATTCGTGTCATTGGTAACCGTTGGTCACCTCATTCTCACCAAGTTAAAGATTTCCTGGCGCGAAATCAAGTGCCTTACCAGTGGTTAGATATCGAATTATCAGAAGAAGCACAAAAACTAGTAGAATACGCTGAATGTGATAAATTACACCTACCTCTTGTCCTGTTTAGCGATGGTTCCCATGTCATGCAGCCAACGAACCTGCAAGTAGCTGAGAAAATTGGGCTGCGAACTCAAGCGGAAAAACCATTTTATGACTTGATTATCGTTGGTGGAGGTCCTGCTGGTTTAGCAGCTGCAGTGTATGGTGCATCAGAAGGGCTACGCACGGTGATGATTGAACGTGAAGCCCCAGGTGGACAAGCGGGAACAAGTTCGCGTATTGAAAATTACCTTGGCTTTCCTACAGGTTTGAGTGGAGGCGATTTGGCACGGCGTGCTGTAACCCAAGCAAGACGCTTTGGTGTCGAAATTCTCACACCGCAAGAGGTTAAGGGTATACGCGTAGAAGACCAGTATCGATTTGTGCAACTAGGAGACGGTAGCGAAATCAGTTGCCATGCCCTGATGTTAGCGCTGGGTGTATCATGGCGACGGCTGGATGTTCCTGGACTTGATCGTTTGACTGGTGCAGGGGTTTATTATGGTGCTGCACAGGCTGAAGCGATGAGTTGTCAAGGTGAAGACGTTTACATTGTCGGTGGTGCAAACTCAGCTGGACAAGCAGCGATGTACTTTTCCAAATACGCCAAGCATGTGACGATGTTAGTACGTGGTGACTCCTTAACCATAAGTATGTCCCAGTATTTGATTGACCAAATTGCAGAAATACCAAATATTACAGTCAAGACACACACTAGTGTGAAAGAGGCAAAAGGAGAAACAAGTTTAGAAGCGATTACTATTCACAATTCTTTAACAGGTGAAACACAAACTGTTCCTGCAAAATCGCTGTTTATTTTTATTGGTGCAGTTCCTCGTACAGAATGGCTAGATGGTGTCATTGAACGAGATAAACATGGCTATATCATAACAGGTCCAGATTTGCAAAAAGATGGGCAACGCATCAAAGGATGGACGCTAGAACGCGATCCCTTTTTACTAGAAACGAATATTCCCGGTGTTTTTGCAGTGGGTGACGTGCGTTATGGTTCAGTCAAGCGAGTTGCTTCTGGCGTTGGTGAGGGTTCAATCTGCGTTCAGTTTGTTCATCGATATCTCAGCAACGTGTTGTGATAGGAATCAGTGAACAGTTATCAGTGAACAGTTAACTGAATTGATATCAACATTGAGTTCGGAACCAAGAGGTGACAGCCATGCAATAAATAACTCTCGTTGAGGCATCTAGAAATTTGCCAGAATTAATTGAGGCAGTCATCAGTGACGAAAAAATTATCATTAACGCCTCAGAACAACAGTACAATGATGAAATTGATTGCACCAGAAACAACACTTGAAACTTCACGGCTGTTGCTTGAGCCACTGATGGCATCTCATGCAATACATATGTATAGGCAATTGCAGGATGAAAGACTTTATCAGTTTATCCCACAGGAGCCTCCCATATCATTGCAAGTTTTGCAGACTCGATATCGTGCGCTATCTTCAAGGCTTTCTCCTGACGGGCAAGAAGCATGGCTGAATTGGGCTTTTCGTCTTCGCGCTGGAACATATATTGGAACATTGGAAGCAACAGTATATGCTAACCAAAGAGCTGCGATCGCCTACATGATTTTCCCACCATTCTGGCAACAAGGTTATGCAAAGGAAGGATGTTTACGACTGCTCAATCATGTTTTCAACGATTATCAAGTCAACATTGTAGCAGCCGAGATAGACACTCGTAACGTCGCATCCATTAAACTCATTAAATCACTTGGATTTAAGCATGTGTCCACAAAAGAAAACGCGGACTTTTTTAAAGGATGTGTCAGCCATGAGTATCGATATGAGTGTATGTCGTCTCCTAGTTCACTCACTCATCTGCCAGTTCGATAAACTAAACTAAGATTTTTGCATCAAACAACCAATTTTTGATGTAAGCATGAATTAGGAACCCAGAGGTGATAGCCATGCAAGAAATATCTCTCGCTGAAGCATCAAAAAATTTGTCTCAATTAATTGAAGCCGCTATGAATGGCGAAGAAGTAGTCATTACAAAAGATAATCAACCTGTTGTCAAATTAACTCCTGTATCGCCAGTCAAAAAACGTCGCCCTGCGAAAGCAGGGAGTGCTAAAGGGTTAATCACAATCTCAGATGATTTTGACGAACCTTTAGAAGACTTTAACGAATTCGGCGTCATTCCCCATCCGCCTGTGCGGTGGGCGAGGTTGCGCGGTCAATCAAGGGGGTTCAATGCCCCCTTGATTGACAATCTACGAACGAATTCTCGCAGCACTTCGGTTTGATTCCTTTGAGTCAACTCACAATATTTTTGCAAATGCTCTTTTTCTCGTTGTGATAGGCGCAAACTAATCTGGGTCATGGTAGCAAATACGATATCTATATGCTACCATTATAGTGGTTGCTGACCCACCCACACGGCTGCAAACAAAGGTCACAGTAGCGGTTTGACGCTTACCACGGTAACTAGCGTGAGAAAAGGGGAAAAATTCCGGTCACTGGTTCGTAAGGTTACGCCCTGCGGTAAAACATAAGCCATACAGGAATGTACGTAAAGTTATACACCTGCGGGAGGCGGGTGTCTGCCTGTGGACGCGGAGTAAGACCAAATCAAACACAGGACCCAGTACTGCAGGAGGGTCTCCCGACAGAGGTATCTGGTGTGTTTGAGGAGGCATCGGCGGTTGAGACGGGAAACTCCGAAGACGAATAAGACCGTCCTTGTACTAGTTGAATTTGGGAAGCCCCATCTTCAGCGAAGCTAGATGGAGTACTTCACGGACTATATGTAATGAGGTTACTGCTGGACACTCATACCTTTATTTGGTTCGTCATCGACAGCCCTCGGCTTAGTACTGTAGTACAAGGGCTAATTGAGGATGAAAATAACGAAAAACTACTCAGTATAGTCAGTGTTTGGGAAATAGCAATTAAACAAAACACAGGTAAACTGAGTTTTGGGGTGCCATTTCAGGAATTTGTAGAACAGCAACTTAGTCTTAATAGTATCGATTTGCTAAACATCAATCTCAACCATCTTTCTGTTATTGCAACTCTAACTTTGTATCATCGAGATCCATTTGACCGACTTTTCATTGCACAGTCTATTGTTGAACAAATACCTATTTTGAGTGCTGATTCAGTCTTTGATGCTTATCCAATTGAACGGCTGTGGTAGATAGCAATTATTTCATAATATATTTCATAATATAAGGAGTTGCCATGCTGCACGATCCAAATCAAATGACGCTGTTTCCTAAATTGCCAGATGATGCTTTGGAGGAGATGAAGCAGTTTGGTACTGAAATACAACTGAATGTGGGTGATGTGCTGTTTAGCGAAGGTGACTCAAACTATCACTTTTTTGTAGTGTTAGAAGGCGAAATTGAAATTACTAAGCAAGTTGGTGTTGAAAAAAAAGTGCTGACGATTCATCGTCATGGTGATTTCATGGGCGAACTTTCAATGCTGACAGGTTCAGGCGCTATTGCTAATGCCCATGCGATCGCACCCAGTCGCGTTTTACAAATAGACGTTGAAACATTTAGACATATCCTTATTGAATGTTCGCCGATTGCTGATCTAATTCTCACTGCTATGGCTGGACGAACTAAAGATGTGGAAGTGCAGCTACGACAGCAAGAAAAAATGGCAGCGTTGGGTAAAATGTCAGCAGGTTTAGCACATGAATTAAATAATCCGGGGGCGGCGGCGCAACGGGCAGCTAGTCAATTGCGTGGAAATTTTCAAAACTTACAAACTCTGGCTTTACAACTCAATTTACTTTCCAAAGAACAACTAAAATTCATTACTGATATTCAACATCAAGCAACAGAACACGCTACCCATTCTCCTAAACTTGACCCTCTCACCTGTAGCGATAAAGAAGACGAAGTGACAGAATGGTTGGAAGACCATGATATTAGTAATAGTTGGAAACTTGCCCCCACTTTAGTGACCGCTGGGCTATATACCGAAAAGCTGGATACTGTTGCTGATAATATCCCTATTGACTGTCTGGAACATGTCCTCAAATGGCTTGACGCCACACTTTCATCTTTTGGATTGATTCATGAAATTGAACAAAGTACCACCCGCATTTCTGAGTTGGTAAAAGCAATTAAAGGTTATTCATATATGGATCAAGCCCCTCTACAGGAAATAGATATCCATGAGGGAATTGAAAATACTTTACTTATCCTCAATCATCGTCTTAAAAAGGGAATTATTGTTAACCGAGAGTATGATCGCACTCTACCAAAAATTTGTGCTTATGCGAGTGAACTAAACCAAGTGTGGACAAATTTAATTGATAATGCCATAGATGCCATGAAAGGGAAAGGTGATTTGACTATTCGTACTTATAGAGATAATAACTGTATGGTTGTCGAAATTATTGATACAGGAGTAGGTATTCCACCAGCAATTCAGTCCAGGATTTTTGAACCATTTTTTACGACGAAAGGAGTAGGAAAAGGCACTGGCTTAGGTTTAGAAATTGCCTATCGCATTGTTGTGAATAAACATCATGGTGACATCCACTTTGAATCTCAGCCTGGTAATACCCGCTTTCGAGTGCGTTTGCCTATTCAAGATGTGAATCATTCATGTCAAAAGGCTTCTGAGTAGAATTTTTAGTAGAATTTTTACCAGAATTAACTGCAAGATATGACTGAGATTTTCCAAACACAACGCCTGATTATCCGTCAGTGGATACCTGAAGCTGATGCTGCACAAGCCTTTGAAATCTATGGTGATTCTGAGGTAGTGCGGTTTCTCAGTTGCAACCAACAGCAGAGTGTGGAAGACGTGCAGATCAAACTGCAACGATTGGTTGAGAATGATGCCCGACTTAATAATGGCACTGGTATATGGGCAATTGTTGAAAAGCAAACCAGAGAAATTATAGGATCTGTCCTAGTGCAACAACTACCTGACAATGAGGATAAAGTAACCCAAGATTATGCAGTAGGTTGGCACTTAAAAAAAGCGGCTTGGGGTAAGGGTTATGCAACAGAAGTTGGACGAGGTGTTATTGAGTATGGATTCAAGATTCTCAAATTACCAGTTATTTATGCGGTGGCGACGCCTGATAATCATGCTTCCATTCGGGTGACTCAAAAGCTTGGTATGGTACCAATTGGTCGTACTGACAAATACTATAGTGCTGAACTGGAGTTATTTAAATTAGACGCAAAGCAGTTTCGTCGAGGCGGTACGTATGCCAATTATCAACATAACATTACTTGATGGGTGGTCAGCAGGAGACCAAACAGCTTTGAATCTCAGCCTGGTGATACGCGCTTTCGAGTGCGTTTGCTTATTCAAGATGTGAATCATTCATATGAAAAAGCTTCTGAGTAGAATTTTTAGTAGAATTTTTACCAGAACTAACTGCAAGCTATGACTGAGATTTTCCAAACACAGCGCCTAATAATCCGTCAGTGGAAACCTGAAGCTGATGTTGCACAAGCCTTTGAAATTTATAACAATCCAGAAGTGGTACGCTTTATTGGTGGCAAGGTGGAGGAGAGTGAACAGACTCAACGAGCAAGTTTGCAACGAGTGATTGAACGCTATGCCCAACTCAATAATGGTACTGGTATATGGGCAATTTTTGAAAAACAAATCGGAGAAATTGTCGGAACTATCCTGTTAAAACAACTGCCTGATAATGAGGGCAAACCTACTCAGGATTATGAAGTAGGTTGGCACTTAAAAAAAGCAGCTTGGGGCAAAGGTTATGCGACAGAAGCTGGACGAGGTGCTATTGAATATGGATTTAATATTCTTAAATTACCAGTTATCTATGCGGTGGTGAAGCCTGAAAATCACGATTCAATTCGGGTAACTCAACGGCTTGGCATGATACCAATGGGTCGCACTCACAAATACTATAGTGCCGAACTGGAGTTATTTAAACTAGAAGCAAAGCAGAAATAAAATATTCGTCAGTTTACTAGTTTATTTTTCCAGCTAAAACCTGATTCGTTCATTGGAAAAATTTCTGAGATAACAAAATTTATTCATTAGAAGTTAGTGACTTAACAAGCAAATTTAAAAGACTTTTTTATCTACCTAATCAAAAACCTATAAAGTTAAGGTGTATCATGCTTGATATAGAAACATTACGCCAAGTTCCCCTCTTCTCGAAACTACCAAATGAACGGTTGCAATGGCTACTTAAACAAAGTGTAGAAGTTTGGCGAGAACCTGGAGAAATTCATCGCCGTGAAGGTGACCCTGCTGACCATGTTTTTATACTGCTAGAAGGTCAAGTACGGATTACACAGAAAGTGGGTAATCAAGAAGTTTTGTTAGCAATGTATGAACCAAAAACACTGTTTGGTGAATTGCCTGTTTTAATGGGTGAGACACATTTTTGGGCGAGTGGTCGTGCTGTGACTCACTGCCATATTTTAGAATTGCCAAATCAGGTATTTTGGGAAATGCTTTCAAGCTGTACTTGCGTCATGACTGAGATTCTGCGCACAATGGCAGAACGGTTGCAAGCTGTGCAGACGATATCACAGCACAGAGAAAAACTTGTCGCGTTAGGCACTTTAGCAGCAGGATTAGCACACGAGTTGAATAACCCTGCTTCAGCTTGTCGTAGGGCTGTGGGACAATTACGGCAAACTAGGCAAGTGTTACAGCCTCTGACTGTAAAACTGAATCAAAAACAAATGACTTGCGACCAAAAAGCATTTGTTGCTAAATTGCAGCAAGATGCGATCGCCCATGCAAAAACAGCAGCTAAACTCGATCCAATCATGCAAAGCGATCGCGAAGATGAGATGATCCAATGGCTAGAAGCACACAATGTTGCCAATAGCTGGAAACTTGCTCCCACACTCGTTACAGCAGGACTCGATATCGATTGGCTAGAGAATGTTAAGAAAAATGTCGGTGAATTATTACTGGGTAATGTCCTGACTTGGACAGAGACAACATTACAAGAATGGGGTTTGTTAGATGAACTTGACCATTGTACAATCCGAATCTCTACCTTAGTTGATGCCGTCAAAGATTACTCCTACATGGATCGCGCACCTCTACAGGAAATAGATATCCATGAAGGTATAGAAAGTACTCTCACAATTTTGAGTCACAAGCTAAAGCATAGTCATGTGCTAGTCACGCGGGAGTATGACTGTGAAGTACCGCTGATTAGTGCTTACGGTAGAGAACTCAATCAAGTCTGGACGAATTTAATTGATAATGCCATTGATGCTATTCATGAACAAAATGGTCAAATCTGGATTCGCACGAGTTGCGAAAGTGACTTTTTGCTCGTGGAGATTGCTGACAATGGTCCTGGTATTCCCCCAGAACTTCGGTCTCATATTTTTGAGCCATTTTTTACAACCAAAGGAGTTGGTAAGGGGACTGGGTTAGGTTTGCACATTGTCTACCGCATTGTTGTAGAACAGCATCAAGGTGATATTCGGGTGTTGTCACAGCCAGGAGATACCAGATTTCAGGTGCGCTTACCGATGAATTTGTCTTAGTCAGCTTAAGTGATATTTTGCACTCTTCTCAACACGATTCAAAAAAGCGGGTTTCTAAACCAGAAATTAAAGGTTCTATGAACAGATATTCTCAAGAAACCCGGTTTTTCACTCAGGTGCAAAATCTGAGTTAAGCCAAATCTTGGTAAACTGATAACTCATCTACTCTCATTTCAAAAGGCATTCCTTGACTTTTGGGAGGACAGACGCGAATTTTTGCATTGCTGACAATTTGGCATAGCAATCTAGCCATCCTGACAAGGTTCTGTAACACACGCCAGTTCGTGACTTGATCTGGACATTCAATCACCAAAGTCAAAGTACTCAGGTGAGTCGTTACATACCATCGACAATTAGATAATAAATCTTGGAGGTTGCGATCGCACCCTTCATAAAAGTATCTGCTGATAGAATACTCTAGTTGCTGCCGCAGGATAATATCTGCCGATGTCAGTTGAACAGGGTGTGAATCTTCTTCGTGAAAAAAATGCTTCCTTTTCATCTCCTTGTCTCTCAATTGTTCTCACTATTTTTCAATTACCATTACAGAAAGTCAGTCTTTCTTTCGTTTTTAAAAATTCCTGAGTTTCGTTATCATAGAAAGCACCAATACCACTAAGCGGAGTATCCGAATAGTTTTTGAATAGATACACTCTTTGTCTCAACAAACTAACAATTCGTTGTTTTGTAGCTTGTTTGACAGTTGTTGTCGTTGGAAATAAAAATAAAGTGACAGCGCTATCTTTGACAATAGCTTGATGTATACACAAGTTATACTAAATCCAGAAGAGCATCCTAAATGTTTAACTTATGGTATTTTTTTGTGCGGGTTTCTAACTCATTTTATTAGTCCCCGTCCTTAAAGACGGGGTCTTCATTCATTAAAATTTCAGAGCAAGATGCACCCACGACTCGTCTTCTTTAACATATTGAGATGCTCCCAAATTCAGTTTATAAATCCCCTTTTTCTATAGTTTATTAGTCCCCGTTCTTAAGGACGGGGTCTTAATTACGGCAAACAAGTCCTATATTGCTGTACCTGTGCCAGAAGACAGAGGAATTATAAATGCAGATGCGGATTTTGTATCACTCAGCTTGTCACTTAAATGACTTGCTTGAAACAGATATTTTGCTTGATAATAACCAGGCAATCTTACTTCTCATTGATGAAAAACCAAATCAACTAATATCTCTTCAACATTTTTAGTTTGTTTTGGTTTTTCTGCTTTCTGTAAGATGATCTTCCAGAAATCTTCTACATAAATGAACTTTTTCCGGAAACGCCTGATTGAATATGTGTTCCAAACACTTTGGTAAAATCTTCCCTGGTCTAAGTCAAATTGCGGATACTCTAGTTGTTTTTGAAAACTCTTGATTCTCAAAGCTTAAATCAGCATTGAGAGCGAGTTTCTCAAATTCAAAATTAATTGTAAGTCTCTATTTTTTAGATAAGTTGAGGCAGCAATAGCACCTAGATGATGTCCGCTATCTAAAAAGCAATACCTCACACTCCTTTGTTTATATTTCCAACTAGACTTATCATAAACGCAAAGAATAAAAAAAATGAATCCAATGATACGATTATTCGAGAAAATCAACTCTCTAAACCATCATTAAGACCCCATCCTTAAGGACGGGGACTATTAAGACCCCATCCTTAAGAACGGGGACTATGAGAGGCTATTTATAAACAAAATATTAAGTTGGGGTGCCAGTTTTGGAGAAAGGTTTCCCGACAGAGGCTCTAGCGTTATGATCTTGTGAGTACTAGATAATCATTTGCAATTTCTAGACAAGAAATACCTTCTCTTCCTGTAGTCTGCTAGTAGATTTTAGTAGGAAACAGAGAGTACCAGCGAATAGATTAACTCGTCAATTCTAAAAAAATATTGATAATTTTTTTCAAAAATATTCCAGATAGTGAGCCACATAAATGAATAGGAATATTAACTGCTGACTGAGGAAATCACTTTGTAAGACTTATAAAGTCCTTCCATAGATGGAAGGAGACGATACTCCTAAGGTAGAAGTTTCAAGCAAGCATAGTAGTTACCTTTTCATCAGAAGCAAGACAAGCCTTAAGTAAACATCATCCACATAAATATCATGCACAATCACAAACGATTAATGAAAAAAATTGTTGGCAGTTTTGTAGGAGTTGCTAGTATAAGTACCTTCATCGTTTTTCCAGCAATGGTACAAGCCAATATCAACTCTAGTTCCTCTAACAGTTCTAGTCGGTCTCTGTTTTCCCAAAATACGCCTGAGACAACAAGTCCTTCTGGTGGTACTACGTCTCCTCCTCGCACTACGACTCCTAATCGTTCGCTTACTGCTTTAGATAAAGAATTTATGACTAAAGCGGCGCAAAGTGACCAAACAGAGATCCAGACAAGTCAGTTAGCACTCAAGCGGTCTCAAAATCAAGAGGTGAAAAACTATGCACAGCGTATGATTAAAGAACATACAGATTCAAGTCAACAACTCAAGCAGATAGCTAAGAAAAAGAGTTTTACACTACCAAAAGACATTGGTCCGGAAAACAAAGCTTTATTGACAAAACTGACCAAGTTAAATGGTAAAATGTTTGACCAAGCATATATGGAAGGGCAGCTTCAAGCTCATACCAAAACTCTGGCTGATTACCAAAATTACCTCACACAAGGACAAGACTCAGAGTTGAATGCATTTGCAAGTAAAATTGCTCCAATTGTCGCCGATCACCTACAAATGGTACAGAACATGGTGACAGGTACAGGAACTTCTAGCACAGACACGAATGGTACAAGCACTCCAAGCCCAGGAACTTCTGGTTCAGGACGTTAAGCAATAGTAAGGTATGGTAGGTAGTGTCTATCTAGTCATGAATGGATAGACAGTACTTACTTTTTCCGCGCAACAATATGAAAAATATGCCAATGTTTCTCCTCTCCTATAGGTGTTTTCCCAGGATGATCTTCTTCCTGTAAGATTTCTATTTCAAAAGGTTGCAGCAACATTTCTACTTGTTGACGTGTATGGTGATTCATGGAAGCATAAATAGCCCAAGAATCATGGTTACCAAACAATTGTCTACAAAAACGACCACCAGAACGCAATGATGAAATTATCTTTTCCCATAAACTAGGGAAAGATTCCGGTGAACAAAATGGTAGTGAAAAGCTGGCGTTTACTAAATCGACTGATTCTGGTAGCATGACATCTTGAAAAGCAACGACCCGAGTTTCCAAAAGTTGGCGATTAATATCTGGGCGTTCTAATAAACGTGCTATTGCTTCAGCTTCACCATCCATAGCTAAAACTCGCCAACCCCGACGTAAGAGTTCTACTGTATCTCGCCCTTCCCCGCAGCCTAAATCAACCGCAAACCGTGAGTATAGGACAGAAGTCTCGTTTCGGTTGAGACTTTCTATGTCAAAATACCCTAAAGCTTTAAGTAAAGTGTCTCGTGGCGGACGACCCACAACAGCATTATAGTACGCAGACCAATCACGCTCAAAAACTTGACCTTCAGATTGATAATTATTTAACTCAGACATAGTGCATATAAGTTAGAGATATGGAAGCTGATGTTATTTACAAACCATCAGCTCTTTAACAGAAATAATACTATTAAATTTTTCATGACGAAATATAAATTAATCTCATCAAAAAACGACAATTGCAGAAGTCAGTAACTCAAAGCAGTGATTAAGATCACTAATAAAATGATTAATGTTAGGTAACTTTTTTCTAGAGCACTGGTATAGTAATTTTAAAAACTTAGTTTCTATTTGCTAGACAGACTGAGTTTTCGTGAGTTCAACGATAAAGTTACCGAGTTTTTTAGCCCAATGTGTGACTAATGTACCAGCACTCTAGAAAGCTAAAAAATTTTGTTCTCTTTCAGCTCAATCCTCATTTCAGTAAGGAGATATTAGATATGATTAGTGTATTAGTAAATTTACTGAAGACGGAAATGTTTATCAGAAGCTAGTATTAACACGATAGTTGCTGTTGCTTTAGAAAGTGGCTGGCTTTCTCAAGCAACCTCAATATCTGGAACAATACATTTCTCAGTTTGATTTTGGATGTGAGATGAGCAAGTAGGTAATTTGTAAGGGAAAAGGTAAGATATATTTTACCTTTTCCCTTCTTCTTTTTGACGAGTCATTTTCTATTTAAAACACAAAATCTAACACAAAATCTAAAATGTCTCTGGTTAGTTGATGAGTTAAAGGCAAACTATCAATCACCATTGCAGCGCAGAGTAACATCATATAGAAAATTGAGTAGAGAAATAGAGAACGTGCTAATTGTTTATCATCTGGATTGTACAATAGCGCCCAAGCTTTTTTGATGAAAAAAGCTCCTAGTATAATAGCAATACAGGTGTAAACAACACCTGTGACATGAAGCGGATAGAAGAGCAAAAATGTACTGGGGATAAGAAGTAAAGAGTACACCCAAATTTGGCGAGTTGCAGCAACATTACCAGCAACAACAGGAAGCATGGGTACACCAACTTTGGCATAGTCATCACGGATCATCAATGCTAAAGCCCAGAAATGAGGAGGTGTCCACAAAAAGACAATTGCAAATAGTAACCATGCAGCCCAGCTTAAACTATCTGTGACCGCCGCCCAACCAACTAACGCTGGAATTCCCCCAGCAGCACCACCAATGACTATGTTTGCAGGATTATGCCGTTTGAGTAAGTGAGTGTAGACGCCCACATAAAAGACAATACCAGACATTGTTAATAGGGCACTGAGCAAGTTGACAAAGACAGCAAGTAGGATGAAGGAAAGACAAGCAAGGGCGATCGCAAATATTAAAGCATGCGATGGCTGTACACGACCAGAAACCAAAGGTCGGTGGCGTGTACGTTCCATTTGATCATCAATGTCGCGATCATAAATACAATTTATCGTTTGAGCACTTGCAGCAGCAAAAGTTCCACCACAGACAGTGACAAGCAACAATACTGGGTTGACTTTTCCACCAGACGCAATCCACATACTACCAGCAGTTGTCATAAGTAGCAGGGGGATAATCCGAGGCTTTGTGAGTTGATAATAACTGTGAATGACTTGTAGAAAGTTTTGATGGTGGCGTGTAGCGGTGTCCTCAATCATGATTTGACGAATTCCTCATGTGTTCACTCATCATCAATGCGAACATAAATTTTTTGAACCAATTCCCGAGTTAGTGTCAATCGTCTTTCTCCTACTGTGATGACAAAACAAGGAAAGTGCTGTTCTACAGTGATGGAAGTTCCTGGTATTATCCCCATTGATATCATCTCTTGGAGAGATTTTTCGTCCTTAATGTTGCAGAACTTGATGATTCCTCGCTCTCCTTTTTTGAGCAATTCTAGTGAGGAACCAGTGACACGAAATTTAGAAAACATTAATAAATAAAACTCAAAAAATTAGATTCCCGACTTCTTTAAAAAGTCGGGAACTTTGTTGTCTACAACTGATTTCAGATTGCTATAGTACCTTGATTTGAAGTTTGAGAGACGTAGCATACTACGTCTCTATACAAATAAGGAAAGAAATTTCCTTACTGTTCAAAACATGGCAACAAGATATGAACTAAACCAAGTATGGTTCTTGGTTAGTCTTAATCGTGCAATCAGAACGTGGATAAGTCACACAAAGTAAAGCAAAACCCTTAGACATTTGTTCGTCATCCAAAAAGCTTTGCTCTGATTGGTCAATTTCACCTTCAACAACTTTCCCAACACAGCTAGAGCAAGCACCAGCGTGACAAGAAAAAGGCAAATCAATACCGTTTTCTTCGGCTGCATCTAGGATATTTGTCTCTTCATCCACTTCAATTGTGGTATCTAGACCTTCTTTCTTGTTGATTAATCTAACTTGGTATGTAGCCATTTTTGATTTTTCTCACACGCGGTACAGTTAGGTTTTATGACTTCAAGGGTGTAAGAAAGTCAAAAGTCAAAAAACATTTTTTAGCTTTTTACTTTTTACTTTTTACTTATTTAGCTACAAGGTATACCTGCTGAGGAGCAATCAGCTGTTCTAAATGACTTTCCACAGCCGCAGGTATCAGTAGCCTTGGGGTTGATGAATTTAAATCCGCTTTCCATCACTCCCTCTACAAAATCGATAACCAAGCCTTCCAATAACGGTACACTTTTAGCATCTATGTAAACAAGCATCTTGCCTTGCTGGCTGACTAAATCATCTGGTTGTGGCTTACTTGTGACTTCCATTGCATACTCATAGCCACTGCAACCACCATCTTTAACAGAGATGCGGATACCTTTAGTTGGTGTATTGGTTTCGTCGGAAGCAGAACCTCGTAACAACATCCGCAGGTGAAATTCTGCTTTTTCCGTCAAAGTAACCGTCATCTAACCTCCTAATTGGTAGAAATTAGTTGTTGTGATTCAAGATGTGAACTTGTGAGCGTGGTGATGAGTAATCTGACTGCAATCAGCACTTGTATTGGTACTCCTGAAAAAAAACAGACACTGAATAAAGCAGTCAATGCAAGCAAAAGCTGCAACATTGGATTTGGGGGATTTGGGATTTTTAGACGTTCTGAGAAACAAAGTTATGGCAAACGCTAGAGCAATCAACGAAGATACCAACATAGAGAATACTACTTGTTGCAATGACTCGTAGTTTCTAGAGGTTGAGATTGTGAGTATCTCCAAGGCGCACTATTACCGCATACAGCACAAGAGCGATCGCGGTGAGAACGGCGTTTGACAAACTCCATCCGGGTTAAGTCAATTGTCAAAAGTTCTGACAACAAAGGTTGACTAAGCCCAGTGATCAACTTGATCGCCTCCAGTGCTGTTAAACAAGCGAGTGTTCCAGAAACAGCACCGAGAACAGAAAAGCCACGCCTATCCCAATCAGGTTTTTCAGGAAATAAGCAAGACAAACAAGGAGTCACACCAGGAATAATCGTCGTCAAATAAGCCTCCATCCCATCCATTGCTGCTTCCACCATAGGTTTACGCCAGCGTACGCAAGCCTCATTTAACAGATCACGCTCTGTAAAATTATGAGCGCAATCAAGAGCCATATCAGCTGATTGCACCAAGGAGTCTACATTTTCCGGGGTGACATATTCATGAACTGCTTCCACTTGAACATCAGGATTGATGGCTTGGAGAGTTTCTTTTGCTTTGAACACCCTCGGCTTGTCTACCCAATCATGCGTCATCAGAATTTGACGATTCATGTCATCAAGCCGCAGATCACCACCCCGGACTAAAATCAGCCGCCCAACGCCAGCTACTGCAAGGTATAGTGCCGCCGTACCGCCTAATCCTCCTACACCTGTCACCAGAACCGTCGCTGACTTGAGGCGCTTCTGTGCTGTTTCGCCAAAATTAGGAAGCATCATTTGACGACGGTAACGTTCCAACTCAGTGGGCGTTAGATTTACCACTTTTTACCTCCTAATCCGATGTGATTTCTGTCAGCGTGACTACATTTTTCGGCTTCTGGTTAAACACTTTGAACAGTTTTTGTTCCTGGGGTGTTGATTCAAGAAAGACTTGATAGGCTTGTTGTAGCGCTTCGCGATATTTACTGAACCTATCTGAAATACTCAGGTCAGTATCATTCTCATCAATTTCTTTAATAAATTGAGAAAACTTTTTCAAAATATGCAGACGATTTACATTCACAACCTTTTGGTCGTAAGGAAGTTGAAAAAACTCAAAATACTCTTCTGCATCTTCAAGTTTTTTAAATTTATCATAATCCCAGGTCATTTTCCATGCTCCAGTTGTTTTAGCTGTTGCTTAAGTTCGTCCAACTGACGATAAATTTCATAGGTTTGGGAGGCAACATCCATAAGTTGTTGATAATCTGTTGGTAATCCCTCTGCCAAATCATGCAAATCCATTTTCATCTGACCTGCTTTACTATTGAGGCGTTTTATCTGAGTTTTCAGCTCCTCAATAGTAGATGTTTCCTCAGCTTGTGCCATCAACACCTCCTGATTTCTTAAAAAATAAAATGGAAGAGAGAAGAGAAAAATCAATCAGAATTTAGAAGCCAAGAGCGTTTAGTGGCTTTGCTCAAAAACTTATGAATTCTAAAAAAATAATTTTTACTCTTCATTCTTGAAGATTTTTAAATCCGACCTACTTCCGGGAAACGCTTAGCCAAATCAACAGCACTTTGTACAAACTTTTCTCCCTCTTCTGCTAATTTTTCCAAAGAGTCAAAACCAAAGCGATGTGCATCTCGTAAAGTTTTTGCAACTAGCAAAAGACGACCAGAAAAGATAAGTGCCCAGCCAAATCCTTCATGACTCAAATCAATCACAACTTGAGACAAAAGACCTGTTTCCTTTTCAATACAGGCAGCCACAGCACGATAAAATGCCATAATTCTTGCCTGAGTCATTGGGTCAACTTCACCCTCAACCGAAATTTCCCGTTTCTTTTGTTTGCTGACAATAAATGGTTTGAGCAGCAACTCATCCGACCAATTCCGATAAGTTCCATAACTATCTTGACCCCGGAATTGTTGCACGATTGCCTTGATAAAAGGCGAGTCTAAGGTTTCGGTTGAGGATGTTCCATTAACATTATTAGTGAAACTCATACTGTTGCTTCCTCTTCTAATTCATCTTCAAAACTTTGGGGTTTTGCTTGTAAAGCTTTACGCAGCCAAGGCGGAGGATTACCTTTAAGAGTTTGCACTAACTTGTTGAGAATATCGGCAATCTCTTCTTCTTCAGAACGTGCTTTAACTGGAGTCACACCCTTCTTAATGAGTCGAGCCGCTGCACTACCTCCAATTGCTGCAACATAAACAATCTTGCAGTCATTCAGTGCATTAAGTTTTGGTGTGAGCTTATCCTCATTACCATCTTGCTTAAGGTCACCATCAAAAGAAAGAGTTTCTAAAAACTCATAACCTTCGTCAGAAATTTCATACACATCAATTTCTTTCGCCCATCCAAAGTGAGCATTGATGTGAACTCGGTCACTTGTTGTAAAGGCAATCTTCATGCTTAATTCTCCTCTCCTCAAGTTATGAGTGATGAGTAATGAGTAGTAAAAATGCATTTACGACAACTCATAATTCATAACTCACAACTTATTTATAATTTAGATTTCAGAACTTAAAACTTTTAACTTTCCAGGATGCTGAATTTTTGCTTCCTCAACCTGCAAAAAAATGTTCCCAATCTCAAACAAAACCTGCATCGTACCTCGGTAACCCACTTTAGTAAATAGACCATTACCCAAGCGGTCAAAAATAGGAAACCCCTGACGATAAACAGGAATTCCTAATCGATTCGCAACAGCAACTGTGTGAGAGTTACCAATAAGCAAGTCAGATGTCGGTGCGAGTTGCTCAAAATCTTCCAAATCACCTATAGTGACAGTATGGATAGGAAGTTTTTCCAGTTGAGGAGAGCGAGTCGTCGTCACCGCTGCATGAATTTCAGCTCCCATCGATTTGAGGAAATGAACTGTTGACCACAATAAATCTGGTTCCAATGCTAAGGATACTCGTTTGCAACCAAAATAAAAGTGAGTGTCGAGCATAGCATCTTGCAACTGACGGCGCTGGCGGCGGTATTTTTCTGGTACACTAGTACCACTCAAATCTGCCAATGCTTGCAAAAAATTATCCACTGGTTCTAATCCAGTCAGTTCACCAAACACCTCGTAGGGAATCCCAAAGCGTTCATGCAAAATTTGCGCGCAAGAGCGCATACTCTCACCGAGAGCTAAGGTGAATACGGAATTACCAATCTCTCGGAGTTCTGTTAAGCTTGTCCCACAAGCAGTTACAGCACTGTAAGAATCTTCTAAATGACCATCGAGTGAAGCAGAAAGATCAGGAACAACAATCGGCTTCAAGCCAAAAGCAGTAACAATCTCTTTGATTTCCTCAACATCTCCAGGCGTGAAAGCAGAACTCGGCAAAATCACGACTTGCGTGGGATAAGCATCTTGCTTGTCGCTTTTTTGGGCAAGTTCCTTAATTATGCTTTCAACAGCAGCAGCATAACCATCCTGCAACGTGCCCTTAAAATCAGGAGACGAGACTAATACAATTGGTAGATGATTGAGTTCTGGGTGGCGATCGCGAATTTCCCTAATAAATCGCGGCATATCATCACCTCTGGTTTCTGTCAAGGCAGTTGTACACAAACCAATAATTTCTGGCTTTGTCCTCTCGGCTAGGGTAACAATAGCTTGCTCAACATTTTCCTCCCCACCCAAGATAGTGCTAACTTCCGTCATTGCTGTGGTAGAAAGGGGAATCGACTCACAGAAATGCTTCACCAACATGGATTTAGCAAAAGCAGTACAGCCTTGGGAACCGTGAAATAGAGGTATCATTCCCTTCAATCCCAACAAAGCCAAAGCAGCACCCAAAGGTTGACTAAGTTTCAGAGGATTCACAGCAACTGATGAGTTTGTCACAGTTACAATTGCCATTAGCTGTCCTCCAGTAAAACAGATGAAGAAGAAATTGCTTGCTCAAGAACTTCAGTTGTTTCCCACGGTGCTCTTTTGCGTACTTGCTCCCACACAGGACTATAAAGCGCTTCGTACAATTCTCGTGCCATTTCCACCATTCCTTCATAACCTGCATACGGATGATGGCGTTCCTGGTTGATGTGTAGAAAAGGAATCCGAGCTTTCAAAGCGGTGTATTGATTGCGACCTCCCGCAATCAACATATCAGCATTCTTTTCCTTGATGATTCGCAGAAGTTCCTTAGGACTTTCTTGTTCTAGCATGATGCCATCCTGACTAAGCAACTTCTTGATTTTTGCTTTATCCTCCTCAGTACTTTTCCTGCTACTGGTCGCAACGACTTCCATTCCCAAGTCTTTAGCCGCTGAGATCATTGACCAACTCTTCACGCCACCAGTATAAAGAACAACACGTTTACCTTTAAGTTTCTCACGATACGGAGCTAAAGCCACATCCAAAGCCGCAGTTTCTTCTGCAATTAGCTTTTCTGTACGTTCTTGCAAATCGGGATCACCCAACTTTGCAGCAATATTCCGCAGACAGCGGTTCATGTCTTCTATGCCGTAGAAAGACTCCTCAATATAGGGGATGCCATAGCGCTCTTCCATTTTTGTCGCCATGTTAAGTAGCGCTTTTGAGCAAATCATGACATTGAGCTTAGCACGGTGAGCATAACAAATTTCTTTGTAGCGACCATCACCCGTCATTTTTGCCAAAACTCGAATACCTAATTTCTCAAACAGTGGCAGAACATTCCACATTTCCCCGGCGATGTTGTACTCACCAATGAGATTAATGTCATATGGCGTGGTGAATTCTGGTTCAGCTGTTCCGACAACATAATCCAACAAAGCTTCACCAGCAAGACGGTTACCAAAATTCTTGCTACCGATAAATCCTGGTGCATTTACAGGAATCACAGGAATTCCTGTTTTCTGGGCAGCAGTTTTACAAACAGCATCTATATCATCACCAATTAAGGCAGTCACACAGGTAGAGTAGACAAAAACCGCAGTCGGTTTATAGCGATTTTCTACTTCCAGAATTGCTTTGTACAGCCTTTTTTCACCACCAAAGATAACATCAGTTTCATCCAAATCAGTGGTAAAGCCTGTTTTGTACAGCGTTGGACCAGAAGAAAGACTACCACGACTTCCCCAAGAATTACCAGAGCAGGCGATCGGTCCGTGAACTAAATGAGCAGCATCAGCAATAGGTACTAAAGCAATCATTGCACCATCAAAAGCACAACCCCCTTGAGCAGCTCCAGGTTTGGGTTGTTGCGTGCAAGACTTATTTTTCTTGTCTCCATGTTTGCTTTTATTGTGTTCACACCCAGGCTGAGTGAGCAACTCGTTTTTTTTACTTTGGGTGATTTTCATTTCTTTATGACAGGATAGAGGACATGAATTATTAGCTGTTAGTTGTCATCTGTTCTTTTGGCACTAACCACTCACGAACAAATCATGACTAGCAAATATATTTCGTAACATCCTCTCCACACTCATCCGTTAGATAAGATAATGCTCGAAAACGCAATCCTACAAAATTATCGTACAAAGGATTGAGTTTACATAGTGGAGGAATATGAAAGGTATATCCAAAGAATTTGATACTGCGTTCAAAGGGACAACAGCAAGGAATTATTCGGCAAATAAGATGAGCAAGTCGAGCATTTTTTACTTGGATTCCATCCACCAGATAGCGCAAAGGATATAAAATATCTAATGAACTTGATTTTTTCTGAGTAGGTGGATGGTGATTTTGGTGATTATGAGTGTGAGTTATAGTTTTCATATTAAATAACTCAAGAAAAAGGTAAAAGGAACTGGTAAGTAAGATGAGGAATGAATAGTGGACACAATGTCAGTTTTTAGTTGTTAATTGTTAATTCATTTTTCTTAGAAATAACCGCTAACTACTAACTACTAACCACTAATCAATCCATTCATCGTTACTACCTTTTCCTTTTCCTTTGTTAGCACGTCGCAGGTGAATGAAATTTCTAACGAATCAAGTCGTAGGAAATATCTGTCTTAGAAGGAATGTTGGTGTTTTGGTCGATGTCGTCGAAGATAGTATTGACGACCCAGTTGAGGAGGTTGATCACACCTTGATAGCCGACAGTAGCGTAGCGGTGGAAGTGGTGGCGGTCCATGATGGGATAGCCAATTCTTACGAGAGGAACCTTGCAGTCACGCCACAAGTACTTACCGTATGAGTTACCGATGAGCAAGTCTACGGGTTCAGTGAACAACAAAGAACGCATATGCCACAGGTCTTTACCAGCCCAGAGAGTTGCGCTCTTGCCATAAGGGCTAGATTCTAGTAACTCTTTAAGTTCTTTCGCAAACTCATCGTTGGAGTTGTGAACAACGATATGTACAGGTTCAGCACCCATTTCCAGCATGAAGCCCACTACACTGTACACGAGATCTGGATCACCGTAGATAGCGAAGCGCTTGCCATGAACCCATGCGTGGGAGTCAGTCATCGCATCCACTGCTCGACCACGTTCGATTTCCAGTTCTTCGGGAATGGGTTTACCAGTCAATTCACTGAGTTTCATCAAGAACTCATCAGTACCCTTAATACCCCAAGGACGAGAAACAACAACTTCTTGCTTCCACTCTTTGGCGATGTAATCGCGAGTCTTGGGAGTAGAGTGTGCTTGCAGAGCAACTGTGGCTTTAGCATTAATTGAATCTGCAGCTTCTTCCAGAGGAGTACCACCTGGGTACATATCAAATTCACCTGTGTTAGGTGCATCCAGATAGTCGCTGTTATCAGCCAGAATGGTGTAATCGATACCCATCAGATTACAAATCCGCTTGATTTCCCGGTTATTACCAACATAAGTGTCAAAACCAGGGATGAAGTTGATTTTACCATTGCTGGTTTCTTTCTTCTTACCTGCAGTCAGGTTAGAAAGAATACCCTTCATCATGTTGTCGTAGCCTGTGATGTGGGAACCAACAAAGCTAGGAGTGTGAGCAAAAGGTACTGGGAAATTTTCAGGAACTGAACCTGCATTCTTAGCGTTAGTGATAAAAGCACCCAAGTCATCACCGATAACTTCTGCCATACAGGTGGTGCAGACAGCAATCATCTTGGGCTTGTAGAGTTGGTAGGAGTTTGCTAAGCCGTCAATCATGTTTTGCAGTCCACCAAACACCGCTGCGTCTTCAGTCATGGAAGAAGACACGCCGGAAAATGGTTCTTTGTAGTGACGGGTTAAGTGGGTGCGGAAGTAAGCAACGCAACCTTGGGAACCTTGGACAAAAGGTAGAGTGCCTTCAAAACCGACAGCAGCAAACATTGCCCCTAAAGGTTGGCAACCTTTAGCAGGGTTAACAGTTAAAGCTTCACGAGCGAAGTTCTTTTCACGATACTCCCAACTCTTCGTCCATTCTGCAACCCTTTTTACTTCTTCAGGGTCGTGTCCGTTTTCAAACTCTTTCTTGTTTTGAAATAGCTGCTGGTACTCTGGCTGGTGGAACAGCTCGACGTGATCTTGAATTTTTTCCGGATTCTGAGGCATTTCTCTATCTCCAAGCTTGCTGGATTTGTTACGTGTGGTTTAGTTTTTTTGTTGTCTGGTTCCCTGGCTGAGCCTGGGAATGCCTAGCCTGAGGCTTTGCCTCACCAATCTTGTTTGCCCTGGGAGGCTCAGCCTCCCCTAATGCGTTACCAGGCTCAGCCTGGTAACGAGGTATTCCTTAGGCAACAGCCTTAGCCTGAGCCTTAGCTTTAGCGTTTTTATTCCAAGGAGCACCGATTAATCCCCAGGTGGGGCTGTTGAGTGCTAGATCCATGTCGCGAGCAAAGATAGCGAAGCCATCATAACCGTGATAAGGACCGGAGTAATCCTTTTTATGATTAAATAGCTTTAAATAGCCTAATGTTTACAGTAAGCAGTGTCAGTTTTAAACATTGTTTGCTGGTAACACATTTATTTTTAGGCTAAATATAGGCTAAAAACACAGCAATGCATAACCAGGATTTTGACAAGTATCAGCAAGCTTTTGCAGACTTGGAGCCAGTTTCATCTACCGATGGCAGTTTTCTTGGCTCAAGTCTGCAAGCACAACAGCAAAGAGAGCATATGAGAACAAAAGTACTACAAGAGTTAGAGAAAGTTAATCTACGTTTGAAGTCTGCAAAGACAAAGGTGACAATCAGGGAGTCTAATGGAAGTCTGCAATTACGAGCGACGTTACCAATTAAACCGGGAGATAAAGACACAAATGGCACTGGAAGAAAACAATACAATATTAGCTTGAATATTCCTGCTAATTTGGATGGATTAAAAACAGCTGAGGAAGAATCTTATGAATTAGGAAAGTTAATTGCTCGGAAAACCTTTGAATGGAATGAGAAATATTTAGGTAATGAAGCAACGAAAAAAGACTTAAAAACGATAGGAGAGTTACTTGAACAATTTGAAAATGAGTATTTCAAAAATCATAAACGCACCACCAAAAGCGAACATACTTTTTTTTATTACTTTTCTAGAACAAAGCGATACACTAATCCTCAAGATTTAGCAACTGCTGAAAATCTGATAAAATCAATAGAAAAAATTGAGAAAGAATGGGCTAAATATAATGCAACTAGAGCTATATCTGCATTCTGTCTGACATTCAAAATCGACATTGACTTATCAAAATATTCAAAAATACCTGAAAATCATTCCCGAAATATACCTACAGATGCTGAAATATCCGCAGGAATGAGTAAGTTTGAAGATTATCTCAAGAACAGAGGCAATCAAGTTAATCAAGATGTTAAAGATAGTTGGCAGCTTTGGCGATGGACATATGGAATGTTAGCAGTTTTTGGTTTACGACCACGGGAACTTTTTATTAATCCGGATATTGATTGGTGGTTAAGTCAAGAGAATATAGACTTGACATGGAAAGTTCATAAAGATTGTAAAACTGGTGAAAGACAAGCATTACCTTTACATAAAGAATGGATTTCAGACTTTGATTTAAGAAATCCTAAATATTTAGAGATGCTAGCAATCGCAATCAGTAAAAAAGACAAGAATAATCATGCAGAAATAACGGCATTAACACAACGAATGAGTTGGTGGTTCCGGAAAATTGGATTGGATTTTAAGCCTTATGATTTACGTCACGCTTGGGCAATTCGAGCGCATATTCTAGGAATACCAATCAAAGCAGCAGCAGATAATTTAGGGCATAGTGTGCAAGTTCACACCCAAACTTATCAGCGTTGGTTTTCGCTGGATATGCGGAAGTTAGCGATTAATCAGGCTCTGAGTAAGAAGAATGAGATTGAGTTAATTAAGGAAGAAAATACTAAACTGAGGATGGAGAATGAAAAGTTGAAATTGGAGATTGAGAAGTTAAAAATGGAGTTAGTTTATAAGCAAAGTTAACAATCAACATCATGAATCAGCCATTACCTCACTTCGTCAGCCATATTGTCGATCGCTTGCAGTCAATTCAAGGAGTTACAGCTATTGTGCTGGGTGGTTCACGGGCACGAGGCAACTATACTGAAAAGTCAGATGTGGATTTGGGGATTTACTATCAGCCAGAAAATCCGCCCAATCTAGCTGGTTTAAATCACCTCGCCTCTGAACTCGACGACAACCATCGCGCGAATCTAATCACATCAATTGGTGAATGGGGCAAATGGATTAATGGCGGCGGTTGGTTACAGGTTAATCGTGTTCCTGTAGATTTCCTTTATCGTGATATATCCCAGGTTAGTCGTGTGATAGACGCTTGCCAAGCAGGCAGAATTACCATCGATTATCAACCAGGACATCCTCACGGCTTCGTGTCGTCAATTTATATGGGCGAAATTGCATTTTGTCAGCCGCTTCACGATCCGCATGGTGTTATGGCAATGCTAAAGACAAAGACAATACCTTATCCCGCTCAACTTAAACAAGCAACTATTGACAAGTTTGCTTGGGAAATTAATTTCTCACTATTGGTTGCAGCAAAAGCCATCGCACGTGGTGATGTTGCCTATGCAGCAGGTTGCTGTTTTCGTAGTGTAGCGTGCATGAATCAGGTGTTATTTGCGCTCAATGAAGCATACCTGTTAAATGAAAAAGGAGCAGTGGCAATTGCAGACACCTTTAGTACTTGTCCTCAGCATTATCGAGCGCGGGTTGAATCAGCATTTATCTTGCTAAATGTTGATGCAAGATCCATCGCAGAAGCGATTGCAATCCTTGAAGGAATCGCGCATGATTTAAGTGTGATATCAAATCTGTGAGGTGATGTCATGCTGGAATGCGATCACTTTGGTGGGTACAGCAATATCTCATGAGCTTGCAGCCCAAAGCACTGAAACGTCGTATTGTTTGAATATAGGATCGGCACTCACCAGCACCATATCCTCAGCGATCGCTTGTGCAATTAACATTCTGTCAAAAGGATCTCGATGATGTAAGGGTAACGCAGATGCAAGTATTGCATGAGATGCTGTAATCGAAAGCGATCGCACCCCCAACTGTACCATCCGACTGGAAATGTAGCTGTCGAGCGGTTCTGGCAACGGCAACTTTCCGATAGCAACTTTTATCCCCATTTCCCAGACACTAGCAACAGAAAGCCACAATTCATTAGTTTCGTCATTAATCTGCGCGATCGCCTCCTCATTCAAACGCTCTGGTTGGGCAAACCACCATAACCAGCACTGCGTATCCAGCAAAAGTTTCACTCCTGGCTACCCTCAAATGCTGCTAGGATATCTTCCGGTAAAGGAGCGTTGAAGTCCTCTGGCACTACAAAACGCCCTCGATCTTGCCCTAGACTACTCCGTCGATTGGATGAGGATCGAAACGGAACCAGCTTGGCAATCGGAATGCCTCGGTTTGAAATAATGATTTCTTCTCCAAGTTCTACCCGCGACAAAAGGCGTGAGAGATTCGTTTTAGCTTGGTGGATATTGACTGTTTCCATAATAATTTTAAACTAAGTCTACAAACTAAGTTTATTATAATTGATAATTTTAGAAATTACATTGCGGCCAAAAGGTCTATTAACAAAGAAGCGCGATCGCTCGATCATGTAGGGTTGGGCTAATAAAGCGCGAAAAACTGCGGTGCCTCCTTTTGATGCCTCCAGACAAAGTGCATGGACTTCGGCGTCGGACGCTAAAAAACAAGTCTTCTGGTACGGTTCGCCGTTTCCTTCGATATGATGAAGGGGCAACAAGAGCGCTTCAACACGGGCTTAGAACCCGTTACTTGTAATTCGGCACCGCAGTTTTTCCGGGAAGGCGTGAAACGGTTGTAGGCGATCGCTATGATGAGCAATATTGTCGTTTAGATTTTAGGTGACTCAAAGCATAACTTACTCAAGCAACCAACCAAACAAAGAGATGGATCAATGAGTTAGCACACGCGAACAAATGGAACGAACCCTACCAGCGATTTGATATTATTAACAAAATAGGCGATCGCGCAAGGGTTCGGCTCCCTCTGGAAGCATCACCCTTTGGGCAGCTCCATACGAGCATCACCTTCGATGATTGCAATCATCAGCAAATTTGCAAAAACACTATGGCAAAGCGTAAGAAAAGCAATCTCCAGTGGATTAAAGAAACGCTTGAACTAAAACCCGACCATCGTTGGGAATCTCCATCAGGCTACAAGATTTTTGTAGCAGATCGGGGGGCTGTTCGCTTCAATGTTCCCCAAAATTGGGTTTTTGAGCCACAAGAAAAATCGTTCAAGTTCCTCGATAGAAAACCACCCAATGATGATTGCTGTCTGGAAGTATCTTTCAATCGCCTACCACCCAATGACTGGAGCCAGTTTCCGCTAAAGTCCACCTTGAAGAAAGTAATACAAGACGACAGTCGTAACGTCATTGAATCGGGAGAAATCTTTACCATCAAACGTCAAACCGCCAGGATTGTATGGACAGAAATTAAATTTATCGACACCCAAGCAGAGCCACGCGAAGCTTTTTCACGGACTTGCATTGGTTTGGGGTCGAATGTTCAGTGCTTAATTACATTCGATTATTGGGCAGATCAAGCAGAGCAGCTCACACCTGTTTGGGATGAAGTGATGCGTAGTCTCACACTAGGCCTGTATATCCGTGACCCAAGAACTGGTGCAGCTTTCCCAGACTGAACCACAAGATTAAAAAGTAAAAAGATAAATGATTCAAATACAAGATTAGAGATAGAAGCTGAGTTAGATAGATGACAGAATTATTAAGACATCAGGGGTTTTCACATGCATGTGATTACTCGTAAACGACTTAATGAATTTGCCAAACTCCATCCAGATACAGAGAACGCTTTGGCTCAATGGTATCGATTAGTGAAGCAAAATCAGTTTACCTCATTTGTGGAACTCCGTGAAATATTTCCATCAGCAGATCAAGTCGGGAAATTGACTGTGTTTAACATTGGCGGCAACAAAGTTCGACTCATCGCCGCAATTCACTACAACCGTCAAAAAGTCTATATCCGGGCTGTGTTAACGCATTCAGAATACGATGAAGGAAAGTGGAAAGAATAATGCAAAGTTTCAACCTCGATCAAACTATCACTGCTTGGTCATCAATTGCCGAAAACGTCTTTGTTCCTCACACTGAGGAGGAATATGATCGCTTGGTCGAAATGCTTGATCGCCTTATTGATCAAGTTGGTGAAGATGAAAGCCACCCGCTGGCGTCTTTAATGGAAGTTATCGGTGTCTTAATTGAAAACTATGAAACTGAACACATTCCTGAGTTAGAGGCGATCTCTTAACTTCATCCAGTATGAATATGCAGTGGCGTGTTGCCTGTGCGAAGGCGATCGCCACAACAGGTTACTCCTTGTGCGTCTCACACACAATCGCTAAATGTTGTCGATTTAGGCGATGTATACGACGGACTGCGCCAACACAGTTAAACTTGCTCTACGAAACTGATACTGTTTCAATTACAGACTCAATTAGGGTAAATATATGGACAATTTCCATCTGATGTCCAAATAGGAATATTAGATGGAAAATTTCTGAATAACCACCCCGAATTAGGTAATTAGACGGAAACTTTTTGTATAGTATTCTAATCTAAGTATTAGACGGAAAGTTTCAGTTTAGTATCTAAATGGAGTATGCACATAAATGACAGTAAGTGTATTTCTTAGCCACAACAAGGAAGACAAACCTTTTGTTAGGAAACTTGCAAGAGATTTGGACAACCACGGCGTTAAAATTTGGCTTGATGAAGCTGAAATAAAAGTTGGAGAATCTTTAATAGAAAAAATCAGAAGTGGTTTGGAGAAAGTAGACTATGTTGCTGTTATTTTATCTCTAAATTCAATTGCTTCGTCTTGGGTACAGCGAGAAGTGGATGTAGCTATGAATCAAGAGATTATGGGGAAAAAAGTTAAAGTTCTTCCGATTATGTATCGGAAATGTGAATTACCGGGTTTTTTACTTGGTAAGTTGTATGTTGATTTTACCGAAGAGTCTCGGTATGAAGATGCTTTTGAAAAACTTGTGCGTAGTATTGAAGTTGTGTTTAATAAAAATGCTCTTGAAAGCAATCTTACTGGTGCTACCTTGGGGCAAGCATTGAACAAAGCTGCGATAATAAATCTTCCTATATTTAGGAAGCCATTTCACAGACCATTCCAATATATAGGTATGAGCATTGCCTTCGCCTCAACTGCTGTGGGGCAAGAACCGAATGAAATCGGCAATATAATTATTGATAATGATGATTGTCATATGCTCCTTGAAGCTGAGGGTAATTTCATCAGTTATGTTGAAATTGATCTGAAGAAAACAGCACCTTATTTGCAAACACAAGAGTTTGACTCAGTACCAATACTTGGCTCGCTTAGTATAAATCCGTCTGAACTAGAACTTGTACGAAAGCAGACACACTTCCACACTTATTATGATCATAGAAAAAAGCTAAAAATAAGTGTTTCTTGTTTATATGATCAAGCTCCTTTAACGGTAGGCTTTAGTGCAAAATACTATGGAATGTAAAATGGAGATTTGTTTGAATGTCCATCACTTTATTTAATCTAAAAAAATCTCATTTAAAATAGTCTTTTTTTGTACAGTTTTTCTTTGAGCAAAATGCAAGCAAAATCTTAAAACCAGACAAAATAAGAGTTGTATTGTCTGAAGTATAAAAACAGATTGTTTCCAGATAATCCTAAAACTCGCATTTAGGCTAGAAATAGACTCTTTTGCCTCTAATAATTAAAAAAGCTTGCTTTACCTGACTTCCAACCCCAGTTACCAAGTCCGGAGTAATCCCAAGAGTGCATTTGACGGAAAGGAAGACCCATTTTTTGGAAAACGTACTTCTCTTTCACACCAGAGGCGATGAGGTCGGGCTTGAGTGCTTTAACAAACTCCTCAAACTCGTAAGCAGTAACGTCATCGAAAACGATAGTACCGTGTTCAATATAGTGAGTGGTACGTTTGTAGTCGTCGTTATGAGCAAACTCATAACCAGTACCAATCATTCTCATTCCTAAATCTTGGAACGCGGGGACAACGTGACGAGGACGCAAACCACCAACCATCATGGCAACTGTTTTGCCTTCCAAGCCTGGACGATATTTAGCAATGATTTCATCCATGACTGGCTGATACTTGGCGATAATCTTCTCAGCGTTTTCTTGGATTTTTGAGTCAAATTTAGAAGCGATTTCCCGTAAGGATTCAGCAATCTTGGTAGGACCAAAGAAGTTGTATTCCAACCAGGGTATACCGTAAGCTTCTTCCATGTGACGGCTGATGTAGTTCATCGACCGATAACAGTGAATCAGGTTCATCTTCACATTCGGTGTCTGCATCATCTCATTAATGGTGCCATCACCAGACCACTGGGCGACTACGCGCAAGCCAAGTTCTTCTAATAGAATGCGGCTAGCCCAAGCATCACCACCGATGTTGTAATCACCAATAATTGCGACATCGTAAGGAGTAGACTCGAATTGAAGCTTGCCTTCTTTTCTTTCTTTGTCGGATCTGCTAAACACCCAGTCACGAACCATGTCGTTAGCAATGTGGTGACCTAGAGATTGGGAAACACCCCGGAAACCTTCGCAACGCACGGGTACAACGGGCTTGTCAATCTCTTTCGCTGCTTTCTTAGCTACAGCTTCAATGTCATCTCCAATCAGACCGACAGGACATTCAGATTGAATTGAAACACCACGGCTGAGGGGGAAGAGTACTTCGAGTTCTTCGATTAGTTTTAAGAGTTTTTTGTCACCGCCGAAGACGATATCTCGTTCTTGGAAGTCCGAGGTGAAGTGCATGGTGCCAAAGGAGTCAACACCTGTAGTGCCGATGTAGTAGTTACGACGACCAGACCAAGACCAGTAACCGCAACCAACAGGTCCGTGGCTGATGTGAATCATGTCCTTGATTGGACCCCAAACCACACCTTTAGAACCAGCGTAAGCACAGCCACGAGCAGTCATTACACCAGGAAGGGATTTGATGTTGGACTTAACGCCGCAATCGCTTTTACCTTCTTCGTATACGTTTAGGTGCTTTTCCCGCTTTTTCTTAGCTTTCTCGGGGTAAGCTTCTAAAACTTCCTTAATGAGTTCTTTCCTTTGTTCTATGACCGCTTTTGGGTCTTCCGGAGAAGTTTTTTTGTCATCTATAAATGTCATAGTGTTCCTTACTGGCGAATTACTGCTGAGGAGAAAAGATTAAGAGTGAAGATTGAAGAGTGAAGTATTTCTATTTCATTCTTTATTCTTCTTTCTTCAAAGGTGGGCAAGCAGCCCACCTCAGGGCGTTGCTTACTTGGCAGTAGCTTCCGCAGGTTTGCCGATGATTTCTGCGTGCTTGGTATCGTCGTCGAGGATACCGAACTCTACCAGTAAAGCTTCTAACTCGTCCATTTCGAGAGGGGTAGGAATGGTGAGCTTGGTGTTATCGATGATTTTCTTAGCTAATGCGCGGTATTCGTTACCTTGGTTGCTGTCAGGTGCGTACTCGTTGACGGTCATCCGACGCAATTCTGCGTGTTGAACGATGTTGTCACGGGGTACGAAGTGAATCATCTGAGTGTTCAAACGTTCTGCCAGGGTTTCGATCAGTTCGACTTCCCGGTCAACTTTACGGCTGTTACAAATCAGACCAGCCAAGCGCACGCCACCAGAGTGAGCGTATTTGAGAATACCACGAGCGATGTTGTTAGCAGCATACATCGCCATCATTTCACCAGAAGTCACAATGTAGATTTCTTGTGCTTTACCTTCACGGATAGGCATAGCGAAACCACCGCAGACAACGTCACCCAACACGTCGTAGGAAACGAAGTCTAAGTCTTGGTAAGCACCGTTTTCTTCCAAGAAGTTGATGGCGGTAATGATACCCCGACCAGCGCAACCTACTCCGGGCTCTGGACCACCAGATTCCACGCAACGTACACCACGGAAGCCAGTGAGCATTACTTCTTCGATTTCTAAATCTTCTACTGCGCCCCGCTCAGCGGCGAGGTGAAGCACGGTGGTTTGAGCTTTGCTGTGCAGCATCAAACGGGTGGAGTCAGCTTTCGGGTCGCAACCCACAATCATGATGCGCTGACCCATTTCTGCCATAGCGGCAAGGGTGTTTTGGGAGGTGGTAGATTTACCGATACCGCCTTTACCGTAAAATGCTATCTGTCTGATTTTATCGTCGGACATGATGAGTCTTTCTCCTGCAATTGATTGGTAATTGATTAGTTGGTTTGGTGGGTCTTTGCTTTTTGTGAGTCACGCCTGTAAGGTTACAGCAGTGACCGCTGGTAGAACATCGCGGGAGGCGATCGCTCTACAGTAAAAACTTTTGAAAGTAAAAACATCGATTTCCTCGTGAAATTTCTTAGGTTTTCTGTACTTTACAAATTAGTTCTAATATGCATTGTCCTGAAACACCAAGTAAGACTTGACCCTCGCTACGCTACAATTCAAGACTCAAAATTTTGAATTTCCCCAACGGGGGCGTAGCTTTTACATCACTTGTTCAAAATAGTGCCCTTCAAACTTTCGACGCGACCAACTGCAGCGTTTGTGTCTTCTGATGACACTCCACGCGCAGCTAGTGCCTCACTCAGGTACCTTGCAATAGCATCGAAGTGTTGTTGCTGTAGATTCATACCTGTGTGTGTTGCGTCCATGGAGCGACCCTTGTATTGGTCTGGACCGTCAAAAATCTTGGCGAAGAAATCCACTTGTTTTTGACGTTGCTTGTCCATGTTGGTATTGGCGAAAAACTTACTGAGGGTGTTGTCAGCCATGACGCGTTTGTAGAATTCATCCACTACTTGCTCAAGACCCTGTTGTCCACCAAGTTTGTCGAATAATGTGCTCATATCCTTTTCCTTTGAAGCGAGTTGGTTGGATAATGAAATTCGCGCTCTTAGCTAAAAACTTTCACTTGTGTGCTCTTAACCAGTGAATTTAGCTGTCCGTTGTTAGTAGGACTCAAGCATTGATAGGAAGGAAAACAATGATATGAGTCAAATCCTACTTAGTGTTTCAGGGTAATGCATACTAGGGTATATTTGTAAAGTGCGTAAGTTTTAAAGCAACGATGGCTCAACTGCTTCTACGACAAGGTCTTTGCTTACGCGATCGCGTAATCTAGATTCAATTGCAATCTTGAGTGTTGCTGTGCTAGCAGAACATGAACCGCAAGCACCTTGTAGCACAACTTTCACACAATCGCCATCTACGTCGTATAGTTCTACGTCTCCTCCATCAGCGATCAGAACAGGTCTGACTTCTTCATCTAAAACTTTTTGAATTAGTGCAATTTTCTGCACAGGTGTCAGCAGTTTTTTGGCTTGCTGACTGGTCGTGTTCTTTTTCAAAGTACTGACAGAAGCTGCAGATTCTTTACGCACAGATGCTATGATATCATCAATCGTTGCCAGACAAGAACCGCATCCGCCACCAGCTTTGATATAATTTGTGACTTCTTCAGCAGTGGTGAGGTCATTTTCCAGAATCACACGCCGGATTTTTGCATCACTGATGCCGAAGCAAGTGCAAACTAGCGCTCCTTCATCATCATCTTCATGAACTTCGTGAGCAATGCCTCGGTAATTATAAATAGCTGCTTCTAGGGCTTCTTGTCCCATCACCGAGCAATGCATCTTTGCTTGTGGTAATCCACCGAGATAGTTAGCAATATCTTTGTTGCTGATTTTGAGGGCTTCGTCTAGGGTTGAACCTCTGATTAAATCTACCAGAGCCTCAGATGATGCGATCGCACTCGTACAGCCAAATGTTTGATAACGAGCATCGAGGATTTTTTCAGTTGTTTCCTCAACTTTAAGGTGTAATCTCAGAGCATCTCCACAAGCAATGCTACCGACTTCTCCAACAGCAATTTTGATTCCAGGTTCTCTAGAGTCTTCAAACACCCCTTGATTTTTGGGATTGTAGAAGAGATCCATGACTTTATCTGTATAGTCCCACATAGCCGATTTCAGATTCCAGATTTTGAAATTTGAATTGAGTCATAAAAATAAAAAATTTGGGGATTAGGGAGAGAAAACCCTCCGGGTTCGCCAGTCGCCTGCGGAGGGAAACCCTCCCGCAGCGCTGGTCTCACTTTCTTCGTCTCCCTTATCTTTCTTATCTCCCTGCCCCAAGCACTGCTTTTTCCTGTTGTTGCAGCCAAAGCGCATTATCACTTTTGAAGGGCGAGAGTGTACGCAAATGTTCCACAATAGAGGGCATCACTGCGAGAACTGCATCAATTTCGGCTTCTGTGGTGTAACGACAAAGGCTGAAGCGGATGGAACCATGTAAAATGGTGTAGGGTAAGCCCATTGCTCGTAGAACATGAGAGGGTTCCAAAGACCCAGAACTGCAGGCAGAACCGGATGACGCACAAATACCGTACTTGTTTAAAGAGAGTAGAATCGCTTCACCTTCGATATACTTGAAGCCAATATTGGTGGTGTTTGGCAATCTCTGTGTGATGTCACCGTTGACTTCGCAGTCGGGAATTGTGGTGATGAGGGTTTGTTCTAGGCGATCGCGTAAACGCTTTTCTCTAGTTGTCGCTTCTTCTAGATGTAATAATTCTAGTTCAGCTGCTTTGCCTAAAGCAACAACTCCTGCAACATTTTCTGTTCCTGCTCTTCTTCCACGTTGTTGTCCTCCGCCAATCAGCATGGGACGAAACCGAACTCCGCGCCGCACGTATAATGCGCCAATTCCTTTAGGTGCATGAATTTTATGACCGGACAGAGTTAGCATATCAATGGTGCTCGTCTTCATATTCATGGGGATTTTCCCCACTGCTTGCACCGCATCAACGTGAAAGAGTGCGCCACTTTCTTTGACGCGCAAACCAATTTGTTCAATTGGGAAAATCACGCCGGTTTCGTTATTAGCATACATAATCGTCACTAGGGCTGTATTGCCTGTCAATGAGGCTTCCAGTTCATTCAAATCCAATTGCCCTTGACGATTTACTGAAAGATAGGTGACAGAATAACCTTGGGTTTCCAACTGTTTGCACAAATTCAGCACCGCTGGGTGTTCGACTTGTGTCGTGATGATGTGTCGCTTTTCGCTTTGTGCTAACAGTGCAGCGCGAATAGCAGCGTTATCTCCCTCAGTTCCTCCACTGGTAAAGATAATTTCTGATTCATCGGCACCTAAGAGGGCGGCTACTTGTTCTTGTGCAAGTCTTACCGCTTTACCGACTTGCCCACCAAAAGTGTGCATACTGGAGGGATTGCCGTAATACTCGCTGAAGTAGGGCAGCATAGCCTCTACAACTGCTGGATCTACCTTGGTAGTGGCATTATTGTCTAGATATATGCAGTCTTTGTGCATTGCTTCCAATCTGATTTGACTACTATCAAGAATTTATAAAACGTGTCAGTTTAACAGTAAACAGTTATCAATTATCAATTGTTTACTGATAACTGTGTACTGTGTACTGGTTCAAGCTTTTACTCCCGACGCTTTTGTTTTCTGTATTTGCTCAGAAAATTTTTGGGAATAAAAGTTAAACCAGTTGTCCCAATAGTTTTGTTTTTTTGTTAGTTTTGTTACGAGTTTATTGTAAGTGGCAAACCAAGACTCCCAGTAATCCCCACGTTGTTTGACGCAACCATCGCAGGTGGGACAACCAGCTACACACTGAGGGACACTGTAAGCAGTACCATCACAGTTTGTGCAGAGGTTAGGGTCAATCCAGTGGTGACCATCAACTATCTTGACTGCGCCAGTGGGACAGGCTGAAAGACATAATTTGCAGGAAATGCACTTGCTGGTAATTTCATAAGCCATAATTATTCCCCTTACTATCTTAGAAATTGTGGATTGGGAATTGGATTCTGGGTAATGGGGAAGAGGAAAAGTGAAAAGTTAAAAGTTAAAAATTCGTCTGACTTTTAACTTTTGACTTTTGACCTTTCACTCAAGGGCATGCTTTTGACGTTTTACTTCCCTTGTTCCTTCACATATTGCTGGTAAAATTCCAAAGCAACCGTCTCAATCACATCGTAGGATTCAACTGTCTGAATTCCGAGTTTATGCAATTTTTCCTTGGGACTGTCACCAATCTTGGAAACTAACACCGCTTTGCAATCAGCGATTGTTTGAATGATATTCTCTAGAGTGGCTTTCTCGCCGTATCCGCCTTGGCAATAATGATCAACTTTACGATGTCCAACAAAAGAAACTTTATTGGCATCAACTTCATAAATCTGAAATTCCTTGGCATGACCAAAGTGTTGGTTAACCAATCCGCCGCCTTTTGTTGCGACTGCAACTAAGATTTTTGGACTGTTTTCTACAGATGCGCCATTGGTTGTTTCGACCGCAGAGAGAGCTTTTTCTTTGGCTACTTTCAGTTCTTCTTTAAACTTCTCAATGCCTGCATGAACTTCTTGGCGTTGTTCTAAGTCATATTCTGGAGTCATTTCCATGAATTTAGCCTTAGTAAACTCCTGGCTGCGGTCTTCACCCAAAAGACCGACTGCATCAGCACGACACTGACGGCAATGACGCATCATCTTCATGTTACCAGCGCAATTATCTTGCACAACCTTAAGTTCTTTTGGTGTGGGACCGCGCTGACCAGTCAATCCAAAGTGGGTGCCGTGTTCTGGTGCGGAAATCAGCGGCATGATATTGTGAAGAAATGCACCTTTAGAGCGAATAACTTTGTTGACCTTTATCAAGTGCTCATCATTAATCCCCGGAATCATCACCGAGTTGACTTTGCATAGGATGTCGGCTTCCTTGAGGGCTTGTAATCCTTCCATCTGCTTTTCGTGGAGAATTTTTACCCCTTCAATACCTCTGTAGCGCTTGCGCTTGTAGTGAACCCAAGGATAAATTTTTGCTCCAATTTCTGGGTCTACCATGTTAATGGTAATTGTAACGTGGTCTATGTTGAGTTGTTTAATGCGGTCAACATACTCCGGTAGCATTAAACCGTTAGTTGACAGACAAAGCTTGATATCTGGTGCTTTTTCTGCAATCAATTCAAAAGTGCGGAAAGTTTTTTCAGGATTTGCTAGTGGATCGCCAGGACCTGCAATTCCTAAAACGGTCAATTGAGGAATTTTGCCTGCAATCACCAAAGCTTTATGTGCTGCTTCCTCTGGAGTCAGTAATTCGCTCACCACTCCAGGACGACTCTCATTAGCGCAGTCGTATTTACGATTACAATAGTTACATTGAATGTTGCAAGCAGGGGCGACAGCAACGTGCAACCTCGCATAATGGTGATGAGCTTCTTCACTGTAACAAGGATGCTGAGCAATACGTTGTTTCAGCTTTTCGTCCATTTCCACAGTGGCGCTGCTATCGCTGTTGCATCCGCCGCAACCACTGGATTTTGCTTTGGTTGGAGTGGATTCTGTAACTAGAGGGGTAACGAGTCCTGTAGACTGTGTCATTGAATTTCGTATGGTCAGGTACTAACGTTGCCACCGTGGAAGATGCCATAGCCACTCTGTTGAGCTAAGAATGGAAGCCGCGTCTTGTACTGGCGCTCTGTACCCAAGTTTTTAAAGGCTGGTGTGTGTCAACGCTCTTCAACTTGAAGGAAATTTGCGCGTAAAGGCGCGACTTCTGTTCACAGGGGCATGGTGCTATCTCATCCCTCCACTCACTCCGAAGCGCTGTTTTTATTTGCGCTTTGAGTGTTGGCGATATAAGTTTTATATCAGTTGTCTTGAATAAGGGCAGCGCTTGTGCTATGGATAGAATTTATTAGATTGATTAGATTTGTACTCAATATTAAAAACCTTTACCCTTTAAGCATTTGAGGATTCATAAAATTTTTTTCTGGGTAGAGGTACTAGAATTTTTGAGTTGGGGTTTTAGTATTTATGGAAATAGGGGCAAGTATTTGTGTACTCAAATGAAACCCAATTCCTACAAGGGTTTGAGAAATATATTAGCTTTTTTTTCGGTTTTCTACCTTGTACTCACAGGCTAATGAAATAATACCTAAAGCACTGCCTGAACAGAGATTTTGATTTTGGAAATCCGGAGTCAATCACAGAGTGGTAACCCAGAAATTAGCGAAGTTTAATTCTGTATAGAGAATATCATTTTTTTCGAGGGAAAAATGCAATTCAAGTTTTTTTTAATATTTTGTTGGTATCCTCATCTCTGGGAAATTTTGACATCATTTCTCTTGGCAATTTTGGATTCTTTTCAGGCGTCAACATAGAAAACTCAGGTTTTTAACCCAGCTTGGTTTCTTCATTAATAGAATTTTATCTCAATTAACTCAGTTTGAACACTAACCAATTCTCTCAACACAGGTTTTTTTATCCTTGAGCATGCATCCAGTGCATAAAAAACTTGCATTTTCTTCATGTAGAAGGGTCCAAATCTTGATCCAAAAGGATAAGATTAGTCTAATGGTTAATCAAACTACAATTGTAGATATAGAAAATAGTATTTACGCTTACAGATAAAAACCATCAGATAAAATAGCATAACTTGTCTTTTCTCAATTGTAGGAATACTATAAAAAATAGTGGCTAAATATACAGATTTTTTGCATACAATTTGCTTATTTCATTCTTGAGTATAGGGAAGTAGCTGTTAATTTATGCAAAAATACATTGCCGAAATTGCATAAAAGTCTTATCTGTAAGTGAATTTCTATCGAGTACAGAAATACTTATTCCCTTCCCCCATAAATTCTAGTACCCTGACCCTGAAAATACTAGCACCCCTACCCCAAGAAAAATTTTAAGTTTGCATGAAATCAGGCTTTAAGGTTGGTGAGTACACTGTTAATCAATCCAATAATTCCAATCGGCGTCAGACTAAGAACAGTCTTTGCAAACACCTGATATAAGCAGAGAACATAGCACAGGCGCGATTTTCACTCCCCGAGTACCGATGCAACAGCCCTTCGACCATATCAGGAATTCAAAGATTGCAGAAATGCTGGGCAAGTATTCCCACCTTTTTTTTGCTATGCTTAAGAGCGTTTCTTTTGAACTGCTATTGAGTGATTTTCGCATCATTTTTGAGCGAGATCCAGCAGCACGCAATTGGCTAGAGGTGCTGTTTTGTTACCCTGGATTCCACGCACTTTGTTTGCATCGCCTTGCCCATTGGTTGTACCGCCGTGGAGTGGCTTTTATCCCGCGCTTGATTTCTCACTTAGGACGGTTTTTAACAGGAATTGAAATTCATCCAGGTGCGGAGATTGGCAAGGGTGTGTTTATCGATCACGGTATGGGTGTTGTGATTGGCGAAACTGCTATTGTCTCTGACTATACGCTCATTTACCAAGGTGTTACCCTTGGTGGAACTGGAAAAGAGAGTGGTAAGCGCCATCCTACTATTGGGAAAAATGTCGTTGTGGGAGCAGGTGCAAAAATTTTGGGTAATATTCAGATTGGCGATCGCGTCCGCATAGGTGCAGGTTCGATTGTTTTGCGCAATGTCCCACCAGATTCGACTGTCGTGGGAGTTCCAGGGCGAATTATTTCCCGCAAGCAGAATGAACACCTATCGGCTTTAGAACACGGAAAATTACCCGATTTAGAAGCGACTGTGTTTAGCACCTTACTACAACGTATTGAGCAACTCGAACAAAAGCTACAAACCGTGACAAGTCAGAACAAGGAAAAAGAACTGGTGAGAAAGGAACGTTAATTATGCAATCTTGTAGTTTTCAAGGTTCAGGCGAACATATTGTACAAATTCCGATGAGCGATCGCAGGCAAATCTATCAACGCTTGCAAGAGTTAATGATCAAGAGTTGGTGTTCTCCTGACGGTTCTTTGCGGGTAGAAGTCAATAGTTGTCTGACAGCAATTCTTGTTCGCAGCACCGTACTGCAATTTATGGCAAGTCGCCAAGAATTAATCAACTGGCTAGAAAGATGTTGGCAGCTTTAAATTTTTGACTATCTCAATTGACGAACTGTATGAAGTAACAAGAAAGCCTAGAAACAGGCATGACATGTGAAAACAAATATAAAGGAGCAGGTATGAAGTTGAGATGTTAAAATTTTTCTTCTACCCTACAGCCTTTTGCAGCCGGAGAACACTTCCATGTCAAAAGTTGTTCGTAGACGTACAGCAGTGTATCCTCTTAGGCTACAGAGATTTCCTCTAAGCCTCTTGCGCGTGTCTGCACCACGCTTACGTACAAGCACACACTTGTACTTGGAGAAGTTCACTGCGCTTCTGGAAAGTTTATTTCTGTGACATCTACATTTTTTCTTTTTAGTTGATGTTCTTTTTGTTAAAAACTGTATTATGGCAAATTATCAAAGTGATATAAGATTTCTTGATTTTTTACAAAATGAATTTGCACTTTCAACTGTGGATATTGCTGTAGCACTACGCAAACATGAGTTAGATAATAGTCCCTTAGCAATGCTTCTTTGGCAATATGGCTTAGTTGATATAGAACAGCTAGAACGAATTTTGGATTGGCTAGAAGACCAATCTTAAAGAATGCAAACTCTAACTATAAAAGAGTCATCATCAATATTTCTTTCGTTTTTTCTATTTCTTTAATAAGAATCCAGAAAAAGTTTGGATTATTTCAGGAGAATATAACTATGATTTCTACTTTTCTTGCCGGATTAAGCATTTTAGTGTTTTCAGGAATTGCTAATACCTATCTCAGTCATATGCTATTTGGTGATACAGAATTACCACCTGATAATCATAATTTGTAATTGATACATATTTCTTGTTTTATGCCATACAGATAAAACAAGAAATATCAATTTCAATAATAAATGATGGTAAAAATTCAGGCATCAAAATTGACTAGCGGAGGCATGCCTCCGCTGCTGATTGCTGAAGTTTTACGAATTATGAATAGTGATATTTTTTATGATAACTCAGAACACAAAACGCAAAAATCAGAATATTTATAGGAATTCCTTGAATAGATTTGACAACAAAAGAGTCCTTCAATACAGAAGAAGCGCGGATTTTTAAGTGAAGTCTCAACTGAGTTATTTCAAGAAGTTTGAGTTTTTTGCTAGTCATCATTCATGATTTTCTAAGAGGTTTTTAAGATGAATCAAGTCCTTATAAATGACACGACACTACGTGACGGTGAACAAGCAGCAGGAGTCGCCTTTAACTTTGAAGAGAAAGTGGCGATCGCCAAGTTCCTGGACACAATCGGCGTTGATGAGTTAGAAGTCGGTATTCCAGCGATGGGTAGAGAAGAAATACGAGCTATATCAGCAATTACTCAGGCGGGTCTAAAAGCAAAACTGCTTGGCTGGAATCGTGCTGTCATATCTGATATTCAAGCTTCTATAGCTTGCGGTTTAAAGCGAGTGCATATTGCCATACCCGTCTCTGGAATCCAAATCGCTGCTAAATTTCATGGTCAGTGGCGGGTGACTCTACAACAACTTAGAGATAGCATTAGCTTTGCTGTTGATCAAGGTCTTTGGGTAGCTGTAGGAGGAGAGGATTCTTCAAGATCTGATGGAAATTTTCTCCTTGATGTCGCGCAATATGCTCAAGAATGGGGTGCATCGCGGTTTCGTTTTTGTGACACAGTAGGTATTCTCGACCCCTTCACTACATATACTAAAGTCAAACGATTGGTGATGGCTTTAGCCATTCCCGTAGAGGTTCACACTCACAATGATTTTGGTCTAGCAACTGCTAACGCCCTTGCTGGTATCAAAGCTGGAGCAATATCCGTGAATACTACGGTAAATGGATTAGGCGAAAGAGCGGGAAATGCAGCTTTGGAGGAAGTTGTCATGGCTCTCAAACGCATATACGGTGTTCATGTGGGTATTGACACGCCTCGTTTATTAGAACTGTCTCGACTTGTTGCGGCTGCATCAGGATGTCATGTACCACCTTGGAAAGCCATTGTGGGTGAAAATACCTTTGCTCACGAAGCTGGTATTCATGCTCATGGTGTGCTGCAAAATCCGATGACTTATGAGCCTTTTGCTCCCCAGGAGGTTGGGTGGGAAAGACGTTTGGTTGTGGGTAAACATTCTGGTCGGCATTTATTATCTAGTGTTTTGCAGGAGTATGGTATTGTTCTTGACTCGGAACAAACCCAGTCTGTCTTAGATGCAGTACGACAAGAAGCAGTACAAAAAAAACGCGGCTTAACCGTGCAAGAACTGTTGAATTTGGTACAAGAACAACAGAGGTATTCACATGCGATCAGATGAAATAGAACTTGAACAACCACCCGCTTTTAACATCGGTGATAAAGTCCGACTTCGTAAAATGATTAAGAACGACGGTACTTTTCCCGGTCAAGAAATTGGGGTTATCTTAGCGAAAAAAGGAGATATCGGCTACGTAGCTAGTATCGGCACATATTTACAAAGGTCCTATATTTATGCAGTCCATTTTTTGGAGAGAGGATTTATTGTAGGTTGTCTCAAAAAAGAATTAGAACTTGTTGAGAACGAACAGAAAATAACTGAGGAAGCTTCGTAGACTTTTTTTGTGAAAGGAAATTGAAAAAGAAGGCAAAATGGAGAACTCACCAACTCAGAATGCAATTCATACAGATCGTCTCTCACCCAACGGGAAAGTCAGTCGCCTGCAGAGGAACCGTACGGAAGCCTGTCGGCTGAACTCGTTAGAGAGAGAGTCGTACAGAATTTCATTCTGAGTTTCGACTCTGTAGTCTAAATTCTTTTTTGTTAAAACATTTCACAAATCCATCAATAATCAACACTAGAAAGCAGGAAACTCAGATGAAAGTCATGCTGCGTCAGAATGATGCTGGAAATTTGGTTGTCTACGTTGCTAAAAAAGACCTTGAAGAAGAAGTTGTTAAACAAACTGAAGGAGCAGAAGGCAAGATTTTTACTTTAGCCAATGGTTGGGAATTAACATTTCCTAATTTGCCAGATCCGCTGCAATTACCTCAAACAGTCGAGGCTAAACGGCTCTCGTAGATTAAAATTTGTTTAAATAGCAATTGTTTTGTCAATACTGTCCTTAGTCATTTGTACTTGACAAAAGACAAATGACTCATGACAAAAATGAATACACAAGCTGTTTAAAATCTTGTAAAGACGCACCCAATTTCATTTGACAAATTGGTACTAAAGAGTATAGAAATATTCATCCAGATGCAATTGCTTGCCGGAAAATTCTTTATTGCCTTCAAGTTAGTTCGACTTTATCCATTTTCCTGCTTTATGGGATTGTGCAGAACGCCTACCCCACAGAGGCGATAGCTAGCCCCTTAGGGGGCCGGAGCTAACGCTGCTGCGCTTTGCGCAGATCGCATAAGTACGAAGCCTTATTTATACCAAGCGTGAAACATGATTCAGGGCACATGAAGCGCTAAAAGTGATTGCCAGTAACTCTTTCACAATCACACGCTTGTGCGGGATTGTCGGCAGAACGCTTTCTTCACACTGACTCCAAAATTTCAAATTGTACTACGTTTTTTGATTTGAATAAAGTCGAGCTAAGTAAGGAACTTAACTCATGCGAAATTCGTCAATAGCTACGATTATAGTCGTAGTCTTGCACCTGCCTTTTTGCCCGCCAAGAAATAAATTCTGGAGCTAAGAGTTCAAGTATGCGATTAGCTTACTGAATAAATGTTTCAGTCGGTTTTCAAAAAAAATGTTCTCGCTTTTCCTTTTAGATAGTTATCCTTGGCTACATCTACCACTTTTTTCGTGTTGTTTTGATCTGGACGTGATAAATTGCGTCTGTTAAAATAGAGCCTGTTTTTTAAGCACTCTCTGCACTCACTCCTGCACTTATTCAGGCAACTTTGCACAAAATTTACTGAATACTAACCAAGGAATGTGAAAACATTAAACCTATGTCTTGTTTCGTCACAGATATTTTTAAACAGATGAACAAAAAATTTTTCCTCACTTTGCTTTCCAGTCCTATGCTATTTGCGTCTATCATTTCTTTGGCAATGATGACCCAACCGGCTAGAGCAAATCAAACAGTGAATCCAGTGGCAAATCGTCTTTCCTGTGTACGTTCTTCTCACAAAGCAACTCCTCGCCCAGAATGCACACGCGTTAATAACACTGAGGGTTCATCTGTCGTGGAATTTGCCGCACCACAAGCTGAGCGAAATCAAGCCAACACAGAACTGGAATTCACTGACGAAGAAAGCGAGGCTGCTATAGCCAAGTATGGCTGTGATTGCGTAGGCTGCATCAATGGTATTCGTCAAATGCGAGGTCTGACGCCTTTAGCAGGATAGAAGACAAGTCAAGATCATAAACATAAAAGAGCCAGATAATTATGTTTTCTGGCTCTTTTTTGTATACGAAAAAACAATCAAGAAAATTCCAAGTTCGGCAAGTATTTAGATCCTACCAAGGCTATGCAGTCCTAAGATAACGCCGACACCTAGAATATGACCAAAAGCAGTCGTTGCCAAAAGTGCAGGTAAACCAAAACCACCGAAAAACTGGGGTGAAGGGAGTTCTGGACCAACGCTTTGATACTTAATACTAGATTTGCCGAAGGCAATGGCAACGATGTTACTCAGGATCATAATCACCCCAACGACAGGACTCCATTGCAAAGGTGTTGTGGCAAAAGTGGCAGCTAGTAGAGTAGATGTTAACAACTGATTCTCTCCTTAAAATTGTTAATGAACAAAATTCAAGATATTCTTGTAATTTTAATTATCAAAGAATTCAATACATTGTTTGTGATTAAATTAATAATTAACATTTATTGTTAATACTTAATATAAATTGGTTCTACTCTCTCATCCATCTCTGGATTCTCGTCTCTTCTAAAGATCATCACAAATCTGCCGGGTGTGGTCATCTTTACTCATACCGTTGTTAGGGTTTTTCAGGTACTCACGTGCCCAAGAGCAACCGCGCCTTAACAAATCATCAAGATTGAAATTCCACAGAATCACTTTTCCATCAATACTTGTAGAAGCAAGCATCTGACCATCCGGGCTGAAACTGACGCCATGAACTGGAGTGTTATGCCCAGTTAGGGTGGTCATCAAGCTGCCATCCCGCCTCCAGAGTTTAACGGTATGGTCCCAACTTGTAGAAGCGATGGTCTGCCCATCAGGACTGAAACTGACGCTACTAACCACAGTTTGATGACCAGTCAGCGTGGTGATCAAGGTGCCATCCCGCCGCCAGAGTTTGACAGTTGCGTCATTACTTGCAGAAGCAATGGCCTGTTCATCTGGGCTGAAAGTAACGCTATTGACCAAATCGCTATGCCCAGTCAGAGTAGTGATTAAGGTGCCATCCCGTCTCCAGAGTTTGACAGTTTTATCATGACTTGCAGAAGCAATTGTCTGTCCATCAGGACTGAAAGTAACGCCAATCACCGCAGCATTGTGCCCAGTCAGAGTAGTGATTAAGGTGCCATCCCGTCTCCAGAGTTTGACAGTTTTGTCAACACTTGCAGAAGCAATCGTCTGTCCATCAGGACTGAAAGTAACGCCGCCAAAAATCGGAGCTTGATGCCCAGTCAAGGTGAAAATCAAGCTACCATCCGGCCTCCAGGGTTTGCCAGTTGCTTCATTACTTGCAGAATCAACCGTCTGTTCATCGGGATCAAAACTGAAACCAGCAACTGGAGCTTTATGTCTAGTCAGGGTGGTGAGCAATCTGCCATCCCGCCTCCAGAGTTTAACCGTATGGTCCAAACTTGCAGAAGTGATAGTTTGCCCATCGGGGCTAAAACTGACGCCAGTAACCGGAGCGTTATGCCCAGTTAGGGTGGTGAGCAATCTGCCATCTCGTCTCCAGAGTTTGACGGTTGCGTCAAAACTTGCAGAAGCGATAGTTTGCCCATCGGGGCTAAAACTGACGCCAG